>JBKPGF010000020.1:0-23820 GCA_046729255.1 Actinomycetota bacterium
AGCTGCAAGCCGGTGATGCCCGGCGCCGGCGGCGGCCCGAGCAATTGCCAGGCTGGAGACGGACGGGGGACGAAGTCGGCGTCGAGCAGGTCGACACGCACCTCGGCCGGGAACACCTCCATGAGCTTTCCGTACCGCTCCCCAGGCTGGGATGCAGCGGCCTCCAGGAGGCGCGCCGCGCGCACGGCGGTCGAACGGCGCTCTCGACCCATCGAGCGCAGGGCGCGCGCCGCCGTCCCGACGCCTGGGACGTGCAGACGGCCCGCGAGCTCGTGCGCGACGTAGCGTTCGTAGCCGGCGAACGACTCGTCTCCGCCGTCGCCGGTGAGCGCCACCGTGACGTGCCGCCGCGCCCCTTCGCACACGAGGTACAGCGGCAGCGCCGCGTCGTCTCCGAGCGGCTCGTCGAATACCTCCGCGAGCCGCGGCAGCGTGCCGGCGACGTCTGCCTCGAGCACGATCTCCTCGTGCTCGGTCGCGTAGCGCTTCGCCACCGCGCGCGCGTAGCGTCGCTCGTCGTAGCCCTCGTCGCCGAAGCCGACCGTGAACGTCCGGACGGGCTGCGCGGACGCCTGTGCCATGAGGGCGACGACGATGCTCGAGTCGATGCCGCCCGAGAGCAGTGCGCCGAGCGGCACGTCCGAGATGAGACGCCGCCTGACGGCGGCCTCGACGCGCTCCCGGACGAGCGCGAGCCAGTCGCCCTCGCTCTCGGGCCCCAGCTGCTCGAGTCGCGCATAGCGCTCGATACGAACATCGCCGTTCTCGGCTACGAGCACGTGTCCGGGCGGCAGCTTCTCGACGCCCACCAGGCCGGTGCCGCCCGGGACGTACTGGAGCGCGAGAAACGCGTCGACGGCGTGCGGGTCGACCTCGCGCGACACGCCCGGCAGGCGCAGCAATGCCTTCAGCTCGGAGGCGAACGCGAGTGCGCCGTCAGGCAGTCGCGTCCAGAGGAGCGGCTTCTTGCCGACGCGATCGCGTGCGAGAACGAGGCGCTCGCGGCCGCGGTCCCATAGAGCCACGGTGAACATCCCAGACAGGCGCTCGGCGAAGGCGGTGCCGTGCTCCTCGTACAGGTGGGGGATGACCGGCGTGTCGCCCGTGCCGCGGATCTCGTGCCCGCGTTTCCCGAGCTCGTCCCGCAGCTCGAGGAAGTTGTAGATCTCGCCGTTGAAGACGCAGACGACGTCGCCGGTCTCGTTCTCCACTGGCTGGCTGCCGGTGACGAGGTCGATGATCTGCAGGCGGCGGTTGCCGAGCACGCAGCGGCCGAAAGCGTCGACCGACCCCTCGTCCGGCCCGCGATGGAAGAGCGCGGCGTTCATCTCCGCGACGAGGGCCGTGTTCGGCTCGCCGGAGGGTGCTAGGAATCCGCAGATGCCGCACACGGATGAAAAAAGGTACGCGGTCGTCTCCTGTCACGTCGAACGACCCCTCGATGAGAGGTGCTGGCAGCTCTTCTCGTCGCTGCAGGCTCGCCGTCCGGGGGGATTCGCGATCGCCGCCCTGCTGCGACCCCCGGACGAGGACGCCGGCGAGGACCCCGAGCTATGGCTCGAGCGCGCGCGGGAAGCCGCCGAGCAGGGCCCGTTCGGCCATCACACCCACTTCGTGGGACCGGCGCATGCGCGGCCTCCGGCCGGCGGAGCCGAGCACGCCGAGCTGGTCCGCCGCGAGGCGCGGTGGCTGCGCGAGCGCGGGCTCGAGCCCCGGCTGTTCTGCGGCGGCGGCTGGTACATCGACGGCCAGGTGGCCCACGTGCTGGCGGAGCTCGGGTATGCCGATTGCACGGGGACGGCCTTCGTGCCGGCCTACCTCGCCGAAGGCGATCCGCGGCTCTCAGGAGATCGGCCCGCCTGGCTCACGCTCCCCGCAGGAGGTCGTCTACTCGAGCTCCCGTCGACGCACTCGCTCGGGATGGCGACGCGAGCGTCGCTCGCCTCACTCCCCGAGTACCTCCACGTGTACTTCCACGACACCGATCTCCTGTCCGCAAAGCGCCGTGCGGCACTGCGGATCGCGCTCACAGCGCTGTCGCGGCGCTGCGAGGTCACTGACCTCGAACGGCTCAGACAAGCCGCAAACGGCCTCCCCCAGCGGCCCTTCGCCCTACACTGACTTTCCGTGGCAAGCGAGCCTGCGCCCTCGGAGCAGCCCGCCGGCGCGCCGGACGAGCGGCGCGACGTCGGAGACATCCGGCGCGCGAAGCCGTACGCGTTCGCGCGCGCGCAGCTGCGGCCGGCGGTGTTCCGCGTTCTCGGCGTCGCGATTCTCATCGCGCTCGACATCTGCGGGCTCGCGCTCGCCCTCTACCTCGCGCTCGCGCTGCGGGAGGTCTACTACGGCCACACGCCGATCCTCTGGGGCGTCCTCTGGGATGCGGAGACCGAGTGGCTGCCGTTCGTCGCGCTCGTGACCGTGCTCGTGTTCTCACAGGGTCGGCTGTATGCGAGCCGTGAGCGCCGACCCGGCTTCGGTCGCGTCGTGGGGTCGCTCTTTCTCGTCGCGCTGCTGACGTTCGCTTTCGGGATCGGCATCGGCCACGAGTTCTCGACGTTCGGCCTCATCCCGACGACGCTCGTGATCGCCGCCGTGCTCATCGGCCTGTTCCGTGCGAGCTACGACGTCGTCACGCGGGAGATCTTCCACATGCTCGGCATCCGGCGTCGGGCCGTGCTCGTCGGTGAGGGCGAGCATCTCGTGCACCTGTACAGGACCCTCGGTGCAGGTCGCAGCGGCATCGACTACGAGCTGCTCGGCGTCGTCTCCGGGCAGGAGGGGACAGACGTGCCATTACAACGGCTGGGGAGCACCGATACGCTCCGGTCCGTCCTCGCGGCGCAAAGCGTGGACGAGGTGATCGTCACCGACTCCGATTTCGGCGAGCGCGAACTGCTCGAGCTCGTCGACCAGGCGCACCGGGCGGGCGTTCGCGTCCGGATCGCGCCGCGCACGACCGAGCTGCTGACGGAGCACGCCGACTACGTCCCCGGCCAGGGCATCCCGCTGTTCGAGGTTAGGCCGCCGGTGCTCGTCGGCGTCGACTGGGCGATCAAGCGGGCGTTCGACGTCATCGTGTCGCTCCTCGTGCTGGTGGTCGGTTTGCCGTTGTGGCTGGCGATCGCGGCCGCCGTGAAGATGACGTCGCGGGGGCCGGTGCTCTACCGCGACCGTCGCGTGGGCCTCGGCGAGCACGAGTTCGGGATGCTGAAGTTCCGAACGATGTACGCCGACGCGGCCGAGCAGCAGGCCGAGCTCGAGGACGTCAACGAGGCGGCGGGCGCGCTGTTCAAGATCCGTGACGACCCGCGCGTCACGCGTGTCGGCCGGTTCCTGCGCCGCTTTTCGCTCGACGAGATTCCGAACGTCGTCAACGTGCTGCGGGGAGAGATGAGCCTCGTCGGGCCGCGCCCGCTGCCGACGCGGGACTACCGGCTGCTCGACGAGTGGCACCTGAAGCGGTATCTCGTGCTGCCGGGAATGACCGGTCTCTGGCAGATCTCGGGCCGCTCGAACCTCTCCTTCGACGACCTCGTGCGGCTCGACTTCTACTACCTCGACAACTGGTCGATTTGGCTCGACATCACGATCCTCGCGCGCACGATCCCGGCGGTCGTCTCACAGCGCGGCGCGTATTGACCGCCATACTGCCGCCGTGAAGGCGCCGAAGATCATGGCGGTTGCGTCCGCCATAGACCTCGATTTCAAGTACGGATGCACACCCGCGTGGTGGCAGCTCTGGAAGGGGCTCCACGAGGCAGGCGTCGACCTCATCGTCACGCCGTATCGCGGCCGCCCCGTCCAGGCACCCTGGTGGCGAACCGAGCCGAACCCGTGCTACCGCGAGGGCGAGCTGTTCGCAGGCGGGCGCGACCTCGTAGCGCGGATCAAGGGCGACACGCACATCCGCCGCGCGGAGGAAAGCCCGCCCGACACGGCGACCGACCGCTTCGTCCGCGAGGTGATCTGGCGCTGGGTCACGCCGCGCTGGCAACGCCACCTCGAGCGGGTCCTCGAGCGTGAAGGCGACGTCGACGCCGTCGTCGTCTTCACCGTGCCGATGAGCCATCTGCGGGGAGTGGCGACGAAGCTTCGCGAGCGGTTCTCCGTGCCGGTCGTCTTCTACGACGGCGACGTCCCGATGAGCCTGCCGGAGTTCGGCGGCATGGACACCGGCTTCAACTACTACCACGGCGCCGACCCTTCCGAGTACGACCTCGTGGTGTCCAATTCCGAGGGCGGTCTGGAGCGGCTGCGCGAGCTCGGCGCCCGCCGCGCCGAAGCCGTCTTCTGGGGCGCGGACCCCGAGCTGTTCAGCCCGCTGTCCGTGGAGAAGACGACCGATGTCTTCTTCTACGGCTACGGCGAGAAGTTCCGGGCGGAGTGGATCGACGCGCTCGTGATGGAGCCCAGCAAGCGGCTGCCCGAGGTCGACTTCACCCTCGGCGGCAACGACTTCCGCGCGGACACCGGCGCCGCCCGGTACGTCGGCGACGTGCCCTTCAACGTCTTCTCGAGCGCGATCTCGGCCGCGCGCATCAACCTCAACATCACCCGTCGGCCGCACGCGATCGTGCCCGCATCCTCGACGTCACGCCCGTTCGAGCTGGCCATGTCTGGCGCGGCCATCGTCTCCAACCCGCACGAGGGCATCGAGCGCTGGTTCGAACCGGGCCGCGAGCTCGTCGTCGTCTCGGGCGGCGCAGACGAGGCTGCGGCGGCCTACGAGGAGCTGCTCGGCGACCACGGCCGCCTCGAGGAGCTCGGCCGCGCCGTGCGCGAGCGCGCCCTCGACGAGCACACGTATCTCCACCGGGCGCGGCAGCTGCTCGCGCTGCTCGGGATCACGTCGCAGGCGCCTGCCGGGTCCCGTGCCTGACCCAGACCCACGGCTTGCCGGCATGCGACGGCTGGCGATCGTGCCTGCCTACAACGAGGAGGGCAGCGTGGCGAGCGTGATCGACGAGATCCGCGCCTTCGATCCCGGCTTCGACGTCGTCGTCGTGGACGATGGCTCCGGCGATCGCACCTCGGACGTCGCCGAAGAAAAAGGCGCGCGCGTGCTGACGCTCCCCTATAACCTCGGCATCGGCGGGTCGGTGCAGACAGCCTTCCGCTACGCGGTCGAGAACGACTTCGATCTCGTCGTGCGACTCGACGGCGACGGCCAGCACGACGCGGCCAATCTCCCCGCGCTGATCGCTCCCGTGCTCGACGGTGACGCCGACGTCGCCGTCGGCTCGCGCTACCTCGGCGATGGCGGCTACAAGCAGTCCGCCCACCGAAACCTCGGCAACCGCATCCTCGCCGGCGCCGCTTCGCTCGTCGCAAGGCAGCACGTCACCGATCCGTCCTCCGGCTTTCAGGCGCTCAACCGGGACGCGATCGAGCTCTTCGCGAAGGACTACCCTCACGAGTTCCCGGAGGTCGAGGCGACCGTGATGGTCGCCAAGCACCGGCTGCGCCGCGTCGAGGTGTCTGCGCCGATGCGCGAGCGGCTTGCCGGCACGTCGTCCCACGGCGTCCTCAAGTCCACGTACTTTCTGCTCAAGGTGCTGCTCGCGCTCTTCGTCGCGATCTTCCGCCGACATGCCGTGCCCAACGAGCCGAGGAAGGCGGAGTGACCCCGCTTACCTTCTCGGTCGCGGGCGCCATCGCCTCCGTACTGCTCGTGCTCGTCGTGCTCGAGCTGATCCGCAAGCGTCGCCTGAAGGAGCGCTACGCGTTGCTCTGGCTCGCGACGGGCATCGTGCTGCTCGTGCTGTCGCTCTGGCGATCGGCGACAGCGACCATCGCGGACTGGTTTGGCGTGGAGACGTATCCGCCCGCGGTGCTGTTCGCCGTGGCGACGTTCTTCATCCTCCTCGTGCTGCTCGACTACTCGACGGCGATCTCGAAGCTCGTCGACCAGAACGTCACGCTTGCTCAGCGGCTCGCGATCCTCGAGGAGAAGCTCAAGGCAAGAGAAAGAGAGTGATTCCGCCTACCTCGACGTAAGCGCGATAGCGAGCGCGGATCTCGGCGAGTAGATCAAACCGTTCTGCGAAGAGGCGCCCGACAGCGACGCCGTGCACTTGCGTGCGGTCGATCGCGGCGAGGATCTCGGCCTGCGTGAGCGAGCCGTTGGCGAGCCGAACGAACGACGTATCGACTAGCTGCCCCGGGATGCGGCGATCGGCTAGATACGCGACGATCGGTAAGTCCGTCGCGACCAAGTCTCCCGGTCGCGTTGCCGCTTCGAGCGCGGCGGCCGCGCGCCTTACTGCAGGCGGATCGCCTGGCTGGTCGGCGAGTCGGTCCTGTTCCTGAAGACCGCCCGCGGCGAGGGCGAGACCGGCGAGGCCGGCAACCGCGTAGCGCGCAGGCTCCGGAACGCGCAAGACTCCAGCGCCGAGGCCCGCCCCGGCGGGGACCGCCAAGGTGGCTGCGAGCAGCACGAAGTGGTGGTCGAGGAGCGGCTCCTGCGCGATAAGGAAAAGCGCCGACACAGCGATCCAGACGCCCAGCGCAAGCAGCTCCACGCGCTGAAGCAGCCAGACGGCGCACGCGAGCCCGGCGGGGACGAGCACGGCCGCCGGCGTTCGCCAGTCGAGCGGGTGAAGCAGAACGCGGTCGACGTTGTCTGCGATCGAGGGGCCGAGTCCGCGCGCATCACGGTGGTCCTGGACGACCGACTGCCAGAGCTCACCGAGCGCACCGGCGTAGACGATGAGCAGTGCAGCCCACACCACGGCCGCGCCTGCGACTGCAGCGGCCGCGGCTCGCCACGAACGCTTGGCGATCAGCAGTACCGCGAGCGGGGCAAGCACCGAAAGGGCGAGCAGCTTCACCGAGATCGCGGCCCCGGCTAGTGCCCCGACAGCCGCCCAGCGCCATGGCCGCCGCTTGGCGTAGAACGCGACGGCCACAGCAGCGAGCGCGATCGCGACCGAGGCGGTGTCGGCCTGGACGCGGGGGGCTTGCACCGGCCACGGCGCGGTGACGGCAAGCAACCCGGCAGCACCGAGGCTCCCCCACACACCGGCCAGGCGCCGCCCGATCGCGTAGGCCGCCAGGAGCCCGACGAGGGCCACGAGCACGAACGCGACCCGGAGGCCCTCGACGCCGTCTCCCGGCAGCAGCGACAACGCTTGCAGCAGCACGTAGAACCCGGGCGGCTGCGACGCGTAGACACCCGTCCCCAGCTCCTGCCCGTGGCGGAGCGCGTCGAGCGAAGCGAGGTAGACGCCTTCGTCATAGTTGGCGGCCGCCTCCACACCACGGACGTACACGAAGGCGGCGAGCGCGAGCAGTCCCGCCAGCGCGAGCGCCTCGGGAAGCCACCGCCGTGAGGTCAAGGCACGGTGACGGTGACGGGAGTCGAGAGCAGGAAGACGTCGCCCCGTTCTGGGTCGTCCACCCAGTTGGCGGCGGCGCCGACGCGATACGTCCACCTCCCGGGCCCGGGACGGTCGACAGCCGATGTCCGCCGCGTCGCGCCCAATGCCTCGCTGGCGAAGGTGCAGTGGTCCGCGCCTGGATTGCGCGTCTCGCAGAGATAGTCCGTGACCGTGGGGCTGCGGAAGACCTTGTAGAAGAGCCTCGTTCCACGAGCGGGCGGCTCCTCCCAGCTCAAGCGCACCGCCTCGCCCCTGGCGGTAGCCGTGAAGTCGAAACCGCCGTCGACGGGAACGGCGATGCCGTTCTCCTGGAGCACGTGCTCGGCCCCTTTCACCGGCGTGGCGGCTGCGGCGGCAACGATGGGTGCAATTCCCAGCACGATCACGACGGGTACGACCAGCCGCCAGCCGATCGGGCGCGGCGGTCCGCGCCGCGTGCGCCGAGCCAGCGCGGGACCGTGTAGCGGCACGAGCAGCGGAATTGCGGCGGCGAGGATGAAGAAGGCCGGCATCGCCGGGATCAGCAAGCGAAAGAACGTGCCGCTGTCGACGGTCGCCTGGTCGGCCGAGCCCTTGAGGAGAAAGAACGCCCAGAACCACGCCGAGAAGAACACCGCGAGCGCCAGCGACCGGCGTGCCACTGCGATGGCGCCGGCGAACGGCACCCACTGAAGCACGCGCACGCTCCAGAAGAATTCGCGCAGGCTGTCGAGGTTGACGGCGATGTTGTGCCAGCTGATGTCCACGTACCTGCGATAGGGCTCCATGATCGTGTCCCCACCCAGCGCGACACGTGTCTCCTGGTACGTGAATGCCGGGATGTCGCCGAGGCCTCGGTACTTCCAGATCGTGAGCGCGATCAGGGCAGGGACGACGCCAATGGCGCCGATGGCGAGCTCGCGCCAGCGGCGCGCCAGCAGAAGCATGAGCACCGGCGCAAGCGCGTAGATGATGCTCGAAGGCTTGACCAGCGCCGCGAACCCGAGCGTCAGCCCGCTGAGCGCTGCCGTCGACGGATCGCGGTTGTCGACGGCGCGCACGGCGAGGGCGGCTGACGCCAACAGGCACACCGTCGTTGGGTAGTCGGCCATCGCGGTCAAGCCGAAGGGGAGCGGCAGGAACTGATCGACGTACCGATCGTGATACCGGTGCACGAACAGCGGAATGGCTATGTACGGCGCGATCGTCCAGGCCGCCGCGCCGAAATAGCCGATGTACCGGCCGCCAACGCGCGAGGCGAGCTCGTACATGCTCCACAGCGCAAGTGGTGCGAAGACGACGATCTGGAGCAGCATCACCAACGGCAGCCCGCCGAGAAAGCCGGGCCCGCCGATCCAGGCGAATGGCATGAGCAGCATCGACCAGCCTGGCGAGACCAGCGGGTCGTTCAGCCAGCCGTTGCCCACGAGCCAGCCCGTTGTCCAGTACCAGATCTGGTCACCGCCCTGGTAGAAGAGCCACGCGTTGTGGTTGACCTTCGTCGTGTAGGCGGCGAGCGCAATCCAGTGGAAGACGAGCAGCGGCACGAGCACGCGCCACGGCTCGGAGAGAGGGATGCGATTCCAGGTCGCGGCGGTCACGCGCCGGGCGCGCTCGAGCTTCATGCCCTGTTCGTGCTGAGTGCGTGTTCCCGGTACCACGCGATGGTGCGCTCCAGGCCGTCCCGCAGCGGCGTGCTCGCACGGAAGCCGAACAGCTCAGCCGCCTTCGACGTGTCGAGCAGGCGCCGTGGTTGGCCGTTCGGCTTCGACGTATCCCAGCGGAGCTCGCCGTCGAAGCCGGTCAGCTCGGCGACGAGGTCGGCGAGGTCACGGATCGAGATCTCCTCGCCGGAGCCGAGGTTTACGGGCTCCGGGTCGTCGTACCGCTCCGCAGCGAGCGCGATGCCCTCGACGCAGTCCTCGACGTAGAGGAACTCGCGCGTCGGTGTGCCGTCGCCCCAGAGCACGACCTCGTCGCTCGCCTCGAGCATCTTCCTGATGAGGGCCGGCACGACGTGTGAGGTCTCGAGGTCGAAGTTGTCGCGCGGCCCGTAGAGATTGACCGGCAGCAGCGTGATCGAGTTCAGCCCGTATTGCTCGCGATAGGCCTGGGCGCCGACTAGCAGCGCCTTCTTCGCGACGCCGTAGGGCGCGTTCGTCTCCTCGGGATAGCCGTTCCAGAGGTCTTCCTCGCGAAACGGCGCCGGCGTGTGCTTCGGATACGAGCAAATCGTCCCCAGCAGCACGAGCTTGCGCACGCCCGCGAGGCGGCTCAGCTCGAGGACGTGTGTGCCCATGAGCAGGTTGGCGTGCCAGAAGCGGCCCGGCTCGGCACGGTTGGCGCCGATACCGCCGGCGACGGCGGCCAGGTGAAAGACGATCCCTGGCTCGGTGTCACGAAACAGTCGTGCCGCGTCGTCCTCACGGGTGAGGTCGTACTCGGCGCTGCGCGGGACGACGACGTCGTGTCCTGCCTCCCGGAGCCGCTCGACGAGGTGCGATCCGAGAAAGCCGGAGCCGCCTGTGACGAGCGCTTTCATTCCACAGGCGCGGGCGTCGGCGTCACCCAGTCCACGCGGCCGGCCCACTTGTCGCGGTTCGCCGCGTACCAGTCGATCGTCCGGCGGACGCCTTCTTCCCAGGTGACGAGAGGCTGCCAGCCCGTCTCGCGCGCGAGCTTCTCGAACCCCACCTTGAGCGCGAGCACCTCGCTCGCCCCCGGGCGGTGGCGCTCGGCGACGCTGACGACCTCGCGGTCACCGGGCCAGTACCCCGCTTCCTCGCCGACGCGCAGGATGAGCTCGGCCCAGTCGCGCATGGAGATGTTCTCGCCCTGGCCGTAGACGTAGACGTCGCCGGGCACCCCGTGCGCCGCGACCATCAGATGGCCTCGGACGCCGTCCGTGCAGTAGCAAAGGTCGCGGAGCGGCTCGAGCTGCCCGAGCTCGATGCGCGGCCGCTCCAGCGCCTGCGTGACGATCGTGCCGGTGACGAAGCGCGGGTTCTGCCGCGGGCCGTAGTTGTTGAACATCCGCGTGACCACCCCGGGGATGCCGAACGCGTCGTGGTAGTTCATCGTCAGGAAGTCCGCCGCCACCTTCGACGTCGCGTACACCGACTTCGGGTTGAGCGGCGAGCGCTCGTGGAAGACGACGCCGCCGTCGGCGTCGAAGTCGTGATGGTGGGCGACCGCGTCGCGAGGATTGCCGTACTCCTCGGAGGTGCCGGCGGTGTCGAAGCGCTCCACCTCGAGCTCGTGGTCGAGGATCGACTGCAGGAGGTTGAGCGTGCCGACGACGTTCGCCATCACCGTCTCGTACGGCCGATGCCACGACTCGCCGACGTGCGCCTGGGCGCCGAGATGGAAGATGTACGGCCGGTCCGGGGCCTGTTTCAGCTCACGAACGAGGTAGTCGACCGATGTGCGGTCGGTGAGGTCGGCGAACTTGATGTGGACGCGCGAGCGCAGGTGCCCGATGTTGTTGAGAGCGCCGCTCGATGTCGCCCGGACGAACGCGACGACGTTCGCTCCCAGCTCCACGAGCGCGTCCGTGAGGTGGGAGCCCATGAAGCCGTCCGCACCGGTGACGAGCACCGTCCTTCCCTCGTAGACGTCGCCCAACTCTCGCCGCAGTTCGGCAATCGCGGTCTCGCTCCACACGCGGTTGTTTGTCCCCGACATCCCGGGAGCGAAGCGTAGCCAGAGGGCATGTGGGACCTGTAAGTACGGGGTCTACCCGGGTCGCTCAGGAGCCCTGCGCGGGAACCAGGGTCGATAATGCCACGCTGCCACCGCCCCGAAACTGAGTGCGAGCAGGAGGAGGAGCACGATCGGCCTCGTCCCCACGAGCCGCGGGCCCGCCAGCGCGACGGCGACGTAGAGAGCGAGCGTCAATGCGGCACCCGCCGCCTGCGCCGGCGTCGGGCGGCCGAGCGGCGTCGCCCGGACGCAGAGAATGACTGCCGCGAGCACGCATGCGGCCAGCGGAAGCTTGGGCCACACGCCAGAGCCCGCGAACGTGCCGTCCCACACTCGCTCGACCCACTTCCACGTCACGGCGCGAATAGGATCCGTCGCCGTCATCCCGAGCATGAGAACTCCTGACGGGACCGCGAGCGCAATCGTCTCCCACGGCCAGGCCCGGTAGGCCGTGGCGAACCCGAGCGCGAGGAAGGGAAGCATCGGGATGAGAAAGCGCGGGCCCGGTGTCCCGCCGCCGAAGGGTGTCGCGTAGCCGGAGTTGTAGACGACGAATGCGGCCGCGAGGAACCCCGCCAGCGCCGCCTCCCGGCGCCGACCCTTCTTCCAGAGGAGGAACAGACCGGCGGCACCGGCGAGCACGACCGGGGTCACCGTTATCAGGCCTATGCGGCTGAAGAGGAGCTGCAAGGCGACGCCGCGCTGAGGAGCACCCACGCCGAACAGGCCACGGTCGTTCGCGCCGATCACGTCGTGGCCGGAGACGCCCGGCTCGATGATCGCGTACTCGTAGGAGTTGTGGAACGGCGAGCCGAACGCCCACCAGTCGTAGAGCAGGAGAGGGAGCACGCCGACGAGGACTCCGGCCACGTACGCTGCTCCTCGGCGAAGCCAATCGGACGATGTCAACGCATACACGCCGACGGCGAGTGCGACGAGGGCAAGTGGGTACTCGGCTGTGATCGCCAAGCCGGCAATCACTCCCGAGAGCGCGATCCACGCCAGCCGGTCCTTGGCGTACCGGACCGTGCAGAACGCCGCGAAGCCGAGGGCAGCAGCCAGCGCGTGGTCGAAGAAGAGGGTCGCGAAGGGGAAGAGCAGCGTACAGAGGCCGGCGGTAACCGCGGTAACGGGGCCGAAGCCGGGCTCGAAGTCGTCGCTCACCCTGCGCAGGAGGAACAGCAGGACACCGGTGGGCAGCACGGCGCAGATCAGGACGAGGATCCAGAGGGCGAGGGATCGTGAGTCGGTGCCGAGGACGTCGGCCGCGCCGTCGAGGATTCCAGTCTCGTCGAGGGCGAAGTAGGGACCGACCGCGAGGAACGCAAGGCCCGGCGCCTTCGTCGAGTAGTAGTGGCCGTTGTACCAGGAGAGGTCCTTCGACTCCCGGTGATACCGGTCGACGTTCGGCGTGCCGTCGGCGAGGGAGCGAATGAGCGCGAGGTGGGCGAACTGGTTCTCACCCCCGCCTTGCACTACGGTTGCGTAGCCCAGCACGACTGCGCAGATGGCGAGCGTGCCAGCCATTCGCATGGCTCGAACACTACGCCGCTCGTACAATCGGCCGCCGTGCGGGGATGGGCGCGTTTGTACCGGACGAGCGTCGCGCTCGGTATACGCGACCTCGTCCGCCACGGCTACCGGCACGAGGCGGTCGTGCGCGTCGTCGTGCCGCTCGATCCGAGCCGCTACCTCGAGCTGCCCTGGGCGAGCGAGCGGCTGGATGCTCAGGCCGGCGAGCGCGTGCTCGACCTCGCGAGCCCGAAGCTCCTTGCAGTGTGGCTGGCGCGACAGGGTGTCGAGGTCACGTCGGTTGATCAGCTCGAGCGCGAGATCGAGACCTGGCAGGCGCTCGCCGGCGATGCAGGCGTCGGCTTCCGCGTCGCCGACGGCCGCGCCCTTCCGTTCGAGGACGGGAGCTTCGACCACGCGTACTCGATCTCTGTCCTCGAGCACATCGAGGAGCCGGGCGACGCCGAAGCCTTGCGGGAGCTGGCGCGCGTCGTGAAGCCGGGTGGCCGCGTGCTCGTGACGCTTCCGCACGCGCTCGAGCATCGGGAGGACTGGCGTGACGCCCCCGTCTACGCGAACGAGCCCGGCGGCGGTCGCTCGTTCTTCCAGCGCTGGTACGACCCGTCACGGGTCGACGCCCTCGTCGAGGCGGTTCCCGCACTCGAGCTCGTCTCGCGTGAGGTCGTGCGCATGCAACCGAACTGGAACGACGCGTACGTGCGCGCGTTCCCCTGGCTCGTCCCCGTGGGGCCCTTGTACGGGTTGCTCGGGCGCGAGGTTGCGGCGGATGACGGCGACGTCGTGCGCCTGGCCTTCGTCAGGCGCTAGCGATCTCGCGATAGACCGTGTCGTGCGCTCGAGCACACGCGTCCCACGTGAACTCCGCGGCATGGGCAAGCCCTCGCGCGACGCGGCGCCCGTCGAGCGCGCGGAGGACGGCGGCCGCCATCTCGTCAGGCGAGTGGGGATCGAAGTACTCGGCGGCGTCGCCGCAGACCTCCGGCAACGACGTCGCGTTCGAGCACGCGATGGGGCAGCCGCAGGCCATCGCTTCCAGCGGAGGGAGGCCGAAGCCCTCGTACAGGCTCGGGAACACAAGGCACGCAGCCGAACGGTAGAGCTCGACGAGCTCGTCGGCAGATACGTGCCCGCGTGACTCGACGCCGTCGGGAAGCTGCGCGCGCTCGTGGCCTTGCCCGGTGAGGACGAGATGAAGCTCCGGCCGCTGCTGTCGCACGCGGGCAAACGCTGCGAACAACCGCTCGTGGTTCTTGTGTGGCCAGCGGTTGGCGGGGTAGAGGATGAACGGCCGGCGCTCGCCGCCGCCCGGAGTGAACCGCGCGTGATCGATGCCGGAGTGGATCGTGCGGACGCGCCGCGGATCGAGGTCGTAGCGCTCGATCAGCGTCTGCCGTGCGTGCTCGGAGATCGTGATCAGCAGCCGGCTTCGCTTCACCGTCCAGCCGTAGACGGCACGCCGGTATGCGAGCTCAGCACGTGAGAAGAAGCGCGGGTAGACCTCATGCTGGAGGTCGTGGACGGTCGTGACGGCGGGTGGCCGGTCGACGCGCGGGATCATCACGCTCAGCGGGAAGTGGAGTGCGTCGAGTGCTCCGGCATCGAAGCGTCGCTCGATCCGCGCCGGCATGGCGGCGGCCAGCGACATCGCTGCCACACGGCCCGGCATGGTCGTTCGCGCCCGGTACTCGGGCACGACCGTCGTCGGGAGACCGTCCCCTGCCGCGGGCGCGATGCTCGGGACGAAGACGGCGTATTCGAGCGCGCCGACGCGAGCGAGCGTCCGGCAGAGCTCTCGTGCGTACGTCTCCGAGCCCCCCACGAGCCCCGGCACGAGTGTCAGCAGGCTCAGCCCGACCCGCACCGCGCGAGCGTACCTGCCTAACGATGCCGTAACAGAGGGGGGCTACGATCTGACGATGCCGGACGGCGGCGTGCACGATGGTGCGTCTGCACAGGCTTCGCCGTCGGCGGAGGTCGACCCCGTGGAGCTGTTCGAGCGGCTCCGGGAGGAGATTCGGCGTGGTGGCAGCGGCCCGGAAGGCGCGCGCGCGACGTGGCGTGCGCAGGCCGAGCGAATGTGGCCGGTGTCCGCGGAGCGGCCGCTCGTACGGCGACCTGGGCTCAAGGGTGCCGTCGCGTACCCCGTCAAGCGTCTTCTCCGCCCGCTGCTGCGGTGGTACGTCGAGCCGCTCGCCGCGGAGCAGCGGGCGTTCAACGACGCCGTGCTGAAGCTCGTCGACGATCTCTACGAGACGGCCGATCGATTGGCTGCCGGGGACGAGTCGAGCCGCCGCATGCTCAGGGAGCTCGACGAACGCCTCCGGCGGTCCGAGCGGCGCGGCGCAGGCCCCGCACCGGCGCCCGCGGCGACCATCGCCGCGCAGCCGGCGGCTGCGGCCGTTCCGGACTACTTCGGCTTCGAAGCGCGAATGCGCGGGTCGACCGTGGCCGTGCGCGAGCGGCAGCGACCGTACGTCGACGACTTTCGCGACGCCGGCCCGGTGCTGGACATCGGCTGCGGCCGGGGCGAGTTCCTGACGCTGTTGCGCGAAGCGGGCGTCGACGCCCGCGGCGTCGACGCAGATGCGGACATGGTTGCGTACGCGCGTGGCGAAGGGCTCGAGGTCGAGCAGGCGGATGCCTCCGTATACCTCGCGGCGCTACCGGATGGCTCGCTCGGCGGCATCTTCGCGGCGCAGGTCGTCGAGCATCTTCCGCCGGGGACGCTCGTCCGGCTGCTCGAGCTCGCAGCGGCGAAGCTCCGCCCGGGGGGGCTCTTCGTCGCCGAGACGATCAATCCGCTCTCGCCGCTTGCGCTCCGCAGCTACTTCGCCGACCTCACGCACGCGCAGCCGCTCGTGCCCGAGACCCTCGCGCTGCTTGCCGAGCAGGCGGGCTTCCGTGAGGTCGAGATGCGGTTCCTGAACGAGCCGGAGGAGAAGCTTGCGGTACCCGACGATCCCCTCATCGCGGGCAACGTCCGCCGGCTGAACGAGCTGCTGTTCGGGCCGCTCGACTACGCGATCGTCGCGCGGAGCTGATGGACGAATTCGGCACAGATCCGTCGCGCCCCGGCGGAGATTTCGAGGGTAGGCTGCAGCCGAGGGCAGGGGAGGTGGGGCAACCCACGGGCTGCGAGCGGGAGCAGCCGTGAGGATCGCCGTCTGCCGCCCGCAGGTGCCGTTCGAGCGCGGCGGCGCCGAGATCTTCGCGGACGACCTCACCGCCGAGCTCCGTCGGCGGGGGCACCAGGCGGACGTCGTCACGCTCCCCTTCAAGTGGTATCCCGGCGCTCGCGTGCTCAGCCAGGCGCTCCTCTGGCGGCTCGCCGACGTGACGGAGGCCGACGGCCGGCCCGTCGACATGGTCGTCGCGACGAAGTTCCCCTCGTACTGCGTGCGCCATCCGGACAAGGTCGTCTGGCTGCTGCACCAGTTCCGCCAGGCATACGAGCTCGACCGCACCGAGCTCGGCCAGTTCTCCGAGTCGCCGCCGGACCGCGCGCTCCGCCGCCAAGTCCAGCGACTCGACCGGCTCTGCCTCGGGGAGGCGCGTCGGGTCTTCGCCACGTCCCAGAACGTCGCCGACCGCCTGGCGCGCTCCACCGAGATCGCCGCCGAGGTGATGCCCCACCCCCCGCAGCACCTCGACTACCGGTGCGACGAGTACGGCGACTTCGTGCTCTCCGTCGGCAGGCTCGACCGCGCGAAGCGCATCGACCTCATGCTCAAGGCGCTCGCGGCCGACTCGACGCTCCGCGGAGTCGTCGCAGGCGACGGACCCGATCGCCAGCGGCTGGAGGAGCTGGCGAGGAAGAAGGGCCTCGACGGCCGAGTCACGTTCTCGGGGCGCGTGCCCGAATCCGAGCTCACCGATCTCTACGCTCGCTGCCTCGCCGTGTTCTACGCGCCGGTCGACGAGGACTTCGGCATGGTGCCGTTCGAAGCGTTCCTCGCCGAGAAGCCGGTGATCACGACGGCCGACGCGGGCGGACCGCTCGAAGTCGTCACCGACCGCTCCACGGGACTCGTCTGCGAGCCGCGACCGCAAGCGGTTGCCGAGGCCTGCGCCTGGCTGCGCGACCATCTCGACGACGCGCGGGCGTGGGGCCGGGCGGGCCGCGACGTCGCGAAGCACCTCACATGGGACCGCGCGATCGACCGCTTGCTCTCATGAAGGTCGCCTACTACTCGCCGCTGCCGCCCTCGCGTTCGGGCATCGCGGACTACAGCGCGTTGCTGCTCCCCGAGCTCGAGCAGCGAATCGACGTCGAGATCGCGCGGCGGGGCCGCCTTCGCCGCGCGCCGAAGGCGGACATCGCTCTCTACCACGTCGGCAACGACCCGGAGGCACACGGCTGGATCGTCGAAGCGCTCCGCCGCCGCCCCGGCGTCGTCGTGCTCCACGAGCTCGTCCTCCACCACCTCGTCGCCGGCATCACCCTCGCTCGCGGAGACGCCGCGGGGTACCTGGCGGCGATGGAGCGCGACCACGGGCTTGCCGGCCGCCTCCTCGCCTACGGCGTGCTCGACAACCGCCTTCCGTCGCTCTGGGAGACGAGGCCGCAGGACTTTCCGCTCGCGGGAGAGGTCCTCAGGCTGGCGCAGAGCCTGATCGTCCATTCGCGCTACGTCGAGGAGGGCGCGCGCGCGGCCGGGTATGAAGGGCCGATCTCGCGCATTCCTCATCCGGCGTGGCGACACGACGCCCCTTCTCCGCAGGGCAGTCTCATCGGGTGCTTCGGGCATCTGAACGAGAGCAAGCGGATTCCGCAGCTCTATGCGGCGTTCGCCCGCGTCCGCGCACGGGTGCCGGATGCCCGGCTGCTCGTCGTCGGCGGCGCGTCCACGAGGCTCGTCGGTCTCGAGACGCCGGACGGCGTGACTCGCGAGGGCTACGTCGACGAGGAGCGGCTGTGGTCGCTGATGGCGAGCTGTGACGTAGTCGTCTCGCTGCGCGCGCCGACGATGGGCGAGACGTCGGGCACCGTCGTCCGCGCGCTCTCCATCGGTCGCCCGCTCGTCGTGTCCGATGTCGGCTGGTTCGCCGAGCTGCCCGACACGGTGGCCGTGAAGGTTGCGTCCGACGAGCGCGAGGTGGACACCCTGACTCGAGAGCTGCAGCAGTTGCTGACTGACGACGCACGGCGCTCAGCGATGTCCGCGGCCGCCCGAGAGCTCGCTGCTTCACGGCACGACGTCGGTCGGGTCGCAGACCTCTACGTGGCTGCGCTCGAGGAGGCAGCCGGAGGTGAGGCGGTTCGTGAGGCGGTAACCAGTGAGGTGGCGAGGGCGGCTGCCGAGGTGGGCATCGGCCCGGAGGATCCCGAGGCGAAGGAGCTGGCGGCCCGCCTTCGCGAGGCCGAGCTTGGCTGACCGTCTCGCCCGCGTCCCGGCGTGGGCCTGGCTCGTGGGCATCGTCGGCGTCTCCACGGTTGTCCGCTACGTCCTCGGGCGCGGCACGCCGGCGCCGTGGATCATGGTGGACGAGCTCATCTACTCCGAGCTCGCGAAGAGCCTGGCGGAGAGCGGCCGCTTCCTCGTCCGCGGAGAGGCCACCGCCGCGTACGGCATCGTCTACCCGACGCTGATCGCGCCGGCGTGGGCGCTCTTCGAATCGGTCCCCCAGGCCTACGCCGCCGCGAAGGCGATCAACGCCCTCGTCATGTCGCTCGCGGCGGTCCCCGCGTACTTCCTCGCGCGCCGGGTGCTCGCCGAGCCGCTCGCGCTTGCCGCCGCAGCGCTGACCGTTGCCGTGCCGTCGATGGTCTACACGGCGACGCTGATGACGGAGAACGCGTTCTACCCGCTGTTCCTCGCAGCCGCCCTCGCCATGGTCCTCTGGCTCGAGCGCCCGACCGCGCTGCGAACGGGAATCGTCCTCGCAGCGAGCCTCGTCGCGTACATGACGCGCCAACAGGCCGTTGCGCTGCTGCCGGCGCTCCTGACCGCGCCGCTGCTGGTCGCGGGTCGCGCAGCCTTCCGTCGGTACGTCGTCCTCTACGGCCTGGCGGCGGCAGGCGTCGTCGGGGTCCTCGTCGTCCAGGTCGCCCGGGGACGGTCACCGCTCGGGATCTTCGGCGCCTACGAGGTCGCCGGCCGCGCCGACTACTCGCTGACAGAGGTTGCGAAGTGGTTCGTCTACCACGCAGGTGAGCTCAGCCTCTCCCTCGGCGTCATCCCGTTCGCGGCACTCGTCCTCCTCGCGCTGATGCCGCGCCGACTCACGGAGCGCGACCGTGTCTACGTCGCCGCGGCGCTGAGCCTCTCGTTCTGGCTCGTGCTCGAGGTGGCCGTCTTCGCGTCCGAGCAGACGTTCCGCATCGAAGAGCGGAACATGTTCTACGTCGGGCCGCTCTTCTTGATCGCGCTGCTCGTCTGGATCGAGCGGGGGTTGCCGCGACCCCAGCCGGCGATCACCATCGCAGCCATGGTCGCCGTCGGACTGCCGCTGGTGATCCCGTACGAGGATTTCATCGGCCTCAATGCCATATCCGACACGGCGGCCCTCCTCCCGCTCGGCTGGCTCGTCGAGCACGGTCTCGCCCTGACGAACGTCGTCTTCGTCGTTCTTGCCGGCGTCGTTCTCGCCGGCCTCGCGTTCCTCTTCGTCCCCAGGCGCTACGCGCTCGTGCTGCCCGGGCTCGTGCTCGTCTACTTCGCGGTCTCGCAGCACCCGATCGTGGCCGAACATCGTTTCCGCTCGGCTCAGCATCTCTACGGCGGCATCACGGTGGCGTACCGGGACTGGCTCGACCGCTACGTGGGACCGAACGGAGACGTCGCCTTCCTCTGGGAGGGCGACTCTGACAAGTTCACCGTCTGGGAGAACGAGGTCTTCAACCGCAGTGTGGGCTCGATCTACACGACCGGCCCTGCGGTGCCGGGCGGCCTGGCACAGACCCCGGTCACCATTGACCGCACGACCGGCTACGTGCACGAGCCCGACGGCGCCCGCGTGCCCGCCTCGTACGTGCTGACGGATGCCCCGGGGCAGTTGGCCGGCGAGGTCATCGGCGAGGACGGAGTCAAGCGCCTGATCCTGTACCGCGTGAACGGGCCGCTGCGCCAAGTGGCCTTCGTCGAGGGCCTCTACCCACAGGACACGTGGTCGGGCAGGAACGTGACGTACACGCGTTACGACTGTCACGGCGGCACGCTCGAAGTGGAGTTGCAGGGCGACCTGGCCCTGGTGAGGGAGCCGAACACCGTCATCGTCCGGGCTGGCGACCGGGCACCCGAGGGCGTCCTCGTCGACCCGCTGCTCAAGAGCACCACCGTGCGCGTCCCGCTCGAGTCGGACGGCGGGAAGTGCGTCGTGCGCTTCGAGGTCGAGCGAACGGCGGTACCGAAGGTGGTGACGAACGGCAGGAACCCTGATCCGCGAGTGCTGGGCCTCCACTTCAACCGTTTTGACTACGAGCCGTGAAGATCGCCTTCGACGTGGCACCGCTCTCGCATCCGCGATCGGGGATCGGGACGTACGTCCGCGGGTCGCTGGCAGGGCTGGCAGAAGCGGCAGCCGGGCGGCACGAGATCGTCGCGTTCGCGCCGACGAGCCCTCAGGGTAAGAAGGCAATCCCCGCCGCGCTCGACGGGGTTCCGGTCGACGTCTCGCTCCAGTTCCTCCCCTTCGCGCACTTTTGGCGCCAGGGGTGGAGCCGACTCGGAAGGCCGAGCGTCGAGCGCTTCCTCGGCGAGATCGACGTCCTGCATTTCTCGGACTGGATGTATCCGCCGCAGCGCGGCGGCATCCGCGCGACGACGGTTCACGACCTCGTACCGTTGCGGCATCCCGAGTGGGTGCAGGGTCGCACCCGTCGTATGCACACGGCGAAGTACCGCAACGCGGCGCGGACGTGCGACCTCGTGTTCGCCAACTCTGCCTTCACCGGCCGAGACCTGGTCAAGCTGCTCGGCGTGCCCGAGGAGCGCGTTCGGGTCGCCCTGCCGGGCGTGGACGACGTCTTCACGCACGAGGGCGCGAGGGCAGATCTTGGCGGCGAATACGTCCTGACGGTGGCTACGCTCGAGCCGCGGAAGAACCTCGCCGCGCTCGTCGACGCGCACGCACAGCTCGGCCGGGAGGATCTTCGCCTCGCCGTCGTCGGCGCTGAAGGCTGGGGCGAGCAGCCCGCGCTCGATCGGCCGGGCATCGTCCGGCTGGGTTTCGTGGACGACGAGGAGCTGGCCAGGCTCTATCGCGGGGCGGCGGCCTTCGCCTATCCCTCTCGCTTCGAAGGGTTCGGCCTGCCGGTCATCGAGGCGATGGCCTGTGGGGCCCCGGTGGTCTGCTCCTCGCACGAGTCGATGGACGAGGCCTGCGGCGACGCCGCCGTCCGTATGGATCCCGAGGATCCGGCCGCCATCGCCGCTGCCATCGAGACAGCGCTCGACGGGCGTGACGACCTCGTTCGTCGAGGGCTCGCGCACGCCGTGCGCTTCTCCTGGTCGCAGACCGGACGGGTATTCCTCGACAGTTACCTGGAGGCGTGGGGATGAGGGTCGGGCTCGACGTCTCCCCGCTCGACCAGACCCGCGCCGGCACGGCGCGCTACATCGAGGGCATCGACGCAGTCGAGGGGATCGAGCTCGTCCGCGTCGGCCGCCGCGGCTCCGGTCGTTTCTCGACCATCTATCGCGACGCGTGGTGGTATCCGGTCTCGCTCCCCCGGCAGGCCCGGCGAGAGCAACTGGACGTGCTCCATTGCCCGACGTTTCGCGGGCCGCTGAAGTCGCCCGGGGTACCGCTTGTCGTTACCGTTCACGATCTCGCCGTCCTGCGCCACCCAGAGGTCTTCAACCTATGGACGCGGCGCTACAGCCGCGCGTGCGTACCTCGGGTGGTGCGGGCGGCGAGCCGTGTGATCGCCGTCTCCGAGTTCACGAAGCGGGAGCTCGTCCAGCTGCTTGCCACACCCGAGGAGAAGATCACCGTCGTGCCGAACGGCGTCGCGGACGTCTTCTCGCCCGAAGGGCCGGCGGCCGAGGGCGACTACGTCATGGCCGTCGGCACGCTCGAGCCGCGCAAGAACCTCGAGCGGGTCGAGCAGGCCGCACGCCTGGCAGGCGCGGAGCTGCGCGTGGTCGGCGCCCAGGGCTGGGGTGGCGTCGAGGCCGCGGGCTGGCAAGGACGAGTCCCCGACGAGGAGCTCGCGCGCCTCTACCGCGGCGCACGCTGTCTCGTCTACGCGTCGCTGTACGAGGGGTTCGGGCTGCCGATCGCGGAGGCCATGGCCTGCGGCACGCCTGTCGTCACGAGTGGCGGCGGTGCCACCGAGGAGACGGCCGGTGGCGCGGCCGTGCTCGTCGACCCTCGTGACGTCGACGCGATCGCGGCCGGCATCGTCGAGGCGCAGAGGCGGCGAGACGACCTGCGCCGCCTCGGACTCGACCGAGCACGCGCGTTCACGTGGCCGTCCGCGGCGCGTGCGACCGCGGCCGTCTACCGCGAGGCCGCCACATGATTCGCCTTGCCGTTCTGGGGCCGGGACGGTGAGGCCGCTCGTCGTCATCGACGCCGACGTATTGGGCCGCCAGCGAACCGGGGACGAGACGTATGTCCTCAATCTCCTTCGCCACCTGCCGTCGGCGGCCGAGGGGCGGCTGCGCCTCGCCGCCGTCACCCGGCGGCCGGACCTCGTCCCCGCAGGCGTCGAGCCGGTCCTCGTCGCGACCCGCCCTCAGGAGCTGCGCATGGCATGGTCGGTGCCTCGGGTCCTGCGTCGGCTGCGGCCCGCACTCGCGCACTTCCAGCACGCGCTGCCGCTGCGGTGCCCATGCCCGGCCGTGGTCACCGTCCACGACGTCTCGTTCGAGCGTGATCCATCCGTCATGCCGCTGCACGAACGCGCCGTCTTCAAGACGATGGTGCCGCGCTCCGCCCGGAAGGCCGTGCACGTCTTCGCCGTGTCCGATCGGACGAAAGCGGACATCGTCGCGCTCTATGCCATTCCCCACGCGAAGATCACTGTGACACCTCATGGGGTGGAGCCCCTCTTCTCTCCGGGCGTCGACAGCCTCGGCGACTACGTACTGCTCGTCGGCTCGGTCGAGGCGAGGAAGAACCCGCTGGCGGCGGCCGACGCGGCGTCTGCGGTCGGGCTGCCCTTCGTCGTCGCCGGGCCGGTTCGCGACGCCGGCCTGGCGCGAGAGCTCGAGCGCAGCGGCGCATCGCTTCGCGGCTACGTCTCCCAGGACGAGCTCGTCGAGCTCTACCGCGGCGCGGCGTGTCTCGTGATGCCGTCGAGGTACGAGGGCTTCGGCCTACCGGTGCTCGAGGCGATGGCGTGTGGGATTCCCGTCGTCGCTGCCTCCGACCCTGCGCTCCGTGAAGTCGCCGGTGACGCGGCGATCTTCGTTGCCGTCCACGAGCTCGCAGAGGGGATCCGCCAGGCGCTTACCGAACGGGAGCGCCTGGTTGCCGCAGGGCTGGAGCGCGCCCGTCTCTTCACGTGGGAGGAGACCGCGCGCCGCACGGTCGACGTGTACCTCGACCTGCTCAGGCTCTCATGAACGTCTCGGCCGTCGTCATCTCCCACGGCCATCGCGAGGAGCTCGCGGAATCGTTGCCGGTGCTCCTGCCGCAGGTGGACGAGGCCGTCGTGATCGCAAATCTTCCCGGCTCGGCCCCGGACGACCCGAGCGGCGTGCGGCTGATAACGAATCAGCAGCCGGCCAGCTACGCAGCGAACATCAACGCCGGCACGCGCGAGACGACCGGGGAGCTCGTGCTCCTGTCCAACCCGGACGCGGTTCCCGATGCCGGTGCCATTCCCGCTCTCCGTGAGTTCATGGAGGCCCACCCGCAGTGCGGAGTAGCCGGCCCACAGCTGCTCGACCCCGACGGGACGTGGCAACCCTCCCGCCGGCGCTTCCCTACCGTCAGCGGCACCCTCGTTCGCCGCACGCCTTTGCGCCGGCTGAGGCCCCCGCTCGAGTACCAGCGAGATCACTACCTGCTCGACGAGCGTCCGACGGAGCCGGTGGAGACGGACTGGATGCTCGGCGGCTGTCTGCTCCTCCGCCGGTCGATGCTCGACGAGCTCGGCGGCTTCGATGAGGGCTTCCGCATGTACGGCGAGGAGATCGACCTCTGCTACCGCGCCGCAAAGGCGGGGTGGGAGCGCTGGTACGTCCCCGCCGCAGTCGTGCGCCATCGCTGGGACGCAGAGACAGACAAGCGGTTCTGGACGACGCGCACCTTATGGCACTGGCGCGGCATC
>JBKPGF010000021.1:0-106667 GCA_046729255.1 Actinomycetota bacterium
GTCCTCTACTTCGGGAAGCTCCTCTACAACAAGGGCGTCCACTTGCTGCTCGAGGCGCTGCACGGGCTCGACGCGCGAGCCGTCATCGTCGGCTTCGGCGAGTACCGCGAGCGGCTCGAGGAGCTCGCGCCCCAACGGACGCTCTTCACCGGCCAGCTCGAGCATCGGCACCTCGTCCATCTGATTCCGCTCGCTGACGCCGTCGTCGTGCCGTCGGTCTTCCCGGAGGCATTCGGGATGGTGGCTGCGGAAGCGGCGGCCGCCGGCTGCCCGCCGATCGTCGCGAGGCACTCGGGCCTGGCCGAGGTCGCGGAAGGTCTCGAGGCCGCGTACGGCGAGCGGTATCGCGATCTCGCCTCCTTCGCCCAGGGTGATTCCGTGGAGCTTCAGGAGAAGCTCCACGACCTCCTCGCGCTGTCGCCCGACGAGCGCCGGCAGCTGGGAGCGGCCGCTCGCAGTGTCGCCGTGGAGCGGTGGTCGTGGGAGAGCATCGCCCAACGGCTCCTAGAGCCGTTTCAGTAGTTTTCTCGCTTCAATGGGTGAAGCGCAGAGCGTCCCCTGGCAGGAGCTGCTGAGCACCGCACGCGAGGCGTTCGACGAGGGCGAGGACTTCACGGTCGCGGTCGAGGAGGAGTTCGCGCTGCTCGATCCGCAGACGCTCGCGCTTGCGGATCATTTCGAGGAGCTGAAGGCCGCGGCCCGCGGCACGGCGGTCGAGGAGCACCTCGTCGGCGAGCTGATCGCGTCCGAAGTGGAGGTGCGCACTGGGCGCTGCGAGACGTTCGCGGATGCCGCCTCGCTCGTCGTCGAGCGCCGCCGCCAGCTCTTCGAGCTCGCGGACGCGCACGACGTTCGCCTGGGAGCCACGGGCACGCACCCGTGGAGCCCATGGCAAGAGCAGCGGATCATCGACACGCCCCACTACCGGCGCAACGACGAGATCCTGCGCTACGTCGTCTGGCGGAACAACACGTTCGGGCTCCACGTCCATGTGGGGATCCGCGGCGCCGACCGCGCGATCGCCGTCAACAACGGCCTGCGGAACTACCTGCCGGAGCTGCTCGCGCTCTCCGCCAGCTCACCGTTCGTGGAGGCGGTCAATACCGGCCTGCACTCGGCGCGGACGGAGGTCTTCACGCGGATGTTCCCGCGCTGCGGCGTTCCGGATGCCTACGAGGGCTGGCAGGGCTTCCAGGACTACGTGCAGGCGCTGTATGAGACCGGCTCGGTGACCGAGCACACGCAGCTCTGGTGGAGCGTCAGGCCGCACCTCGCGTACCCGACAGTCGAGATCCGCATCTGCGACGGCCAGCCGCGCGTCGACGAGGCGCACTCGCTGGCTGCGTTCGCGTATGCCTTGAGCGCCCGCATCGCACGGGCGGTCGACGAGGGGGAGCCTCTCCCGGACCACCCTCACCGCATGATCGAGGAGAACATGTGGCGGGCGATCCGCTACGGCCTCTCGGGGGAGTTGATCGATCTTGCGACGCTCCGCGTCCATCCTGCCCGGGCCGCGCTTGAAGAGCTGGCGGAGTGGATGCTGCCCGTTGCCGACGAGCTCGGCGTGACGCCGTTCCTCAAGGTGCCGGCCGCGAACGCCGCCGAGCGGCAGATCACGAGGAACGAGGAAGGGGCAACGCTCGAGACGATCTACGCCGAGCAGGTGGAAGAGACAGCAGTCCCGAGCTTTCGTTAGGGTCCGGCGGCCTTGCTCGCAGCAAGCTTCTTCATCGACCATGCGGTCTTGTTCGCGCTGATCTGCGCGGGCATCGCCATCGCCTACGGCCTCTACCTCACGTGGTGGCTGCTCAAGCAGCCGGCCGGCTCCGAGCGAATGCAGGAGATCGCGCACGCCGTCCAGGAGGGCGCCGCCGCGTACCTGCGCAAGCAGTACTCAACGATCGCAGTGGTCGCCATCGTCCCGTTCCTCATCATCGGCTTCTACAACCAGCTCGGGTGGGGGACGGCCATCGGGTTCCTCGTCGGCGCCGTGTTCTCCGCGGCGGCGGGCTTCATCGGGATGAACGTCGCCGTGCGCTCGAATGTGCGCACGGCGGAGGCGGCGAAGAAGGGTCTATCGCCTGCGCTCACCGTCGCCTTCAAGGCGGGCTCCGTCACGGGCCTGCTCGTCGTCGGTCTCGGGCTGCTCGGCGTCGCGGGCTACTACTGGGTGCTGACCGACTGGCTCGGCAACAGCTCCGACTCGGCGATCGACGACCTCATTGGCCTCGCCTTCGGCGGCTCGCTCATCTCGGTCTTCGCGCGACTCGGCGGTGGCATCTTCACGAAGGCGGCCGATGTCGGCGCCGACCTCGTCGGGAAGATCGAGGTCGGCATCCCCGAGGACGACCCGCGCAACCCCGCGGTGATCGCAGACAACGTCGGCGACAACGTCGGCGACTGCGCCGGCATGGCGGCGGACCTGTTCGAGACGTACGCCGTTACCGCCGTCGCGGTCATGCTGCTCGCGACGGCGTTCCCGACGAGCGAGCTGTGGCTGTTCCCGCTCGCCATCGGCGGCATCTCGATCATCGCCTCGGTGATCGGGACGTTCTTCGCGCGCATCGGGCGGGACGGCTCGATCATGAACGCCCTCTACAAGGCGATCGTCGTCGCGATGGTCCTCTCGGCCATCGGCTTCATCCCCGTGACGCTCGCGTTCGACGACGGGAAGTTCGATTTCTGGCAGCTCTACGGGCCGGCGCTGATCGGCCTCGCCGTGACGTTCGCGCTCGTCGCCATCACCGAGTACTACACGGGCACGCGCTGGCACCCGGTAAAGGCGATCGCGGAGGCCTCGCAGACCGGCCACGCGACGAACATCATCGCCGGGCTCGCCTGGGGCATGCAGGCGACGGCGCTGCCGGTGATCGTCATCGCGGCAGGGATCGTCGGCTCGTACTACGCCGCCGGCAACGACCTCTTCGGACTCGGCGTCGCAGTCATGGCGCAGCTGTCGATGACGGGTCTGATCGTGGCGCTCGACGCGTACGGCCCGGTGACGGACAACGCGGGCGGCATCGCCGAGATGGCCGACCTCGACGACTCGGTCCGGGCGATCACCGATCCGCTCGACGCCGTCGGCAACACGACGAAAGCGGTCACGAAGGGCTACGCCATCGGCTCAGCCGGGCTCGCGGCGCTCATCCTCTTCGACGAGTACGTGCGCGGCCTCGGCGAGGAGGGCCTCACCGTCTTCTTCTCCCTCTCCGACCCGTGGGTGATCGCCGGGCTGTTCGTCGGCGGACTCATGCCGTTCCTCTTCGCCTCGCTGGCCATGACGGCGGTCGGTACGGCAGGCGGCGAGGTCGTGCAGGAGGTGCGCCGCCAGTTCCGTGAGAACCCGGGGATCATGGAAGGCACCTCGCGTCCGGACTACTCGCGCGCAGTCGGCATCGTCACCGGACGCGCTATCAGGCTGATGATGGTGCCGGCGCTGATCCCGATCGCCTTCCCGGTGATCGTCGGGATCATGAAGCCGGAGATGCTCGGCGGCCTCCTGATCGGGACGATCGTCACCGGGCTCTTCCTCGCCATCGCCATGACCTCGGGCGGCGGGGCGTGGGACAACGCAAAGAAGCTCATCGAGGACGGCGCCTTCGGCGGCAAAGGCTCGGAAGCGCACGCCGCCGGGGTGACCGGCGACACGGTCGGCGATCCCTACAAGGACACGGCCGGCCCGGCGATCAACCCGATGATCAAGATCGCCAACATCGTCGCCATCCTCATCATCCCCCTCATCGCCTCGATTCACGGGTAACCCGTCGCCGCCGGGCGTAGGCCGCGCGCTGGAACGCGAGGGTGGCAACGCCGGCCGAGACGATGCACACGAGGTTCACGCCGAGCTGGGCGGCCGCACCGACGACTTCGGCGCCGTCTCCGTAGGCCGCCGCCACGCCGACGTTCGCCGCCGCCGGGATCGTCGTCACGGAGATGAGGACACCGACGAGCGCTCCTGACTTGGCGGTGGAGAGGGAGAGCGTGCCCGCGACGCCCGCCAGGACCGCGACGAGCGCGGAGAACTCGTCGGGGTGCGAGATGAACAGCGTGGCCGGATGGTCGACGGCCGTCAGCTCGTCAGACGCCGAGCCGACGGCGCGTAGCACCGTAGTGAGCAGAAAGCTCGCAAAGATCGCAACCGGGAAGCCGATGGCCAGTGCGAACAGCGACCGTGCCGCCAGATCCCGTCGTCTCTGCACGAGCGCGACGCACACGGCCGCCAGCGGCCCGAACTCCGGGCCTACGACCATCGCCCCGATGATGAGGATCTGCGAGTCCTCGATGATCCCGACCGCGGCGATCATCGTCGCCAGGACCATGAAGGCCACGAAGCTGAACGAGAGCTCTGCGCTCTCCGAGGTCTGTGACTCGACGGCCTCCCAGATGACTGCGTCCGCGGGAGAGCCCACTGCGGCCTGCTCAGCTCTGGCGGCGGCGTCCGAGACGATCGCGGTGACGGGCTCGATGGCGATGGAGCCGTCGAGCTCGAGCCCGAGACGGCGCAGGTCCTCCACGACGATGCTCGTGTCCTCACGCGCCACGTCGCAGAGGATGAGGTCCCCGGCCGGCCGCTCGGACGCGCCCCGGAGGCGGACGACGTTCATCGCGGAGGGGTGTCCACTTACCAGGCGATATGCCTCTTCGGCCAGCGCCGGAGGCGCGACGATGCGAAGGTGCACCATTGCCCGGAGGATCCTACGAGCCGTAGCCTGAGCCGGTGACGAGCCCCGAGACTGCTCCGAGGTCGCGCCGCCGCCGCGAGCACACGCTCGAGCGGGTCCTCGGCACGCCGGCGCTGTTCTCCACGGCCTACGGGAACGTCGGCTCCTCGATCTATTACGCGCTGGGCGTCACGGCCGCGTTCGCCCTTGGCCTGACGCCGCTCGTCTTCCTCATCGCTGGCCTCTTCTTCGCGGCGACCGCGCTCACGTACACAGAGGGAACGGTTCGCTATCCCGAGGCGGGGGGTTCGTCGAGCTTCGCCCGCCACGCGTTCAACGAGCTCGTCTCGTTCGGGGCCGCCTGGGCGCAGATGCTCAACTACATCATCACGATCGCCATCTCGGCGTTCTTCGTCCCGCACTACCTCTCGGTCTTTTGGAGCCCGCTGCGGGAGAATCCGTGGGACATCGTCGGCGGTGCGGTCGTCATCGTCGTGCTCGTCGCGCTCAACGTCGTCGGTATCCAGGAGTCCGCCCGCGTCAACATCCTGCTCGCGGTCGTCGACTTCGCGACGCAGCTGCTGCTCGTGCTGCTCGGCTTTGTGCTCGTCTTCAGCCCGTCGACCCTCGAGGCAAACGTCCACTGGGGAGTCGCTCCGACGTGGAGCAACCTCCTGCTCTCGATTCCCGTCGCCATGATCGCCTACACGGGCATCGAGACGGTCTCCAACCTCGCGGAGGAAGCCCGGGACCCGGTGCGCACGGTTCCTCGGTCGATCGGTCTCGTCGCCGTGGCCGTCTTCGCCATCTACTTCACGTTGCCGCTCGTCGCCCTGTCCGCGCTGCCGGTCGAGCAGATCGGGGGCGAGCTGACGACGCTGCTGGCGTTGCCGCCGGAGGACGGCGGCTACCAGAACGATCCCATACTCGGGGTCGTCGACAACCTCGGCATCGAGGGCGGGTTGCTCGACGTGCTCCAGGTCTACGTCGGTGTCCTCGCCGCGACCATTCTCTTCATCGCGACGAACGCGGGCATCATCGGCGCCTCGCGCATCACGTACTCGATGGCCTCATACCGGCAGCTGCCGGAAGCCTTCCGGAAGCTCCACCCGCGCTTCAAGACGCCGTGGCTTGCGCTCGTCGTCTTCGCGGGGTTCGCGTCCATTCTCGTGCTGCTGCCGGGGCAGGTCGACTTCCTCGGCACGATGTACTCCTTCGGAGCAATGCTGTCGTTCACGGTGGCGCACGCGGCCGTCATCCAGCTGCGGCGGCGCGCCCGGGATGCCGAGCTGCCGTACAAGTCGAAGCCGAGCCTCCGCATCGGCGCGGTGGACTGGCCGCTCTTCGCGTTCGTCGGAGGCACGGCGACGTTCCTCGCCTGGCTCGTCGTCGTCGTGCAGGATCCACCTACTCGCTACGCGGGACTGACCTGGCTGGCAATCGGCTTCGTCGCTTACATCATCTATCGCCGCCGCGTGCTCCACGTGCCATTGAAAGAGACGGTCAAGGCACCGCCCGCATTCGGCCCGGCGATCGCGCTCGAGTTCCGGACGATCGTAGTCCCGATCGTGGCCGGCCCACAGGCGCGCGAGGCGATGCACATCGCGGCGAGGCTTGCGGGCGAGCGGCGTGCGACGATCGTCGCCATGCGCGTCATCGTCGTCCCGCTCGACCTGCCGCTCGACAGCGAACTGCCAGACCAAGAAGTGCTCGCGGACGAGCTGCTCGACGAGGCGCACGACATCGGGGATCTCTACGGCGTTCGCGTCGTCGAGCGTCTCGCTCGCAGCCGAAACGCAGGGGCGGCGATCGTGGCCGAGGCCGACCGGCGAAACGCCGAGATCGTCGTTATGGGCGCGCCGCGGCTGCCGCACCACACGCGCACGAGTGCCCTCTTCGGCAAGACCGCCGACTACGTCCTGCGCCACGCGCCGTGCCGGGTCATGATCGCCGCGGCGAAGCGAGCCGCCGCCTGATGCCTGCCCGCCTAGTCGTGCTCTTCGCGGCGGTCTTCATCGTCCTCGGACTCGCGCTCGTCGTGCAGACAGCCCGCGAAGGTGGAGGCATCGGTTATCTGCTGGGGATGCTGTTCGTCGGACTGGGCGTGGGGCGCCTGTACCTCCTGCGTGCAAGGCAGCGAAGCTGATGGCCCGGAAGCTGCCGGTGTTCCAGCGAGTTCTCGGCGCTCCGGCGCTCTTCTCCGTGGCGTACGGGGAGATCGCCTCGTCGATCTACTTCGCGCTCGGCATCATCGCCGGGCACGCGCTCGGGCTGACGCCGGAGGTCTTGCTGCTCACGGGTCTGCTGTTCCTCGTCGTCGCCGTGTCGTACGCCGAGGGGCTCACGACCTTTCCGGAGACCGGCGGCGCGGCCACGCTCGTCCGCAAGGCCTTCAACGACCTCGCCGGCTTCTGCACGGGCTGGGTGCTCTTCCTCGACTACCTCATCGTCATCACCCTGTCCGCGGTGTTCCTGCCGCACTACCTCGGAGGCGCTCTGGACATTGATGCGCTCGAACGGCATCCGTGGGATGTGATCGTCGGCGTCTGCGCCATCGGTGCGATCGCCTTCGTGCGCCTGTTCCGGCGACCCGGGCTCTATACGGCGGGCATCGGCGTGGCGGTGCTCGACCTCGTCACGCAGGTGCTCGTCGGCGTACTCGGGCTCGCACTGCTCTTCTCGCCCGATGCGCTCACCGGCGGTGTGGACATCGGCTCCGCTCCGAGCTGGCACGAGATCGCCTTCGCGCTGCCGCTGGCAATGCTCGCCTACACGGGCCTGGAGACGGTGGCCAACCTCGCCGAGGAGGCTCGTCGGCCCGGCATCGACATTCCACGCAGCGTTCTCGGGGCAATCGGCGTTGTTGTCGTGGTCTACGTTGCGATCGCTGCGGTCGGCCTCTCGGCCTTCCCGGTCTCGGAAGGTGAGACTGCGCTCGGCGACGAGTGGCTGTTCGCTCCGATGCTCGGCATCGTGGACGCGCTCGGCGAGGACCTGTCTCCGTGGCTGGCGGACGCGTTACGCGTGTTCGTCGGCATCTCAGGGGCGCTGATCCTCCTCGCCGCCGCGACGACGTCTGTGTCGGGCTTCGGTCGGCTCGCCTACTCCCTGGGAGAGCACGGGATGCTTCCGCGAACCTTCGGGCGGCTGGGCAGGCGCACGCTGATCGCCCCCGCCTCACTCGCGACGGTCGTCGCCCTCGCGGCAGGAGGGTTGGTCGTGGTGACCGCGGCAGTCGAGGACGAGGTGGCCTTCCTCGCAGCGCTGTTCAGCTTCGGCGTGCTGCTCGCATTCGCCGCTGCCCAGCTCGCGGTGATCCGTCTCCGCTTCACGGCCGGCGAGCTCGAGCGCCCGTACCGCGTGCCCGGCAACGTCCGTGTTGCAGGCGCCGACCTGCCTATACCGGCGGTCGTCGGGGTCGTGCTGACCCTCACCGTCTGGGTCATCGCGATGGTCACGCACCCCGGAGCTCGTTATGCGGGGCCGATCTGGCTCACGGCCGGGCTCGTCATCTATCTCCTCGTCCGCCGCCACCGCGGGGAGGGCCTACTCGAGCGGGTGGTGTCCCCGGACGAGCAGGTAGAGCTGGCCGAGCCTGCGCTGGCGGGGATCCTCGTGCCGATGAAGCTCGGGCTCATCGGCGAGGAGATGGTCGCGACGGCGATCAAGCTCGCGCAGGACCGCGGCTCCGACGTCGAGGCGCTGCACGTCGTGCGTGTGCCACTGTCAAAGAGCATCGACGCGCCTGCCGAAGCCGTGGAGGAGGTGCGTGCAGTCGAGTCGCTCGAGGAGGCAAGGCTGCTCGGCGAGGATCACGGAGTCGTCGTCCGAGGCAGCACACTCAGGGCACGCTCGATCGGCGAGGCGATCGTCCGGCAGGCGACCGAGAAGGACGTCGATCTCATCGTGCTCGGCTCCGCGCCCCGGTGGCGCCGGCAGTCCCGATTCTTCTCGCCCACGGTCGAGTACGTCCTCCGCAACGCGCCGTGCGAGGTGCTCGTCGTCGCGTTCCCCGAGCACGTGCTCGCAGAAGACGCGACGTAGCAGGCCGGCGTAGAGCTACGCTGACGCGCGATGAAGGCGGTCGTCATCGGCTGCGGACGCGTCGGCTCGGCGAGCGCGAAGGCGCTCCAGGCCGAGGGCTGGGACGTCTGCGCCGTGGACGAGAAGGAAGAGGCGCTCGGGCGGCTCGGCGAGAACTGGACAGGCGGATTCGTCGTAGGTCATGGCATGGACTCCGACGTGCTGAAGAGGGCCGGCATCGAGGACGCCGACGCCGTCATCGTCGCTACGGACGGCGACAACACCAACCTCGTCGTCGCCCAGATCGCCCAGAAGCGGTTCGGCGTCTCGAACGTCGTCGTGCGCGTGCTCGACCCGGGCCGCGCCGCCTTCTACGACTCGCTGGGACTGCGCACGATCTGCCCCACGTCGCGCGCCATTCGCGCGTTGATCGAGGCTGTCCTCACGTACGAGGGGGCGCCCGCCTGATGTACATCGTCGTCGTCGGCGGGGGAAAGGTCGGTGCGAATCTCGTGCGCAGCCTCAACAGCATGGGCCACGAGGTGACGCTCATCGAGCAGCGGCGCGATCGCTTCGACAAGCTCGAGCAGGAGTTCGAGCACCAGGTCGTGCCGGGTGACGCCACCGAGCTCTTCGTTCTCGAGCAGGCGGGGATCACGAGGCCGCCCGACATCCTCGTGGCGGCCACCGGGGACGACGAGGACAACATCATCATCTGCCAGCTAGCCCGCGAGAAGTATGGGGTGCCGAAGGTCGTCGCCAGGGTGAACGATCCCAGGAACCAGGAGCACTTCGACCTGCTCGGCATCGCGCCGACCGTCTGCGCGACGTCGCTGCTGCTGGCGCTCGTGGCGCACGAGGTTCCGGAGCACGGCCTCGTCCAGCTTGTCGAGCTGCGCAAGGAGAACCTCGAGATCGTCGAGGTGCAGGTAGACCAACGCTCGCCGTGCCTCGGCAAGGCTCTCTCCGGCGTGAATTTGCCCGAGGGCGCCCAGCTGATCGCTGTCGTGCGCGACGGCGAGGCGCACCTGGGTGACCGGGATCTCAAGCTCGAGAGCGGCGACCAGGTGCTCGGACTGCTCCAGCCCGGCCGGGAGGAAGAGCTACGTCACGCGCTGCTAGGACGCTAGTCGCGCTCTGCCTGATGCTCGCCGCCGTGCCGGTCGTCGCCGGCGCAGCCGGTGACCGCCAGCAGCTGAGCATCGTGCGGATCGCACGCGGCTTTGAACAGCCCCTGTACGTTGCGACAACGCCCTCCGAGCCCGCCCGGCTCTATGTCGTGGAGCAACCCGGGCGGATCTTCGTTCTCGAGAGGGGCAAGCGCCGGCTGTTCATGGACATCCGCGCCCGCGTCGGGTCAGAGGGCTCCGAGCAAGGGCTGCTCTCGATGGCCTTCCATCCCAACTATGCGAAGAATCGCCGCTTCTACGTCAACTACACGGACACGGCGGGCGACACGCGCGTCGTCGAGTTCCGCTCGAACGGCCGCCGTGCGCTGCTCGGGACTGCCCGCCAACTGCTCTTCGTCGACCAGCCGTACTCGAACCACAACGGGGGGCAACTCCAATTCGGGCCGGACGGGATGCTCTACGTCGGCATGGGCGACGGCGGCGCGGGAGGCGATCCTCACAACTACGGGCAGACGCCCACTGCTCGCCTTGCGAAGCTCCTGCGCACGAACCCGCTGTCCGTCGACTGGAAGTTCGCCGGCTATGGGCTTCGCAACCCGTGGCGGTTCTCGTTCGACCGCAGGACCGGCGACCTGTACATCGGAGACGTCGGACAGAGCGACCGCGAGGAGATCGACTACCGGCCGAAGGGCGCACCGCCGGCGAACTACGGCTGGGCGCGGTTCGAGGGCACTCAGCCGTTCTCCGGCGAGGTCGCGCTCGATCCGCCCTCCCCGCTCGTGCAGCCGGTCTTCGACTACAGCCACGACGCGGGGTGCTCCGTGACGGGCGGCTACGTCTACCGCGGCAGATCTGTTCCCGCGGCGGTAGGCCGCTACTTCTTCGGCGACTACTGCTCGGGCACCGTCTGGAGCCTGCGGATCGCCGCCGGGCGGGCGACAGGCGTCCGGCGCGAGCCGTTCTCGGTCGACGGCCTTACGTCGTTCGGCGAGGGGGCGCGCGGCGAGCTCTACCTCGTCGCTCAGGACGGCTCGATCTACAGGCTCGCGCGCTAAGCCCTCCGACTAGGAGGGTTTGGCGAAACAGTGACTGTGCCGCCAGAACGCACCGGATCGCCGCGCAGCGGTGTCCTCGGTCGTCCACGTACTTCAGTCAGTACGCGGGCTCCCTGCGTCCTTGCTGCGCGACGCCCGGAGCGCCCTGGCGACGAGCACCGTTCCGCCAGACCCTCCTAGAAGGCGTCGAGCGAGCGGACGACTCTCGCATCGCGGCCGAGCGCTGCGAGCAGCCGTTCGAGCGCGCCGGCGCCGGTTTCGAGGAACTCCACCCGGCGCGCGACCCCGAGGTGCGCTGCTGCGACCCGGGCGAGCGGCTCCGGGGCGTCCGTGAAGGCGCCGACACGGGTTCCCGCGGCGGCCAGGCGACGCAGCTCGGCGTTCGCGGCAGGGTTGGGGCGGAGGTAGACAGGCGCGTGGTCCTCGGCGAAACGCTCGAGCAGCGGCCGCCAGTTGCCGATTGCCTCGTCCAGGGTCGCCTCGTCGGGATCGTCCTCGAGCTGCACGCGGTACCGGCGACGTGCGTCGGCGAGCCACGCTTGCCACAACGGTCCCGTGTCGCCCAGCACCGCATCGAAGTCGACCGCGACGGCGGTCATGCCAGCGCCCGCCGGGCAGCGCGGCCGAGAACGTAGACGCCGAGCAGAACGCCGGCCGCATCGATGAGCACGTCGAGCGGCCTCCCCTGCCGTCCGGGCACGAACGCCTGGTGGATCTCGTCCGTCACCGCGTAGGCGATGCCGAGCGCCGCCGCGGGTGCCTCCCGCCCGACCGCCCGCAGCAGCAGTGCGCCGAGCACCGCGTACTCGGCCGCGTGCGCGAGCTTCCGCAACGCGAGGTCCCAGCCGCCCAGGCCCGTTCCCAGATCGGGAATCGAGGACAGCGCGAAGATCAAGGCCGCCCAGGCGACGACGGGCAGCCACGCTGAGAGGACCGGCTTCACGTGGCAATGGTAGGCTCGCCTGAGACATAAGGCGGGCGGGTCAGGGAACCCGGTGCGAGTCCGGGACGGTCCCGCCGCTGTGAGGGGAGGTGCTGCCCCACCACCACGCCACTGGCTGACGCTGGGAAGGCGGTGGAGCAGGGAGCCCCGAGTCAGAAGACCTGCCGCCCGTCGATCCGGACCCCTCGTGGAAGGAGGATTCGTGTTTCGACGCACTCTCATGCTCCCAGTGGTGGTCGGGCTCGTGCTCGCGATCGTCGGCTCGGCGTCAGCGGCAGTCGTCCGCGTCCGTGTCGAAGGCAAGAGCAGCACGATCTTCGGTGCGACTCAACCGCGGGCGTCGGCGACGACCGCGCTCGCCGCTCTCGAGTCCGCCAGTATGGCCGGGGAGTTCTACTACCACGTTCAGACGACGAGCTTCGGACCGTACATCGACCAGATCGGCCGCTATCCGGCCGGCGGCTCGGCCGGCTGGGTGTTCAAGGTCAACGGCAAGTCGCCGCCGGTGGGCGCCGACCAGGTCGCGCTGCAGGCCGGTGACGTCGTCCTCTGGTACTGGGCCGAGTTCGGGGACTCGGGCGGACCCCCGACGCTCGAGCTCGCGCGTGTCAGTAGCGGCTGCTACCGCGTCGTCGCCAGGAGCGACACGGGGTCGGCGGTCGCGGTCTCTGCCACCTTGCGCGTCGACAGCAGACGCGTGCCGATGGGTGGCGGCCGTGCGTGCCCCGGCCCTCATCGGGGTCTCGTGCGAGCGACGGCTCCCGGCGCGGTGCGGTCGAACGCGCTGAAGTAAATGCCGATGCGCCGCCTGCTGCTGTCGTTCCTCCTCGTCTCCGCCCTCGCCGGGTGCGGAGGAGGGGGCAATAGCGGCGAGGCGACGCTGTGGGTCACGCGCGATCGCGGGGCGGAGGTGCTCGTGGAGAAGTCGGTGCCGGCCGGGGTGACGGCGATGCAGGCACTCCGGAGCGAGGCAGACGTCGAGACGGGTTATGGCGGCCGCTTCGTGCAGTCGATCGAGGGCGTCTCCGGCAACCTGGGCGCGCACCGAGACTGGTTCTACTTCGTCAACGGCGTCGAGGCAGACCGGGGCGCAGCCGAGTACCGGCTGCGTCCCGGCGACGTCCTCTGGTGGGACTACCGCGAGTGGTCGGGCGACGATATGCGCGTGCCCGTCGTCGTCGGCGCGTTCCCGGAGCCGTTCCTGCAGGGCTACGGCGGGCGGGCGCGACGTGCCGTCGTGCGCTTCGAGGAAGAGCACATGCGGGGGACGGCGCTGGGTCTCGCCCACCTCATCGGCTCGACGTCCGTCGAGCTGACAGATGTGCCGGCTCCACCGGAGGCGAACGAGCTGCTCATTACGGACGAGGCAACGAGCTTCACCGCCGAACTGCGCTCCGCCGATGCGAGCGCCGGGTCGCCGGTCGTGTTTCGCATCTCGTTCGAGGACGCGAAACGGTTGTTGAAGGATCCCAAGCTGGCGAAACACCGATACGAAGGGCTCCGGTCGTGAGGCCCGGGCCTGCCCTGGCGCTCCTGCTGGCGCTCGCGGCGGCGGCGCTCGTCGCGGATCACTGGCAGGTGCCGGCAGTGGTCGCAGCGGTATTGCTCGCCCTCTGCCTGCGGGCGTCCGCCTCGCGGCGCTGGCCCTACCTCGTGGGGTGCGCGCTCACCGCGGGCGCGGTGTTCGTGATCACGCCTTTCGTGGTCGTCGAGGGGGTGGACGTCCTCTGGAGCGGCCCCGTCGTGCCGGTGCTCGGCCAGCTCGACGTGACGACGGAGGAGCTCGCCGGCGCGGCGATTCAGGCCGTGCGACTGGCGGCGGTGACGCTCGCCTTCGCCGTCTACGCCCTTCGGATCGATCACGACGCGTTGCTGCGCTCGGCGAGGTTCGCACACCGGTCGGCACTCGTGGTCGCCCTCGCCACCAGGCTCGTGCCCACGCTCGAGCGTGACGTCCGCGGGCTCGTGGAGGCATTACGCGGGCGCGGGGTCGAGGTCGAGGGCCTGCGGGGGCGAGCGCGACTCGTGTCGCCGATCGTCTCGGGATCGCTCGAGCGCGCGTTGAACCTCGCCGAGGCCATGGAGGCGCGTGGCTACGGCCGGGCGGGAGCGACGAGGACGCCGTCTCCACGATGGCGATCGCTCGACCGCGTCGCGCTCGTCGGTGCCGTCGTGCTCGTGGTGGGTGGCCTGTGGCTGTAGCGACGGCCCACGAGCTGTCGTTCACGTACGAGGGGGCCGGCCGGCCGGCGCTCAGCGACGTCTCCTTGACCGTGGCGCCGGGCGAGATCGTGTTGCTCGCCGGCCGCTCCGGCTGCGGCAAGACGACGCTGATCCGGGCGCTCGCCGGCCTCGTTCCTCACTTCCACGGCGGCCGCTTCGTGGGACGGGTGGCCGTCGGCGGTAATGACACTCGGCGGGTACGGCCCGCAGAGCTCGCAGGAACAGTCGCGACGCTCTTCCAGGATCCGGAGGATCAGACGATCTTCGGTCGTGTCCTCGCCGAGGTGTCGTTCGGCATCGAGAACTCCGGCGCGCCGGCCGAGCAGATCGAGGAGCTCGCGCGAGTGGCCCTCGCGGAGGTTGGAGCAGCCCACCTGGCCGAGCGCGAGATCGGGGAGCTCTCGGGCGGCGAGCTGCAGCGTGTCTGCCTCGCTTCGACGCTCGCGCTGAGGCCCGCGCTTCTCCTGCTCGACGAGCCGACCTCCCAACTCGATGTCGACGCCGCGCGCTCGCTCATCGCCCTCGTCCTCCACCTGGCGCGCGAGCGCGGGACGGCGGTCGTGCTCTCGGAGCACCGCCTGGCATACGCGCTCGACGTCGCCGACCGCGTCGTTCGCCTCGACGACGGCCGCGTCGTCTACGACGGGCCACCTCGTGGGGAGGACCAGATCAGGGTGCTTCACCCTCGCGAGGGCGCGTTGCCCGCAGCGGGAGAGATCCTCTGCCGGTTCGATGGCGTCACCTTCCGTTACGGCGAGGGCCCGCCGGTCCTCGCGGCCACGTCGCTCGCTCTTCGCCGCGGCGAGGTCGTCGCGCTGACGGGCCCCAACGGAAGCGGGAAGTCGACGCTCGGAAAGCTCGTCGCCGGCCTGCTCGAGCCGGACTCGGGGACCATCGTCGGCACGGGTCGCGCCGCGTACCTCAGCCAGGATCCTGGCAGATACCTCGCGCGGGAGCGTTGCGACGACGAGGTGGCTCTCGGTGCGCGTGACGGCGCGACGGCTGCTCGGGCGATGGCCGACGTCGGCCTGGCCGGCTACGAGGGCCGCCATCCGCGCGACCTCTCGAGTGGAGAGCGGGAGCGGCTCGCGCTGGCTGCCGTGCTCGCGACGGAGCCAGAGTTGCTTGTCCTCGACGAGCCCACGCGGGGGGTCGACCCAGAGGCGCGTGCGCGGCTCGCAACGCTGCTGCGAAGCAGGGCGCACGAGCGCGCGACGCTGCTCATCACGCACGACCTCGACCTCGCCGCCGCCGTGGCCGATCGCATCGTGAGCCTCGGCGGGGAGATGCAGCGTGTCGCTGCCTAGGCTGGCGACGGTCGGGCTCTTCGCGGGGGCGGCTGGGGCCGCCGCCTGGACGGCCCTCGTGCCCGACGATGCGGCGTTCTCGCTGCTGCTGGTTGCCGTCGCCCTCGTGGCGACGGCTTACGCGTGGCTCGAGTCCGGGCCAGGTTCGGCAGCCGAGTTGGCGCTCATCGGCGCCCTTGCAGGCATCGCCGCTGCCGGCCGTGTCCTGTTCGCGGCGGTACCGGGCGTGCAACCGGTGACGGTAATCACGGTGGCCGCGGGCGCGGCGCTCGGAGCGAGGGCGGGGATGGCCGTCGGCGCGACGGCGGCAGTCGTCTCGAATCTCTTCCTCGGCCAGGGGCCGTGGACGCCCTGGCAGATGCTCGGTTGGGCCGGCTGTGGCCTGGCCGGCGCGCTTGCCCGGCGGGCGATCGACCGCCGCGTCCCGTTCGCTCTCTACTGTGCACTGCTCGGCATGGCGTACAGCGTGCTCATGGATCTCTGGCTGTGGTTCAGCTTCTATCCGCATACGTGGGCCGCGTTCACGGCCGTGCTCGCGCGGGGCGTGCCGTTCGATCTCGCTCACGCCATCGGCAACTTCCTCATCGCGCTCGCCGCGGGCCCTGAGCTCCGGCGTCTCCTCGAACGCTACGGGCGCCGGCTGCGCCCGCAAATCGTGTGGGAATGAAGCTCCTCGCACCGGCCGTTGTTGCGCTCGCGATCGCATCGCCCGCGCAATTTCTGCAGGGTCAGCAGCGGCTCGGAGGCGGGTTCGCGGAGGCGACCGGGCCGGCGTCACCCGCGCTGACCGCGTGGGCTGCGCTCGGCCTGGCCGCGGCCGGAAGGCCACCGGCAGCAGCCCTCGACTACCTGCAGCAGCACCAGTCGGATTCGCTGCCGCCGGCGACGCGCGCGCTCGTGGCCATGGCGTGTGCCGCCCTCGGCGATCCCGGGCCCGCAGAGGAGCTGCCGTTGTCGCCGCCGCAGACGAACACGATCATCTGGACGATCCTCGCGCGCCGACAGGCCGGTCTGTCCGTGCCAAAACCGCTCGTCACGGCGCTCCGCGCCCGGCAGGCGAAGTCGGGCGGTTGGGGATGGGACAAGGATGTCGCGCCGGACTCGAACGACACGGCCGCGGCCGTGCAAGCCCTGCGCGCCGCCGGCGTGTCGGGTCTGCCCATCCGGCGGGCACTCGACTACCTGCGCTCAGTGCGAGTCGCGAACGGCGGCTTCGCCCTCGCCCGCGGACGCGAGCCGGACGCGCAGTCCACGGCGTGGGCGATTCAGGCATTCCTCGCGGCCCAGGCTCGTGCGCCTGACGGGGCTTTCGGCTTCCTCCGGAGCCTCCTCCGGCCCGACGGGAGCTACCGCTACTCCCGCCGCTACACGACGACCCCCGTGTGGGTGACGGCTCAGGTGCTCCCCGCGACGGTGAGGAAGCCGTTCCCGCTGCGTTAGGGCATCCTCGTTCGAGGGCTGGCGGAGCGTGCGATCCGGCCGATCAGCATCAGAGATGAGGCGACTGCTGCTCCCCGCGGTGATCGCGGCTGCGACGATTGCGGGCTTCGTCGCGATCTCCCTCCAGCTGAGCGGCGGCGCGCTGCGCCATGCTGCGCACCCGAGCTGGCCACTGCTCGCGACGGCGTTCGTCGTCGTCGCCATGGCGCAGCCGCTCCGAGCGATGGCCTGGCGCGCGACGCTCAGAGGTGAGGTCGACTTCCGAGCCGTGTATACGGCCAGCGCCGTCGGGTCGTTCCTCGACACCGTGCTGCCCGCGCGGCTGGGCGAAGTGTCGAAGGTCGGTGTACTCCGCGTCTCGGCCGGCAGGCGCTGGCCTGGCGTCGCGCGTGCGAGTGGCAGCCTCCTCTGCGCACACTTGCTCGAGGCGATCGCGTTTCTCGTCGTCGGGGCCGCCGCGGCCGCGTTCCTCCCCTTCCCGGGCTGGGCTCGGTGGACGATGGTTGGCGGCTTCGCGTTCGCCGCCGGCGCCATCGCGGTCGCCGCCGTCCTGCACCGCAGCCTCGGAAACCGCCTGCCGCGACGGATCGACAGCTTCCTGGCCGACGCGTCCGCCTCCCCGCGCGTGCTCGCACACGCCGGCGGCGTCCTGCTCGCGACGTGGATCGTGCGCTGGCTCGGCATCGTGCTCCTGCTGCACGCCCTCGGCGTGCAGGCGGGGCTCGGCGCCGCGCTCGTCTACCTCATCGTCACCGGGCTGGCCAATACCGCGCCGATCCTGCCGGGCAACGCCGGCGTCTATCAGGGAGCCGCGCTCGGGGCGCTCGCCCTCGTCGGCGAGGCCGGATCGAAGGCGCTCGCCGTCGGGCTCGTCGCACCGGTGTTCGCGAGCGCCGTCACGGCGGCCGCCGCGCTCGCAGGCGTCGCACTGTACGGCCGTCGCTTCGCGGACGTCTCACGCGCCGCGTTCTCGCGTTAGGTTCTCCTACAATGGTTCGCGTGCGACTCTGGCTGATCGGAGCGCTCGTCCTCGCTCTAGCGGCACCGACTGCGCTCGCCGCCGGCGGGAAGATCGCCTTCGAGGACACCGTCCCGAGCGGCAAGTCGAGCTCAGTGACGATCCAGACGCACAAGGCAGCGTCGTTCTCCGTGCGCATGCGGGTGCCGACGGCCGGTCGCGCGAAACTCTTCCTGCTTGGCCCGACGGCGCCGAAGGGCGGCCCGCTCATCGACACGAAGACGTTCGGCTGCCAGGGCGCCGCCGGCTCGTTCATCTGCTCGGCGTCGTACGAGCCGCTGCCGAAGGGGAAGTACACGTGGAAGATCGCGTGGGTCGGCACACCGACGAAGCCCGCTCACGTCGAGCTCACCGTGGGCTGGTAGCTTGATACCTAGATGATCTAGGTATATACTCGGCCCCGATATGGCGAAGCCGAGCCAGGGCAACGTCGACGGGCTGATCCTCGCGGTGCTCGCCGATGCGCCCCGCCACGGGTATGCGGTCGTGGAGGAGCTCCGTCGGCGGAGCGACGGCGTCCTCGACTTCCCCGAGGGGACGATCTATCCGGCGCTCTACAAGCTCGAGGCGGACGGGGCGGTTGCGAGCTCGTGGACCGTCGTCGACGGAAGACGCCGCAGGATGTACCGGCTGACGGCGGACGGCCAGCGCCGTCTCGAGCAGGCGCGCGTCGAGTGGGATGCCTTTTCGCGGGCCATGAAGGCGGTCCTCGCATGAGCGACCACTACCTCGAGGAGCTCGAGCGAGCGCTGCGCCGACATCGCGTGTCTGCGCGGCGCCGGCGGCGGTTTCTCGCTGAGGCCGAAGATCACATCTCGTGTGACCCGCCGGCGGCGGCGGCGTTCGGAGATCCCGACCGCCTGGCGCAGGAGGTTGCTGCAGCCGAGCAGCCGAGGCGCGCTCGGCTCCTGACGCTCGTTCTCGTCGGTGCCGTGCTTGCCTTTGTGGTTCCGCTCTACGGCGTACCGGAGAACACGTTGCCTCCGGCTCCGGCGGAGGGGCTGCCGGCGAGCATCGAGTGGAAGCTCGACTGGGCGCTCGTGCTCTACGCCGTGGCCCTCGCACTTGCCGCTCTGGCGTTCATCCTGTCGCTCGTTCGACCGCGCATCGCGACGTTGCCTGCGTGCGTAGCGGCGGGCGCGCTCGTGGGGAGCGCGGCTCTCGGCTCCGCAGCCGCGATCGAGTGGCCGGTGGGAGGGAGCAAAGCAGCTGCCTCCGTCGTCCCGTTGGCGGCCGCCCTCGTCTGTTTCGCGCTGTTCGTGGCCACGCGGCTAGCATCGGCGGCGTGGCCACTACGCCTGCGCTGAAGCCCGAGGAGTATCTCGCCGACCTCAATCCCGCACAGCGCGAGACGGTGTTGCAGACGGACGGGCCCGTGCTCGTCGTCGCCGGCGCAGGCTCTGGAAAGACGCGTGCGCTGACGCGGCGCGTCGCTCATCTCATCGCCACCCAGGGGGCGAAGACCAACGAGATCCTCGCCATCACGTTCACGAACAAGGCGGCGGGGGAGATGCGCTCGCGGCTCGAGGAGCTGCTCGGCAACACTGCGCGCGGGCTCTGGATCCTCACGTTCCACGCAGCGTGCGGCCGCATCCTCCGGCGGGAGGCGCCGCGACTCGGCTACAAGTCGAACTTCACCATCTACGACCAGGCCGACCAGATTCGGCTGACGAAGGACTGCCTGGAGGAGCTGGCGCGCGACCCGAAGCGCTTCGTCCCTCGCGGCATCCACGCACAGATCTCGAACGCGAAGAACCTCCTCGTGTCGCCGGAGGAGTACGCGTCCCGCGTGCAGTCCTTCTACGACCAGACCGTGGCGGACGTGTACGCGCTCTATCAGCGGAAGCTGCACGCGTCGAACGCCGTGGACTTCGATGACCTGCTCATGCTCACCGTCGAGGTGCTCGAGCGTTTCCCGGAGGCGCGCAAGCGCTGGCAGAAGGCGTTTCGCTACGTGCTCGTCGACGAGTACCAGGACACGAACCACGCGCAGTACCGGCTGCTCCAACTGCTGGCCGGGGAGCACGGCAACGTCTGCGCCGTCGGGGACCCGGACCAGTCGATCTACGCCTTCCGCGGCGCCGACATTCGCAACATCCTCGAATTCGAGCGCGACTTCCCGGGCACAAAGCTGATCGCGCTCGAGCAGAACTACCGCTCGACGAACACCGTCCTCCGCGCGGCAAACGCCGTCATCGAGAACAACCGCGAGCGCAAGGAGAAGACCCTCTTCTCCGATCTCGGCGAGGGGCCGCCCGTGCGGGCGCTCGAGGTGGAGGACGAGCATGCCGAGGCCCGCTTCGTCGCGGCCGAGGTGGCGGAGCTAATCGAGGAGGGCTGGTCGGGCTCGGAGATCGCGGTCTTCTACCGGACGAACGCGCAGAGCCGCGTGCTCGAGGACGTGCTCGTTCGCCAGGGCAGTCCCTATCAGGTGATCGGCGGCCCGCGCTTCTACGAGCGGGCGGAGATCAAGGACGCCGTTGCGTACCTCCAGGTGATCGACAACCCGGTTGACTCGGTGTCGCTCGCCCGCATCGCGAACCGCCCACGGCGCGGGATCGGTGACGCTTCGGTGGCGCGACTGCAGGCCTGGGCGGCTGCGCACGGAGAGTCGCTGTTCGTCGCGCTCGGCCGCCCCGAGGAGGCGGGTCTCGGCCCGGCGCAGGCGCGGGCGGTCGGCCAGCTCCACACGCTGCTGCTCTCGCTCCGCTCGGCAGCGCAGGAGCTTTCCGTGCACGAGCTCATCGAGCGCGTGCTCGAGCGTTCCGGCTACCTCGAGATTCTCGAGGCAGAGCGGACGATCGAGTCCAGGGGGCGCGTCGAGAACCTCCAGGAGCTCGTGGGCGTGGCGCAGGAGTACCAAGAGCGGGCAGATCAGCCGTCGCTGTCCGGCTTCCTCCAGGAGATCTCGCTCTACTCCGACCAGGACGCGCTGCGTGACCAGGAGTCGCTCGTCACGCTGATGACGATCCACAACGCGAAGGGGCTCGAGTTCGGTGCCGTCTTTCTCATCGGCATGGAGGAGGGGATCTTCCCGCACGCGCGCTCGATCGAGGAACAGGGGATCGAGGAGGAGCGGCGCCTCGCCTACGTGGGCATGACGCGCGCGAAGGAGCGCTTGACGCTGACGCACACGGCTACCCGGTCGCTCTTCGGCACGCGGGCCCACAACCTCCCGTCGCGCTTCCTCGACGAGCTCCCGCAGGGCGAGATCGTTCGCGAGCGGCTGCGGCCGTTCTCCTGGGCGTCGAAGTCGCCGGCGCCCGAGGTTGCCCCGCGTGCCGACCTGCCGACGCTCTCGACAGGCGACTCGGTGCGCCACGCGGCACTCGGGGAGGGCGTCGTCGTCGCCCTCGAGGCGGGCGGCATCGTGGCAGTGCGCTTCCAGGGCGACGACGCCGAGCGGAGGCTCATGCTCGAGTACGCCCCTCTCGAGAAGATCGCGTAGCCTCCATCGCCGTGCCGTTGGAGTATCGAAATCCATCCGAAGACGAGTTGCGCGCGACGTTCGAGTCGGCGAACGTCGCCTTCAGCGCCGAGCTCAAAGACGAGGACTTCGAGCTTCAGAAGCGCGAGCTTCCGATCGATCGGGTCTTCGGGGCGTTCGACGACGGCCAGGCCGTCGGGCTCGCTGCGTCGATCGCGTTCGAGATGACGGTCCCGGGCGGAGTCGTGCCATGCGGCGGCGTGACGTACGTCGGCGTCATGCCGAGCCACCGCCGGCGAGGTGTCTTGACCGAGCTCATGCGCGCGCAGCTCGACGACCTGCAGGAGCGGGGCGAGCCGGTTGCGGCGTTGTGGGCGTCGGAGCCCGTGATCTACGGCCGCTTCGGCTACGGGATCGCGGCGCCTGCGGCGTTCATGGACGCCGAGAAGGCGGGCTTCGCGTTCCGGGACGATCCGGGGCCGACGGGGAAGGCGAGACTGCTGACCAAGGACGAGGCGCGGAAGCTTTTCCCGCCGATCTACGAGCGCGCGCGCCGCCAGCGCCATGGCATGATGTCGCGCTCGGAGGCGCGCTGGGACGCCCGCATCCACGACCCCGAGCACTGGCGTGACGGCGCGAGCCCGAAGTACTTCGTGCTCGTCGAGATCGACGGCCAGGGCGAAGCGTTCGCGATGTACCGCGTCAAGCAGAAGTGGGAGCGCGGCATGCCGCAGGGGGAGCTCCGGCTCGTCGACGCGATCGCGACGTCGACCGAAGCGACCCGCGAGCTCTGGCGCTATCTCTTCGGCGTCGATCTCGTCTCGCGGGTATCGCTCTGGAACTACGACCCGGCGACGCCGCTCTTCCTCATGGTGAAGGACGCGCGGCGACTGCAGCTGAAGCTCGCCGACGGGATCTGGCTGCGGCTCGTGGACGTCGGCGAGGCGTTGCGCCTCCGGTCGTACACGGGTGAGGGATCGGTCGTGCTCCAGGTGACGGACGACTTCTGCCCCTGGAACGACGGTCGCTATCGCGCCGGCGAGGACGCGGGTCCGACGGACGATGCCGCAGAGCTCGAACTGTCGGCCGCCGACCTCGCCTCTGCGTATCTCGGCGCCTTCTCGTTCGAGCGTCTCGCAGCTTCTGGACGGGTGCAGGAGCGTGCCGACGGCGCGATCGCGCGCGCCACGGCGCTGTTCCGGACAGAGTTGCCACCGTACTGCCCCGAACCTTTCTGATGCCGATCAAGGTCCGCACCTGCAGGACCGTCGCGGAGTTCAGACAGGCGGCCGGTGCGATCGGCGAGTACGGCGGCTGGCAGATCGACGACGACGAGGCGAAGCGCTTTCTCCGCGTTCATCCGCTCGGCAACATGCACGCGGCCTTCGACGGGCGGCGTGCTGTGGGCGGCGCGGGCGCCTTCCCGTTCGAGATGTCCGTGCCCGGGAGCGCCGTCTCGTGCGCGGGCGTTACGATCGTCGGCGTCTACCCGACGCACCGACGGCGTGGGATCCTCACGGCGTTGATGCGCGCCCAGCTCGACGCGGCACACGAACGCGGTGAGCCGATCGCTGCGCTCTGGGCCTCGGACGAGCGGATCTACGGGCGCTACGGCTACGGCCTGGCATCGCTCACCGGCGAGATCAACCTTGCGCGCACGGCGGGTGAGTTCGCGAGGCCGGTCAAGCGGTCCGGGACGATCGCGTATGCCGAGGGCGCCGCGGTGCCGAAGCTGCTCGGACCGATCTGGAGGCACGTCTTCGGCGAGCGGCCCGGCATGTTCGCCCGCCCCGCAGAGTGGTGGAAGTCGCGGATCGCCTACGACCCACCGCAGTGGCGCCGTGGCGCCGGACCGAAGCGATTCGCCGTCGTCGACTTCGGGGGTCCCGTCGAGGGGTACGCCGTCTACCGGCACGACCCGAGGTGGGAGGAGGGCGTCGCCGACGCCGGCCGGGTCGTCGTGCAAGAGGTCATGGCACGATCGCTCGACGCGGAGATCGCGCTCTGGCGCTACCTCCTCGACATCGAGTGGGCAGGTGCCGTCTCCGCCCGGCTGCTCCCACTCGATCATCCGCTGCTCTGGATCCTCGCGCAGCCCCGCCGCATGAAGATGCGCGTCGGCGACGGCCTGTGGGTCCGCCTACTCGATGTCGGCGCGGCGCTCTCCGCGCGTTCGTACTCGGCGCCCGGTCCCATCGTCTTCGAGGTCGCGGACGACTTCTGCTCGTGGAACGCGGGTCGGTGGAAGCTCGAGAACGGCCAGGCGAAGAAGACGCGCGGCGACGCGGACCTCGGCTGCGACGTGGCTGCGCTCGGCTCGGTCTACCTCGGCGGGTTCACGTTCGCCCAGCTCGTGCGAGGGGGGAGGGTGGAGGAGCTGAAGCGGGGTGCGGCCGCGCGCGCCGACGTGATGTTCCGCACGGACGTCCAGCCCTGGTGCCCGGAGGTGTTCTAGGACGCAGCGAGCGTTACGAGTTCGGCTGCGCGCTCCATGCTGATCACGTCGGTCGAGACGACGAGGTCGTAGTGCGTCGGTAGCTCCTGCTCGACGCCGTAGAAGCGCCGCAAGTAGTCGGCGCGCTCGGCGTCCGAGTCCTCGATCGAGCCCTCGTACCTGGCGGCTCTGGTCTCCGCTGAGGCGGTCACCAGCACTCGGAGGACGCCCTCCTGATCGGCGAGCGCGAACGACGCAGCGTGCGCCACGATGACGACGTTGCCGCGGGCGGCCACCTGCTCGATCGCCTCGCGGATCAGGCCGCGCATGTCGTCCTGGAGCGCGCCTGCGGAGACGGGCGCGATCCCGTAGGACTCGACGGCCGCCCCCGGCCCCAGTTCTGCGAGCCATCGGCGGAGGAACGACTGGCGCCGCTCGGCGTCCGCGACGTCCTCGGGAGAGACGCCACCTCGCTGGGCGGCTCCCGAGACGACTTCCTCGTCAACGTAGGTGTAGCCGAGCGAGCTCGCGACGAGCCTGCCGACCTCCTCACCGCCGGCGCCCATCGTTCTTGAGATGCAGACGACCGTTGCGGGCACGCCGCGACGTTAGCGTATTGGCCCGATGGCTCCGGCCGTGTCACGGATCCTCGAGTGCACCGGCGACCCGAGCGACTTGCGCTGGTTCCGCGCGCCGGGCCGCGTCAACCTCATCGGCGATCACACCGACTACAACGACGGCTTCGTGCTGCCGATCGCCATCGATCGCGACTGCGTGGTCGCGGCACGGCCCGCCGAGACGGTAGAGATCGAGTCGCTCGACGCGGACGACGTCCGCTGCGACTGGCGTGGACTCGTAGCCGCCGTTGCAGATGAGCTCTCGGAGGTCGGGCGCCCGGACGTCGGGATGGAGGCCGTGGTCGCGTCGGACGTCCCGATCGGCGCCGGCCTGTCGTCGAGCGCTGCGTTCGAGGTCGCGTGCGCGATCTCGCTGGCGGGCGTCGCTGACTGGCAGGCCGACCCAGCCGTGCTTGCCGAGGCGTGCCGCAACGCCGAGGAGCGCGCCACCGGCGTCCCGTGCGGGATCATGGATCAGCTGATTGCGGTCAGCGGCCGCGAGGGCTGTGCGTTGCTCATCGACTGCCGCTCACTCGACACGAGCGCCGTGCGTCTGCCCGACGAGCTGGGCGTCCTCGTCGTGCACTCCGGCCAGGAACGCACGCTCGCCGCGAGCGCGTACGGGGAGCGCCGCCGGGCGTGCGAGGCTCTGGCGGCAACGCTCGGCATCCGCGCACTCCGCGATGCGACGCCGGAGCAGGTGGCCGACCAACCGTTCGGCCGTCATGTCGTCTCCGAGAACGCGCGCGTTCTCGACGCCGTGGAGGCGCTCGAGGATGGGAATCTCGAGGAGCTGGGGCGGCTCATGAACGAGAGCCACGCGAGCCTCCGTGACGACTACCGCGTTTCGACGCCGGAGCTCGATACTCTCGTCGAAGCCCTTGTCGACGCAGGCGCCCACGGTGCACGACTCACCGGAGCCGGGTTCGGCGGGGCGGTCGTTGCCGCATGCGACGCCGACGCCGCGGCTGCCGTCGGCGACACCGCGATGGGCCGGTACCGCGGCCTGACCGACCTCGAGCCGCAGGCGTTCATGTGCCGAGCGGTCGCGGGAGCAGGGCGTTTGACACCTTGACGGCGGTGGAGTTGACTTCCCGCGAGGACTCATCGATGCACGGAACAGGAGGAGCAATGGTCAGAACACATAAGCGGAGACGGCTGGGCGGCATTCGCCGCGCCACGGTATTCGTAGCCGCTCTGGTCGGAGCGATAGTCGCGCTCGCCCTTCCCTCGGCAGGGCTCGGGAACGCCGAACAGGGCTGCCAGCTCTCCGTCTTCTCGTGGTGGACGGGTGGCGGTGAGGCAGCGGGGCTGACGAAGCTGATCAACATCTGGAACAAGGCCCATCCCAACTGCAAGGTCAAGAACGAGGCCGTCGCCGGCGGCGCGGGATCGAACGCGAAGGCCGTGCTCCAGTCGCGGCTCAAGGCCGGCAATCCGCCCGACTCGTTCCAGGGGCACGCGGGTGCGGAGCTTCGCGACTACATCAGGGCGGGCCAGATCGAGCCGATCGACTTCATCTACAAGAAGTACGGCTTCGACAAAGTGATGCCGAAGTCGCTCATCAGCCAGATCAGGTACAACGGCAAGCTCTGGTCGGTGCCGGTGAACATCCACCGGGCAAATGTCCTCTGGTACAACCCGAAGACGCTGAAGGCGAACGGCATCACTGTGCCCAAGACGTGGGCGCAGTTCGTCGCCGCTCTCAAGAAGGCCGACGACGCGGGCCTCATCCCGCTCTCGATGGGTGAGCAGTGGACGGCGGATCACCTGTGGGAGACGCTGATGATCGGCGCGGTCGGGCCGCAGGGCTGGTCGGCTCTGTGGAAGCCTGGCTCGGCGAGCAAGTGGGGCAGTAAGAGCGTCACGGCGGCGCTCAACCGCTTCGCCACGCTGCTCGGCTACACGAACTCGGACGCTGCGTCGCTCACCTGGCAGGACGCCGGGAAGCTCGTTGCCGACGGCAAGGCCGCCTTCAACGTCATGGGCGACTGGCAGGACGGGTACTTCAGCGGCTCGAAGGCGCTAGACAACCTGGCCCTGAAGCCGGTCCGAGACTACGGCTGGACGCTCGTGCCAGGCACGGGCAACGTCTACGACTGGCTTTCGGACAGCTTTACGCTGCCGAAGGGGGCGCCGCACCGAGCCCAGGCGATCCAGTGGCTGGCGTTCCTCGGCAGCAAGCTGGCGCAGGACACGTTCAACCCCGTCAAGGGCTCGATCCCTGCACGGAAGGACGCGAATCCGAAGCTCTACGGTCCGTATCTCAAGACCGCGCTCAAGGATTGGAAGGCGGACGCCCTTGCCGGCTCGTACTGGCATGGCGTGGTCTCCCCGGCTGCCTGGACCGCAGACATCGACAAGGCGCTCGGGCTCTTCCTGCAGACGAAGAACGTGACGGCGTTCCAGGCCGCACTCGTCGCGGCCGCGAAGAAGAACGCGAAGTAGGAGAAGGCGCAAGCGAGAAGGACACGGCGACACCGGCGATGAACACGGCCGGAGGCCAGCCGTGAGGAAGATACGGCGGTGGGGACCAGGGTTGCTCCTGGTCTCCCCGTCGATTGTCCTCATTGCGGTCTTCGTCTACGGCCTTATCGGATGGAACGTCAAGGTCTCGCTCTCCGACTGGCGCCAGTCGCAGCAGACGACGGGCTTCGATACCGCCGCCTACTCGGAGCTCTTTCCGAGTAGCGGCGGCGAGCTAGACGACTTCGTCAAGGGAGTCGCCACCGGCGAGCAGTCGAACACCCTGACCACGGATCCGGGGTGGATCATCGACCTGCACCACGCGCTGCTCTTCACCGTCGTCTTCGTCGGCGGAGCCCTGCTCATGGGTGCGGTGCTCGCCTTCCTGCTCGACAAGGGCGTCAAGGGCGAGGGGATGTTCCGCGCCATCTACCTCTTCCCGATGGCGGTGTCCTTCATTGCGGCGGGAGTCGTCTGGCGTTGGCTCATGAACCCTGCGCCCGGCGACCGCTCGACCGGATTCAACCTCCTGTTCGACAAGCTCGGTCTCGGATTTCTCGGCAACGAGTGGTATCTCGGGCAGACGTGGGGCGCTGCCGCGCTCGCGATCCCTGCGGTGTGGGCGCTCTCCGGCTACATCATGGCCCTCTTCCTCGCCGGATTCCGCGGCGTGCCCGAGGAGCTTCGCGAGGCGGCGAGGATGGACGGTGCCTCGGAGTGGCGGGTGTACCGGCACGTCGTGTTCCCGCATCTGACGCCCGTGACCCTCTCCGCGTTAATCATCCTCGGCCACATCTCGATCAAGGTCTTCGACCTGATCGTGGCCATCGGCGGCAAGCAGCTGATCACGCAGACACCTGCCGTCTACATGTGGATTCTCATCTACGACGCGCGTGACTACGCCAAGGGCGCGGCGATTGCCACGCTGCTGCTCCTCGGAATCTCGGTGCTCGTGATCCCGTATCTCATCTACACGATCCGTTCGGAGCGAGAGTCATGAGCACGACGAGCGTCGCTGTCCCGCAGCCGTTGCGGCACCGTCGCCGGAGGCGGACGGAGACGCAGATCCTGAAGTACGTCGCGCTCGCGCTGGCGGCCGTGATCGTGCTGATGCCTGTCTACGTCCTGCTCGTAGCCAGTTTCAAAAGCGGCACCGAGGCGGATCCGAGCCGCGCCTGGGCGTTGCCCGAAGTGTGGTCGCTCGACGCGTGGAGGGCGGCGTGGAACGGCGAGCAGTACGGACTGTTGCCCTTCCTCAAGAACAGCCTCAAGCTCGTCATTCCTGCGACGCTGATCTCGACGTTCATCGGCTCGCTGAACGGCTTCGTCCTCTCGCGCTGGCGCTTCCCGGGCTCCGATCTCGTCTTCCTGTTCCTGCTGTTCGGGATGTTCATCCCCTACCAGGCGGTGATGATTCCGCTGACCCAGATCTTCATCGACGTGGACTTCCCGGACGGAATTCCGCGGCTCATCTTTGCGCACATCGTGTACGGCATCCCGATCACGACGCTGATCTTTCGCAGCTATTACGCGACGATTCCAAACGATCTGATCGAGGCGGCGCGCATGGACCGAGCAGGGATGCTGCGGACGTACTGGTCGGTAGTGCTCCCCATCTCTGCGCCGGCGTTCGTCGTCACAGCGATCTGGCAGTTCACATCGATTTGGAACGACTTCCTGTTCGCCGTGTTCATCGTCACCGATCCAGCGCAGTGGCCGGTGACCGTTGCGCTCAACAACACGACGGGCTCGATCGTGACGCCTTACAACGTGCAGATGGCCGCGGCGCTCATCGCGTCGCTCCCGACGCTCATCGTCTACATCATGCTCGGCCGCTACTTCATGCGCGGCCTCATGGCCGGGGCGCTCAAAGGCTAGGAGAGACGTGGCGGACATCAGGCTCGACAAGCTCGGCAAGGAGTTCTCGAACGGCTTCTGGGCCGTCAAGGACCTGTCGCTCGAGATCGCCGAGGCCGAGCTGCTCGTGCTCGTCGGTCCTTCCGGGTGCGGGAAGACGACCGCGTTGCGGATGATCGCGGGGCTCGAGGACATCTCGAGCGGCGACCTCTACATCGGCGGCCAGCGGGTCAACGACGTGCTCGAACGCGACCGCGACATCGCCATGGTGTTCCAGAACTACGCGCTCTACCCGCACATGACAGTCGCCCAGAACATCGCCTTCAGCCTCAAGCTCCAGCGGAGGCCGAAGAATGAGATCAAGCAGCGCGTGCAGGAGACCGCGAAGCTGCTGGGGCTCGAGGACCTGCTCGACCGCAAGCCTAAGCAGCTCTCGGGCGGACAGCGCCAGCGCGTCGCGATGGGCCGGGCGATCATCCGCCAGCCGCAGGTGTTCCTTATGGACGAGCCGCTGTCGAACCTCGACGCGCAGCTCCGTGTCCACATGCGAGGCGAGATCGAGGCGCTCCAGAAGCGGCTCGGCGTGACGACCGTGTACGTCACTCACGACCAGGTCGAGGCGATGACGATGGGCGACCGCGTTGCCGTCCTGCGCTCGGGCGAGCTGCAGCAGGTGGACACGCCGCCGAACGTCTACGACCGGCCGGCAAACCTCTTCGTCGCAGGCTTCATCGGCTCACCTCCGATGAATCTCGCGCGCGGGACGATCGAGACTTCCGACGGCGGTCTCGTCGCGCGGCTGGGCACCACGACGATCCCCATTCCCGACGAGGTCTCGCGCGAACGGGGCCTCGAGGTGTGGGTCGGCCGCGAGGTGATCGTCGGCATCCGTCCGGAAGATCTCGAGGGCCCGCCGGAGGACGGCCAGGTGCCGGACGGCGCCAAGCTCCAGGCGACGATCGACCGGGTCGAGGCCCTCGGCTCAGAGCTGCTGTGCTTCTTCACGCTCGACGCGCCGCCGGCGACGAGTGAAGCCGTGGCCGAGGCCACCGGCGGCGGCCTCGACGAGGTGGCGATCATCACGCGCGAGGGCACGCCGTTCTGCGCCACCTTCGAGCCGCGAGCCTTCGTTCGGGCGGGAGACAGCGTCGACGTGATCGTCGACACGCGCCATCTGCACTTCTTCGATCCCGAGACAGAAGACGCGATCGCTTCCACTGCCTGATGGGCGAGGCCTTTTCTCTGGGGTCTTGTCGCGGGGTCGTCGCTCGTGATCGGCGGCGCGATGGCGCGCCGCCTGCCCTTCAGCCGGAGGCTCCTTGGACTGATCATGGCGTTCGGAGCGGGGGTGCTCATCGGCGCGGTTGCGTTCGAGCTCGTCCACGAGGCCTCGGAGACGTCTGCCGGCGAGGGCGGCGTCGCGATCGGCCTGCTCGCAAGGTCGACGGTGTTCTTCGTCAGCGAGCTACTGATCGACCGAATGGGGCGACGCCGTGGCACGGCCGAGAGTGGGGGACATGCGGTTCAGGCCGGTCGCGCCCTGGTCCTGGGCATCATCCTCGACGGCATACCCGAGTCCTTCGTCCTCGGGCTCACGGTGCTGGAGGCGGGCACGGTCAGCGCCGCCTTTCTCGTCGCCGTGTTCCTCTCCAATCTCCCCGAGGCGATCGCGGCGACCACGGCGCTAGGCCGCGCCGGGCGAGACACCCTTCGCATCATGCGCTTCTGGATGCTCGTCGCGCTCGGGTTCGGCCTGACCTCGCTCGCGGGCTACGCCTTGCTCGACTCGGCGTCGCCCCGGACCGTCGCGATCGTCCTCTCGTTCGCCGGCGGTGCTGTCCTGACGATGCTCGCGAACACGATGCCCGAGGCTCTGCACCACGGCGGCAAGCTCGCCGGCTTCGTTACCACTATCGGGTTCGCCGTCGCGTTCGGGATCAGCTCGCTGCAGTAGGGCGAAGCTCGAGTCGGGCGCGTCGGTAGCGCCCGCTCTTATACTCGAGGCGTGCCACCGCTCCCGGGCAAGCCTGTCCGCGGCGAGCTGGGCTTCACGCCCACCTACAACGACGACTACACAGGCTGGCCGGTGGCGCCGAAGCACCGCACGCACGCCGTCTACGGGACGTTCCTCAACCCGACCACAAAGTGGCCTTCGGAGATGCCGGGGGTGCGGGCCGGTTACCACAAGGCGATCGACATCCTCCAGAACGACGCCTCTGGCCGCCACCCCGTCTTCGCCGTGGAGGGAGGCACGGTCCACGAGGCGACGGTGGCCTCGATACTCACCCCGCTCAAGGAACGCGTTCGCAGCGGAATAATCAGCATCGGCCACTTCCGCTACTCGCACGTGGAGCCGTCCGTCGAGCTCGGGGAGAAGGTCGAGGCGGGGCAGGAGATCGGCCAGACGTGCCTGGGTTTTTGGCACGTGCACCTCGAGGAGCGGGCGACGGTGGGCGGGAAGAGCGGCGTCATGCTCAACCCGCTTCGGCCCGGCGGGAAGCTCGCCCCCGTGAAGGACATGGGGAACCCGTTCGTGCGCGAGATGCGCATCTACGCGAAAGAGGACGAGAACAATGGGAACCCCCGCCCTATGCCGCCCGACCGTGTCCGCGGCGTCGTCGTCCCCGTCGCGCTCGCGATGGACTCCTTCCCCTTCCGGGAGTGGCCGGGCGCTCCCACCGTTCCCATACACGTCTACCGCGCTTCGATCGAGCTGCGCCGGGGGCAGACCACCATCCTTGCTCGGACGCTCTTTCAGCTCGACATGGCGCCCGGGCCCACCTGGCAGCACTTCTTCCGCCCGCTCACCCGCCGAAGCGCGCCGATCGCCGTTTGCATCGTGCGCGAGCCGGCGGACTGCACGGGCAAGTTATGGATCCGGCTCTGGGAGCGCGGATGGGACACGAGGAAGGTGCCGAATGGCTCCTACGCGCTGAAGCTCACTGTCGAGGACACTGTCGGACGGAGTGCCAGCAAGACCCTGCGGCTCCGGGTCGCCAATTGATTCAGACGTTGTTCGCGATGACGACGTCGATCGACTCTTCCGCGCGGTTCCCGACGATGTCCCAGGCGGTCACGGTCAGCCGGAAGGGACCGTCGCGGAAGGCCGTGGTGTCCCAGTAGCAGCTGTTGCGGCGGGGGCCGGCGAAGAGACGGAACCAGAGCTCGCCGCGGCCCTGGCGGCCCAGGGTGAGCGCCGTGTTGGCGCGGAGGTTTTGGCGCGTGCCCGGCGCGTAGTGGTGGGAGATGGAGATCCGATCCCGGAGAGCAGCCTCGGGGCCGGGCCACACGTCGGACGGGAAGACGTCGCGGTCGACGACTCGCTTCCCGTCAGCTACCCGGTCGATTGCGAGGTGGACGCGAGCCGGATGGTGGTCGGTCTCGAGGAGGGGGACGTCACGCCACCAGCCTCGGAAGGACTGCAGGTCCAGGATGTGGGCGCGGGCGTCGACCTGGCCCGAGAGCCGGCTCGGGTCGAGCTGGGCGCCACCGGGACGGAAGACGGCCGACCCATGTCGGGTCCCCCAGGCCGAATCGAAGGGCTGGTGGAAACGGATCTCCCGGATGACCGGGGGTGCTGTGTCGCGATACGGCGCGATCTTGCCTTCCGGGTCCAGCGGGTTCACCTGGATCTGGCGGTTCTGGTTCGGGGTCCCCCCCGGGAAGCGCCACTCGCTCAGGTGCAGGTGCCACTCGCCCTTGGTGGTCCAGCCGATCAGCTGGCCGGGTTTGACCACCTGCCCGAGCTCGACGACCGGGAGGACGTGCCCGTACGTGAAGTGGCCGATCCGGACGATGCCCTCCTCAGTGGGCCGCTTCGGCTTGATGATGCGCCACACCGGTCCGCCCTCGAGCGCATAGACGCGGTGCGTCCGCCCCGGTGGATGCCCGCGCTCGGGCCGGTCGTCGCGCACCGAGATGTCGATCCCGGGGTGGTAGATCTCCTTACGGCGCGGGTCGAGCCACGAGCCGCGTACCGGGTGCTGCCGGTTCCGCGGGGCGACCGGCCAGCCGCGATAGTTGTCGGCGTACCAGGGCCTCAACGCGCCCCCAGTACCCGACCCTCGTGGAGAACGGGATAACCGATCTTCGCCATCGACGCAACCCCCTGGTCAGCGGCGATTGTATTGCGGCGTGCCGGAGCGGTCAACGAGACGAACGAAGAACAGACGCTAAGATGTCCTGACTGCAACGGCAGTTGGGAGAGCATCACAGCTTCAACAACTGCCTATTTACAGGCAAAAGGGCGGTTAGCTCAGTTGGGAGAGCACCAGCTCGACAAGCTGGGGGTCACTGGTTCGAGCCCAGTACCGCCCATCCGTCCCGGGCCCGCTTCGCTTTCCGCCCGGGGTAGGCGGCCTTGTGGCCGCCGCTCACCATCAACCCGCCGTGGGCCGCGGCCGTCACCGCCGGCCGCGGCGGCGCGAACCATCCGTCCCGGGCCTGCTTCGCTTTCCGCCCGGGGTAGCCGGCTTTGTGGCCTCCGCTCGCAAAATGCTCGCTCCTCTTCAGGAACACCGCTAGTGGATGGCAGGCGTTGACGTCAGCGCCGAACCGAAGTGGCGCGCAGCGAACCGCTTGAACGCCCCTTCGCGCCGCAACGACGTGATCGCCTTGTTGAACGCCGGTAGCAACGCCGACCCCTTTGGGAGGACGGGCCCGTAGTACTCGGTCGAGCCGACCCGGCCGGCGACCGCGCCGTAGCGACCCGGCGCTGCCCGCTTCGCGGCGGCGAGCGCGGGAAGGTCGAAGACGAACGCGTCGCAAATGCTCGTGGACAGCGCGCGGAGTGCGTCGCTGGTGTCCGGGAACTCGAGGACGAGACCCTTCGGCCGCAGCACGTCCCGCACGTACGCGGACCCGGTCGTGACCTGCTTCACGCACACCTGCAGCTTGCGGAGCCGGGCGAGCGTCACCGGGCCGGTGATGTCCTTTGCGACGAGCACGCCCTGGCTGGAAGCGATTTCCCAGGCCGCGAAGTCGACGACGCGAAGGCGCTGGCGGGTGATCGTCGCGAACTGGAACGCGGCGTCGTACGGTTTCGGGCCGGGGACGAAGAGATAGCCGAACGGGTAGTTGATGAATCGGACCTTGAGCCCCAGCCGCTTCGCGACCGCCCTCGCCGCGTCGACGCTGAAGCCGTGGGGGTTGGCGATCGTCCCCTCGGAGAACCCGGGATTCCCGAGCCGGATCGCCGCCGTCAGGACGCCCTGCTTCTTCGTCGGCGGGTCCGCGTCTCCGCGCGCGAGCGCGCCGGCGGTGAGGAGACCTGCAACCGCGATCGCTGCGATCAGCGCTGCCGGGAGCAAGTGTCGCGTGCGCCGTCGCTCTGACGTCGCTCGCATCGCTACCTCAGGACGGGCGCCTTGTTCCATCCGTTTCCGAACCACCGGTTCGCGAGACGCGTGACCACGCCTGCACGAGCAAGCGACCGCAGGGCCGAGCTGACCGGAGCACGCAGCTTCGACCCCTTCTCGAAGACAGCGCCGTAGCGCTCGTGCGTGACTATCTGCCCTCCGATCGTGCCGTACAGATCAGGCTGGTCGCGCTTGGCCGCGACGAGGATCTCGAGATCGGCGATCATCGCCTGGCAGAAGCCGTCGGAGAGCGCCCGCAACGCGTCGATCGGCGAGGGGAAGCTGTGCGGAGCCCGCCGAGGCCGGAGCTTGGTCCGCACGTACTCCATGCTCGTCGTCGCCGCCTGCGCGCAGATCTGGAAGCTCCTCAAGTCCGCGAGCGTGGCCGGAGGCGCGACCCCGGGCGCCAACAGCACGCCCTTGTTGACGACGAAGTACGGCTGAGAGAAGTCGACCGACTTCGCCCGCTTCGCCGTAATCGTGACGTGCGCGATGGAGACGTCGTAGGGCTTCGACTCCGGGCGGACCACCCGCGCGAAGGGGACGTCGACGATCCGGAGCTTGACGCCAAGCTTGCGCGCGAGCGCCCGCGCCAGATCGATCTCGAACCCACGTGCCCGCACGACCCTGCCGTTGACGATCGCGCCCTCGGCGAGACCGATCGTGCCGATGTCCAAAGCGACGGTGAGTGTGCCGGACAGCCGGGTCGGCAGCGCGTCCCGGCGCTCACTGAAGCCGTCGGCCGGCGTAACGAGGGATGCCGCGGTCGCGGCGAGCACCAGCAGTGTCACCCCCGCGGTCCTGAGTCGACCGAGGCCGCTCATCACGCCGATCGTGCTGTCGGCGCGGGTGGTCTCACAGTTCGTCCTCGCTGCTGTGCATCGCGTCCTCGAAGCTCCTGGCAAGCGGGCCGAAGCCGGCGAGCGGGTTGCGGCTCTGGGGTGGACGGAACGACCACTGCGCCGTGAGAACCGTCGCATAGGCCCGGGCCGCGGCCAGGACGTCGTCGCCGTAACCCCAATGCGCGCCGCGGACGTTCGTCACGTAGAAGCCGAACTGGTCGGCAAAGATCTCGAGGAAGGGAACGCATTGGCCATTCAAGCGGAAGCAACTCTTCCATTTCGGTGACCGGGAGAAGAGCTGCCTGAAGTCCTGGGAGGAGAGCGTGTCGAGCCCTAGGAAGTCGACGAGGTGCCCGAGTTCGTGTGCGATCACGAACCGGCCGACGTTGCTGCGGAGTTGGGCGCGATTGAGCACCATGAAGTAGCCGTGGCCGGGGTCGTAACCCGCGCACGAGGTCTGTCTGCTGCAGATCAGGGCGCTATCTGCCACGACGCTGACGCTGACCGCGCCACCGATGATGTCGACGATCTTCTTGCCGGCAGGCGGAAGCGAGTTCACCACCTGCATGAAGCGTCGGCGGTCCGCACCCTTAAAGCCGGGTCCCGGCACGAACGAGCGCGAGACGAGCGCGGACGGGATCGGGCGGGTCCGTACGGTATAGGAGCGGTTCGTCCCGATCTTGAGCGTGTAGGTGGTGCCGTACCCGACCTGAGGCCCCGTGATCCGGTCGCGCGGCGCGAGCGCGACCAGGATCGCCCCCTTGACTCCCGGGGCAGCCGTGGCCACGACCTCGATGCTGATCAACTGGTCTCCTCGGTTCCGCTGGAGCAACATCTCTGGGATCGTTCCGCTCCCAGGAGGCATCAGGACCGCGAGTGAGCCGGCAACTCCCGGGTCGACGACCGCTCCTGCGAGGACCGGCGCCCGGAATGGTCGACCTGGATCGAACGCCGCGGCGACGGCGACGTTTCGGTCCCTGCCCAGGACGGCGATCGCCGTCACCCGGGGATCGAATACGACGACCTTGAACTGGGCGGTTGAGAGCGCCTCGCCCGCCGGCGCCTTGGCCGTGATCAGGTCTCCGGTGCCGCCTTCCGACGTGAACGCCGACTGCGGGTTGCCTCCTTCGAGCACGGCACCGGCCGCGGCCCGGACAGCCGGGTTCGCGCCGACCGCAGGCAGGCCGACCGCCTTCCGCTCCTTGAGTGCAAGAGGGGTCAGATCGATGTCGGCCGCCGGGGCAGCCGCGGTGAGCAGCAACCACAAGGCGAGGGCACCCGCGCCGAGGACAGCTATCCCGAGCACCCTGGGAGGGCGAGGACGAAGACGGAAAACACGCGTGGACACCATGGCAAGCCACGCCGCAGTTTGCTTCGAACCGCACAAGTAGGCTACAGCCAACTCCGGTCGGGGTCAAACCAGCGTCCGCAGTCCCCATGCGTCCCGGGCCTGCTTGCTTTCCGCCCGGGATGCGGCCTTCGGCCGCGTGTGTCATCGGATCGTGAGCAGGCCGCGGCCGTCACGTCGGCCGGTCGAGCACGACAAGCGCACCCGGGAGGGGATGGAGAAGGTCTTCGGGGCTGCTCCCTAGCGGCTACAGACGAACGGTGAATGCGAGCGGTGCGCTCAGGCGACCGCGGCCATCGCGAACGCGCAGCTTCGCCAAGTAGTTACCGCCGCCGACCACGAACCGCGCCTCGACGAGCCACCCGATCTGGTACTTCGAACAGCGGTAGGGATAGATCTGCCCCAGGTCGACGCCGAGCGGGTCGATGGTGGTGCCTCGCGCCTTCACGACTGAACCGACTCGTCGCTCTTCGTGAGTTGTGATCACAGCACGTGGGCCACGACTCAGGCACAGGCGCACGCCGAGATCGATGCTTGCCGCGAAGCCGCCGCGAACCGCCGTGCGCTTGAAAGTGAGGCTCTTCAGGACGATTTCTGGCCGGCGGCCCTGCGTGGCAGATGGACCTGCGAGTGTGGCTGCTGCCGCAAGGGCCGCGAGCAGCGCTCCCGCTTTCATGGCCGGCCGCCTAACCGCCAACGCAATGCATGCGAGTTTCATGCGAACTAAGTACCCGGATGCGCGGAACGGGACGCCAAGCGTAGCCGGCGGATTTGGCTTCACCTGCTAAGAGGAGTCCGCACATCCGAGGAGGAGACCATGGAGAAAGGTTCGACTGAGGGTCAGTCTGCGTCAGCGCAGATCGACAGAAGAATCGCGGAGCTCGGCGACTGGCGCGGGGAGACGCTGCGCAGGATGCGCGATCTCATCAAGGAGGCAGATCCGGACGTCGTCGAGGAGTGGAAGTGGGCCAAGGCCAGCTCGCCGGGCAGTCCCGTCTGGTCTCACGGCGGCATCATCTGCACCGGGGAGTCGTACAAATCGACGGTGAAGCTCACCTTCGCGAAGGGCGCCTCGCTCGAGGACCCAGCGAAGCTGTTCAACTCGAGCCTCGAGGGCAACGTCCGGCGCGCGATCGACATCCGCGAGGGTGAGGACGTCGACGCAAACGCGTTCAAGGCGCTCATCCAGGCCGCGGTGGCCCTGAACACGTCCTAGTCCGGCCGCCTCCTCGAGCATAGGCCGCCTCCCTGGGCAATCCGGCGCCGTGCGGTCGCCGTAGTAACCGGCACACGTCCGCGTCGAAAGGGGAGTACGCCATGTTCGCCCGTAGAGCCGCACTCGCTTCGGGTCTCCTCGTCCTCTTGTTCGTCTTCGCCTCGGCGTCCGCAGCCAAACGGCCTCCCGGGGCGGGTGACAACAAGGCGCCCACGACACCGACAAACCTTCGGATCACGGCGAGCTCGGACTACAGCATCTCGCTCGCCTGGGATGCCTCGACGGACAACTCGACGAACTGGTGGTACTGCGTACAGATCGACGGAGGCAATTGCCTCCGGGTCACCCCGCCGCAGACGACGATCACATGGTCGAACCTGACACCGAACCGGACGACGACGTGGACGGTCTACGCCATCGACGCAGGCGGCAACCGCTCGGGTAACAGCAACGCCGTGACGTTCACGACGCCGCCCGACACGGCCGCGCCGAGCCCGCCGCCGACACTGAGCGCGGCGATCGTGGTCCCGACCTGGGTCCAGGTCACGTGGACGAGGTCGTTCGACAACGTGACGGACGTCAGGTACCAGGTCGTCCTCGACGGCGACGTCGTCTGGGATTCGGTCGGCTACACGTTCGCCTTTGCGTTCCACTTGTTGCCGTCGTCGACCCACGAGTTCAAGGTCATCGCCAGCGACTTCAACGGCAATTCCGTCGAGAGCAATGTCTTGACAGTGACGACGCCGCCCAAGGCCGACGACGTCGCACCGACCGCGCCGATGAACCTGACGCTCGGCTTCCAGAGCTCGCAGGGGGAGGCGTGGTTGACTTGGAATCAGTCGACTGACGACACCGATCCTCAGTCGCGAATCCGCTACGAGGTGTTCTTCAACGACTTCCACCACGACGACGACGGCGCGATCGGCTCCACGAACACGATCGCGTACTGCCGTGAAGTGACCGGTCAGGCCACGATCGTGGTGCGGGCGATCGACACGTCCGGGAACATGTCCGAGCCGAGCAACGCGATCCCGTTCGACTGCTAGCGGCAGGCGGTCAGCTGCGCTCGCCGGCATGCTCGGCGAGCGCAGCCCGGCGCCTGGCGACTGCCACGGCGATCAATCAGGCACGGCGAGCGTGGCGACGACCTGGTTATTGAGGTCGGAGCGCGGGTTCCAGATGACCCGGTACGTGTCTCCGTCGACCTGAAGCGACAGCACGGAGCGCTCGCCGTCGTCCCAGCTGAAGGCATAGACCCACGCCTGCCGTCCATTGAAGGCCGTCTCGGCCAACGGCGTCACTGCGCCTGCGCCGAAACGGTGTTCGAGGTGCGGTTTGTGCCGCTCGTACTCGTCGTTGGGTGAGAGCTCGCGAAAGCGGACGACCTCGACGTAGAGCTCGTGCCTGTCCGGCGAGCTCAGGTGCACCCGCTCGATGTCGCCGCGGTGATCCTGGGCCTGCTCCTCGACCCGTTCCACGGTCTGACCCTGTGGCGTAACGGTCGGATGCATGAGTGCCACGGCCGACCCGTCGAAGGTGACGTTCTCCCAGCTCGGGTGCCTCAGATCCAAGGCTGCCAGCGTATCCCGCATTCCCGGAGCGGCCATCCGCGGGTGGACAGGGGAAGATAGGCATGTGGAAGACGCCGGAACGCTGCTGCTCGTCGTCGGGGCGATTCTGGCCGGCAGCATTGTCGTGGCGATGGGGGCCGCGCGAGTGGGTGTGCCGTCGCTCGTGGCGTTCCTTGCCCTCGGCATGCTCCTCGGCTCGGATGGACCGGGCGGGATCGAGTTCGACGATGCGGAGCTCGCACGTACGGTGGGTATCGCCGGGCTGGCAGCAATCCTCTTCGAGGGCGGCCTCTCTACGTCGTGGCGGCGCCTTCGCCGCGTGGCCGTGCCCGCGACCCTCCTGGCGACGGTGGGGGTCATCGCGTCGACGCTCCTCACGGGGGTCGCCGCCTACTACCTCTTCGACCTCTCATGGCTCGAGTCGGTGCTGCTCGGCGCCGTCGTGGCCTCGACGGACGCCGCAGCGGTGTTCGCGACGCTCAGGTACACGCACATCAGGCGCAGGCTTGCGCGGACGCTGGAGGCAGAGACAGGTCTGAACGACCCCGTGGCGATCGCGCTCACGATCGGCCTGATCGCCTGGATCGAGGAAGAGAACTTCACGTTTCCGGACCTCGTGCTCGAAGTGGTCCAGCAGCTCGGCATCGGTCTCGTCATCGGCGTCGTCCTGGCCGGCCTCGCGTTGTGGGTATTCGCGCGCCTGCCGCCTTCGATCGGGACGTTCGCGCCCGTCGCCTCGGTCGCCGCCGCAGCCCTGTCCTTCGGTATTACCGATGTCGCGGGCGGCAGTGGCTTCCTCGCGGTGTATCTCGTCGGCCTGGCCGTCGGCAGCACGCCGTCACGTCACCGTCGACAGCTCGTCGCGTTCCACGAGGGGCTGGCGTATCTCGCCCAGGTGGCGATGTTCATCGTCCTCGGCCTGCTCGTCTTCCCGAGGGAGCTCCCCGACGTGGCGCTCGCGGGGCTGGCGCTCGCCGTGCTGCTGATGGTCGTCATCCGTCCGGCGTCCGTCTGGATCTCGACGGCGTTGGGCTTCTTCTCGGCTCGCGAGAAGATCCTCCTCGGGTGGGCCGGCTTGCGCGGGGCCATCCCGATCGTGCTCGCAACGTTCGTCCTGTCGTCGGACGTCGGCAACGCCGAGACGATCTTCAACGCGGTCTTCTTCGTCGTCGTCGTGTCGGCGCTCGTGCAGGGAACGACGCTGGAATGGGTGGCGGAGCGTCTCGGGCTCGTCGACCCTCAACCCGAGGTGCATGCGGCCCCGTTGGAGGTCGACGCGCTCGGCAACCTCGAGCTCGTCGAGTTCGACGTCGCCGGCGACCACGCGATCGCGGGTGCGTTCGTGCGGGAGCTCGGGCTGCCGCGCAGCGCCCTCATCGCGCTCGTGGCGCGCGGGAAGGACACGATCCCGCCACGCGGCAGAACCGTCATCGAGGCCGGGGACCGGCTCTTCGTGCTCCTGCCGCGCGAGAACCGGCCCGAGCTCGAGGACGTCTTCGAGCGCTGGCGGCGGCGCGTCTGATCAGGCACGCGCGATGAGGATGCGGAACTCGTTCTCGAGGTGGTAAGCGCCCTCTGGCGTCCGATGAGGCGCAAGTCCCTCGACTATCGCCGCCTTGACAGCTTCCTCGTGCCCGGGGCGACAAGAGAGGCGATGCCGGCGGGAGCGACGAGCGCACGGCCGAGGCTGTCCTCGTCCGGATACTCGTAAGCCCAGGAGACTTCGAAGGCGTTCTCGGGCGAGAGCCCAGCCTCGACGGCGACGAGGCGCCCGCCTGTCTCGATCCAGGCGCGGAGCGCCGTACCGGCGTACGCCGCTCGCCCGCGTGCACGGTCGAACGCGGCAGAGGCAGCCCGCGCGCAGCGGCCTCCACCGCCGTCAGGCGATGCAGGCGTCGATCGCGGGCGCGACCGTCGGGTGCTCCCAGACGAGCAGTGTCTTCCCGGCTCTGCGAGCCGTGAATGCATCGCCTTCCTGTGCGACCATCCCACGAAGCGTTGTCTCGAACGCCTCCGCCTCCTCCTCGCCCTTGCCCACGAAGAGCATCGCGCGGTCGGAGCCGTAGATGACGAAGTAGAACCGAGCGTCCTCGAGCTCGGGATACGACTCCACGCGATCGAGGCTGCGGACGGCGAACGCGTACGGGAACATCTGCCCGAAGCGTGGGTTCTCCTGCACCGTTGCGCCGGCGTCCGCGATGCAGTCGGTGACGGCTTCGGCATCGCCGCCGCGGCCGAGCATGAACCAGCCCACGGCCAGCGCCAGCGCAGCTCCCACGGCAATGCGTGCCATGGACTCGCTATCGGCACGAGGCTGTTGTCACAAGAGTCGTCTCGGCGCCCGCAGTTCCCATGCTTCCGTCAATAGCTCCACCAGGGCGTCCTTCTGCGCATGCGGGAGCTTCACCCGTACTGCCGCGAGCTTCTTGCCCCACCACACCTCCTCGTACGTTTCGGGATCGCGGTGGATCGCGGTGAGAATCCCGCCCTCGTCGAGCATGACGTTCAGATGGCTCTCGTACCAGAGCGTCGCGAAGATCTTGCCCGCGACGCGGAAAGACGGCCGGCCGTGATGATCCTGCTCGACCGCTTCGGGCAGTGCCAGGGCGAGCCGGCGTGCGTGCTCGACGGAGACCATGCCGGGAGGGCTACTCGTACTGTCCGACGCTGAGGATGTTGCCGTCTGGGTCCTTGAACCAGGCCGCCTTTGCGTCGCCGATCGTCGCGATCCCGTTCTCCGTCTTGATGTCGCCCATGTCGTACTCCTCGAAGGTCACGCCGCGCCCGCGGAGCTCTTCGACAGCCGCATCGATGTCGTCGACGACGAAGCCGAGCAGCGTGTGGCGGCTCTGGCCGGCGCCGACGCTCTTGTAGACGAGCAGCGAGCTCCCGCCGATTCCGTAGCGGATCATCGGATTCGGCTGTGGATCCTCGTACCGCTGGAGCTCCTCCAGACCGAGTGTCTCGCCGTAGAACGAGGCGGCGCGGTCGAGGTCGGAGACCGGCACCACGGGCTCCGCTTTTGCATCGGTGAACATGCGTTCCCCCTTTCGCGTCGAGCCTGACACTGGAGGGTACGGTACGGAGGATGAAGCTCGAAGGCGTCCACCACGTCACCTGCATCACCGGTGACGCCCCGCAGAACGTCGAGTACTACACGGGCACCCTCGGCCTCCGGCTCGTGAAGAAGACCGTGAACCAGGACGATCCGACGGTCTACCACCTGTTCTACGCGGACGAGCAAGGCAGTCCCGGCTCGGACATCACGTTCTTCGAGTACCCGCACGCCGCTCCTGGACACGCGGGCGCCGGGATGGTGCACCGAGTCGTCTGGCGCGTGGCGTCGAACGACGCGCTCGACTTCTGGGAGCAGCGCGTGGGAGGCGAGCGCGGTGACGGTGTTCTCCGCTTCAGAGATCCGGAAGGGCTCGAGCACGAGCTGGCGGCCGTGGAGACGGACGACCCGCCGCTCATCGCCGACCATCCCGAGATCCCGAGGGAGCTCGCCCTTCAGGGGTTCGACGGCATCCGGGCCTTCGCGACAGACCCGGAGGCGAGCCGCCAGGCGCTCGAGGAGGCGCTCGCGTTCGACCCCGTCGCTCAAAGCGCGTGGGAGGCGCGTGGCCGGGAGCGGGGAGGCTTCTACGCGTACGACGCGGCGCCGGCGCAGCGCGGGGTGATGGGCGCCGGCGCCGTCCACCACGTCGCGTGGGCGTCGCCGATGGACGACCACGAGGGCTGGCAGCGGCGCGTGGCTTCCGCCGGCCTCCGGCCGACGCCGATCATCGACCGCTTCTGGTTCCGCTCGATCTACTTCCGTGAGCCGAGCGGCGTGCTCTTCGAGATCGCCACCCTCGGGCCCGGCTTCGGCGTGGACGAGGATCCCGAGCACCTGGGCGAGGCTCTCGTGCTTCCGCCCGACTTCGAGCATCTCCGTGACCGGCTGGAGCAGGTACTGACACCGCTTCCGAGCCCCCGCAGCCCGGTGGTACCCTAGCCCTCATGCCAGGCTGGATCGGACCGGGCGAGATCATCATCCTCCTCATCGTCGCGCTGCTGGTCTTCGGGCCGAAGAAGCTGCCCGAGATGGGCCGCTCGATCGGCAAGGGCATGCGGGAGTTCAAGAACTCGATCAGCATCGATGACGATGACGATGTGTCGCCTGAGCTGCCCGAGGAGACGCCTCGGGCGACGCCGAAGCGCGACACCACGACGACGTAGCTAGCTATGCGCCGAGTCATTCCTCGGCGACTCGCGCCCGGGGAAGAGGCGCCGCTCGTCGAACATCTTGGAGAGCTGCGGGCAAGGCTCGTCTGGTGCCTCGTCGCGATCGGTGCCGCGTTCATCGTCACCTTCGCGTTCCACGACACGATCATCGGCTGGCTCAACCGGCCGCTCGACGAAGGCGTGAAGCCGACGACGTTCGCCGTGGCAGAGCCGTTCATGACGTCGTTCATGATCAGCTTCTGGGCGGCGGTGGCGATCGCGCTCCCCGTCATCCTCTGGCAGCTGTGGAGCTTCCTCGCCCCGGCGTTCTACGAGCACACGCAGCGGGTCGTCCTCGGGTTCGTGGCGTTCGCGACGACGCTGTTCCTCGGCGGGCTGTTCTTCGCGTACTTCGTCGCACTGCCCGCGGCGGTCCAGTTCCTCACGAACTTCGACTCCGACCTCTACGACATCCAGATCCGAGCCAGGGACTACTACACCTTCGTCATGTGGGTGTTGATCGCGCTCTCGGTCGTGTTCGAGCTGCCGATCTTCATCCTCGCCCTTGCGCGGCTGGGGATCGTCCCGTCGTCGAAGCTGCGCCGCAACCGGAGGATCGGCTACGTGGCCGTGACTGCGCTCGCGGTCGCGATGCCGGGGGTCGATCCGGTGACGCTGATCTTCACGATGATCCCGTTGCTCTTCCTGTTCGAGTTATCGATCTGGCTGGCGATCTTCTTCGACAGGCGCTGGCAGCGGGCTGCCGACGCGCGCGACGCGGCCTTCGAGGCCGGAGCGGACGCGTAGCGCCTTGAAAGTCGTCCTCCCCGACAGGTCGGAGCTCGAGCTGCCCGACGGCGCATCCGGGCTCGACGCCGCGAAGGCGATCGGCCCGAAGCTGGCCGAGCAGGCTGTGCTCGTGCGCTCGAACGGCCACGTCCAGGACCTGCGGCTGCCGCTCACGGACGGCGGCGAGATCGAGATCCTCACGACGCGTAACACCGACGACCCCGACGCGCTCTCCGTCCTTCGCCATTCGTCGGCGCATCTGCTCGCGGAAGCAGTCCGTCGCCTGTACCCGGGCGTGAAGATCGCCATCGGCCCGCCCGTCGAGAACGGCTTCTACTACGACTTCGAGTTCTCGGAGCCGATCCACGAGGCCGACCTCGAGCGGATCGAGGAGGAGATGCGCCGCCAGCTCGCCGAAGGGCGCGAATGGACTCGCGCGGAGACCTCGCGCGACGAGGCGCGGGAGCGCTTCGCCGCGGAGGGCGAGACGTACAAGGTCGAGCTCGTCGACACTGCCGAAGGGGACATCTCGCTCTACACCCAGGGCGAGTTCACCGACCTCTGCCGCGGGCCGCACCTCCAGGACTCGAAGCCGATCAAGGCGCTCAAGCTCACCGGGCTGGCCGGGGCGTACTGGCGTGGCGACGAGAAGAACACCCAGCTGACCCGGATCTACGGGACGGCGTTCTACTCGCAGGAGGACCTCGACGCGCATCTCGAGCAGCTCGAGCAGGCGAAGCGACGCGACCATCGGCTGCTCGGTCGCCAGCTCGACCTCTTCCATGCGTCCGAGTTCTCGCCCGGCGCCGCGCTCTGGACGCCGAAGGGCATGGCGATCTGGAATGCGCTCGAAGACTTGCGCCGCGCCGAGAACGCCAAGCGCGGGTATCAGGAGGTGAAGACGCCGCTCATGTGGGACGTCGAGCTCTGGAAGCGCTCCGGCCACTGGGAGAAGTACCACGACGCTCTGTTCCAGGTCGCGCACGGGGATTCGCTGTACGGCCTGAAGCCGATGAATTGCCCCGGACACATGCTGCTCTTCAACACGAAGCTGCGCAGCTACCGAGATCTGCCGATCCGCTACGCGGAGGCGGCAGTTCTCCACCGCGACGAGCCCACCGGGACGCTCCAGGGGATCACACGTGCGCGGCAGTTTTCTCAGGACGACGCGCACGTGTTCTGCACCGAAGAGCAGATCGAGGAGGAGATCGACGCGATGTTCGACTACGTCGGCTTCCTCTACGACCGGTTCGGCGTTCGTGACATCGCCCACGCCGAGCTCGCGACGCGGCCAGACAACAAGCTCGGGACGGAGGAGGACTGGGACTACACCGAAGGGGTCCTCCGCGCGGCGGTCGAGCGCCAGGGCATTCCGTACCGGATCGCGGAAGGCGAGGGGGCGTTCTACGGCCCGAAGATCGACTTCTTCATGGACGACGCCCACGGCCGGCCGTGGCAGATGGGCACGATCCAGCTCGACGGCCAGCAGCCGGCGCGTCTCGGTTGCACGTACATGGGCGCGGACAACGCCGAGCACATGCCCTACCTGCTGCACCGGGCGCTCTTCGGATCGCTCGAGCGCTTCATCGGCATCCTCATCGAGCACTACGGCGGCGACTTCCCGCTCTGGCTCGCGCCGGTGCAGGTGCGCCTGATCCCTGTCGGCGAGAGCCACCGGCCTGCAGTCGCGGGCATCCGGACGAGGCTCGTGGACGGCGGCGCACGTGCCGATGTCGACGAGCGTGACGAGACGGTCTCCAAGCGCATCCGCGACGCGGAGCTGGAGAAGATCCCGCGCGTCGTCGTGTACGGAGACAAGGAGTCCGAGGGGGCGCTGGCCGTGCGGGAGCGCGGCGGCGGCCAGTCGACCCGTAGTCTTGACGAGCTGCTCGCCGAGCTTGCTAGCCTGTAGGGCCTGCGAAGCAGGAGCGGCACCGTTCCTCACCTCCCGAGCTCGAGGCTCCGTGGAGGTTCAACCGAGTCGCAACGACGAGGATCGGGGCCGCTTGCGTAGCGGTTTCGTCGTTCGATCAGGAGGATAGAGGCGGCTTGGTGACAGTTCTTTGAGACCGAGACGGTTTGTAGAGCCCGTCCGTCCGGTCCCCCAGACCCGGGTCAACGACTCGATCCGCGTGCCGCGTGTGCGGCTGATCGACGAAGGTGGCGAGCAGTTGGGGATCAAGCCCACGCCGGAAGCCCTCGAGTACGCGTACTCGAAGGGACTCGACCTCGTCGAGGTCGCCGCGCAGGCGGATCCGCCGGTGGCGAGGGTCATGGATTACGGCAAGTACCGCTACGAGCAGGAGCAGAAGGCCAAGCTCGCCCGCAAGCACCAGTCCCAGATCCACGTCAAGGAGATCAAGCTCAGACCGAAGATCGGAGTCCACGACTACGAGACCAAGAAGGGCCACGTCCTTCGCTTCCTCGGGCAGCGCGCCAAGGTGAAGGTCACGATCATGTTCCGGGGGCGGGAGACCCTCCATCCGGAGCGCGGACGTGACCTGCTCATGCGGCTCGCAGACGATGTCGCCGAGCTCGGCCACATCGAGGCTCAGCCCGAGGTGGACGGACGGAACATGGTCATGGTGCTCGCGCCGACGAAGGCCGCAGGCAAGGAGCGGCCGGCCGGTGAGGCGGAGGCCGAGGTCACGAGCGCAACCGGAAGCTAGGTACACATGCCGAAACAGAAGACATCCAGCGCCGCAAAGAAGCGGTTCAAGGTCACGGGGTCGGGCAAGATCCTGCGCCGCCATGCGATGCAGAGCCACAACCTCGAGAAGAAGTCGGCCAAGCGCAAGCGTGACTTCGCACGCGACGAGGCCGTGCACAAGTCGGACCTCCGCGAGGTACGCAAGCTCCTGGGGCGTGGGTCCTAATGCCGCGGGTGAAGCGATCCGTCGCCGCTCGCAAGAAGCGCCGCAAGGTGCTCGAGCAGGCGAAGGGCTATTGGGGCCTGAAGCACACGAGCTACACGCGGGCGAAAGAACAGGTCGACAAGTCCCTCGTCTACGCCTACCGCGACCGGCGCGTGCGCAAGCGCTCGATGCGGAGTCTCTGGATCATCCGCATCAACGCCGCTGCGCGGCGTGAGGGCCTCTCGTACAACCAGTTCATCGCCGGCTGCAAGAAGGCCGAGATCGAGCTCGACCGCAAGGTGCTCGCAGATCTCGCGGTCAGCGACCCCGCAGCCTTCACCGCGATCGCCGAGAAGGCCAAAGCCGCCCTCGCACCACCGGACGCTCAGGGCTCCAGCCGGGCGAAGCCCGGCTCCGCCCAGAGCTAGCGCCGCTCGCGGCAGGATGCTCCGCCCTCGTCGCGAGTCCGTACTCGCGTGTACTGTCCTCGCTCCTCGGGCTAGCCTCCTTGGCGAGCGGCGCTCCGGAGGCGCGAGGACGAAGACTCGGCGGCCGAGGTGATCACCTCGGCGGCCAACCCGCGGCTCAAGCTGATCCGTCGGCTGCGCTCGGCGCCGCAGCGCAAGCGGCTCGGGCTGTTCGTCGTCGAGGGTGAGGATCTCCTCCAGGCCGGGATCGACGCGGGACTCGACCCTGAGGACGTGCTCACCGCCGGCGTCGACGTCGAGCCGAAGCTGCTCGCCGACGTGTCGGAGCTCGCGCATCCGGCGAGGGTAATCGCGGTGTTCCGGCGGGACGGTCTCGAGAAGGCGGAGCCAGGCACGACCGGGCTCGCGCTGTGGCACGTCGCCGATCCCGGGAACGTCGGCACCCTCATCCGGACGGCGGACGCGTTCCGCTCCTTCGTCGCGCTCTCAGCCGGCTGCGCCGACCCCACGTCGCCGAAGTCGCTGCGCGCGTCGGCGGGCGCGATCTTTCGCGTGCCGCTCCTCGACTTCGACGCAGCCCCGGCGCCGAGGATCGCGCTCGTCGCGCACGACGGCACGCCGCTCACAGACCTTCGGCTGCCCGAGCGCGTGACGTTCGTGCTCGGGGCCGAGCGCGAAGGCGTGCCGGAGGACGTGCTCGATCGGTGCGACGCCGTGGCAACGATCCCGATGCGTGAGAGCGCAGAGTCGCTGAATGTGGCTATCGCCGGAGCGATGGCCCTCTATGAGCACTCCCGCCGAAAGTCCAACGCGTAAGCGAACTGGACTTTCGGCGCCCGTTACCAGGCTCCCCCTCCACCGCCGCCGCCACCACCACCGCCACCGCCAGAGAAGCTGCCGCCGAAGCCCGAGCTGGAGCTGAAGCTCGAGCTGGACGAGGAAGGCGACGGCGGCGGCGTGAACGCGGCCGCGAACCCGCCCACGAGCTTCTCGATACCGAGCGCGCTCGCTCCCGAGCCGGCACTGCCGTCCGCGGAGATCCAGTAGATCGAGCTCTGGTCATGCAGTTCCTGCGGCATGTGCAGGTGCGCCGCCTCGAGCACCTTGCCGGCGATCCCGAACGAGATGCCGTACACGAGGTAGCGCTCCCAGAGGTCGAGGGTGGCGGGTGGCGCATCCTCGAGGCGCGGGAAGTCCGTGAGGTAGCGGCGGAAGGCAGCCCAGCGTTCTGCCTCGAGCTGGGTGGGCTTCGTCCGTTTGCGCCACAGCCGGATGTTGAAGACCGCCACCAGCAGGACGAGAGCGTTCGGGAAGCATGCGAGGCCGAAGACGATCAGCAGCACGTCAGACCACGCGGGAGCTGCCGAATCGAAGCCGGCTGCACCGACGATCAGCAGCACGATGCCGGCGACGATGAACGCCGGGATCGACCAGCCCATGATCTTGCCGCCGCTCCCTGGCACGTACCACTTGCGAATGCGGATCTCTTTCGAGATACGGGACTGGAAGTTGGAGAAGCGACTGGCGTTCTCCTTCCGCTCGACGGCGATGAGGCCCTGAACCTGCGTGAGGAGCACGGGCCCGTCCTCCAGCACGTCGTCCATGACATAGGTGACCGGCTCCTCCAGGTCGTTCAGCTTCTCCTCCCGGTCGCCCTCGGCGAGCTCCAGGTCGGAGACAGTCTCCGTTCGCTCGCCCTGCCACCGCCGCTCCTCGCTCGTGACCGGTGCCGAGGTGTAGCGGCCGCGCTGGATGAGGTCGAAGAGCGTGGCCGTGAAAGCGAGCGCGACGTTGACGGCGCTCTTGCGCTCGTGGAGCAGCGCCGGGACGAGCGCGGGAGGGAGCTCCGACGGAGGCGCCTGCTCGTACTCGCGGTCATAGCCGGTGCGGAGCTCGCGTCCGTAGACGAGCCAGACGAACGTGATGACGCAGAGCGCCGGCAGAGTCGCGAGCAGGAAGAGGTAGACGATCGTGCGCGGCAGATGATCGAGCGCGTCGCGGATCTTCCGACGCCCATGCTCGTAGGCATCGACGGCCGCCTGCTCCTCGGCGACGATCTTCTCGAGCCCCGGGCTCTGCACGACGCGGGCTCCTGCGGTCGAGTCCACGAGCCGTCGCGGAAACGTCACTCTCAGCTCGACGAACTGCTCGGGAGGGACGAACAGCGCCCGCAGCTTGGCTGCCTTCGGATCGCGCTCGACGGTGCCCTGCACGCTCTGCGGATGGCCCCACACGCGATAGCGCGGCCCAGCTGCGACCCCGGGCAAGACGAGCGAGGCCTCGAGCGTCGTGACCCCGACGGGCCACTCGTCGCCCCACACCTGGAGGTTGACGTCCACGACGTCGTCGTAGGCGACGGCGACGCCGCGTAAGCGATAGGCGATGGTGAACGTCCGGCCCTCGTTCGAGGCGCGGTAGTGCCAAACCACGCGCATCCGGTCCGGTAGGCGCGCGACGCCGAATGTGTCCGGCGCACGCGAGCTACCGAGCTCCGCCGACGCCCCCGGCCTGTACAGCCGCTGTGGATGCTCCTCGCTGACGGAGATGCGGTCGACTGACTCCCCGGGGCGGAGCGGGATGTCTCGGTAGGCGCCGGTGAAGTCTCCGGAGAACGCGAAAAGGATCTTCTCCTCGACGAGCAGCGACGTGTCGGGTGCGACCGTGACCGTGATGTCCGCCCGCGGCAGCACGTAGCTCTTCGCCGCCGCCGCGGACGGCAACAGGGCGAACGCCAGCAGCGCGACCAGCAGGGGCTTGCGGATCACCAGAGGAGACTGTGACACTGCATTCAATCCGTCGAAAGTCCAACGCGTGAGCGAACTGGACTTTCGACGGCCTTACCAGGCCCCGCCGCCACCGCCTCCTCCGCCTCCGCCGCCGCCGCCGGAGAAGCCGCCGCCGGAGCCGCTCGAGCCGCTCGAAGCGGGCGGCGCGAGCGCCGAGCCGAAGCCAGCCGAGAGGTCACCGATCGCGAGCGCGCTCGCTCCCGAGCCGAGGTCGCCGTGGGGGCTAATCCAGTAGATCGAGCTCGCGTCGTGCAGCTCCTCGGGCATGTGGAGCTGAGCGCCCTGAAGGACCCGCTCGGCGATGCCGAACGCAATCCCGTAGACGAGGAAGCGCTCCCAAAGAGCGAGCGTTGCTGGCGGTGCGACGTCAAGCCGGGGAAAGTCGGAGAGGTAGCGGCGGAAGGCTTCCCAGCGCTCGGCCTCGAGCTGGCCCGCCTTGGTGCGGCGGCGCCAGAGCTTCGTGTTGCCGATCCCGATGACGAGCACGACGGCGTTCAGGACGGCGCAGACGCCGAGCGCTAGCAGGACGATGTCGTTCCAGCGCGGCGCCTGCGGGCGGAAGCCGGCGACGCCCTGCCAGAAGAAGATCGCAGCCGCGACGGCGAAGGCGAAGACGACGAGCCCCAGTGCCTTCGCGCCAGCGCCGATGTACCAGCCTCGCTTGCCGATGTCTTCGGAGACCTTCTCCTTGAAGCGGTTGAAGCGGTTGCTGTTCGACGTGCGCGTCTTCTCGATCCGGTCGCGCATCTTCGACAACACCTCGGGGCCCTCGTCGAGGATGTTGTCGAACACCTTCGTCACCGGCTCCTCCCACGGCGCGAGCTCGATCGATCGATCTCCGAAGGAGAGCTCGAGGTCAGCGACCTGCTCCTTCCGCATGCCGGCCCAGGTCGACTTTTCGGTCGTCGTCGGCTTGGCCGTGTAGTAGCCGCGGCGGATGAGGTCGAAGAGCGTGGCCGTGAACTCGAGGGAGCCCGGGTACATGCCCTGGCGGAGCAAGGGCGGCACAATCGCCGGTGCCTCCTCCGACGGCGGCTCCTGCTCGTACTCGCGGTCGTAGCCGGTGCGTCGCTCGCGGCCGAAGAGAAGCCAGATGCCGAACATGATCCCGAAGGCCGGGAGGAACCCGATGGCCGCGAGCTTTGCGGCCGTGCGGCCGAGGTGGTCCTTCGCGTCCTGGATCTTCTCGCGGTCCGACTCGTAATCCGCAGCGCGCTGCTCCTGCTCGGCGACGATGCGGCCGAAGCCGTTGCCATCGACGACGCGTGCGCCCCGAGTGGAGGTGAGCAGCCGGCGCGGGAACACCGTCCGCATCTCCACGAACTGGCCGGCGGGAATGTTGACCGCCCGCAGCGAGGTCCCGGTCCGGTTCCGCGCAACGACGCCGTTCACCCAGGCCGGGGCGCCCCAGATGCGGTAGCGGGTGCCCTCGAGCGCGATCGGCCGTGGCAGGTCCATCGTCGCGCGCAGGTCGTAGAGGGCGGTCGGCCACTCGTCACCCCAGACCTGGAGGTTGACATCGACGACGTCGTCGTAGGCGACCGCCAGACCGCGGAAGCGGTACGAGAGCGTGAACGTGCGGATGCCGCCGACGGCGCGGTAGTGCCACACGACGCGCACGCGCTTGTCGGTCCGCTCGACGCCGTAGGTGTCCGCCCGGTCGATGCTCCCGAGCTCGGTGTTGCCGCCGGGCCGGTAGCGCTTGCTGCCTTCGCTCACCGACACGAGATCGATCCGCTCGCTTTCCCGCAGCGGGATGTCGCGGTAGGCGCCGGAGAACGACCCCGCGAACGAGAACGTAATGTGCTCCCGGATGAACAGCGAGCCGTCGCGCGCGATCTTCACGTCCACGACTGCCTGCGGGAGCACGTACGACTTCGCCTGTGCCGCACCGGGCACGAGCAGCGCGATCGCTGCAATCGCGATGAGCGCGAGCGGTCGGCCGGCGGCTCTCATGGGCCGTCGAGCATAAATGCTCGCCGGGTCCGACGACTGCGCAACGGAACGGCTTCTGCGCCGAACCGGGAGTAGACGTCTCCCCTGCCGTCGGTGTCGGGCGCCTCCAGACCCAGCCAGAACATCGGGCTTCCAGACAGCATCTCAAGCCGGTACAGCCCCGCGGCCTCGAGCACGCGCTCGGCTCGACCGAACGCGATTGCGTAGACGAGGTCCTGCTCCCAGAGCTCGAGCGACGCAGCCGGCGACTCTTCCAATCGAGGAAAGTCGGTCAGATAGCGCCGAAATGCCTCCCAGCGCCTTGCCTCCAGCTGCCCTTCCGCCGTTCGCCGCCGGCGGCGAACGAGTTTTGCGATGCCGCCCGCATAGAAGAGCACCAAGGCGCCGTCGAACGCCGTTGCGCCGAAGTAGAACGTCGCTCTCGTGCTGAGTGGGTAGAGGAGCGCGGTACCCGCCATGCCCAGGGCTACCAGTCCGGCGCTCGTGAGCACCATCACCCGGGCAGCGGTGAACGTGTACCAGCCCCGTGACTCGATCTCGGATTCGACCGCGTTCCGGAACTGACGATAACGAGCGACGTTCTCTGTGTCGCTCTCGATGCGGCCGCGGAGCGTCGACAGCGGCATCGGGCCGTCGTCCATCAGTCCGTCGAAGATCTCGGCGACGGGTTCCTCGAAGTCGCGGAGCGGCCTGCTTCGATCTCCATGGCCCAGCTCGAGATCTCCTGAACCCTGGCCGGCACCGTCGGAACGCCGCCCTCCCGGGACGGGCTTGGCGGCAAAGTACCCCCGGCGAACGAGATCGATGAGCGTTGCGGTGAACTCGTTCGTCTCGGGCGTCGTCGATCGCCTCAGAAGCGGCGGGACGAGCGCCGGGGGCGTGTCGGTCGGTGGCGACTCTTCGTAGTCCCGGTCGTAGGTCGCGGCCTTGTCCGGACCGAACACCAGCACGATGACGAGGAGCAGCACGACTGCAGGCGCGAAGACCGCGACGGCGTCGAGCACGGTGGGCTCGAACGTGTCGAGATCGGAGAAGAACGCGCCTAGAACGAAAGCGAGCGCAGCTAAGGGAAGCTCACCTGAGGAGCTTCGCGGATGGCCGGCTCCTCGACCTCGAAGTACTCGCGCTCTCGGAAGTTGAACATGCCGGCGATGACGCTCGTCGGCAGCGTCTCGCGCGCGGTGTCGTACGTCAGCACGGTGTCGTTGTAGACCTGACGCGAGACGGCGATGTCGCCCTCCACCTCCGTCAGCTGCGCCTGGAGCTGCTGGAAGTTCTCGGTCGCGCGCAGCTCGGGGTAGGCCTCGGCGACGGCGAACAGGCGCCCGATCGCCGCCGTCAGCGCGTTCTCGGCCTGCGCTTGTTCTCTAACTCCCTGCGCCTGCTGCGCCGCGGTTCGCGCCTGCGTCACCTCGTCGAAGACAGCACGCTCGTGCGCGGCGTATCCCTTCACGGCCTCCACGAGGTTCGGGATGAGGTCGTACCGCTTACGGAGCTGGACGTCCACCTGGGCCCACGCGTTCTCCGCGCGGTTGCGCAGGCTGACGAGCTTGTTGTACATCCCGATGACGATCACTACGAGCAGGACGATCGCCGCGAGGATGATGACCCAGACCCACCAACTCATGGGGCTACCCTAGAGCAGGTCGGCTCGCGATCCAAATGGAATCCTCCTCGCCGGCCCACGGACGCCTGTCGAACCAGCCATAGCAAGCGTCGACCGTGAAGCCGGCCTCGTGCAGAAGACCGCGCCACTCCGCCTGCGACACCCAGGCGAGGTTCATCGTCGTCTCCGACTCCGGCCCGCGCAGGGACAGGGTCAGGATGCGGCGTTGCGTGTCCCACTCGGCGCGCTCGTAGATCCCCGGCTCTCGCTCGAGCCAGCGACCGTGCGTCTCCTCGATGTCCTCGGAACTGGGCGTGAAGACGTCGAAGACGAGCCTGCCTCCCGGCACCAGCAGGGCGTGCGCGGCGCGGAGCGCCTCGAGCCGTTCGTCGTCGTCGTGGAGATGGAGGTACGCCCGGAAAGGGCACAGCACCAGCTCGACCTGGCCGGAGACGGGCGGTCGACGGTAGTCGCCGAGCCGGAGATCTATACGGTCGACGATGCCCGCCAGCTTGGCCTGCTCGCGGCAGACCTCGAGCATGCCCTCCGAGGAGTCGACGCCGATGACGTCGATCCCCTCGCTCGCGATGGGGATTGCGATACGGCCCGTGCCGACGCCGAGCTCGACCACCGGCCCTGGGGCGGCGGGCCGCGTCTCTTCGACGTAGAACCCGACGTCCTCCACGACGCTGCGACTCCAGGGGTCGTAAAGCCGCGAGATCGCGTCGTAGGGCTGAGCTGGGGTGTGTTTCACCTGCGTCGCACAGGGTAGGCGAGTCTCGATCGAGCACCACTCGAGAGGAGGGGGTCATGGTCAATCTCGGGAGAGGCCGGCGTCTCATGCTGCTTGCCGCGCTGGCCGTGAGCTTGCTCGCCGTGTCGAGCAGCGTCGCCGGTCACGCGGTCGACGGCGTGGACGTCAAGGTGACGAATGACAACAACAATGTCGACGGCGGAACGCCGAATCCCGGCTTCGACGCGCAGAACCGGCAGTCGAACGAGGCGACGATCGCCATCAGCCATCGACCGTCGCCGCAAACTGGAGTCCTCGGCGATCTCGTCGCTGCCGGCTCGAACGACTACCGCATGGTGACGGTGACGCTCGATGTCTGGATCGGCTTCTACGTGTCGGCGAACGGGGGAGCCACGTGGTTCAACACCTTCGTTCCCGGCTTCCCGTCGGACACGTCCGCCGCCGGAAACGCCTCACCGCTGAAGGGGCTCGACGCATCCGGTGACCCGGTCGTGCGCTTCGCTTCCGACGGCGACCTGCTGGTACAAGGCATTGCCTTCAACCGCGACTTCGACCAGCCCGACCGCCCCGTCGACAACCTCGTGTACGTGGCGCGGTACAACTTCACACCGGGCTCGCCGGGCGGCACGAGCACGCCGAGCTCGGCTGCCAATCCGCCGAACTTCACGTACGCGGGAACGACGGTCGTCGACAGGGGCGCGGTCGGCTTCGCGGTACCCGGTGCGGCCGGCTTCGTGGGGACGTTCACCGACAAGGGTTGGATGGAGGTCGATCTCAACCTGCCCTCCGCCAGTGACTGCTCCGGGAACGTCTACGTCGCTCACACGAACTTCCACGCCTCCGGGAGCTCGCCGATCATGTTCAGCGTCTCCGAGGACGGGGGAGCGACGTTCTCGCAGCCGAAGGTCATCTCTACCGGTGGACCATCTGGCACGCCGAACAACCAGGGGTCGGACATCGCCGTCGGCCCTGACGGCGCGATCTACGTCGCGTACAACGCCTTCGAGCGCAGTACAGGCGCGGGCACGGTGAACGTCGTGAAGTCGACCGACTGCGGGAGGAAGTGGAGTCAGCCCGTGGTCGTGGGCCCCGTCTCATCCGGTCAGGCACCGGGTGTCGCCTTCAGGACGCCGACATTCGCCTTTGTGGCTGCGGACGACACGGATCCGGACGTCGTCTACGTCGCGTACCAGAACTTGATGGGCGACTACGACATCGACGTCCAGCGATCGACGGACGGTGGAGCGACGTGGGGTGCGGCCGTCCAGGTCAACGGCGAAGGGGCCTCGACGAGACACCAGATCTTCCCGACGATCGAGGTCTCGAACGGCACGTTGCACGTGGCGTGGTACGACTTCCGGAACAGCGTCACGCCAGCAAACGAGGCACTCGACGTGTACTACGCCTGCACGAACTGCAACGGGGCGGTCTATCCAGCCTTCGACGCCGCCACTCGGGTGACGGACGTCTCACACAACGGCAACTGCCTCCTGTTCGGCGGTGGCACGTCTGCGTTCCACGGTGACTACAACGAGCTGGACGCGCGCTGGAACGGCGCGAACCACATCGTGCATGTCGCGTGGGCGGACAACCGGGACGTGAGTCCGTGCGACCTCGATCCGGCGCCGGGCCCAGCCTCGAACAACACCGGCAACCGCAACCAGAACATCTACGCGAGCCGGTTGACGGTCGGCCCGTAACCGGTAACTGCGACTTAGAGAGGGCTCCTTGGGGAGCCCTCTCGTCTCAAAGCGCCTTACGCGTCACCCAGACGAACTCCCGGCTCTCGTCGTCGAAGGGCCGCCGGTCGAACCAGCCGTAGAGCGCCTCGATGTCGAGGCCGGAGGAGTCGATCAAGCCCTCCCATTCGGACTTCGTCGCCCACCAGAGCGAGATCTGACCGCCCGCATCGAGCGTGACGTCGATGCGGTTGTCGCCGGGCGCGTAGCGGAGCGTGTGCGGGACCGGCTCCTGCTGGTGCTCGCCGTCGAGTCTTGCCGCGATCGCATGGTCGAAGCAGAAGACGTTCCACGCAAAGCGGCCGCCGGGTGCGAGGCTCGCTGCGACCCGCTCGAACACCTGGCGCTTGTCGTGCCACGTCGGCAGGTGCAGGAGCCCTCGGAACGGGCAATAGACGAGCGCGGCGGGGTCGTCGAGAACGAAGTCGCGCATGTCCTCCTCGCGGACGACCAGGTCGGCTCCCGCCTGCTCCGCTCGGACGCGTGCCTGGGCGAGCATGGCCGGCGACGTGTCGATGCCGATCACTCGCCGGCCCGTCTCGAGCGCGACGGGAATGGCGACTCGGCCGTTGCCGACCGCGAGCTCCACGATCGGGCCGTCGGCCTCTTTTGCCAGCTCGACGTAGAACGGCACGTCCTCAGTCATGTCGGCCGCCCACACGTCGTAGTTCGCGGCGAAGGGGTCGTAGAAAGGGGCCACGAGGGCCGATGGTACAGTCGGCGGATGGACGCCCAGGCGCTGGAAACCGCCGCGCTGAGCGCCATCGAGCAGGCCGAATCGGTCGACGCGCTCGAGGAGGCCCGAGTCCGCTATCTCGGCCGCAAGAGCGAGTTGAAGCTCGCGCTGCGGGAGGTGCGAGACCGCGAGACCGGCATGACGCTCAATGCTGCGCGCGAGCGCGTCGAGGCCGCCGTCGAGGAACGCCGTGCCGTGCTCCAGCGCGCCAGCCGGCTGGTGGAGACGGAGAGCATCGACGTGACGCTGCCCGGGGACCGCCCGCAGCTCGGGCACCTTCACCCTCTGACGCAGATCATTCGCGAGGCCGAGGACATCTTCCTCGGGCTCGGCTACGAGATCGTCGACAGCCGTGAGGTGGAGACGGTCTGGCACAACTTCGACGCTCTCAACCAGCCGCTCACACACCCGTCGAGATCGCCCCGGGACACGTTCTACCTCGACGACAACACGCTGTTGCGGGCGCACACGTCGACTGGCCAGATCCGCGTCATGGAGACCCGCGAGCCGCCGATCTATATCGCCGTCCCCGGCCGCACGTACCGTCGCGACACGCCGAGCCCGAAGAACACCCCGGTGTTCCACCAGGTGGAAGCGCTGGCAGTCGACCGCAACATCACGCTCGCCGATCTCAAGGGCACCCTCCTCCACTTCGTCAGGGAGATGTTCGGCGAGGACCGCGAGGTACGGATGCGGACGAACTTCTTCCCTTTCACCGAGCCCTCGGTCGAGTTCGACGCGACCTGCTTCCTCTGCGCGGGACGCGGCTGCGCGTTCTGCAAGTACACGGGATGGTTCGAGATGGGCGGCGCCGGTGTCGTCGACCCGGCGGTCTTCGAGAACGTCGGCTACGACCCCGACGAGTGGAGCGGGTTCGCGTGGGGACTCGGGCTCGACCGCATCGCGGCGCAGCGGCATGGCATCCCCGACATCCGCATGTTCTGGGAGAACGACCTTCGGGTGCTGAGGCAGTTGTGAAGGTGCCGCTCTCCTGGCTCCGCGAGTACGTCGACGTCGACGTGCCTGCGACCGAGCTCGCCCAGAGGCTGCTTTTCGCGAGCTGCGAGGTGGAGGCCATCGAGACGCGCGGCGTCGCCGACACCGACGGCAACCTTGCGCTCTACCGCGTGGGTCGCGTGCTCGAGGCGGGCAAGCACCCGAACGCCGACCGGCTCCAGCTCTGCGTCGTCGACGTGGGGGAGGGGGAGCCGCGCCAGATCGTCTGCGGTGCGTGGAACTTCTCGGCCGGCGCCACCGTCGCCGTCGCGCTGCCCGGCGCCGTACTGCCGGACGGGCGCACGCTCGAGCGGGCGAAGCTCCGCGGCTCCGTGTCCGACGGGATGATCCTCTCCGAGCAGGAGCTCGAGCTCGGCGACGATCATGCGGACATCATCGTGCTGCCCGACCGGTGGGAGCCCGGCACCCCGCTTGCCGACGCGCTCCCCCTCACGGACGTCGTGCTCGAGCTCGAGACGACGCACAACCGGCCTGACCTCCTCGGCGTGTACGGCATCGCCCGCGAGGTGGCGGCGATCTTCGATCTCGAGCTAGCGCCACCGCCGGGCGTCGATCCGGAGCGTGCCGGCGACGAGCCCGTGGTGATCGAGGTCGACGACCTCGAAGGCTGTCCGCGCTACATCGGTCGACTGTTCAGAGACGTCACGGTCGCGCCATCGCCGCCCTGGCTCAAGGCCCGCCTCGTCGCCGCCGGGATGCGGCCGATCTCGAACGTCGTCGACGTAACGAACTACGTCATGCTCGCGCTCGGCAGCCCACTGCACGCGTTCGACTTCGACACGCTCGCCGGCGGGCGCATCGGCGTCCGGCGCGCGAAAAAGGGTGAGCGCCTGCGCACCCTCGACGGGCAGGATCGCGCCCTCGAGCCCGAGGACCTCCTGATCACGGACGGCGAACGGCCAATCGCGATCGCCGGGGTCATGGGCGGCGAGGAGACGGAGGTGACCGAGCCGACGACGTCCCTCCTCCTGGAGGCGGCGAACTTCGAGCCTGTGGGCATCATGCGCTCGTCCGAGCGGCTGCGCCTGCGGTCGGAGGCGTCGAACCGCTGGGAGAAGGGCGTTGATCCCGAGGCGGCGCTCCAGGCCGCGCAGCTCACGACCGAGCTTCTCGTTGAGCTGTCGGGGGCGCACTGGACGGGTCATGCCGACGTTCGCGCCGAGCCACGGCCCAGGCCGTCGATCGCCTATCGCCCGCAGCGCGCGGAGGAGGTGACGGGACTAGGGGTCGACGAGGCCGAGCAGCGCCGCCGTCTGCAGCGGCTCGGATTCGAGGTCGGCGACGACTGGACGGTCGTCGTCCCCACCTGGCGTGCGAACGACGTCACCCGCGAGGTCGACGTCGTCGAGGAGGTGGCGCGGTTCGACCTCGAGCGCGTGCCGGCCACGCTGCCCGTTCGCGGCGAGCTCCGCGGGCGGCTCACGAACGCTCAACGCATCCGCCGGCGCATCCAGGACACGCTCGCGGGCTTCGGCTTCGCCGAGGCCTACACGTGGAGCTTGCTGCCCGAGGATCCGGTGCCGGGCGCGATCCGGCTGCCGGAGCCGTTGTCGAGCGAGCAGGCCGTGCTGCGTACGGCGCTCGCGGACGGCCTCGTCACTGCGGCCGCCCGCAACGTCGACGCGGGCAACGAGGGCATCGCGCTGTTCGAGCTCGCCCACGTCTATCTCCCGACCGGCGGCGAGCTGCCCGAAGAGCGCTGGCACGTCGCGGGCATCGTGGAGGGAGGCTTTGCGAGGGCGAAGGGCGTCGTCGAGCGACTGTACGAGGCGCTGCACGTGGGCACGTCGTTCGAGCGATCGGCGTACCTCCGCTTCCCGGGCCCTGGAGCGACGACGCCGGAAGGCTGGGTGCTCCAGCTTGCCGACGAGCGTCTGCCCGGGGAGTGGGGCCTCTTCGAGCTCGACGTCGACGCGCTCGTCGAGCGCGTCCCTGACGTCGTCACGTACGAGGATGTGATCACGTACCCCGCCGTCAAGCAGGATCTCGCCTTCGCGGTGGCCGAGTCGGTGACGGCTGCCGAGCTCGTCGTCGCCGCCCGTGCAGCCGCAGGCCCGGAGCTTCGCGAGATGGAGGCGTTCGACGTGTACCGGGGCGAGCAAGCGGGCGAGGGCCGCAAGTCGATCGCCTTCCGTGTCTCGTTCCAGTCGGCAGAGCGGACGCTCGCCGACGAGGACGCTGCCGAGTTGCGCGAGCGGATCGTGTCCGCTCTCGCCGCGCAGTTCGACGCCGAACTACGAGCGTAAATCCGCGTTCGCGACAGCTGCGTGGGGACCACCGTGAGGGTGTACAAGGCGACCGCACTCGCCGGGCTCACCGCTGCCGCGATCTTCATTCCCGGCGCAGCGGCGAGGCACACGATGAACGGAACGGTCGGGCCGGACTTCACGATCTCGCTGACCGGGACGGCCGGCCTCGTGCCCGGGGAGCAGCACACGATCGTCGTTGACGACCGCGGAGACCTCCACAACTTTCATCTTCTCGGCACGTCGGTCGTGACGGGTGTCGAGACGACAGGGACGTCGACCTTCACGGTGACCCTGGCGGAGGGACGCTACACGTACCAGTGCGACGTCCACTCAGCTTCCATGCGGGGGGCATTCACGGTCAGCACGCCGCCACCGCCTCCCACCGCGAAGCCGGTGAGGCTGTCCGGCTCGGTCGGGCCGGGAACGAAGATCGACCTCAGGCGAGCGGGGAAACGGGTGACGTCGCTGGCTGCCGGCCTCTACCTGTTCGTCGTCGCCGACCGGTCGGCGCTCGACAACTTCCACGTCACCGGGCCAGGCGTCAACCGGAAGACCGGCGTCGCCGCGAAGGTGACCGCGCGCTGGACGCTGCGGCTCAAGAAAGGGAAGTACACGTACCGCTCGGACGCACACGCGAAGCTCCGCCGGAGCTTCAGCGTCAAGCCGCCCGAGGTCAGGCGCTAGTCAGGAGTGTCGAGCGAAACGGTGACTGTGCCGCTGGAACGCACTGGATCGTCGTCCTGCGGCGTCCTCGGCCGCCCACGTACGTCGTTCAGTACGCGGGCTCCCTGCGACCTTGCAGTACGACGACCAGCGCGCCCCAGCGACGAGCACCGTTCCGCCAAACCCTCCTAGCGGAGCCACCAGAGGATCCTGAGCGCCGTACGCGCGGTCTTCGAGCGCGTGACGATCGCGAGCACGAGCGCCGTGCCGATCGCGTACGGGAGCACGCTGGCGACGTCCCGGCGCAGCGCCTTGATCTCGCCGACGAGCGCCGCGCGCTCGGCCGCGATCTCTCCACGAACCTGCTCGGTCGTCCGCTCAGGCATCCCGCAGCTCCCGGGCGGTCGTCTGGGCCTCCTCCACCGTCTCCACGGGCCGTATCGGCCCGGCTCGACGAGCGATCCGGGCGGCCGCGAGCAGGAGCACCGCGGCCGTCAGGAGGAGCAAGAACGCGACGATGAGCAGCGACGCCCAGAGCGGGACGACTTCCGTGAGGCCCGCGGCGACGGCCGCGAACACGAAGCCGATCGCGTAGAGGATCACGACGAGGGCGATGACCCCGAGCGCCGCGGCGAAGCCGATCGCCTTCGCCTTGCGCTTGAACTCGAGCGTCGCCAGCTCGAGTTGCAGGCGCGCGAGCGCGAGGGCTCGCGCCTTGATCTGCTGAGCGTGCTCGACGATGCCCAGCATCAGACGGCCCTGTCGGAGACGACGAAGGTCGGACCCTGGGTCAGTACAGGCTGGGTGTCCGAGAGGAGCTCGAGGAGCGAGAGGGTGCCGCCGATGCCTTGCTCGTCGAGCCGCTCGAGGCAGCGACGCGTCATCCCCGGCGCAGCCCCATAGCCGTAGTGGTGCGCAACGCGGAAGCGAAAGCCGAGAGCCCTGTCGTGACGTGACGGGTTGAGTGGCGCGAGCGCGAGGGCCGCCGGAGCGAGGTCGTCGCTCGAGCGCAGCTCGAGCAGGCAGAGCAGATCCGTCCAGTCGTCGGGCAGGCCCGCGGCGAGCTCGTCCCACGCTGCTGCGAGCGAGGCGGCGGCCGCGGCGGGTGCGCCATGGGCTACCTCGGCTGCCGCCGACGAGGAACGCTCGACATCCTGCTCACCTACGAGCTCGAGCGTGCCGCGCATCCCCGCAGCGTCGAGCCGTCCCAGGAGTCGCCGCAAGGTGCTCGGGCCGGCCTCGCCTCCGGAGGTCACGCGCAGGTGCAGCGCATCGCCGGCGAGGCCCGGGCTCAGCGCGCCGAGCAGGGCCGCGGCGCGCGACACGTCCTCGGGACGAGCCAGGCGAAGCCGCACGTCGACCTCCCTCCAGTCCGTGGAAAGTTGGGCAACCATGACGTCCCACTGCGCAACTAGCCCCACGGTCGGCAGCATAAACTCAGGCCCGTGGCCGAGGCTCGAGCAGCCAGGAAGCGCGGGCTCTCGCAGGAGCGCTTGCGGGAGCTCTATCGCGAGATGCTCCTCATCCGGCGCTTCGAGGAGAAGGTCGAGGAGCAGTTCCGAGCCGGCGAGCTGCCCGGGTTCCTACACGTCGCCATCGGCCAAGAGGCCGTCGCCGTCGGCGTGTCGAGCGCGATGGCCGAGGGAGACGTCTTCGCGTCCACCCACCGGGCGCACGGGCACGCTCTCGCGCGCGGCTCCCACCCGGACGCGGTCATGGCCGAGCTGTACGGCAAGGTGGAGGGCGTCTCGCGCGGTTACGGGGGCTCCATGCACCTCTACGACGTCGAGCGCGGCAACCTCGGCGCGAACGCCGTCGTGGGCGGCGGGCTGCCGATGATCGCCGGCGCGGCACTGGCGTTCAAGATGCGGGGCGAGCCGCGCGTCGCCGTCGCGTACTTCGGCGACGGGGCGACGAACATCGGGACCTTCCACGAGGCGCTCAACCTCGCGCAGCTGTGGGAGGTGCCGGCGGTCTTCGTCTGCGAGAACAACCACTACGCCGAATCGACGCCGACGCACCAGCAACTGCCGATCACCGATCTCACGAAGCGGGCGGTCGCCTTCGGGATGCGCTCGATGACTGTCGACGGACAGGACGTCGAGGCCGTGCATGCGACGGCGACGAGGGCGCTCGCACACGCTCGCAAGGGCAAAGGGCCCGTCTTCCTGCTCGCGGAGACCTACCGCCTCGTCGGTCATTACGTCGGCGACCCGCAGGTCTACCGGCCGAAGGAGGAAGTACAGGAGCTCCGGGAGACGCAGGACCCCCTCGAGAAGCTGCGGCCGCAGCTAGGCCTCCCCGACGACGAGCTGGAAGCGATCGACGCCGAGGTCGTTCGCATGGTCGAAGGCTCCGTCGAGTTCGCCCGCAATGCCACCGAGCACAAGCCCGAAGACGCGTTGGACAACATCTATGCCTGAGCTGTCGTATAGGGAAGCCGTGCGCGACGCGATGTCGCAGGCGATGCGCCGCGACGACGACATCTTCATCATGGGCGAGGACATCGCCGAGATGGGCGGCTCGATGGGCGTCACGCAGGGCATGCTTGCCGAGTTCGGCGCCGAGCGGGTGCGCAACACCCCCATCTCGGAGATGGCACTCGTCGGCGCGGGCATGGGCGCGGCGATCATGGGGATGCGCCCGATCGTGGAGGTCATGTACGAGGACTTTCTCACCCTCGCGATGGAGCAGCTCGTCAACCAGGCGGCAAAGCACCGTTACATGTCGGGCGGCCAGGTGAAGGTGCCGCTGACGGTGAGGACGCAGGGCGGTGCCGGATGGTCGCCCGGCGCCCAGCACGCGCAGCAGGTCGAGGCGTGGTTCTGCCACGTTCCCGGCCTCAAGGTCGTCTTCGCGTCGACGGCTGCTGACGTCCGCGGGCTGCTCTGGTCGGCGATCTACGAGGACAACCCGGTCGTGTTCTTCGAGCACCGGACGCTCTACCCGCTCAAAGAACACGTGCCGGAGGAGCTGGAGCCGATCCCGCTCGGCCAGGCGCGCGTCCACCGCGAGGGAGACGACGTGACGGTGGTCGCCATCGGCCGGCTCGTGCACGAGGCGCTGAAGGCTGCGGAGGAGGCCGAGTCGGAGGGGATCTCGGTCGAGGTCATCGACCCGCGGACGCTTCAGCCGCTCGACGAGGAAGCGATCGTCGGCTCGGTGAAGAAGACGAACCGCTGCGTCGTTGCCCACGAGGCGATCACGCGCAGCGGATTTGGCGCCGAGATCGCAGCCGTCGTGCAGCAGCAGGCGTTCGACTGGCTCGACGCCCCCGTCGAGCGCGTCGGGGCGAAGTTCGCGCCGCTGCCGTTCGCGCCCGTAATGGAGCAGTACGTCGTGCCGCACGCGGAGGACGTGCTGGAAGCGATCAAGCGCACCGTCGGCAAGTGAGCAGCGAAGTCAAGCTTCCCCGCCTCGGCCAGGGCATGGAGTCCGGCACGGTCGTCAAGTGGCTGAAGTCCGAGGGCGACGCGGTCGAGAAGGGCGAGCCGCTCTACGAGCTCGATACCGACAAGGTGACGCAGGAGGTGGAGGCGGAAGCCTCGGGCGTCCTCCTGAAGATCGTCGTCCCCGAGGGTGAGGTCCCCGTCGCGACGACGCTCGCGTACATCGGCGAGGCGGGCGAGGAGGTCGAGGCGCAGCCGCCAAAGGAGGAGGCGCCGGCTCCCGAGCCGCAGGCCGCAGCGCCGACGCCGGAGCCCGAGCCGCCGCCGGTCGCCGCGGTCGCCGCGCCGGCCGAGCGCGCCGCAGGTGAGCGCATCAAGGCCTCGCCGCTCGCGCGCCGGCTCGCACGGGAGCAGGGCGTCGATCTCGCGGCCATCACGGGCACGGGGCCCGAGGGACGGATCGTCGCCGAGGACGTCGAGCGGGCAGCCGCCGGCGCTGCGCCAGCTCCCGCGCCCGCGGCACCTGCAACGCCGCCACCGCTTCCGGTCGAGGCGGCTCCGGCACCGACTGCGCAGCCGGCTCCTGTCGGCGATGACGTCGAGCGCGTGCCGCTGACATCCATCCGCCGCACGATCGCGCGGCGACTCACCGAGGCCTGGCAGATCCCGGTCTTCCAGCTCGTCCTGTCTGCCGACATGGACGCCGTCAATCAGGTGTTGACGCGCCGCAAGGAGCTCAACCCAGAGGAGCACGTGACGGTGACCGACGTGCTCGTGAAGGTCTGCGCCGCCGCACTCATGCGGCACCGCGAGGTCAACGTCCAGTTCGCCGACGAGGAGCTGCTCGTCTTCCCGTACGCGAACATCGGCATCGCCGTGGCCACCGATCGGGGGCTCGTGGTGCCCGTGGTTCGCGGAGCGGAGCACCTGTCGCTCGCGGAGGTGTCCGCCGCCCGTGCCGACATCGTGAAGCGGGCGCGAGAGGGTGCGCTGCGCCACGAGGATCTCGACGGGGGCACGTTCACGATCTCGAACCTCGGCATGTTCGGCCTCGATCAGTTCACGGCCGTGCTCAACCCGCCGCAGGCAGCGATCCTCGCAGTGGGGGCGAGCGCCGAGCGTCCCGTCGTTCGCGAGGGACAGATCGTCGCCCGCCCGATGATGACGATGACGCTCAGCTGCGACCACCGCGCGGTCGACGGTGCGCCCGCGGCCGCCTTCCTCGAGACCGTGAAGGCGATGCTCGAGGACCTCTCTCTGGCGCTCTAATACCGAAAGTGGCGGTCGGCGATCCGCTCGCCGGCGACCCATGGATCCCGCTCGCGCTCGACCAGATCCATCTCGAGGACGACGTTGCCGAGGATGTCGAAGCCGAGCTCGTGGAAGAAGCGGATGGCCTCGACGTTACGACCGACCGGGCTCACCTGGATCGTCCGGCCTCCCCGCTCGCGGGCCGTGGAGATGACTGCCTCTGCGAGCAGGCGGCCGATGCCGTGCTGTCGGTGTGACTCCGCGACGACGATCGGCTCCAGCTCGAAGCCGTGCTCGGACATCAGTCCTGCCAAGCCGACGACGTCGCCGTCCTCCTCCGCGACCCAGATGTTCTCGGCGCCGATCTTGCCGAGATGCTCGTCGAAGGCTCTTCCGGGATCGTCGCCGCCGATCTCGGGACTGTCGAAAATGTCGCGGTGCCATTGGGTCAGCTCTACCCAGAGCTCCCGGCACGCGTCCAGATCCCTCGGCTCGTAGCCACGAACCGTCGCCACGGAGGCCGACTCTAGACTCTGGTCGATGATCCGTCGCGGCGACGCGAACGACACGGCGTTCCTGCGCGACATGCTCCGCCACGCGTACTACTGGCGCTGGCAAGAGCCTGCTCTTCGAGACCTGCCCGTATCGCGCTACGTCGAAGGGTGGGGCAGGCCCGGGGACCGGTCGCTCATCCTCATCGAAGGCTTCCAGCCGGTGGGGGCTGCCTGGTACCGGCTGTTCACAGAGGCGCAGCCCGGTTACGGCTTCGTCGACGAGCGGACGCCCGAGCTGACGATCGCCGTCGTGCCGAGCCGGCGCGGCCGGGGTTACGGTGCCGAGCTGCTCGAGTCGCTGCTCGCCCAGGGGAGGGAAGACGGCTACGCGGGCGTCAGCCTCAGCGTCGAGCCCGACAACCCGGCGCTCGCGCTCTACGAGCGGCACGGCTTCGCGAAGGTCGGTGAGCGCGGCGGCGCGCTCGTCATGCGCGCCAGCCTCTGATCAGCTCGTACGGGCGCTACTGCAGCTCGACGAGGCGGCCGTCGGGATCGTGAAGATACGCGGAGCGGCCCCAGTCGTAGTCCTTGGCCTCGGTCCCGAGGCGGGCGGCTTCCGCATCGACGTCGGCGACGCGGAGCGCGAAGTGGTCGACGTTCGGCGGCATGCCCTCGTGGGCCTCGCCCTTGACGTGGATCAGCATCGTGATCCCGTCGAGGTCGAACGTCGCGCCGCCCGGCCACGAGGCCGTCGGTTCGCGGCTCAGAACACGTCGGTAGAACTCGACGAGCCCGTCGACATCCTCCGTGAAGAGCGCGATCTCGGAGACCACGGCCGCCAACAACCTAGTCGATAGGATCGAAGCATGGAATGCGACGTCGCGGTGCTCGGGGGCGGGCCGGGCGGCTACACGGCCGCCATCCGAGCGGCCCAGCTGGGAGCGAAGACGGTGTGCATCGAGCAGGAGGAGGAGCTTGGCGGCACGTGCCTGCGCGTCGGCTGTATCCCGACGAAGGCGTGGGTGCAGACCGCCCACTCGTTGCACGAAGCGGGGGAGACATTCGACAAGCTCGGAGTCCAGGTAGGCGCCCCGTCGCTCGACTTCGCGGCTGCGAACGAGTGGAAGAACGGCGTCTCGAAGCAGATGACTGGCGGCGTGGCGATCCTCTTCAAGGCGAACGGCGTGGAGTGGGTGCGCGGCGTCGGGCGCTTCAAGGATGCGAGCACGATCGGAGTCGAGGGCGCGGAGGACGTGACCTTCCGTTCGGCGATCGTCGCCACCGGCTCGTATCCGATCCGCCCGCCGATTCCCGGCCTCGACTCGCCGCGTTGCGTCGACTCGACGGGGCTGCTCGCTCAGACGGAGGTGCCTCGCCGGCTCGTCGTGCTCGGGGGCGGCATCATCGGCTGTGAGTTTGCGTCGATCTTCGAGCGCTTCGGTTCCGAGGTGACGATCGTCGAGATGCTCGACACGCTCATCCCGCAGGAGGACGCCGACGCGACGAAGGAGCTCGCGAAGCAGTTCGGGAAGCGGGGGATCGCGCTTCACCTCGGCAAGCAGTGCACGCAGGTGGACGACGACGGCTCTGAGCTCACGGTCCACTTCGGCGAGGGCGAGTCCGTCCAGGCCGACCTCATGCTCGTCTCTGTCGGTCGCGCGCCGCTCGTGGAGGGCATCGGCCTCGACGCTGCGGGCGTGCAGGTCGACCCGCGCCAGGGCATCGTCTCTGACGAGCACCGCCGCACGTCCGTGCCACACATCTACGCCGTCGGCGATTGCGCCGGCTACTGGCAGCTCGCGCACACCGCGTTCCGCGAGGGCGAGGTCGCCGCCGAGAACGCCATGGGCCACGACGCGACGGTCGGCAACCGCGCCGTGCCGCGTCCCATCTACACGGATCCCGAGATCGCCGGCGTCGGCCGCAACCAGGCCCAGGCGCGGGAGCAGCACGGCGACGACGTCGCCGTCGGCATGTTCCCCTGGGCCGCCAATGCACGCGCAGTCATGCAGAACGCCACCAATGGCTGGGTGAAGTCGATCCACGAGAGCCGCTACGGCGAGCTGCTCGGCGTCGTCATGGTGGGCCCGCATGTGACAGACCTCATCGAGGCCGCGGTCGTCGCCCTCGACGCGGAAGCGACGGTCGAGACGATCGCCGACGGCATGGCCGCGCATCCCACGCTCTCAGAGGCTCTCAAGGAAGCGGGGCTCGTGGCACTCGGCCGACCGATCCACGTCGCGCGGAAGAGAAGGGCCGCGGCTCCCGCACCGGGATCCTGAACGCGCTAGCCTCGATCTGAACGAAAGGAGACAACGTGAAGAAACTCCTCGCATTGCTCGCCGCCATCGGCGCAGTCGTCTTCTTCTGGCGGAAGAAGCACCAGGATGACGACGCTACGAGCTGGGACACTGCCTCGGACACCGCCTCCTCATGGGGGGACACGGCGTCCGGCACGGCGAAGGACGCCGCCGACGCGACCGACACCGCAGCGCGAGACGTCGCCGACGCGGTGGGCGACAAGGCGCAAGCTGCGGCCGACGCCGCAGACGACGCCACGTCGTAGCCGCGCCGCCTGCAGCGGCAGGCACTATGAGCACCGGCATGGCTTGGCCGCAAACCCCCGGGCGGCTTACCTCCGAGCAGGATCGGCTGGCCGCTGAGGTCTGGACCGCCTGGCGGCCACACGGCCGCTACGCGGCCGGCGCGGTGTTCGTCTGTTTCGACCAGACGGGCCCGGGTAACGGTTCGATCGGTGATCGCGGGTTCGCAGCGGCGGCGTGCGGCGACGAGGTCGCCGTCGTCACCGGGGAGGCTCCGGCCGGTTATGCTCCGGGACGGTTGGCCCTGCGCCAGGGCGAGCTGCTCGAGCGGGCGGTACGCGGTCTCGGAGCCCAACCCGACGTCCTCATCGTCGACGCGACGGGTCGTGACCACCCGCGGCGCTGCGGCCTCGCGCTGCACCTGGGCGCGGTGCTCGGGATGCCGACCGTGGGTGTGACGCACCGCCCCCTGCGAGCCGAAGGCGCGTGGCCTGCCGACGAACGCGGCGCCACGAGCCCGCTCCTGCTCGACGGTGAGCGCATCGGCTACTGGGTACGGACGAAGGTCGGCACGCGGCCGCTCGCCGCCCACGCCGCTTGGCGTACCGGCCCGGAGGTGGCGGTCGAAGTCCTGCTGTCTGCGACGGGCGAGGCGCGCTCGCCCGAGCCCCTGCGCCGCGCCCGTGCCGCGGCCCGTCGGCTGCGCGGGCTCGAGACTCTCCCGCTGGCGTGAAGCGTCTGCGGGGGGAGTATGTCGCCATCGGCGCCGGCCTCACGCTGGCCGCCGTCGCCGGCGTCGTGCTGCTCGTCGGCAAGGACAAGCAGGAGCAGCCGCCGAGCGCCCATCCCCCGCCGCCTGCGGCGCCGCAGCCGTCACCACCGCCACCGGGACAGCAACCCTCCCCGCCGCCACCTCCTCCGACGGCACAGCATCGCGCCGAGGTCCAGGGAGGCAGGCTCGTCGTCGACGGCCGGCCGTTCTTCCCGATCATGTCCTGGGGGGAGTGCATCGACGGGTTCGAGACGAGCCTGCCGGTGGGGACGAACCTCTATGCCGGCAACCGCTGCGGCGGCCTCGATGCGCAGTTGCCCACACTCGGCGACCGTGCTTTGTCTGCGGCCGTGCAGGGCGAGGTCGTGCCCGATCGCGGTTCCGTGATCGGCGTCTTCTACCCTGACGAGCCCGACGGAAAAGGCCTGACGCTCGGGACGATTCCGCAAAGCGCCGGCGTCCGCTTCCTCACCCTGACGAGCCACTTCTACTCGGGTGCGGCGCCGCTCGCGCAGGGGCGCGGCAACTATCCGGGCCTGATCGCGAAAGCGGACATGGTCGGCTTTGACCTCTATCCGCTCCAGAGCTGGTGCAGCCCCGACCGTCTGGTGGACGTGTACTTCTCGCAGCGGGAGCTCCTCGACCTCGCGAAGGGCAAGCCGACCTTCCAGTGGATCGAGGCGGCAGGCATGACCTGCCCGCACGACGGCCCCACGGCCGTGACGCCGGAGACGGTCCGCGCGGAGTCGTGGCTCGCGATCGCGGGCGGAGCCAAGGGTCTCGGCTTCTTCCCGCCTGCCGCATGGACGGGTGACGTCGGCGAGGCGATCGCCGACGTGACGTCGACGGTACAGCAGCTCGGGCCGGCGCTCACAGCACCGGAGGTGGCAGTCCAGGTCGAGCCCGCGGACGGGCTCGTCAAGGCCGGGGCACGGAGCCACGGTGGCCGCCTCGCGATCGTCGTCGCGAACGCCGGTTACGCGTCGGCGAGCGCCCAGATCACCGTCCCCGGGCTCGGCGGGCGCCCGCTCATGGTGGTGGGCACGGGTCGCCGCGTGACGCCGGACGGCGACACCTTCGGCGAACGCTTCCCGCCGCTCGGCGCCCGCGTGTACATGACCGGGTGACGGACAGCGACCCTGCCTGGTAGCCGCTCCCGTTTCTATGATCGGAGCTCATGGCCGAGGCGCCGTTCGTCCACCTTCACGTCCACTCCGAGTACTCGATCCTCGACGGCGCGTGCCGGATCCCCGCGCTCGCCGAACGGGCGGCCGAGCTGGAGATGCAGGCGGTCGGCCTCACCGATCACGGCTCCCTCGCCGGCGCCGTCGAGCTCTATCGCGAGTGTGGGAAGCACGGCGTCAAGCCGCTGCTCGGCTGCGAGGTCTACGTCGCGGACGACCGCAAGCAGCAGGCGAAGGGCTACGCCCACCTCACGCTGCTGGCGGAGACGAACGAGGGCTACGGCAACCTCATCAAGCTCGCGTCGCTCGGCTACCTCGAGGGCTACTACTACAAGCCCCGCGTCGACTGGGAGCTGCTCGAACGGCACGCGAAGGGCATCGTGGCGCTCTCGGGCTGCCTCTCCGGCCGCGTCTGCAAGGCGCTCGAGGAGAGTCGCCCGCAGGACGCCGCAGCCGACCTCGACCGCCTCGCCCAGATCTTCGGCCGTGACTCGACGTACGTCGAGATCCAGAACGCGGGCCTCGCCGAGCAGGAGCGGATCAATCCCGAGCTCGTGACGCTCGCGGCCTCGGCCGGCCTGCCGGTCGTGGCCACCGGCGACGTCCACTACCTCAGGCACGAGGACGCGCTCCCCCACGAGGCGCTGCTCTGCATCCAGTCGGGGGACTCGTTGAAGAACCCCGATCACTGGAAGTTCGACTCGGATCAGTTCTTCTTCAAGTCACCGGCCGAGATGGCGGCGGATTTCCCGGGCAGCGAGGAGTGGCTCCGCCGAACGGTCGAGATGGCCGAGCGCTGCACGGTCACGCTCGAGCTCGGCCAGATCCTCCTGCCGTCGTACCCCACCCCGGAGGGCCGGGACGCCTTCGAGTACCTCGTCGAGCTGGCGGAGACTGGGCTCGCTCGGCGCTTTTCGCGACGGACGCCCGAACTCGACGAGCGCCTCGCATTCGAGCTGAGAACGATCCGCGAGATGGGCTTCGCCGACTACTTCCTCATCGTCTGGGATCTCATCGCGTTCGCCCGGGCGAACGGCATCAGCGTCGGCCCCGGGCGAGGCTCGACTGCGGGATCGCTCGTCGCGTACTGCCTTGGCATCACCGAGGTCGACCCCATGAAGTACGACCTGCTCTTCGAGCGGATGCTGAACCCGGGCCGAAAGTCCATGCCGGACATCGACATCGACTTCGCCGTCGCCGGCCGCGACCGCGTCATCAACTACGCCGCAGAGAAGTATGGGCGCGATCGCGTCGCCCAGATCATCACGTTCGGGACGATGATGGCGCGTGCGGCGATTCGTGACGCCGGACGGGTGCTCGACATTCCCTATGGCACCGTCGACCGGATCGCAAAGCTCGTGCCGGAAGGGCCGAAGGTCTACCTCGAGGAGTCGCTGAAGCCGGGCCAGGAGCTGCGCGCGCAGTACGACGCGGACCCGCTCGTCCGCGAGATCCTCGATCTCGCGAAGCCGCTCGAAGGGCTCGTCCGTCAGGACTCGATCCACGCTGCCGGCGTCGTCATCGCCGACCGGCCGCTGACGGACATCGTCCCGCTCCAGCAGAAGGGCACGGACCAGGAGGTCGTCACGCAGTTCGCGATGGGCGACGTCGAGGCGCTGGGCCTGCTGAAGATCGACTTCCTCGGCCTGCGCAACCTCGACGTCATCGACGAGGCGGTGCGGCTCGTCGGCGACGTCGACATCGCGGCCATTCCACTCGACGACGGGCCGACGTACGAGATGCTCCAGCGAGGCGACACGGCCGGCGTCTTCCAGTTCGAGTCGTCGGGCATGCGAGAGGCTCTACGGCAGGTCAAGCCGACGGAGTTCGAGGACCTCATCGCGCTCGTCGCCCTCTACCGGCCCGGCCCGATGTCCTACATCCCGGTCTACGCGCGCCGCAAGGCCGGCCAGGAGGCCGTTGCCTACGCCGACGAGCGGCTGAACGAGATCACCGGTGGGACGTACGGCATCTGCATCTACCAGGAGCAGTACATGGAGATCGCGAAGCAGCTCGCCGGCTTCTCGCCCGCCGAGGCTGACGATCTCCGGAAGGCGATCGGCAAGAAGGACCACAAGCTCATGGCGTCGCTCGAAGGGAAGTTCCTCGAGGGGACGGCCGCGACCGGCGTGGCCGCCGAGGTCGCGCGCGGGCTGTGGAGCGACATGGAGAAAGCCCAGGACTACTCGTTCAACAAGTCGCACGCTGCCTGCTACGCGCTCATCGCCTATCGCACGGCGTATCTCAAGGCGCACCACACGGCGCAGTACATGGCCGCGCTCATCTCGTCGGTCATGAACACGAAGGACCGCGTTCCGTATTACGTGAACGCGTGCGACGAGATGGGCATCGACGTGCTCCCGCCGGACGTGAACGCGTCGCAGGTCGACTTCGCCGTGGTCGAAGGGAAGATCCGCTTCGGGCTCAACGCCGTGAAAAACGTCGGTGAGGCGGCCGCGCAAGCGATCGTCGCCGCGCGCGAGTCGGAGGGCGCGTTCGCGTCACTCTGGGACTTCACCGAGGGCGTCGACCCGCAACTCGTGAACAAGCGGGCGCTCGAGTCGCTCGTGAAGGCCGGCGCGCTCGACTCCACCGGCGGCTCGCGCAAGGGCATGCTCGACGTGCTCGAGCACGCGCTCTCGTACGGCCAGACGAAACAGGCCGACCGGGCCGCGGGGCAGGCGTCGATCTTCGACGACCTGCCCGACGCCGTGGATGCGCCGAGAGCGACACCGCACCCGGAGATCCCGGCGGGGGAGTTCGACAAGAGCGAGTTGCTGCGGCTGGAGAAGGAGACGCTCGGGCTCTACGTCTCGGAGCACCCGCTCGACGCGATCCACGAGCAGCTGCGCCGCAAGGTGGACTCGAGCGTCGCCGATCTCGAGCGCCGGCGCGACGGCGAGATCGTGACGATCGGCGGCATCGTCTCGTCGGTGAAGCAGCTGACGACGAAGAAGGGCGACCCCATGGTGTTCCTCTCGCTCGGCGACCTCTCGGGGGAGGCCGAGGTGGTCGTCTTCAACAGCGTCTACACAGCTGCGCGCGAGCTCTGTGCAGCCGACACGGTGCTCGTCGTCAAGGGCAGGGTCGATCACAAGCAGGAGGGCGAGACGAAGCTCATCGCGCTCGAGGTGACGGCCTTCGAGGCGGCTCGCGTGCCGACCGAGGTGAGGCTGAAGGTCGACGCACGGGCGGCGCCCGCGGGCATCGTCCGCGAGCTCGGGCATGTCGTCCGCGACTTTCCCGGCGAGGCGCGGGTCGTCGTCGCCCTCGAGACGTCGGAGGGCCCGCGAGTACTCGAGCTCGGGCCGGACTACCGCGTGCGTCCCGAGGCCGACTTCTTCGCCGAGGTCAAGGCCCTCCTGGGCGAAGCGGCCGTCCTCTAGTCGGCGAGACCCTTCGCGCGCAGCTCCTCCAGAGCTGCGTCGGACTTCTCGAGGTCGGCGAGCGCCATGCCTTCGAGGATGCGCGGGGTCTTCGTGAACTGGACGTCGCGGTAGTCCACGACCTGCCAGTGGTTGCCCCAGGGATCGAGGAAGTCGTGGCCGCCGACCATCTGCGCGCCGGCGGCTCGCGCCCGCTCGACGGTGGCCTCCTGGCCGTCGACGACGAGCCCGATGTGGCGCCCGCCGTCGGGCGGCTGCGTCCGACCGGCTTCGAGCGCGATGAACTGATCGCCGAGGTCGATGAACGCCATGTGCCGGCCTCGGCCGCGCAGCGAGAGCTCGCCGAAGATCTGCTCGAAGAACGCGAGGGCCTCGTCGATCGAACCGACCTCGACGGCGACGTGGTTGATGCCCACCGGCCGTGGCACGGAACTCAGCGTAGCCGTGGCGGTGTAGACACGACATCTCGAGACGGCGAGCCGACAGAGTGGAACCGACCGCCTCCGTGCGGTGTACTAGCGACGGTGGTGGGCCGGCCACTCGAAGAGACGGAGCTGACCGCCCGCGCGCAGCGGGGAGATGTCCACGCCTACGAGGAGCTCGTGCGCATGCACCAGGGGATCGCCTTCCGCACCGCGTACGTCTTCACCGGCACCGCCGAGAATGCGCAGGAGGCCGCGCAGGATGCGTTCGTCAAGGCGTTTCGCGCGCTCGACCGCTTCCGGACCGGGGCGCCCTTCCGGCCGTGGCTCCTGAAGATCGTGGCGAACGAGGCCCGGAACCGTCGCCGCTCGGCGGGGAGGAGGGAGGCGCTCGCCGTGCGTGCTGTGGCAGGCGCAGGCTCGGAGGACGCGGCTCCGTCCCCCGAGGCGGCCCTCCTCTCCGCCGAGCGACGCGCCGAGCTCGTGGCAGCGCTCGACCGGCTGCGAAGCGAGGACCGCGAGGTGATTGCCTGCCGCTACTTCCTCGATCTCTCGGAGGAGGACACCGCGGCGGCGCTCGGTTGGAAGCGTGGCACGGTCAAGTCGCGGCTGTCGCGCGCTCTCGAGCGGCTGCGCGCCGAGTTGGAGGTGCACGTTGCCTGAGCTCGAGCGCGAGCTGAGAGCACTCGCCGTCACGCTCGACTGGCCGGCGGAGCGCGACTTCGTGCCGGCCGTTCGGGCGCGGCTCCAGTCGCGCCAGCGCCGCCCGCTGCCGTGGCGCCGGATCGCCGCAGTCGCCGCGCTTGTGCTCGTCGTCGGCATCGCGGCGACCATGGCGGTGCCCGACGCCCGCACTGCGGTGCTGCGCTTCTTCGGCCTGAAGGGCGTGACGGTGATTCGCGTCGAACAGCTACCGCCGGCGCCGCCGCCGTCCGAGGCGTTCTTCGGTGAGCAGGTCTCGCTGGCGGAGGCCGAGCGCATTGCGGGTATCGACCTGCTCCTGCCCGATCTCGGGCAGCCGGACGAGGTGTGGGTGGATCGTCTCTCGCCGAACTTCGTCGTGATCCACTACGGCCGCCCGGACACCAGGCTCCGTCTGACCGAGCTCGTGGGAGGCTTCGTGGAGAAGTACGCGACGTCGGAGCAGCGCGTCGAGCGTGTGGAGGTGGACGGTAGGCCCGGCATCTGGATCGAGGGTGAGCACGTCGTGTCCGGTCCCACCGGAGCACCGCGGCGAGCCGCCAGCGCTCTCCTGTGGGAGCAGGAGGGTCTGACCTTGCGCCTGGAAGGCGACCTGTCGAAGGAGCGGGCGCTCGAGATCGCACGCACGGTTCGCTGAGGCTCCCCCGAAAGGGGGAATCCGAACGGGGAGCGACAACCGAAGTACGGTCTGTGACGAACGCCGCCGACACCGATCTCGCCGTCGACACCGAGTCCGAGCGCGTGACGGCCTGGCGTGCGTGTGAGCTCATGCGCGCCGGCTACGAGCCCGTCATGGCCGCCGAGCTGGCGGAGCACAACGAGGTCGACCTTCACCTCGCCCTCGAGCTCGTCGAGCGCGGTTGTGCGCCAGAGCTCGCGGCTCGGATACTTCTCTAGACCTCGGGCGCGCAAACCGGGCAGAATGCTGCTCGCATGTCGAGCCTTCTCGCCACGTTCCCCTCGCCGTCGAGCGGGACGATCGACATCGGGCCGCTGTCGATCCACATGTATGGGATCACGCTGCTCGTGGCCATCGTCTGCGCAATCGGCCTGACCGGCCTGCGCTGGACGAGGCGTGGCGGCGACTGGGACCTCGTGCTGCGGGCCGCGGTGTGGGGCGTCGCCGCCGGCATCGTCGGCGCCCGCCTCTACCACGTCGTCACGAGCTGGGACCAGCTGCCCGACGAGTGGTGGGGCCCGTTCGCCGTGTGGGAAGGAGGTCTCGGCATCTGGGGCGGCATCCTCTTCGGTGTCGTCGCCGGCGGCATCGTCGTCTGGCGCTCCGGGGAGAGCGTCGCACTCTTCGCCGACTGCCTAGCGCCTGCGCTGCTGCTCGCCCAGGGCATCGGACGCTGGGGCAACTGGTGGAACCAGGAGCTCTTCGGCAAGCCCACCGACCTGCCGTGGGGGCTCGACATCGACGCCGAGCACTGCCCTGTCGACTATCTCGACCTCGGCACGGGCTGTAGCGAGAACTTCCACCCGATCTTCCTCTACGAGTTCATCTTCGACCTCATCGGCGTCGGCGTCCTGTTGCTCGTCGAGCGGCTCATGCGTGTCCGCCCGCCCGGGCTCTTCGCCCTCTACGTCGCGTGGTACTCGCTCGGCCGCGTCTTCGAGGAGCAGGTGCGCATCGATCCCTCGCACGAGTTCCTCGGCCAGCGGTTGAACTTCTGGGTGGCGGCCGTCCTCCTCGTCCTCTCGTCGGCGTTCTTCATCTGGTGGCAGTTCGTTCGCAAGCACCCCCGTCCCGGGCCCAGCGTCGTCGGGCCGGGAGCCGCGCGGCCGGGTGGTCCGGCGATGGCCGTCCCCAAGGGACGCGTCCGCTCGCGTCGCTAGCCTCCCGGCTGCCATGACAGCGCCGGTGCTCGATCTCGACCTCGAGACGTTCGAGGGTCCCTTCGACCTGCTGTTGACGCTGATCCTCAGGGAGGAGCTGCGGCTGGCCGAAGTGGACGTCGCCGACATCGTGACCTCGTTCGCGGGGCAGCTCGAGGAGGAGCGGAGGCTCGACCTCGAGGCGTGCGGCGAGTTCCTCGTACTCGTGGGGGCGATGCTCGAGATCAAGGCTCGAGAGCTCTTCCCCGACCTCCCCTCGGATGTCGCCGAGCTGAGCCCCGAGGAGGCGGCGGAAGAGCTCGCCGAGCGGCTCGAGGCGTACCGGCGCATGAAGTCCGCAGCCGCTTGGCTCTCCGAGCGGCTCGACGCCGAGTCCAACCGCTACTTCAGGCTCGGCCTGGCGCCGCTGTCGCCGCAGCCCGAGCTGCGTCTAGCGCCCCAGGATCCCGCTGGTCTCGCCGCCGTCATGCGACATCTCGCGACCGAGCCCCCACAGGTCTCGCTTGCCCACATGCAGCTCACGTTTCCGCCGGTCGCACGCTTCCTCGAGCGCTTTCGCGCAGTGCTCGAACGCCGCCGCCGCTTCGCCCTCGACGAGGAGCTCGAGGGTCTATCGCGTCTCGAGCAAGCGTCGGCGTTCCTTGCGCTGCTCGAGCTGCGCAAGCTCGACGAGCTGCGCATCGAGCAGCGCGAGCCGTTCGGGCCGATAGGAGTCCGCCGTCCAGACGTCGAAAGGAGTGCCGCATGACGCCTGAGGTCGCAACGCTACGCCTCGTCGAAGCCGATCCGCTCGAGCGCCTCTCCCGGACGCTCGAAGCACTGCTCGTCATCGCTTCGGCGCCTCTCTCCTGCGCTGAGCTGGCGGCCGCTGCCGACGAGAACGAGGATCGCGTGCAAGCAGCGCTCGACCTCCTCGGCGAGCGGTACTCCGAGGGGCGCAGCGGGATCGTGGTCGAGCACGTGGCAGGGGGCTTCGCCTTCCGAGCCGCGCGATCGGAGGCCGATGCGTGCTCCCGCCTCGTCGAGCGGCCCGTCGAGCGCGGGCTGTCCCAAGCGGCGCTCGAGACGCTCGCCATCGTGGCGTACCTCGGCCCGTGCACGCGGCCGGACATCGCGCGCATTCGCGGCGTCGCCGCCGACACCGTCGTCGCCGGGCTCGTCGAGCGCGGGCTCGTGGTCGAGGCCGGCCGTGAGCCGGACCTCGGAGGCGCCATTCGCTACCGCACGACCGCGCTCTTCGAGCGCGTGTTCGGCCTCGAAGCGCTTTCGGAGCTGCCCCGGCTCGACGACCTCGGCCGGGACGCCGGGGAGATCCGGGCTCGGCTCGACGCGGTTGCCGAACGCCGCCCGGCATAGTTCCGGGTAATGGACGTCACCGATGAGACCTTCTATCGCGACGTGCTCGAGCGCTCGCACGAGCAACCTGTGGTCGTCGACTTCTGGGCGGACTGGTGCGGTCCGTGCAAGGCGCTCGCCCCGGTGCTCGAGCGCGAGGTCGAGGCCCGCTCCGACAAGCTCATGCTGGCGAAGGTCGACGTGGACGCGAACCCCGAGCTGGCGACCCACTACCGCGTCAGCGGGATACCCGCGGTGAAGGCGTTCCGGAACGGCCAGGTCGTCTCGGAGTTCACCGGCGTGAAGTCGGCACAAGGGGTCGGCGACTTCCTGGATGCCCTCTTCGGGCCGACCGCCGGGGAGCGGCTGCTCGACGAGCTCCGTGCGTCCGGTGAGCAGCCCGAGGTGCTCGCGGCGCTCGAGGCGGGAGATCACGAACGCGCGCTCGAGCTGTTGCTTGCGCAGGCACAAGAGGCGGACGGCGAGACCCGGGATCGCGTCCGCGAGCTGATGGTGGCGGTGTTCGAAGATCTCGGGCAGGAGCACGAGCTCTCGACGCGCTACCGCCGCCAGCTCGCGACGACGCTGTACTAGGGAGCTTCTAAGGCCGGTACTGCTGGTCGAGCGCGCAGGCCGTGTCGATCCGGTAGCGCATCCAGACGCCGCTCTCCAGCGACTCGAAGAGCTTGCGCTTGCTGCTCTTGCCGGTGCGAACGATCTCCGCGAGCTCGGCGACGGTGATCGGCGTCGAGAGGATCCCCGTCGGCTGGTTGACGAGCACGGTCACGTGGGTGGTCGGACGGACGAGATACGTGAGGAGGCGATGGCTCTCGTCGATCACGTAGTTGTCGTTGGGCACGGGCGCCCCCGGCTCGACGGCGCCGTCCTCGGCGGCGGCCGTGTTGGCCGTCACGCCGCTCGCGAACCAGGCCGGATCGAAGCGGAGCACGTAGTGGTCGCCTTTCCGCACGAGCGACCGGATGTGGCCGAACACCTTGTCGTCGCACTGCCGTGCGGCGGCCGGTTCGGACTCCGTGTCCTTCGTGAAGTACAGACCGGCAAAGGTGCCGGTCGCCGCTAGGGCGAGAACGGCGACGACCACAGCAGCTATGAGCCAGCGCTTCATGCGGCCGCGACAATAGCGCGATGCGGCTCAACGCGTATCTCGCACGCGCGGGCGTCGCGTCGCGGCGGAGGGCGGACGAGCTGATCCTCGCGGGCCGAGTGACGGTCAACGGGCAGCCGGGCCAGCTCAATACGTTCGTTTCGCGAGATGACGTCGTCGAGCTCGACGGGCGACGGTTGGCGAAGCAGCGGCTCGCCTACGTCCTGCTCCACAAACCGACGGGTGTCGTCACGACCGCCCGGGATCCGGGCGGCCGGCCTACCGTCGTCGAGCTCGTCGAGCACGAGGCGCGCGTCGTCCCCGTCGGCCGCCTCGACGCTGACACGACGGGCGCGCTCCTGCTCACGAACGACGGCGCCCTCGCGCACAGGCTCGCCCACCCGCGCTACGAGGTGGACAAGGTCTACGAGGTGGAGGTGGAAGGGGAACCGTCCGAGGACATCCTGCGCCGTCTCTCCGAGGGCATCGAGCTCGAGGATGGCATGACGGCTCCTGCCGACGTGCGCCGGCTCGGCCCCTCACGGATCGAGCTGACGCTCCACGAAGGCCGCAAACACCAGGTGAAGCGAATGTGCGAAGCGGTCGGGCACCCGGTGCGGTGCCTCCACCGCTCGCGGTACGCGAGCCTCACGGTCGACGCGCTCGCGCCGGGCGAGTGGCGCGAGCTGACGGCGGCCGAGACCGAGGAGCTCCACCGGCTCAGCGCAGTCTCACGAACCCCATGACGTCGTGCATGCGCTCGAGGGTCGGAGCGGACTCGGTGGCCGCCTTCGCGGCACCCTCGGCCAGCAGACGGCGTACTTCCTCGTCGTCGGCACGCAGCTCCCGGTAGTGCTCCTGGATCGGCGCGAGGAGCTCGACGACAGCCTCGGCGACGTCCTCCTTGAATTGGCCGTATCCCTGGCCGTCGTACCGCGTCTGGATGTCCGCGATCGGCTCCCCGGTGGCGACGGACATGATCTCGATGAGGTTGGAGACGCCCGGCTTCGCGTCCGGGTCGTGGACGACGTCGCGGCCGGAGTCGGTGACCGCGGTCTTGAACTTCCGCCGGATCGTGTCCGGGTCGTCGATCATGCGCACGACACCCTGCGGCGCCCCCGCGGACGTGGACATGAGCCGCTCGGGCTCCTGGAGGTTCTTGATGCGAGCGCCCTCGTCGGGGAAGACGCCGTCGGGCACCGTGAACGTCTCGCCGTAGCGCTGGTTGAAGCGCTGCGCAATGTCGCGTGCGAGCTCGATGTGCTGGCGCTGATCGTCGCCGACGGGGACGATGTTCGTCTGGTAGAGGAGGATGTCGCCGGCCATCAGCACCGGGTAGTTGAAGAGGCCGGCCGAGACGAAGTCCTGCTCCGCCGACTTGTCCTTGAACTGCGTCATGCGACGCAGCTCCCCGAAGGCGGCCGCGCTCGAGAGCAGCCAGGCCGCTTCCGCGTGTGCGGGCACGTGGCTCTGCGCGAACACGATCGACCGCTCCGGGTCGATACCGGTGGCAAAGAGCAGCGCCGCACCGGCCAGCGTCGCCTCGTGAAGCGCCTCCGGCTCATAGGCGGTCGTGATCGAGTGGAGGTCGACGATGCAGAAGACGGCGTCGCCCTGCTCCTGGGTGGCGCGGTACTGCCGGTAGCCGCCCGAGTAGTTGCCGAGCGTCTTGTCGCCGGAAGCCCGTATGCCGGAGAAGATGCGCATGGCAGGATTATCCATTGATGGCTACCAACGTCTCACCCGAGCTCCTCATCGTCATGAGGGGCGGCGCGACGACCGAGCAGACGGAGAACGTCGTCGCGCGCCTACAGGAGGTCGGCGCCGACGCGCGCGTCTCGACCGGGCGCGAGGCGACCGTCATCGGCGCGATCGGCGAGCGCGAGCTCCTGACGTCGCTGCCGCTCGAGGCATACCCGGGTGTCGAGCAGGTGCTGCCGATCCTCAAGCCGTACAAGCTCGTCTCGCGCGAGATCTCTCCCGATCCCACCGTGATCGAGGCTCGCGGCCGCAAGATCGGCGACGGCTGGTTCGGGCTGATCGCCGGCCCGTGCACGGTCGAGACGGAGGAGCAGACGCTCGAGACGGCGCGTGCGGTGGCCGCCGCCGGCGCGTCGATGCTGCGCGGCGGGGCGTTCAAGCCACGCACGTCGCCGTACGCCTTCCAGGGGCTCGGCGTGGAGGCGCTCGCCATTCTCAGGGAGGCCCGCGAGGAGACCGGGCTGCCGATCGTCACCGAGCTGCTCGACCCGCGCCAGCTGGACGAGGTGGCGGACGTCGCCGACGTCATCCAGATCGGCGCTCGCAACATGCAGAACTTCCTGTTGCTGTCGGAGCTCGGTCGCGTCGACCTACCGGTGCTGCTCAAGCGCGGCCCGTCGGCGTCGGTGGAGGAGCTGCTGATGGCGGCCGAGTACGTGGCCAAGGAGGGGAACGAGCGCATCATTCTCTGCGAGCGGGGCATTCGCACGTTCGAGCGCTCCACCCGCTACACGCTCGACCTCGGCTCGGTGGCGGTCCTGAAGGACGAGACGCATCTGCCGGTGATCGTCGACCCGTCCCACGCGCCTGGGCGGCGAGATCTCGTGCTGCCGCTGTCGCGGGCCGCCGCGGCCGTCGGCGCCGACGGCATCATCGTCGAGGTGCATCCGCGCCCCGAGGAGGCGCTCTGCGACGGGCCGCAGCAGGTGCCCGCCGACGAGTTCGCCGACTTCGCGCGCGCCGTCGGCGAGGTCGTCTCGCTGATGGGCCGCGAGATCGGCTAGATCGGCTAGGCGGAGGTGCTCACCGAGCTCGGTCTCTACAAGCTCTTCGGAGAGGATCCCGAGAAGACGCAGCGCTTTGCGCGGATCTTCATGGGGCCGTTCACGCAGTTCCTCGCCCCAAACGCGACGTACGGAGTGGAGCGCGTGCCGCGCTTCGGCGGGCTCGTCGTCGCGTCGAACCACCTGAATGCGATCGACCCGCTGCTCGTGCCGATCTCCTGCCCGCGCACGATCTACCAGATCGCGAAGAGCGAGCTGCTCGAGATTCCCATTGCCGGCGAGGTGTTGCGGTGGCTCGGCTCCTTCGGTGTGCGGCGCGGGGAGGGCGACCGAGACGCGCTGCGCGTCGCCAGGTGGGTCGTGGCGGAGGGGCACGTGGCCGGCTTCTTCGTCGAGGGCACACGCCGGAAGCTCGGGTATCCAGGCCCCGGTCATGCCGGGGCCGCGATGATCGCCATCCAGGAAGGCGTCCCGGTCGTCCCGTGCGGGCTCGACACGTTTCAATGGTCGTTGCGCAACCCGCGGCGCTGCGCGGTCGTGTGGGGGAGCCCGATCGACATCTCCGGGTGTCCGAGAAACGGCAAGGGTTACAAGGAGGGCGCGGCCATCGTCGACGGTGCGATTCTCGCCCTGTGGCGCCAGGCTGCGCAGGCGGTCGTCGACGGGTTTCCGGAGATGCTGGCGGACGGGGCTCGACGTCACGGGACGCTGAAGGCAGACGAGGTTGCCTATGTCGACGCGACGCCGTGGCCGGACGAGCCGTGGGCAGAAGGCCCGCTGGGGCCGGTCTTTCCCGGCAAAGGCTGATGGAGGTCGCGCCGGCCGTCAGCGTGCGCGGCGCCATGGCGCTGCCCGGTGACAAGTCGATCTCCCACCGCGCACTGCTGCTCGGCGCCGTGGGCGACGGGGAGACGCTCGTTCGCGGCTTCGGCCGCTCCCTCGACACGGAGTCGACGCTCGCCGCCGTGCGCTCGCTCGGCGCCTCGGTCGCAGAGGAACAACCCGACGTCCTGCGCGTGCACGGCGTGGGGCTCGCGGGGCTGAGACAGCCGGCCGACCCCATCGACTGCGGGAACGCCGGGACGCTCGCCCGCCTGCTCCCCGGGCTCCTGGCAGGACAGGACGGCCGCCGCGTCGAGCTGACGGGCGATCAGTCGCTGCGATCGCGGCCCATGGAGCGCGTGGCCGCCCCGCTGTCGGAGATGGGAGCCGGCATCGAGATGAGCGACGGGCGCCTGCCGATGCGGATCGAGGGCGCTCCGCTCACCGGCATCGAGCACGAGCCGGCGGTCGCGAGCGCGCAGGTCAAGTCGTGCGTCCTGCTGGCAGGTCTCAACGCCGAGGGCCGGACGACCGTCGTCGAGCCGGTCCCGACGCGGGACCACACCGAGCGCATGCTGCGCGCAGCAGGAGCGAGGCTGACCGTCGAAGGCAGCCGGATCTCGGTCGAGCAGGCCGAGCGGATCACGCTGGGCGAGGTCGACGTCCCTGGGGACTTCTCGGCGGCCGCCCCGTTCATCGTCGCGGCCACGCTCCTGGCCCGCTCGGAGCTCATCCTCCAGGGTGTCGGCGTGAATCCCACGCGGACGGGCCTGCTCGACGCGCTCGAGCGGATGGGCGCCCGCATCTCGATCTTCAACCGGCGAACGCAGTCGGGCGAGCCGGTCGCCGACATCGAGGTAGCTCATGCGGAGCTCGTCGCCACCGAGGTCGTGCCGGCCGAGGTGCCGCGCATCATCGACGAGCTGCCGTTGTTCGTGCTCGCGGCGTCGATGGCGCGGGGTACGAGCCGAGTCCGTGGGGCGGGGGAGCTGCGTGCAAAGGAATCGGATCGCATCGACACCGTGGCGACGGCCTTGCGTTCGCTCGGCGGACGGGTACAGGCAACGGCGGGCGGCTTCACGGTGCGCGGAGTGCCGGCGCGTCCGCGAGGCGGATCGCTGAACAGCGCGGGCGACCACCGGCTGGCGATGCTCGCCGCCGTCGCCGGCCTCGTGTCGCAGGAGGGCGTGCGCATCGAGGGCGCCGAGGCGGCCGCGGTATCGTTCCCCGGCTTCTTCGAGCTGCTCGACTCCCTTTCGCACCGATGATCATCGCCATCGACGGGCCGGCCGGCGCCGGCAAGAGCACGGTGGCTCGGCGGCTCGCCGAGCGACTCGGTGTCCGCTACCTCGACACCGGCGCCATGTACCGGGCAGTGACATGGCTGGCTCTGCGCGAGGAGATCGAGCTCGAGGACGGCGACGGCCTCGGTGCGCTCGCCGCCGGCCACCCCGTCGAGCTCGACGAATCCGGGCACGTACGGATCGCGGGCGAGGATGTCACCACGGCGATCCGTGACCCACGCATCGACCGCGCGGTGCCCGTCGTCGCGCAGCATCCTCAGGTCCGCGAGGTGATGCGCGAGCGTCAGCGGCAACTCGCCGCCGAGGCCGACGCGGTCATGGAGGGCCGCGACATCGGCACCGTCGTCGCGCCTGGTGCCGACGTGAAGGTCTATCTCACCGCCGAAGAGGGCGTGCGGGCCCAGCGCCGCCTCTCCGAGCGGCCCGACATCGGCGCCGATGCCCTGGCGACCGACCTCAGACTGCGCGACGAGAGCGACGCCGCGCGCATGGAGCCCGCGGTCGATGCGATCCGCATCGACACCTCTGAGCTCGACGTGGACGGCGTGGTCGACCTCATCGAGCAACTCATACGAGATGGCTGAGACGGCACCAGCCGACGAGCTCAAGGGGACCGTGGCCATCGTCGGCTACCCGAACGTCGGGAAGTCGACGCTCGTCAACCGGCTGACGTCGACGCGCGCGGCGGTCGTCCACGAGACGCCGGGCGTCACGCGCGACCGCAAGGAGCTGCTCTGCGACTGGCGGGGGGAGCGGTTCCTGCTCGTTGACACGGGCGGCGTCGACATCACCGACGAGTCGCCCATCACACGGGGTGCAGTGGCTCAGGCTCGGGCTGCGATCGAGGAGGCCGACCTCGTGCTGTTCCTCGTGGACGCTCGCGCGGGGCTGACACCGGGCGACGCGGAGATCGCCGACATCCTCCGGCGCGCGCGCAAGCCCGTCCTGCTCGTCGCGAACAAGCTCGACGATCCGGCGAGCGCCGAGCTCGCCCACGAGTTCTCCACGCTCGGCTTCGGTGCGCCCCTCGAGATCTCTGGCCTGCACGGCCACGGCACCGGCGAGCTTCTCGACGCCGTTCTCGAACGGCTCCCGGGCGACAGGGGCGTGCCGGCACCGGAGGACGCGATTCGCGTGGCAGTCCTCGGCCGGCCGAACGTCGGGAAGTCCAGCCTCCTCAACGCCGTGCTCGGGCAGGAGCGGCTGATCGTCTCCGACGTCCCAGGGACGACGCGTGACGCGATCGACACTGTGCTCCAGACGGACGACCGCACCTTCGTGCTCGTGGATACCGCCGGCATGCGGCGGAAGCGCCGGCACCGGCAGGGCATCGAGTACTTCTCCGAGCTGCGCGCGCTCGAGGCGGCGAACCGCGCCGACATCGCACTCGTCCTCGTCGATTCCTCGGAGGGCGTCGTCGAGCAGGACCTGACGGTGGCCGACGTCGCACGCAAGGCGCAGTGTTCGACGCTCGTCGTCCTCTCGAAGTGGGACGAGACGACGGTGGAGATCGAGGACGTTCGTGCGAGGCTCGAGAGCCGGTTGCGACAGCGCCCTCCCGTCGTCACGACGTCCGCGAAGACTGGCCGCGGAATCGCGCGCCTGTTCGAGCGCTTCGGGGCGCTGTACGACAAGCACTCCGCCCGGCTCGGCACGCCGGAGCTGAACCGGTTTCTCGCAGAGCTGCGCGAGGATCGCCAGCCGCCGTCGCGCCGCCGCAAGCGGCTGAACCTCCTCTACGGGACGCAGACGAGCGTCCGCCCTCCGCGCTACCGCTTCTTCGTGAACGACCCGAGCCTCGTCACGCGTGACTACGCGTACTGGGTAGAGAACCGGATGCGCGAGCGCTTCTCCCTGGAGGGCGTGCCGGTCTCGATCGACTTCGTCGCCCGCGGTTAGCAGTCGTATGCTCCGCGCGTGGCGCGGGTGTGCCTCTTCCACTGGAGCGAGACCGAGGCCGCATCGAAAGCGGGCGATCTCCGCTCCCTCGGGTACAAGGTCGACGCCCACGCGGCGTTCGGCCCGGAGCTCCTGCGCACGCTCGCCGACCGGCCGCCGGATGCAATCGTCGTCGATCTGAGCCGCCTGCCTGCTCACGGACGGGACGTCGCCGTTGCTCTTCGCACGCGCGCCGGGACGCGCCACGTGCCGCTGGTGATCGCGGGCGGGACACGAGAGGCGGTCGCACGCCTGCGCAACCACGTTCCCGACGCCGCCTACACATCGTGGAGGTCGATGAAGCGAGCGCTCGCGCATGCGATCGCGAAGCCGCCGGCGGATCCCGTCGTTCCCGCCTCGGCGTTGGCCGGCTATTCGGGCACGCCGCTGCCGAAGAAGCTCGGGATCAAGAAGGGGTCGAGGGTGGGCGTCGTCGGCGCGCCGGACGGCTTCGGGCAAACGCTCGGCGCACTTCCGGACGGTGCGCGGCTGAAGCGTGGCGCGGCCGGCGCGGATCTCGTGCTCTGGTTCATGCGCTCTCGACGGCAGCTCGAGCGCGGCCTCGAGCGCTACCGCCGGCTCGAGGTGCCCTTGTGGATGATCTGGCCGAAGCAGGCGTCGGGCGTTCAGACCGATCTCACGCAGAACGTCGTACGCGACTCCGGGCTCGCGGCCGGCCTCGTCGACTACAAGGTGTGCGCCGTGGACGAGACATGGTCGGGCCTCCTCTTCCGGAGGCGCCGGTGAAGGTCGTCGTCATCGGTGGTGGCTCGTGGGGCACCGCGTTCGCGTGGCTGCTGGCGGAGCACCGACACGACGTGACGCTTGCCTGTCGCGACCGGGTGCAGGCGGACGCGATCGCCGCGACCGGCCACAACCCGCGCTACCTTCAGACTGCGCGGCTCGACCGCGTGCGCGCGACGACCATCGACGAGGCGCCCATCGCGGAGGCCGACCTCGCGGTCATCGCCGTTCCGAGCAGCGCGTTCGCCGACATCGCGCGTGCCCTGCGGGGTGAGTGCCCGGTGCTGAGCTTGACGAAGGGCCTCGATCCGAACACCGGTCGACGGCTCTCGACTCTTGTCGAAGGGCGGCCCGTCGCGTGCCTCTCCGGGCCGAACTTCGCGGAGGAGATCACAGCGGGCCTGCCGGCGGCGACCGTGATCGCAAGCGAGGACGAGGCGCTCGCAGTGCAGCTCCAGGAGGCGATCAACTCGCCGACGTTCCGCGTCTACGTCAACACCGACATCGTCGGCGTCGAGTTCTGCGGGGCGGCAAAGAATGTCATCGCGCTTGCAGCCGGCGGTGTGGACGGCCTCGGCCTCGGCGACAACGCCAAGTCGGGCGTGATCACGCGCGGCGTCGCCGAGATGGCGCGGCTCGGTCAGGCCTCCGGTGCTCGCGTGGAGACGTTCGCCGGCCTCGCGGGCATGGGCGACCTCATGGTCACGTGCTGGAGCAGGCTCGGCCGCAACCGTCGGGCGGGCGAGCTCATAGCGAGAGGCCGGACAGCGGACGAAGCGATCGCCGAGATCGGCCAGGTGGTGGAGGGCCTCAACACGGCGCCGCCGCTCCGAGATCTCGCCCGGAGGCTCTCGGTCGACCTCCCCATCACGGAGGCGGTCTGCTCCGTGCTCGGTGGAGAGAGCCTCACCGACCTCGTGGCATCCATCATGGGCCGCAAGCCGCGAGCGGAGTGACCGCCCGCGGATCCAGTTCCAGTAGCCTTCGCGGCCAATGCCAATGCGCTCGTATCTCTTCACGTCCGAGTCCGTCACCGAAGGGCATCCGGACAAGATCGCCGACCAGATCTCCGACTCCGTCCTCGACGCGGTGCTCGGCGAGGATCCTCAGGGCCGCGTCGCCCGCGAGACGCTCGTCACGACGGGCCTCGTGCTCGTGGCCGGCGAGATCTCGACCGCGTGCTACGTCGACGTCCCGCGCCTCGTACGCGACCGCATCTCGGAGATCGGCTACACGCACCACGAGCTCGGGCTCGACGCCGAGACGTGCGGCGTCATCACGTCGATCCAGGAGCAGTCACCCGACATCGCACGCGGGGTGGACGAGGCATACGAGGTCCAGCAGGACGTCTCCGACGGCGACCCGCTCGACCGGATCGGAGCCGGCGACCAGGGGATGATGTTCGGCTACGCCTGTCGCGAGACGCCGGAGCTGATGCCGCTGCCGATCATGCTCGCCCACCGGCTGTGCGGCCGGCTGGCCGAGGTGAGGAAGGCGGGCACCCTCCCGTACCTTCGCCCGGACGGCAAATCCATGGTCACGGCGCGCTACGAGGTGGACGAGCACGGTCGGACGACCGTCGCCGAGATCGAGCGCGTCCTCGTCGTCTCCCAGCACGTCGACGGGATCGACATCAACGGGCAGATGAAGAGGGACATCATCGAGCACGTGATCGGGCCGGTGCTGCCGTCCGACCTCTACGACGAGGCTCGACTGGGTGAGGACGGGTTCGTCCTCGTGAACCCGACCGGCAAGTTCGTCGTCGGCGGGCCGAAGGCGGACACGGGGCTGACCGGCCGCAAGATCATCGTCGACTCGTACGGCGGAGCAGCGCGCCAGGGCGGGGGCTGTTTCTCCGGCAAGGACCCCACCAAGGTCGACCGCTCGGCGGCGTACGCGATGCGCTACGTCGCGAAGAACCTCGTCGCTGCGGGGCTCGCCGACCGCTGCGAGCTCGAGGTGGCCTACGCGATCGGCGTCGCGCACCCGGTCTCGGTCACCGTCGAGACGTTCGGCACCGAGACGATCGCCGCAGAGCGGATCGAAGCGCTCGTCGCGGAGCACTTCGACCTTCGCCCGGCCGCGATCATCCGGGACCTCGACCTCACCCGCCCGATCTACGCGAAGACCGCCGCCTACGGGCATTTCGGCCGCGACGACCACGACTTCACGTGGGAGCGCACCGACCGGGCGGACGCGCTTCGCGAGGCTGCCGGCCTCGCCGCCGCAGCTACTGCCTAAGCCTTACGAACGAACAGGCCATCGGCTGCCATCTCGCCGACCGCGCGCTCGGTGCCGTCCACCGTCACGGCGATGTGGCCCGATGGTGCGTGGACGTCGCGCACCTCGACGGCCGACCCGGGCACGAGCCCTTCCGAGTAGAACCAGTGGAGGAGCTCGCCGTCATGCTCGGCGAGACGCACGACCGTGGCGCGCTCGCCCTGCCGTAGCTCGGAGAGCGACACGAGCTCCGCATTCTCCGCGTGCTCGACGGTGGTGTCCACGGGCCAGCCGTGCGGGCAGCGCTCGGGGTGGCCGAGCCGCTCGTTGATGCGCTCGATCATGTCGTCCGTGAACGTGTCGCCGAGCTCGTCAGCCTGAACGTGGGACTCCTCCGGCGTGTAGCCCATGAAGTCGGTGAGGAAGCGCTCGATGATCCGGTGCTTGCGCACGACCTTCACGGCGCGCTCGATGCCGGCCTCGGTGAGAATCGCCTCCTTCTGCTCGCCGCGCTCCACGAGACCTTCCGCCTCGAGGCGCTTCAGCATCTCGCCTGCCGACGCCCGCGAGACGCCAAGCATCTCTGCGACGCGGGCCGCGATCGCCGACGTACCCGTTGACGGGTGGTACTCGCCGATGGGAAAGGCGAGAAAGTAGATCGTCTCGAGGTAGTCGTCGACGGAATGGCCTGCCATCTATCCACCAGATGCTGCGCCGCGGGCTCGGAGCCACTATAGTCTTGGCGCCTTGTAAGGCAGACCTTACAACCCGGGAAAGGAGCACTTGACTTGAGCTCGACGCAGGTCCTCGTACTCGGAGCCCTCGCGGGCGTGACGATCTTCATCGGCCTGCCGCTGGGCAGGGTCCGGAATCCGGACGTACGCCTCAAGGCTGCGCTGAGCGGGATGGCGACGGGCATCCTCCTTTTCCTGCTCTACGACGTCTTCGCCCACGGGATCGTGCCCGTCGAGGAAGCCCTCGAGGAGGCGGTGGACGAGGGCGGATCGTGGCTCGAGTTCTCGTGGCTGGCCCTGCTACTCGCGGTCGGCGCCGCCATCGGGCTGATGAGTCTCGTCTACTACGACAGCTGGATCGGCGCACAGCGGCGCAAGAAGATGCTGGGCCCGGGCGCCGCGTCGGCCGCGGAGTTCGAGGCGGTCCGGCCCGTCGGGTTGACGTCAGCGGCGTGGCTCGCACTCATGATCGCGACCGGCATCGGGCTCCACAACTTCTCCGAGGGTCTCGCGATCGGCCAGTCGGCCGCGAGCGGCGAGGTCGCGCTCGCGCTGACGCTCGTGATCGGCTTCGCACTCCACAACGCCACCGAGGGCTTCGGCATCGTGGCACCGCTCTCCGGTGCGGCCGAGCGACCGACGTGGCGCTTCTTGCTTCTGCTCGGGATCATCGGCGGCGGCCCGACGTTCGTCGGCACCCTCATCGGACAGACGTGGACGAGTGAGGCTCTCTCGGTCGCGTTCCTCGCGCTGGCGGCAGGCTCGATCCTCTACGTCATCATCGAGCTCGCCAACGTCAATCGCCAGCTCGGTCACAAGGTGCTCGTCTCCTGGGCCCTCTTCGGCGGCCTCGCCCTCGGCTTCGCCACGGACTTCGTGCTGGAGGCCGTCGGCGGCTAGGCCTAAGGTGGACCGGTGCGCTACGCAACGGTCTACCCGCTCGTAACGACCCGGGCACTCTCGCGTCCGTTCACCTACGAGGTGGAGGACGACGTGAGGAAGGGTGCGGTCGTCTCGATGCCCCTCGGCCGATCCCGCGTACGCGGCGTCGTCGTCGGGGAAGAGCGCGAGCCGCCGAACGGGATCGATCCAGTTCCCGTCTCCAAGGTACTCCACGAGATCCCAGAGCCTCTCGTCGACCTCGCCCTGTGGCTCGCGGAGTACTACGGCTCCACGCCGGCGCGGGCGCTCGCGCTCGTGGCGCCGCCTCTGCGTGCCCGCCGCGGCGAGCGGCAGGCGCCTGCCTTCTCCTACGCGCTGGCCGCCGAACGTGCACCTGTGACGCTGAGCCCGGCGCAGGAGCAGGTGCTTCAGCGCGTGGAGTCCGCACTCGACTCGGGCGGGGGTCACTTCCTACTCTGGGGAGAGACGGGGAGCGGCAAGACGGAGGTCTACCTGCGTGCATGCGCGGCCGCGCTCGAACGGGGGCTCGACGCGGTCGTCCTCGTCCCGGAGATCGCGCTCACTCCGCAGACCGTCGGGCGGTTCACTGCACGGTTCGGGGATCTCGTCGCGGTGCTCCACTCGGGGCTCACGGACGCCGAGCGACGCGACGAGCGGGAGCGGATCGGGACCGGCGAGGCGCGGATCGTCGTCGGCGCCCGGTCGGCCGTGTTCGCGCCCGTACGCCGGCTTGGCGTGATCTGCGTGGACGAGGAGCATGATTCGTCGTACAAGCAGGAGTCCGATCCCCGCTACGACGCACGCACCGTCGCGGCGAAGCGCGCTGCGCTCGAAGGGGCCGTCGCCGTCTACGGTAGCGCGACGCCTCGCCCCGAGAGCTGGGCCCGTCTGGAGCGGCTGGAGCTCGGGGGTCGTCTCGCGACGTCGTTGCCGGGCGTTCGCGTCGTCGACATGCGGCGCGAGGCCGGCTATCCGCTGTCGTCGGTGCTGCTCGGAGAGCTGGAGGGCGTCGCCGAGCGGCGCGGGCGCGCCATCATCCTCCTCAACCGCCGCGGGGTGGCGCCGGCGGTGCACTGCCGGTCCTGCGGCACGACCCTTCGGTGCGTCGCCTGCGACGTCGCGCTCGTCCTTCACGCAGGCGACGTGCTCCGCTGTCACCACTGCGGGTTCGTTCGGCCGGCGCCCGAGCACTGTGACGTCTGCTCATCTCCCGAGCTGATGAGGATCGGCGTGGGCACGCAGCGTCTGGAGGCGGAGCTGGCTCGTCAACTCCCCGCTTTGGAGCTCGTTCGGCTGGACGCGGACACCGCCGCCAAGCCGGCTGCCCTTGCCGCAGCACTCGAGCGCTTCCGGCGTGCGCAGGGCGCCGTGCTGCTCGGGACGCAGATGGTGGCCAAGGGACATCACTTCGAAGGGGTCGAGCTCGCCGCGGTGGTCGACGCCGATCTCGGCCTTGCGCAGCCCGACTTCCGCGCGGAGGAGCGCACGTTTCAGCTCGTCACACAGCTGGCCGGCCGCAGCGGCCGTGAGGCGCCCGGGCGTGTGATCGTGCAGACGTTCCAGCCCGATGCCGAGGCGATCGTGTTCGCCGCCCGGCACGACGTCGTCGGTTTCGTCGAGACGGAGCTCGAGCGTAGGAAGGCGCTTGGCTACCCGCCGTTTCGCCACATCGTGCGCGTCCTCGTTGCGGGCCGCTCGGCCGAAGACGCCATGCGCGCACTTGCGGAGCTGAGGTCGCGGCTCACGGACGTCGATGCCATCGGCCCGGCGCCGCTGCCGCGCCTCCGCGGCCGTTACCGGGCCCAGCTGATCGCAAAGACCGACGCACCGCGAGCCGTCGCCGGGGCAGCGGGCCGCTGGCTCGCAGCGGCAGCTGCCGCGATGCGGAAGGCGGGCCTCGCCGCGTCCGTCGACGTCGATCCGCAGAGCTTCTAGCCTGCCTCCGCCATCACAAACTTGTCGCACTTTCGGCACACACGCGCACGAAATTCCTCCATAGGCTGGAACCGGGAGGAGGCATGGGGTGGCCCCAGGCACCGGAGTAGACTGGCGCCGTGGCGAGCGAGCCTGAGACCCAGACCGAAGAGGAGCAAGAGACACAGCCGGATCCCGAGCGCGAGGCGCGGCGGCTCGTCGCGCTCGCGCAGATCCGCCAGTACCCCGACCCGGTTCTGCGCATGCGCGCGCGGGAGGTCGAGTCGTTCGACGAGGAGCTGGCGCAACTCGTCGACCGCATGACGCAGCTCATGGACGGCGCCGACGGCGCCGGGCTTGCCGCCACGCAGGTGGGCGTCCTCCGGCGCGTCTTCGTCATGCGCGCGGACGACAACGGCGCCACGATGGCGCTCGTCAACCCGGAGCTCGTCGACCATGGCGAGGAGCTGGAGACCGACGGGGAAGGCTGCCTTTCCCTCCAGGGGCTGCTCCTGCCCGTCGAGAGGGCCATATCGGTGACGGTGACGGCGAAGGATCCGCAGGGCACGGACATCAATTTGGAGCTCGAGGGGTTCGCCGCGCGCGCCTTCCAGCACGAACTCGACCATCTGGACGGCGTGCTCATCCTCGACCGGACGACGGACGAGGCGCGACGGGAGGCAATGGCGAGGCTGCGACAGCGATCCGCGTCCAAAGGTCCCACAGGCGCTCGGCTCTGACGTGGCTCCGATCGGGTTCGCGGCGACGGCTCCGTTCGGCGCCGACGTCCTCGAACGGCTCGCCGAGCGGCACGAGATCGCGTTCTGCCTGACGAGACCGGACCGTCCCGCCGGCCGAGGACGAAAGATCGAGAGCCCGCCCGCGAAGTCGGCCGCCCAGCGCCTCGGCATCCCCATCCGCCAGCCGGACCGGCTGGACGAAAGCGTCGAGCTGCCCGCGGACGTGATCGTCACGTGTGCCTATGGCGCCATCGTGCCAGCCTCTCTGCTCGACCGGCATCTATGGCTCAATGTCCACCCGTCGCTCCTGCCGCGCTGGCGTGGAGCGGCGCCAGTCGAGCGAGCGATCCTCGCTGGTGACGAGGAGACCGGCGTCACGATCATCCGGCTCACGGAGGAGCTCGACGCGGGGCCGATCGCGGCCCAGCGCGCATTTCCCATCGGTCGCGAGGACGACGCTGGTGACGTGTACGGCCACGCGGCACCGGTCGCCGTCGACCTGCTCGAAAACGTCCTCGCCGAGCCGGCGTTCCGTCCGCAATCAGATGACGGCGCGACGTACGCGGAGAAGCTCACAGCCGCCGACCGCGAGCTCGACCTCGCCGGCGACCCGGAGGAGATCGTGCGTCGTATCCGCGCGCTCTCGCCTCACATCGGCGCGAGGGCGGAGCTCGACGGCCGTCGCGTGACGATCTGGCAAGCGAAGGTGGACGGCGGACGGGTTTTGCCAGAGGTCGTCCAGCCCGATGGCCGGCGCCGCATGCCGTACGAGGACTACCTCCGCGGTCTCAGGTCGTGACGGAGATCACGGCGGCGCGCCGCGCCGCGTACGAGGTCGTGCGGCGCGTATTCGAGCAGGAGGCATACGCCGATCGCGCGTTCGTGACCGCTGCCGAGCAGCTGGACGAGCGGGACCGAGCGCTTGCCCAGCGAATCGCGTACGGCACCGTACAGCTTGTGCGAACGCTCGACCACGGCATCGAGACGCTCGGCCGCCGCCCCGTTCGCAAGCTCGACCCACCCGTCCTCGCCGCGCTCCGGATCGGCGCCTACCAGCTCGCCTACCTCGACGGCATCCCGACACACGCCGCCGTCAACGAGAGCGTCGAGCTCGTGCGACGCGCCCGTCTGGAACGCGCCGTGCCGTTCACGAACGCCGTCCTCCGCCGCCTGTCGGAGGGGCTGCGTCAGCTCATCGACTCGTTGTCAGACGGGCCGCTCAAGCTCTCGTATCCCGACTGGATCGCCGAGGTGTGGGAGCGCGATCGCGGGCGGGAGGAGGCGATCGCGCTCATGCGGGCGCAGAACGAGCCGCCCGAGACGACGGTCCGCGTCGTGCGTGGCGAGGTGGACGGGGAGGCGACCGACGTGCCGGGCATCGTCCGCGTGGCCCGGGTCGACGCCGACGCGCTTGCGGGTGGCCGCATCTGGCCACAGAGCCGGGGCTCGGCGATCGCCGGGCTCGCGGTCGGCTCGGAAGAGGGCGAGCGAACGCTCGACGTCTGCGCGGCCCCAGGCGGCAAGGCGACCCAGTTAGCCGGAGACGTCGTCGCCGTCGAGAAGCACCAGGGCCGCGCTCGCGAGCTCGAGGAGAACGCCACGAGGCTCGGCGCGACGAACGTCCGTGTCGTCTGCGCCGATGCGCTCGACCTCCCTGCGGAGCTGACCGGGTTCGACCGTGCGCTCGTCGACGCGCCGTGCTCCGGCCTCGGTGTCCTCAACCAGCGTCCCGACCTACGCTGGCGCGCCGAGCCGCTCCCGGAGCTCCAGCTCGGGCTGCTTCGCGCCGCCGCGGAGCGAGTGCACTCGGGCGGCACGGTCGTCTACGCCGTTTGCACGATCAATGCCGACGAGAACGAAGCCGTCGTCGATGCGTCCGGCCTCGAGATCGACGATCTGGGAGCGGACTGGCCGGCGTTTCGTCACCCGAAGCGGCCCGAGTTCCTGCTGACGCTGCCGCATGTCCACGGCACCTCGGGCTTCTTCATTGCGCGCCTCCGAACCTAGGATCTCAGTGTGAACGAGCACCTGCAGCGGGCGCTCGAGCTCGCCGAGCGCGGCCGTGGCACGACGTATCCGAACCCGATGGTCGGCGCCGTCCTCGTCAACGATGGGGCCGTGGTGGGGGAAGGATGGCACGAACGTGCCGGTGGGCCGCACGCCGAGGTCGTCGCCCTCGAGGCGGCAGGTGAGCGCGCACGAAGCTCGACGCTCTACGTGACGATGGAGCCGTGCGCTCATCACGGACGGACGCCACCCTGCGTCGACGCCGTCCTCGCGAGCGGTGTGCGAAAGGTCGTCGCCGGCTGCCTCGACCCGGGAACGGACTCCGGCGGAGGGCTGGAGCGGCTGCGCGCGGAGGGGGTCGACGTCGAGTTCGTCGATGCCTTCGAGGCGCGGGCCCAAAACGAGGCGTGGCGGACGTGGACGACCGTCGGCCGGCCGTTCGTGATCTACAAGGTCGCCGCGACGCTCGACGGCCGGATCACCGTGCCGGGCTCGCGATGGGTCAGCGGGGAGGAGAGTCGACGACTCGTGCACGAGCTTCGAGCCGGCGTCGACGCCGTCGCCGTGGGCATGGGCACCGTTCGGGCGGATGATCCCCGGCTCGACGCCCGCGACGTGGACGCTGCGCGGCAGCCGCGACGTCTCGCCTTCGGGCGCGGCCCGCTACCGGAAGGCTCGTCCCTCGAGCTGCGAACGGGGCCACTCGAGGACGAGCTGCGGGCCCTCGCCGAGGAGGGCGTGCAGTCGCTGCTGCTGGAGGGCGGCCCGACGCTCGCGACGTCCTTCCTCGAGCAGGGGCTCGTCGACAAGATCCTCCTCTTCGTCGCCCCGCGGCTGTCCGGGTCAGGCCCGGCCGTCATCGGCGAGCTGTCCCAGCCGACCACCCTGACGAGGATGGTGACGCAGCAGGTGGGGGAGGACGTGCTCGTCAGCGCGTATGTCCGCGAACCCTGAGCAGTAGCCTTCAACGCGTGTTCACAGGCATCGTCCGCGAGCGCGGACGGGTCGTGTCCTTCGAGGACGGGCGGCTCGTGCTCGAGACCTCCTTACAGGCGGCGGTCGGAGACTCGATCGCGGTGGACGGCGTGTGCCTGACCGTCGTCGCGGGTGACGACGCGACGCTCGCCTTCGACGTCGTGCCGGAGACGCTCTCGCGTTCAACGCTGGGGCGGCTCGGATCAGGCGCCGTTGCAAACCTCGAGCCGGCCGTACGGGCCGGGGAGGAGCTCGGTGGCCACCTCGTCCAGGGTCACGTGGACGGTATCGGTCGCGTGCGAGACGTCGAGCCCGAGGGCGAGGGCAAGCGGGTCTGGATCGAGGTCTCGCCGGAGGTGCTTCGCTACTGCGTCGAGAAGGGCTCGGTGACCATCTCGGGTGTCTCCCTCACCGTCGCCGGACTGAAGGACGACGCGTTCGCCGTCGCGCTCGTCCCGCACACGCTCGCGGTGACGACCCTCGGCGAGCTCGAGCCAGGCGACGAGGTGAACATCGAGGCCGACGTGATCGGGAAATACGTCGAACGGCTGCTCCAGCCCGGCTACCCTTCGCGGGATGTCGGCTCTGGCTGAGACGCGCGCGGCCCCGTTCGCCACGATCGAGGAGGCGATCGAGGAGATCCGTGCCGGGAGGTTCGTCGTGGTGGTCGACGCGCCCGATCGCGAGAACGAGGGCGACCTCACCATTGCAGCGGAGCACGCCACGCCGAGCGCCGTGAACTTCATGGCCACGCACGGCCGCGGCCTCATCTGCCTCTGCCTCACCGAGGATCGCTGCGACCAGCTCGGCCTGCACCTGCTCGCCTCGAGCCGCGAGTCGAGGCACGGCACCGCCTACACGAACCCGATCGACGCACGCGAGGGCATCTCGACGGGCGTCTCCACAGCCGACCGCTCGCATACGATCCTCCGCGCGATCGACCCGTCCGCAGGCCGGCACGACTTCATCGAGGGTGGCCATGTCCAGCCGCTCCGGGCCCGCGCGGGCGGCGTCTTGCAGCGAGCCGGGCAGACCGAGGCGGCCGTCGATCTCGCGCGGCTCGCCGGCCTCGAGCCCGCCGGCGTCGTCTGCGAGATCATGAAGGACGACGGAACGATGGCCCGCGTACCCGACCTCGTCGACTACTGCACGCGCCACGCTTTAAAGCTCGTCACCGTCGCCGATCTCATCGAGTACCGGCGGCGAACGGAGAAGCTCGTCGAACGCGTCAGCTCGGTACGGCTCCCGACCGAGTACGGCGACTTCACGGCCGTCGCCTTCCGTGAGACGCTGACGGGGAAGCACCACGTGGCGCTCGTCAAGGGCGAGGTCGCCGACAGCGCCGACGTGCTCGTCCGCGTCCACTCCGAGTGCCTCACGGGGGACGTCTTCCACTCGCTCCGCTGCGACTGCGGCGAGCAGCTCGAGCTCGCGCTGCGCCAGATCGGCGCCGAGGAGCGCGGCGTCCTGCTCTACATGGGCCAGGAGGGCCGGGGCATCGGCCTCCTGAACAAGCTGCTCGCGTACGAGTTGCAGGAACGGGGACTGGACACGGTGGAGGCGAACGCCGAGCTCGGCTTCCCCGCCGACTCCCGCGAGTACGGGATCGGCTACCAGATCCTCGCCGACCTCGGCCTGTCTTCGATCCAGCTGCTGACCAACAATCCGCGAAAGATGGAGGGCATCGAGTCGTACGGCTTGACCGTCACGCGCCAGGTGCCGATCGAGGTGCCGCCGAACGCCGAGAACCGCCGGTATCTTGCCGCGAAGCGTGACAAGCTTGGCCATGTGCTCCACCACCAGGATCTGAAGTTCGAGCGTTGACGAGCGGACCCGACATCGGCAGCTACGACCCCTTCGAGGACACGGGCGACTGGCCGTTCCGCGACGCGCCTCCGAAGCGGGAGGAGTCCGGGGTGAGTGACGAGCTGCCGGAGGTGGAGCAGCGCTCCGTCTTCGAGGACACCGAGCTCGCCGCGCCCGTCGAAGAGGAGGTGCCACCGGCAGTGCCGCCCGTGAGCGAGCCCGCGTACGACGAGTTGCCGGCGGCGCTCGAGATGCACTCGGAAGCGGAGCCGCTCCCGGAGGTCGATCCGGACCCCGAGCCCGAGGACGCGCCGAGCCCGATGGTTGCGGAACCGCTTGCGGTCGAGGAGGTCGCCGAAGCCGAGGTCGTGATCGAGGAGCCCGAGGCGGAGCATGAGGAGGAGCAGGAGGCGGCACCGCTCCCTGCCGTGCCTGCTCAGCACGCGCCGGGCACTCTCACGATCCCGCCGGGCGTCGACGTCCTCGCTGGCGGGCCGCACGGGTTCCGCCGCAACGTCGCCGTCGTCGTCAGCCGCTTCAACGGCGACATCACGACGGGACTGCTGGGGAGCGCGCTTGCCGCGCTCCGCGACTGCAACGTCGCCGACGACGCCATCACGGTCGTCCCGGTTCCGGGCGCCTTCGAGCTGCCGCTGAGCGCGCTTGCGCTTGCCAAGACGCGCCGCTTCGCGTGTGTGGTTGCCCTCGGCTGCATCATCCGCGGCGAGACGCCGCACTTCGATCTCATCGCGAGCGAGGCCGCGAGCGGCCTGCAGCTGGCGGCGATCGAGACCGGGATTCCGGTCGCGTTCGGCGTGATCACGACCGAGACGCGCGAGCAGGCGGAACAGCGGCTCGACCGCGGCGCAGAGGCGGCTCGCACGGCACTCGAGATGGCGGATCTCTTCTCACACGTGCGGACGCGCGCCGCGGCTTCGTAGCTACACTCTCAGTCGCTCATGGCGAAGATCTGTGCAGTCTGCGGGAAGAAGCCGTCGTTCGGCCACAGCCGGAGTCACTCGATGGTGGCCACGAAGCGGCGCTTCGACCCGAATCTCCAGCGCGTGCGCGTCGTTCTCGACGGCACCGCCAAGCGCGTGTACGTCTGCACCCGCTGTCTCCGCAGCGGCAAGGTCGCAAAAGCCGTGTAGCGCCCGCGCGACGGGCCCCCTTCGACGACTGGACTGTAACCTCCGCGCGTGGACGACGCCGTTCCGGGCGAGATCACGATCACGACCGATGCGATCGCGCAGCTCGCCGGCCTGACCGCCGCCGAGTGCTACGGCGTCGTGGGTGCTCAGCCGAAGGGCGGACGGCTCGGCCGGCTCGTGTCGCGCGACAAGCCGGAGCGCGGCGTCGAGGTCGTCCGTACGCCGGACGGGCTCGTGATAACGCTGCGGGTTGTGATCGAGCACGGCCTCAACCTCGCGGAGGTTACCTCCACGGTCCGCTCCCACGTCCGGTACGAGGTGACGCGCCTGACGGGAATCCCGACCGCGTCGGTCGACGTCGTCGTCGCCGACGTCCGGACGTCGACGTGAGCGATCTCGCGGAGCTGCGGAAGCTCGTGAGCGCGGCCTCGGCTTCGCTCGAGGCAAGCCGCACGCGCATCGACGATCTCAACGTCTACCCGGTGCCCGACGGCGACACGGGCACGAACATGGCGCTGACGATGCGCGCCCTCGTCGAGGCGCTCGAGGCGGCCGAGGACGCGCCACGAACTGCACTGGCGCACACCGTCACGCGGGCGACGCTCATGGGAGCGCGCGGCAACTCCGGCGTCATCCTCTCCCAGATGGTCCGCGGCGGGGCGGAAGTGCTCGGCGAGGTGGAGGCGGTCGATCCGCAGGCGGCTGCCAGGGCGCTGAGAGCCGCCAGCGACGCTGCGTACCGCGGCGTCCGCCATCCCGTCGAGGGCACGATCCTGACTGTCGTCCGGGAGATGGCCGAGGAGGCCGAGGCGCAGGCCGACTCGGCTGCCTCCCTCGGTGACCTGCTGAAGCCCGTCGTCGAGCGCGCGGAGGCGGCGCTCGCTCGGACGCCGGAGCTGCTCGACGTCCTCCGCGAGGCCAATGTCGTCGATGCCGGTGGCGCGGGGCTGGTCGAGATCGTGCGCGGTCTCCACGCCGCACTCACCGGTGAGGAGGTCCGGGCGGCTGCGCCGGTGACGGCGCTCGGCGTCGAAGCCATTCACCGCGAGCTGTCCGAGTTCCGCTACTGCACCGCGTTCCTCGTCGAGGGTGAAGGCCTCGACGGCGTTGCCCTCGAGCAGTTGCTCGGGAAGCTCGGCGACTCGCTGCTCGTGGTCGGCGACGAGTCGGCGCTGAAGGTGCACGTACACACGGACGATCCCGGCGCGGCGCTGCGCCTCGGCACCGCGCGCGGGGTGATCTCGGGCGTAGAGATCGCCGACATGCACGTGCAGACCGCTCAGCGGGAAGAGCGGCTGACCGCGACCTCGGCCGAGAAGGCCTCGGATCGGGTCTCGGACGTCGTTGCCGTCGTAGCCGGCGACGGAAACCGCCGCCTCTACGAGAGTCTCGGCGTGGCGCACGTCGTCGAGGGCGGTCAGTCGATGAACCCCTCCACGGCCGACATCGTCGAAGCCATCGAGCGCACCGGCGCGCGTGAGGTCGTCGTGCTGCCCAACAACGGCAACGTCATCATGAGCGCGGAGCAGGCGATTGCTCTGGCCGGGAAGCCGGCACGCGTCGTGCCGACGCGGTCGATTCAGGCGGGGCTGTCGGCGTTGCTCGCGTTCGATCCCGCGTCGGCCTCGAGCGAGAACGAGGAGTCGATGCGGGAGGCCATCCGATCGGTCGCCACCGGCGCGGTCACGACAGCTTCGCGCGACGTCGAGCTCAACGGGCTCGAGGTGCGGGAAGGGGACTACCTCGGACTACTGGAGGACGAGCCCGTAGTCGGAGGCGAAAGCTTCGACGAGGTGGCCAGCGCAGTCATCGATGCGCTCCTGTCGTCGCCTCACGACACGATGACCGTGCTCACCGGGGCGGACGCGCCAGAGATCGGCGATCTCGTCGACGCCGTTACCGTCCGGCACCCGGACGTCGAGGTGGACGTCCAGGCCGGTGGCCAGCCGCACTACCACCTGCTCATTGCGGCGGAATAGAGTCCGCTGAGCCATGGAGCTCACGGCCGTCAACACCGTCGTCGTCGTCGACTCCACAGCTGACTTCCCCGACGCGTCGGCGCGGTTTCCGAACTGGCGTGTCGTTCCGCTGTACGTGCTCTTCGGCGACGAGAGCTTTCGTGACTACGTCGAGCTGCCGGCCGCGGACTTCTATGCCCGCCTTCGCACGTCGCCCGTGATGCCGACCACCTCGCAGCCCACACCCGGAGACTTCTCCACCGTTTACGACGACCTGTCGGGCTACGAGCGGATCTACTCCTTTCACCTGTCGGCCAAGTTCTCGGGCACGTGGGAGAGCGCGAAGCTCGGGGCGGGCGAGCGGGAGGGGAACCGCATTCGCGTCGTCGACACCGAGTCGGCGTCGCTCGGGATCACGCTGCTCGGCCTGGGCGTTCAGCGCCGTCTCGAGCGCGGTACGAGCGACGAGGAGATCGAGGCGCTCGTGGAGTCGTTCAAGCGCGACGCGGGGCTCGTCTTCACGGTGGAGACTCTCGAGTTCCTCGCTCGTGGCGGACGGATTGGACGTGCTGCGGCCTGGGCCGGTGAGCTGCTCTCGATCAAGCCCATCCTCACGATCGCGGACGGCGAGATCGTGCCTGTGAAGCGCGTCCGAGGGAACAAGAAGGCGTTCGCGGAGTTCCAACGGCAATTCGAGGAAGGGACCGTCGACCGCCCCTCGCTTCGGGTCGCGATCGCGCACGCGGATGCACCCGACCGAGAGCAGGCGCTCCGCAGCATGGTCCGCGACGTGCGGCCGAGCGCGCAGATCGAGGCCGCGGGCATGCTCGGCCCCGTCGTCGGCACGCACGCCGGCCCGGGAGCTGTCGGCTTCTTCTACTGGGACGACCTGTAGTCGTCGCCCTCCGAAGGCCCTCCTAGACTCCTCTCCGTGACTCGGCTGCCGACCGGCTTTGCCGCGCCGGACCAGCCGGCGGAGTGGGGGAGGCCAAAGGCCTCGTACGGGCCCGAGGCGCTCTCGCGCCCGCTCGAGACGCTGCGCGGCGTCGGGCCCACCGCGGCCCGCCGACTCGGCAAGCTCGGCCTCCACACGATCGACGATCTCCTCGGCCACGCGCCCCGGCGGTACGAGTCGGCCGCGCCGGAGCGCCGCATCGCCGATCTCCTGGCCGAGGAAGAGGTGGCGATCGCCGGCGTCGTTCGCGACGTGACCGTGCGCCGCCCGCGTCGCCGCCTGGCGATCGTCCGCGCGCGCGTCCACGACGACTCCGGGGATGTGCCGGCGATCTGGTTCAACCAGGAGTGGCTGGCGACGAAGCTCGTCCCGGGCACGCCGATCCGTTTGCGCGGCCGCCTTCAGCGCGGCGAGTTCCAGGTGCGGGCGTATGACCTCGGCGACGCGCTCGCGACAGCCGATTTCGCACCTGTCTATCCGGCCGGCGAGGAGCTGACCCCGCAGCGGCTGCGGGCGCTCGTCGACCAGGCGCTGCCTGCGGCCCGCGGCGTGCCCGATCCATTGCCCGCGGAGCTCGGCCCTCGTCTCGAGCTGCCGCTCAAGGGCGACGCGCTCCACGCGTTGCACAAGCCGCGGTCGCTCGACGAGGCGGAGTCCGCGCGGCGGCGGCTGGCATTCGAAGAGCTGCTCGTGCTCCAGGCCGGGCTTGCGCGACGCCGCCAGGAGCGCAAGGACGACGCGGCCCGCGCGCTGCCGCCTCCCGGCGCACTCGTCGCCGCCTTGCGCGACGTGCTCCCGTTCACGCTGACCGCGGGCCAGGAAGGGTCGATCCGCGAGCTCGACGCGGACCTGCAACGAGCCGTGCCCATGGAGCGGTTGCTGCAGGGCGACGTGGGGTCCGGCAAGACGGTCGTCGCCGTCTATGCACTGCTGCGGGCCGTCGAGGCCGGCTACAGGGGAGCGCTCATGGCGCCGACGGAGACCCTTGCCGAGCAGCACTTCCTCACCGTCGAATCGCTCTGCACGCAACTCGGCGTCACCTGCGGGTTGCTCACGAGCTCGGCCGGCAAGGCCGAGCGCAAGCGTTCGGCCGGTGCGGCCGTCGTCGTCGGCACCCACGCGCTGATCCAGGCAGGCGTCGACCTGGGAGAGCTCGCCGTCGCCGTCGTCGACGAGCAACACCGCTTCGGTGTCGAGCAGCGCAAGGCGCTGACGGCGGCCACGCGACCGCACACTCTGCACATGACGGCGACGCCGATCCCGCGCACGCTCGCCCTGACGGTCTACGGCGACCTGGCCGTGTCCGAGATCGCGGAGCTGCCGGCCGGGCGCCGACCCATCGTCACGAGCTGGGTGACCGCGGAACGCAGCTCCGAGGCGTATCGTCGGCTGCGCAGGCACCTCGAAGCCGGGCGGCAGGCCTACGTCGTCTGTCCCCTCGTGTCGGAGTCCGCCGCCATCGAGGCGCGGGCCGCCGAGCAGGAGGCCGAGCGCCTCGCGCGCGCCGAGCTGCGGGGGCTCCGCGTCGGCTGCATGCACGGCCAGCTCCGCCCTGGCGAGCGACGCGAGCTCATGGTGCGTTTCAAGGCAGGGGAGCTCGACGTGCTCGTGTCGACGACGGTGATCGAGGTCGGCGTCGACGTTCCCAACGCGACGATCATGATCGTCCAGGAGGCCGACCGCTTCGGTCTGGCGCAGCTGCACCAGCTGCGAGGCCGCGTCGGCCGTGGAGGCGAGCAGTCGTACTGCCTGCTCGTGTCACGTCCGAAAGAGGAACTGACCGAGACGGCCGTGGCACGCCTCGAGGCGCTCGTGGACACCACCGACGGCTTCGAGCTGGCCGAGGTCGACCTCGAACTGCGTGGCGCAGGGGAGCTCCTCGGAACGCGCCAGTCCGGGCTCACTGACTTCCGCTACGCGCGGCTTGTCGCCGACCGTCCGCTGCTCGAGCTCGCGCGGATCGAGGCGGGCGCCCTCGTCGACTACGAGGGCCCGCTGAACGACGAGATCGACCGCGTCTTCGGCGAGGATCCGTCGACCGCATAGCCTCTCGCCGTGCGCATTGTCTCCGGCAGCCGAAAGGGGGCACGGATCTTCGCGCCGAAGGGGCGCGACACGAGACCGACGTCCGACCGCGTTCGCGAGGCTGCCTTCGCCATCCTCGGTCCTGTCGACGGCCTGACGGTGCTCGACCTCTTCGCCGGCTCGGGCGCGCTTGGGCTCGAGGCGCTGTCGCGCGGCGCCGCGAGGGCGACGTTCGTCGAGTCCGATCCGGCCGCGCTCGAGACCATCGAGCGCAATCTCGCGAAGCTCGAGCTGGAGGGCGCCCGGGTCGTGCGCTCGGACGCGTTGAGCCACCTCGCGAGAACGCCCGAGCAGTACGACGTCGTCTTCCTCGACCCGCCGTACGAGATGGTTGAATCCCTCCGCATGCCGCTTGCCGAACACCTGCCGCGCGTGCTCGCCGACGGCGGCTTCGTCGTCTTCGAGACGGCTGCGGGGGTGCAGCCGGACCTGCCGCTGCCCGTCCACTCGACCCGCCGCCACGGCTCGACACAGCTGACGGTGTTCGAGACATGAGCGACGGTCACCCTGTCGTAGCGATCTGCCCCGGCAGCTACGACCCAGTCACGTACGGCCACGTCGACATCATCCGGCGCGCGGCGGAGATCTTCGACCGCGTCGTCGTCGGGGTCGTCCGCGACCCGGCGCACAAGGCCACGATGTTCACGGTCGAGGAGCGCGTCGCGTTCCTCGAGGAGGCGCTCACAGAGAGCCGCGTTGCGAACGTCGAGGTGGACGTCTTCGCGGAGCTCGTAGTCGAGTTCGCCCGCAAGCACGGTGCGAAGACGATGGTGAAGGGCCTGCGGGTGATCTCGGACTTCGAGTGGGAGTTCCAGATGAACCACCTCAACCGGACGCTCGCCCCTGACATCGAGACGCTCTACGTCATGGCCAGCCCGCAGTACAGCTTCGTTTCCTCGAGCGGTGTCAAGGAGATCGCCTCCTTTGGCGGCGCCGTCGACGAGCTCGTCCCACCGGCCGTGGCCCAGCGGTTTCGCGACCTCTTCCCGGAGGGTAGGCCCGGTGCACCGGTGAGCCCCTCCGAGTAGACTGCGGCGCCATGGACGTACTCGTACTCATCGACAAGCTCGACGACGTCGTGCACAACGCGCGCACGGTGCCGCTCACCGACCAGGTACGGATCGACCGCGAGGAGATCTACGACATCCTGGACCAGATGCGCGCGACGATCCCGGAAGAGATCAAGCAGGCGCGCTGGATCGTGAAGGAGCGCCAGGAGATGCTGGCGGAGGCGAAGCGGGAATGCGACCGGATGCTCGGCGAGGCCCGCGAGCAGGCTGTCCGCGAGGCCTCCCAGACGGAGATCGTGAAGCTCGCCGAACGTCAGGCGCAGGACATCATCGACGAGTCGCGCCGCCAGGCACGCGAGACGAAGCTCGAGATGGAGGACTGGGCCGACAACATCCTCTCGACGCTCGAGGTGAATCTCGAGAAGTTCCTCACGGCCATCCGCCGAGGGCGAGAGCGGCTCCACGAGCGCTCGCAGGAGACCGTCGTCGCCGGCGTCGTGGACGCGTCAGAAGAAGAAGACGCAGCGGCCTAGCCGGCTCGTTTCCGAGCAAGGATCCACTGGAAGCTCACCGTCACGGGGCCGCGGTCCGGCTCGCTCTCGGGCTCGTCCATCTGCTCGGCGCGTGACTCGAGGATGCCGAGACCCGCTCCCGCAACGAGCCGCTCGTTCATCGCCGCGTCGAGCTCCGAGAAGAACATCGGTGCGCCCAGCCAGTCGTCGACGATGCTCTCGTGTGCGGGCCCCTCGCCGAAGGTCGCCAGCAGCAATCCACTCGGCTTGAGCCACTCGGCGATGCGCTCGAGCAATCCCGGTAGCGCGTCCGCGGCGATGTGCGTGAGCACGTAGAGGGCAACGACGGCGTCGAACGACCCTGCCGGGAACGTCGCTTCCGTGATGTCCCCGTGCATGAGCTTGGCTTCAGGCAGCGCCTCTCGCGCACGGGCGATCTGCGCCTTGGAGATGTCGATGCCCGTGAGCCGGCCCACCCGGGCGAAGGTCGGCGAGGGCTCGATGCCTGCGCCGCAGCCGATCTCGAGGATGTCCGGGGACTCAGGGAGGAGGTCGAGCAACCGCTCGACGTACCGCCCGCGCGGATCGCCCACGACCGCCGACTGCCAGGCGGCGTAGCGCTCGGCCATCGCGTCGTAGCCCGCAGCAACGATGTCCTGCGGCTTCATTCGTAGCCGAGCTCGGCGATCTGCTGCTCGTCCATACCGAAGTAGTGGCCGATCTCGTGAAGGACCGTGATGCGGATCTCCTCCTCCAGCGCCACCGGGTCGGGGAACGTCTCCTCCAGCGGCAGCCGGTAGATCGTGATCTGCGCCGGCATGTACGGGTCTTCCGAGAAGAGGCCGAAGATGTCCGGATCCTCGGGGTTCTCGTCCTCGACGACGACCGCGACGTTCTCCATGTAGCCGGCGATCTCCGGTGGCAGCGAGTCGAGCGCCCGGCCGACGATCTCTTCGAACGACGGCAGCCGCTGATGATTGATC
>JBKPGF010000022.1:0-25630 GCA_046729255.1 Actinomycetota bacterium
CTCGGGGGTGGTCGACCATGTACTTCTGGAGCGCGGCCGCTGTGGGATAGAACCTGCCGTGCCGCTCGTACAGCGCACGGCGATACACAGTGACTGGGTCGTCAACCGATTGCAATATGCACATGAAACGACTGATTGTCGGTGCAACATTGGCGGCTCTCGTAGTGCTCGCCTTCGGCGCCCCTTTGTGGTGAAGGCAACGACGCTAGGTGGGATCGACGGCCGCGACTACAGCGCCAGCAGGCAAGCTGAAGGGAAGGCTGCCGGGGCGTTGTGGGCGTGCTGGCCCACTTGACGGGGCGTGCGCGATGGCGGACAGTCGCGTGCGTGGGCGACCCGCACGAGGAACTCGAGCGGCTGGGCGAATCGCGTAAGCGGCTCGTCGTGGCCGCGGATGCCGACCGCCGTGCGATTGAACGGCAGCTCCACGACGGCGTGCAGCAGCACCTCGTCGCGCTTGCGGTCAACCTTCAGCTCGCGTCGCAGGCGTTCGACTCCGACCCTGCGGAGGCAAAGACACTCCTGGAGCAGATGAAGCGCGACGTGCAGCAGGCGCTGGGCGAGGCGATGCAGCTCGCGCAGCAGATCTACCCGCCATTGCTCGACAGCGGCGGACTCGGCACGGCACTGCGCGCTGCAGCTGCAAGTGCCGGCGTGCGAATGTCTCTCGACATCCCCGCGAAAGCGAGCTACCCACCCGAGGTGGCGGCAGCCGTCTACTTCTGCTGCGTGGCGGCGCTAGAGACCGCCGTCGGTCAGGCGACGGTACGAGTGCAAGACGCCGAGGGATCCATCGAGTTCGCCGTGGTCACCGACGGGCTCGGGCCCGAAGCCAGCGTCCTTCGTGATCGCATCGAAGCACTGGGCGGTCAGCTAGCAGTCAGGGGCAACGAGGTGTCCGGATCGCTACCGGTTTAGTTGGTCTCGGCCAGGTAGAGGATGACCGCCTTGACGCGCTTGTGAACCGCCGTCTCGAACGCGAGCCCGAGCTTGCGGAAGATCGAGTGGATCACCTTCTCGACCGATCTCTCGGTGAGGAAGAGCGCCTCCGCGATGGCCGCGTTGTTCTTCCCTTCGGCCATCTCGCGCAACACGTCGTACTCCCGCGGCGTCAGCTGACTGAGCGGCGAGTGCTCCCCGCGCGTGTTCTCCGCCACGAGCGCCTCGACGACCTTCGGATCGATGACCGAGCCTCCTTCGGCGACCGCACGGATGGCGGCAGCGAGTTGCTCGACGTCCTGGACGCGCTCCTTGAGGAGGTACGCACGTCCCTCGCTGCCGCCTTCCAGCAACGCGAGCGCGTAGGTGGGATTCGCATACTGGCTGAGCACGACAACGCCGGCGTTTGGGTTCGTCTCACGCAGCCGCGCGGCAGCCTGGATGCCCTCATCGGCGTCGCCGGGAGGCATGCGGATGTCCGTGACGACGACGTCCGGCTGCTCGGCGGCAACCGCAGAGAGCAACGAGTCGAGGTCCTCGCACACGGCGGCAACCTCGAACTCGGGGTCTGCCTCGAGCAGGCGGCGAATGCCCTCGCGCACGAGGTAGTGGTCCTCGGCGAGCACGAGCAGGATCGCCACGTGACGAGAATACGCCGGTGACGCGACAACCGCTCGCCCTGATCGTCGACGACAACGAGCTGAACCTGAAGCTCGCGAGCGACGTGCTGCGCGCGTCCGGACTCGAGACGATCGAAGCAGCGACCGGAGCTGCAGGCGTCGCGCTCGCAGTCGAGCGGCTGCCGGACGTTGTGCTCCTCGACCTCCGGCTTCCCGACATGGACGGCGCAGAGGTAGCGCGCACGCTCCGCGATGACAGCCGAACCGCACAGATCCCGGTCGTCGCACTGAGCGCTCTGCAACCCGACGAGGAATGGCTGGAGGACGCTGGCTTTGCCGGCTCCCTCGGGAAGCCGATCGACATCAGAACGTTTCCCGAGCAGGTGCGGAGCTATGCCAACTGAGGCGAGCCTCTTATAGATGGGATGCCAGCATCCCTGTGAATCGCCAGCAGCCACCCTTGGCCGATGTCGATGATCGCTTTAAGGTCTGCAACACCTACCCCCCGGAACGAGAGGAGAGAAGACGTGAGGGCAGTGAAGGCGCTAGCTATTGGAGCCGCACTGGGGGCACTCGTCATCTCGCTTACCGCCTGTGGCGGCGCAAGCACGAGCTCGACCTTCGAGCGAGGCATGCAACGCCAGGTCGATCGGTACGCGATTAGCCAGATCGAGAGGACCTTCCACGAGTCGATATCGAAGAAGAACATCAACGGGATGGTCGGCCTCTTCGCACCGAACGCGACGGGCACGTTCGGTCCTGGGAAAACGGTGACGGGCAAGAAGCAGATCCGTCAGGTCTGGTTGAAGTCGGTTGCATTCGAGCCCGAGACGCACTGGCTGTCCGACCATCCTGCGTACAAGCTCAAGGTCACCCTCGACGGAGACCGCGGCACGCTCCACTTCGAATGCCACTTCATCGACGTCGATACCGGAAAGGTTGCTGCGGTCACGGCTGGCAATCTCGACGTTGCGAGGATCGACAACCGCTGGCTGGTCACGAACTTCGTGGGAAGCACGTCAGAGCTGAAGATCTGAGGCCGTGTCGCAAGGACACGTCCCGCAGCAGAAGACAGCAGCCGGCGCTCCGAAACGCCGGCTGCTGAGCCCTGCCGACAATCCGCTGGTCCGGGCCGTGGGACAACTGCCGGCAGGGGTCCACGCCAAGCTGCTCGTGGCGTTCGTGGGCACTGCCTTGCTCGTGGTCGTCCTCGGCGTCCTCGGGCTACGCCTGCTCGGGCAGTCGAACGAGCGAGTAGAGACGCTGGGAACTCTGCAGGAGCGAGCCTTTGCGTACGGCAAGCTCCAGAGCGATGCTGGCCACGTTCGCGGGCTGCTCGCCGAGAACGTGGGAAGCGACTTCAACAAGGTCTTCTCCGGCGCGAAGCGGCCTAGCAGAACAGGCAGGAGGATCGACCAGGCGATCGCGAGCGCGGTCGCCCGGATCCCTGCGTCGACGTTCCCCGACAATCTCGGCTTCCAGCCTTCAGCCGAGGACCAGCCGTTCCTGCACAGGATCCGGGCAACGAGCAAATGGCTCTCGAAGCTCATGGGAGAGGTCACCGAGCTGGACCGCGCCGATCCTAAGCGTGCGACGTCCCTTCGCGTGCGGGCCGAGCTGATTGCGATCGATCTCAACCAGTATTCGACGGAGCTCGCGAATGCCCATACGGCGAAGGCAGACGCCCTGATCGCACAGAACGACAACGCGTACACGGACTCGCGAAACCTGTTTATCGGCGTCGCAGCAGGAGCCATCGCCCTCGCACTCGTCCTGGGCTTCCTGCTCTCGTGGTCGGTGATCGGGCCGATCCAGCGGATCGACACGCGGCTGGCCGCGATTGCCTCAGGCGACTTCTCGGGCCACGTCGACATCACGAACCGCGACGAGCTCGGCGCGCTCGCGGCCAACGTGAACCAGATGAACGACGAGCTCCAGCGTCTCTACAAGGAGCTCGAGGCCGCGAGCCAGCACAAGTCGGACTTCCTGGCGAACATGTCGCACGAGCTGCGGACGCCGCTCAACGCGATCATCGGCTTCTCGCAGGTGATGCGCGACGGCATGTTCGGTGAGATCAACGAGAAGCAGGCGGAATACCTCGACGACATCCTGAGCTCCGCCAACCACCTGCTTGCCCTGATCAACGACATTCTCGACCTTTCCAAGGTCGAGGCCGGGCAGGTCGAGCTCGAGCTCGCGCCCTTCTCTCTCCACGACGCGCTCGAAGGAGGCGTTGTCATGGTGCGCGAGCGGGCAAACGAGGGTGGCGTCAATGTCGAGCTCTCCGCGAGCCCGGACGTCGACGTCGTCACGGGCGACGAGCGCCGGATCAGACAGGTGATCGTCAACCTGCTCTCGAACGCCGTGAAATTCACGCCGGAAGGCGGTGAGGTCGACGTCCGAGCGACACAGGAGAACGGCGAGGTGCGGGTCCTCGTCACCGACACGGGCCCTGGCATCGCCGCCGAGGACCGGGAGCGCATCTTCGAGGAGTTCCAGCAGACCGAGGCAGGGCTCGCGCAGCGCGAGGGAACCGGCCTTGGCCTGGCGCTCTCCAAGCGGCTGATCGAGCTCCACGGCGGACGGATCTGGGTCGACAGCGAGGTCGGCAAGGGCAGCACGTTCGTGTTCACCCTTCCGGTGGAATCGGGCGAGCAATGAGCGGTGCACGGATCGTCGTGGTCGAGGACAACGAGAAGAACATGAAGCTCTTCCGTGACGTCCTCCAGGCAAACGGCTATGAGACGCTCGAGGCCACGACGGGCCGAGAGGCGGTCGATCTCACCATCGAGCACACGCCCGACCTCGTGCTCATGGACATCCAGCTTCCCGACATCGACGGCATCGAGGCGCTCGGCCGGCTGCGTGCCGACGAGCGCACGGCTTCCATTCCGGTGCTCGTCCTGACCGCTCAGGCTATGGACGGCGACCGCGAGCGGTTCCTCGCGGCCGGCTTCGACGACTACATCTCGAAGCCCGTGAACATCGTCAGCTTCATCGCAACGGTGAAGCGGTACTGCGAGGGGCGCAGTTGACCGGCGACGGCGGCGCCAAGATCCTCGTGGTGGACGACGTCGCGGGCAACGTGCGCCTGCTCGAGGCGGTTCTCGAGCCGCGGGGCTACGAGGTCGTGTCGGCGGGCGACGGCCTCGCTGCTCTCGAGCTCGCCGAGTCGGCCGACCCGGATCTCGTCCTCCTCGACGTGATGATGCCCGAGCTCGACGGCTATGCCGTGTGCCGCCGGCTGCGTGAGCAAGAGCAGACTGCGGTGCTGCCGGTGATCATGCTCACTGCGAGCGAGGGGACCGAGAAGGCGAAGGCGATCGAGGCCGGCGCGGACGACTTCATCACGAAGCCGTTCAACCACTACGAGCTGCTCACGCGCATCCGGTCGTTGCTCCGGATCAAGCGCTACCACGACGAGATCAAGGAGCTGAACCGCACCCTCGAGCAGCGGGTGCAGACGCAGCTGGAGGAGATCGAGCGACACCAGCGCCTCCAGCGGTTCCTCTCGCCACAGCTCGCCGAGGCCATCGTCTCGTCCGGCGACGAGTCGATCCTCACGAGCCACCGCCGTCAGGTGGCGATGGTGTTCGCCGATCTCCGCGGCTGGACGAGCTTCGCGGACGCCGTCGAGCCCGAGGAGCTCATGCGCGTCCTCGGCGAGTTCCATGAGACCGTAGGACGCCTCGTCCGGCGCTTCGGCGCGACTGTCGGCTTTCTCCAGGGAGACGGCGTCCAGCTCTTCTTCAACGACCCGATCGAGATCCCCGACTCGGCGCTCCAGGCGGTCCGGTTCGGCTGTGCGCTCCGCGAGGAGATGGCCGAGTTGACGCCGCAGTGGCGAAAGCGCGGCCACGAGCTCGACTTCGGCGCCGGGATCGCGCTCGGCTACGCGACCTGTGGCGAGGTGGGCTTCGACGGCCGCTACGACTACGCGGCTATCGGCGCCGTCACGAACCTCGCATCACGTCTTGCCGACGAGGCAACCGGCGGCCAGTTGCTGATCGCGCAGCGTCTCTACGCGGAGGTCGAATCCGAGGTCGATGTCGCGCCCGTCGGTGAGCTGACGCTCAAGGGCTTCCAGCGCCCGGTCGCCGCCTTCAACGTGGTCGCAGTACGCGAGCCGGTCGCCGAAGTAGTGGGGTGACCCTAGGGCGAATTCGGGATTTCCAAGGCCCGGAACGGTGACGAAGATGTGCCCAGGTGCGGCTGCTCGCGACCCTCGCACTTGTTGGAGTCACGCTGTCGGCCTCCGCCGTCGCGAGCCCGCGTGCCGTGCCGCAAATCACCTACGGCGTCGCGGACGATGTCTCGAAGTACGCGGATGACGGCGGCGCGAGCTTCTACGCGAACATGCCCGGCGCCGGACTGACGCAAAACCGCTGGACGCTCGCCTGGAACCCCGCTCAGCCGACCGCCCTCGAGGAACTGCCGTTCCTCGAGCGCGCCGCGCCGCTCGCGCAGCGGGCGGGCGTACACGTGACGCTCGCGCTCTATTCGAAGGTCGCGTCGAAGCACGATCCCGCGACCTTCTGCGGTTGGGCGGCCAACGTCGTACGCACAGTCGAGAAGTGGGGCATCGAGAACTTCATCGTCGGCAACGAGCCCAATACGCGCCTCTTCTGGCTCCCACAGAAGGACGCGCGGGGCAGGGACGTCGCCGCGCCGGCCTTCACGGCGCTGCTCGCCCGGTGCTACGACGCGATCAAGCTCGCCAACCCAGACGCGATGGTCATCGGCATGGGCCTGTCACCGCGTGCGTCCACGAGCCAGTCGAACGAGCCACTCGTCTTCCTTCGTGACGTCGGCAAGGCCTACCGCGCGAGCGGACGAAAGCGGCCGCTGATGGACCAGCTCGCCATCCACCCGTATCCGAACCCGAGCCGCCCCACGGACGCGCCGCACGTCGGATACCCGTCGCCGGCGCGATACGGGATCTCGAACCTCGCTCGCGTGAAGCAGGCGGTCTGGGACGCGTTCCACGGCACAGCCCAGCCGACCACGCTCGAGGGGTTGACGTTCCGCATCGACGAGATCGGCTGGCAGGTCGACACGACCGGTCAGCCCGGATACGTGAACACGGAAAACGTCAAGACGATCGACGAGTCAACGCAGGCGGCGTACCTGGCGCAGACGATGCAGACGTACTTTGCGTGTGACCCTGCCGTGACCGACGTTCTCCTGTTCCTCCTCGTCGACGAGCGGTGGCGCAACGGCCGCGACGCAGAGGGCAACGCCTTGGGAGGCGGCTGGCAGAGCGGTCTGATGAGGTTCGGTGGCCAGCGCCGCGATGCGTACACGACGATGGGGCAGCTCGCAGCTCGAGGACGCGGCGCCTGCGCGGGTCGTTCCATCACCTGGACGCCCCGCCGCTAGGAGGGCTTGGCCCCGTAGCCCTTACAAGGGCTTTTCAGACAGTCCGCTACAACTGGACGACCCATGGGTCGCAACGGTATCTGGTGGGTTCTCGTCGCCCTCGCCGCGGTCTTGCTCGCCGGCTCGGCGGCAGGTCGCGGCGTTGCCGCGCCGGAGCCGACCGCTCCCGTACCGTCGCTCGAGCCGGAGAAGACAGAGGCGCTGTGGCGCAGCCTCGTGCGTCGGCCGCGCGACGTGCGCGTTCAGGCGGGATGCCGGCCGCTTCGCGGTGTGTTCTACGCCGCGACCGATTGGCTGCGGCTCGCGACGAAGCTGGCCGCCAATGCATCGCCGTGCGCGAGCTACTACGTCTCCGTCCCGCCCGTCGTCGGCGACAAGACGACCCTCAGGCCTGATCAGGCCGGGAGGATTCGCGCGCTCGGCCAGAACTTCCACGCGCTGGCGGAGATCCACTGGACGTCCTGGAGCCGGTGGGTGACGAACAACCAGACGACCTGGTACGCGGCCGGCGTCGAGGCGCGGCGCCGCATGGCGCAGGCGGGGTTCGACATCCGGGCCGGCGACACCTGGGCGATCAACGAGTTCCCGTCCACCGTGCGGTCGAACTCCGGCACCGCACGGGCGAATGCGCGCGAGCTCGTCCGCGGCCTGTTCGAAAGCGACGGCCCGCGCACGGCACGCGGCGTCGTCTTCACGGTCGGCATCGGCCAGGCGACGACCAACGTGTCCGTGTATCAGCAGAACCTCCAGAACTGGCTCGCCGACGTTGCCTTCTGGACCGACATGAGCACGTACGTCAGCGACTGGTCGCAGGAGGTGTACGGCGACTTCCGGCGTTACGCCGTGCCCGGGGCGCCGATCACGCTTCGACGCGACTACCTCAACGACTACCTCCAGCATCCCGTCGTCGTCACGCGCGCGGGGCCGACGACGATCGAGTTCGCTCGCACCTACCTCCAGAGCACGCTCACGCCGCTCGCGAACGCCGCCTGGCAGTACCAGTCGGGCTACGGCTGGACGTTGGTTCCGGTCGATCAGATGCAGGCCTACGTCTCTGCGCAGGTCTACGCGCTGAGGGCGTTCAGCGCGACGACCGGGCAGCCGCAGGACCGCTGGGGCTTCGCGTGGCAGCCCCGCAACGGCAGCGGCCTGTCGAGCGGCGAGTTCGCGGCGCAGAGCGGCGCGATCCTCGACCGGCTCGGGGCGGCAATCCGCGACTCGGCGGCCGACAATCCGAGCGACCCCGGCGGCGGCGCCTGCGGCCCGCCAGGCCAGAACCTCTACTGCCGCGCAGACCTCGCCGAGGCGAGCTTCTCCGAGCAGTGGAAGTCGTTCCGCGCGTGGTCGCAGGCCGTGCTGGCCTTCACGACGGTGCCCCAGTCGCTCACCGCGGGCCGTTCCTCCGGCCCGATGACCGTCAGCGTCGTCGACCTCGCGGGTACGCCGCAGCCGACGACGACGCCGATCGCCGTCACGCTCGCCTCCGGCTCGCCCCAGGGGCAGTTCTCGCTCGGCCCGAACGGCCCGTGGTCAGCCACGCTCCCTGTGAGCATTCCCCTCGGCAGCACGGCATCCCAACCCTTCTACTACCTCGACACCCGTGCCGCGCAGCCGCAGATCACGGCCACCAGCGCCGGCTTGACGACCGCAGCCCAGGTGCAGACGGTCGCGCCCGGACCGCCCGCGAAGCTGCGCATCGATCCACCCTCGACCGCGATGAAGCCCCGCGGCTTGCGTCGGTTCGCCGTGTCGGGGGAGGACGCGTTCGGCAACCCGGTCGCGGTGCGAGCGCGCTGGTCCGTCTCCCCCTCCTTCGGCAAGGTCAGCCCACTCGCCGGATCTGCCACGACGTTCAAGGCCGGCGGACGCGGCGGGTCAGGCCGTGTGACCGCGACGCTCGTCGGAAGCGGCGTGGAGCTGGCGACGATCGCGCGCGTGTCTGTGAGCCCAGGCGGCATACGCGTCTCCTCCATCCGCTACGAGCCGCGCCGAGCAACGCTGCGCGTGACGGCGTCTGTCGTCGAGGCGGGGGGGCCGCCGGCGAGAGGCGTGCGCACGGCAGTCCTCGTCAAGCGGAACGGGCGCACGGTGTTCTCGGCGCAGAAGCGAACCGACGCGCTGGGCCGAGCCACGTACCTCGTCCAGCTGGCGCCGGGGTGCTTCAGGACGACGGTGACCAACGCGACAGCGGCCGGCTATCGCTGGAACGGCCGCACGCCGCCGAATCGCTTCTGCAGATAGCAAGAGGGCCTGGCGGGACATCGCTCGTCGTCGGGACGTGATGGTCGTTCCGAGGCAAGGACGCAGGGAGCCCGCGTACCCGCAGCAGGCGGAGCGTACGTGTGCGACCGAGGACGCAGCCTCGGGGCGATCCAGCGCGTCATGGACGGCTCAGTCGATGACTCGCCAGGCCCTCTTCAGGCCGCGTTCTCGTCGAGCGCGCCGCGGTAGACAAGGCCGAACTTGACCCTAACGAGGGACACGCAACGGGGGATCGAGGGCGAGCTGCCGGCGGGCGATGTATCGGGCACTATCCCGCTCAGCCGGAAGGGGGTGACATAGAGTGCTGACGAAGATTCGGGCGCGCTTTGCGCGCGAGGACGGTCAGACGATGGCGGAGTACGCTGTCGTGCTGGCCGTGATTACGGTCGCCACCGTGGCGGTGTTCACCGCCCTCTCCGGTGGAATTTCGGGCGCGATCACCAAGGTAACCGGCCTTCTCTAGAGCCACTTGAACGCTCATCGACGCCCCGGCCCCGGTCGGGGCGTTTCTCTGGTCCCGACGAGTGCGGCTCCGAACAGGTGAGTTCCGCAGTGCTCCCCCCGTCCGGGGGATGTGCAGCGAGGCCCGGCGGGGCGATGTACCGGGCAGTATCCCGCTCAGCCGGAAGGGGGTGACAATAAAGTGCTGACGAAGATTCGGGCGCGCTTTGCGCGCGAGGAGGGTCAGACGATGGCGGAGTACGCTGTCGTGCTGGCCGTGATTACGGTCGCCACCGTGGCGGTGTTCACCGCCCTCTCCGGTGGAATTTCGGGCGCGATCACCAAGGTAACCGGCATTCTCTAGAAACCACCAAGTCGGGGCGGCGCCCGGTTGCGGGCGCCGCGAACCCGGCACTCTCAACGAGCTCCACGACTCAAGGGTTCGACACTTCTTGTCGATGAGACGGGCGTGGAAGCTGGCGCCCGAGACCTCACGGCTCCGCAGGCCCCATCGCTCACATCGAAGTCGGGAAGCTGGACGCTGGCGCTCTACGGCACCGCGATCTTCCTCGCCGCAGCACTCGTCTTCGCCGTTCAGCCAATGGTCGCGAAGATGCTCCTGCCGCACTTCGGTGGCACGCCGGCAGTCTGGATCGTTTCGCTCGTCTTCTTCCAGTGCGCCCTTCTCTGCGGATATGCATTCGCCCACGTCTCGCTCCGGCTCCTGGGCCCGCGCCGCCAGTCGTTCCTCCAGTTGGCCCTGCTGCTCCTGCCACTCACCACTCTGCCGATTGCCGTTGCGGCGGACGCGGGCCCTGGGGAGAGTCCCCACCTCGGGCTGCTCTTGGCGCTGCTCATCGCGGCAGGACTCCCGTTCTTCGTCGTAACGACCGCGAGCCCCGTGCTCCAGCGCTGGTTCTCGGCTTGTGGAGACGCCGCGTCTCGGGATCCCTACTTCCTCTACGCAGCCGGTAACGCGGGGAGCCTGCTTGGGCTGCTCGCCTATCCCATTCTCATCGAGCCCTTCCTGACCCTGTCGGAGCAGGCGCGGCTGTGGACGACCGGGTATGCGGTCTTCGTCGTTCTCGCAGCCGTTTGCACCCTTCGGCTGCTCGCCTCCCCCCCACCGGATTCGGTGGCGGAATCGCGGGAAGCGTCGCCGCCGCTGGGACGCCTCACGGCTCTGCGCTGGATCGGAATGGCAGCCCTGCCGTCGAGCTTGATGGTCGCCACCACGAGCCATCTCTCGACGGACATCGCCGCCGTCCCGCTGCTGTGGGTGATCCCCCTCGCGCTCTACCTGCTGAGCTTCGTCGCCGCCTTCGCGAGGAGCTCACCGCTCTCGCTCGCCACGATCAGCTGGGCGACGGTCGCCTCCTCACTCCTCGTCATCGGGTCGCTCCTGCCCATCGTGCAGCTGCCGATCTGGATCGTCGTCTCCGTCCACGGCGCGAACCTCTTCTTCGTCGCGCTGCTCGTGCACCGGCGCCTGGCCCTCGAGCGACCGCCTGCCGAGCGCCTCACGCAGTTCTACCTTCTGCTCTCGCTCGGTGGCGTGTGTGGAGGCGTGTTCAGCGCGCTCATCGCGCCGGCCATCTTCTCCACGATCGCCGAGTACCCGATCTCGATCGTGCTGGCGCTGCTCTTCCGGCCCGGGCCGCGCCGCCCGCGTCCCGGGATGGGATTCCTGCGCCGAAACGCGGACGTGCTGCTGCCGTTCGCGCTCCTGGCGGCCATCCTCGGCGCCGCCAAGGCAATACCTGCCGGGGGATCCTCCGGCGCCATCCTGCTCGGCGCGCTCCTGCTTTCGGCGGTCGCCGCGCTTGCGCTCTTTGCCTCACGTCCGGTGCGCTTTGCCCTCGGCGTCGGCGCAATGCTCCTGATCGCCACCCTGCCGCCGACATCATTGCACTCCGAGCGCACGTTCTTCGGCGTCTTGAGGGTGGAGGAGAAGGGGCAGAGGCACATCCTCGTCAACGGGACGACCGTGCACGGAGCCCAGAGCTTCGCTCCCGGGCGAGGGCAAGAGCCCGCCAGCTACTACATCCGCGAGGGGCCGCTGGGCCAGCTGTTCGACGCCCTCGGCGGACGCGCGCGGCGCGTCGCCGTCATCGGCCTCGGCGCCGGCGGAGCATCCGTCTACGGGCGCAAGGGTGATCGCTGGACGTTCTTCGAGATTGACAAGGCGGTGGTCCGCATCGCTTCGAACCCCCGCTACTTCACGTACCTACGCGATGCGAAGGCGGATGTCCGCGTCGTCGTCGGCGACGGACGGCTGAAGATCTCTGAGGCGCCCGCCGGGTCATACGACCTGTTCGTGCTCGACGCCTTCAGCTCCGACTCGGTACCGGTGCACCTGCTGACGCGCGAGGCGATCCAGCTCTACCTCCGCAAGCTGAGCCCCAACGGCGTGATGGCGTTCCACATCTCGAACCGGTACCTCGACCTCCGGCCGGTCATCTCCGGGAACGCACGATCGCTCGGCCTTCCCGGCCTCTTTCAGTCCTACGTGGTCACGCGGGCCGCGGCACGCGACGGGGCCGCAAGCTCGATCTGGGTCCTTGTCGCACGGGATCTGGCGGCGCTCGGGAAGCTCGTAGACGACCCGCGCTGGAAACCGCTGGACACGAGGGCGGGACAGCCGGTCTGGACCGACGAGTTCTCGAACATCCTGAGCGTCGTCAGGTGGTTCCACTGAGCGAGTGGTCTCGCGGCGGCACTCTTGCCGAACCTGAGCCACCGATAGCGCAACCCGCCCAAAGCGCGATACCATGGCTTTGGGCCGGCCGCCTCCCGGCCCTAAGGGGCGGGGTTCCGCTCTCCCCAGAACCCTGTCTCGGAGGCCCTGTCGGCCTTGAGTCGGCAGGGCCTCTCTCTTTCTATTGCGCGGTGGGGCGGCACCTCCTCGCGGCCGGCGGAGCCGGGCGGCGCTACGCTGCCATTGCGCGGAGAGGTGTCCGAGTTGGCCGAAGGAGCGCGACTGGAAATCGCGTGCGTGCCCAAAAGGTGCGTCGAGGGTTCGAATCCCTCCCTCTCCGCCTGACGCTGGATGCCGGCTCTAGCTTCCGGTGACCGCCGAGACGTACGCGGCAACGTCCGTGATCTGCTGCTCGGTCAAGGTTCCCTTGAACGGCGGCATCGCACCGCCGCCGTTCGTCACTTGCTCTGCCACGACGTCCTCGGCCGGCGCCAGGTCGTCGAGGTTCGGCCCGACCGTGCCGGTCGTGCCGGCGTCCGACAGCGTGTGGCAGCTGCCGCAGTTCGTCTCGAAGATGACCTTGCCTGCGGCCTCGCTGCCACCGGCGGCGCCGCCGGTCGTCTCCGTCGTCTCCGTTTCCGTGGTCTCGGTCGCCTCGGTCTGGGTCGCCTCGGTCTCGGTGGCATGGGTCTCTGCCGCCGCTTCGTGCTCGGTCTCCTTGGCCACGAACGCGATGGTGGCGAGCATGCCGACCGTGAAGAGCACGCACGCTGCGATGAACCAGGCGAGGTGCCGGGCTGGGAAGTCGGGGCGATAGCGGGGGATCAACATCGCGCTGATGAGCGCGAACACGACGAATGCGCCTGCCATGAGTGCGATCCCGAGCTTCTGGTTCGCGGAGAGGGCTAGCAGCACGGTCGAGGACGCTACCAGGAGGATCCGCGACCCGCTCGCGGATCAGCGAGGCGGCGCAGCCCCTCCTCGAACGTGGCCTGGCGGTGCTCCGAAGGCGCGTTCGCGAGTCGCGAGTCGCGCTCCCACTGAGCGAGGCGCTCCGACTCCTGCTCCAGGCGCTTTCGCCACGCCGCCAGACGCCGTCGTTCCTCCTCGAGTCGGGCGTCCGCGTCGCGGGCCCGTTGCGCCGCAGCCTCGACCTCAGCCTCGCGCGCGTCGAGAGCGGCTTCCCGGGCGGCTGCCTCCTCGGCACGCCGCTCGAGCTCGTCGTCAAACGTCTCGGCGTGCGTCGCGGCCTCTCGCAGCGCCGCCTGCATGCTCTCGAGCTCGGCCACTGTTTCGTTCCGCACGCGATCGCGCTCGCGCCGGAGATGCCGCTCGACGTCGCGCAGCCGCCGTACCTCGGCTTCCAGCCGGTCGATCTCGCGCCGCGCGGCAGGATCGCTGGCCACGCCGCGATGATAGGCCGCGGCTAGCTGGTGCGGTCAGTTCGCCGTTCGATGACTCCGAGGCCGCGGCCGATCAGTAAGCCGCCGACGACCGCCACGACGAGCCAGCCGACCACGACGATCGCGAGCACCGAAACCCAGTGCGGCATGTCACAAACGTAGCTAGCTCCTCGGACGGCCGCCAGCGGCACGGGCCCGGCGCAGTCGTGCTAGTCCTCGTCGGGATCGATGCCCTTCGCGCGCAACGCCGCGTGGACCCTGGCCGCGATCAGCTCGCCGAGGTCGGCCGTGCGGCCCGCGAGCTCGTCGACTGCGGCGGCGTCGGGCTCCTCTGCGGCCTCCTGCTCGAGACCTCGCAATGCGGATTGCAGCTCGCGCTCGACGCGCTGCTGGATCGACGCCTTCAGCTGGTCTTTGAACTCGGCTGGAGGCGCGGGAGGAACGGGAGCCGCCGGCGGCGGCGGCGGAGGCTCGACGGCGGGCTCGTCCTCTGCCTCGGCGGCCTCGGCACCGTCGATCGCGAGCTCGTAGACCTGCTCGGGCTGGTCGATGTCCTTCAGGTGCCTCGCGCCGACAGGGTGTACGACGACCCCCTCGGGCAACGACGAACCGACGAGAAGACGCGTCGTCTCCGACAGGAGGACGTTGCCGCCCTTGGCGGACGTGCAGATCCGCGCCGCACGGACGACGTCGAGCCCGAGGTAGCCCTCGCTCCCCAGCGCCGGCTCACCCGTGTGCAGCCCCATGCGAACGCGGACGGTCGCGTCGTCCGGCCAGCTGGTCGACGCATGCGCACGCTGTGCTTCAACCGCCGCTTCGACCGCATCGCGCGCCCGGCCGAACGCAAAGAAGAACGCGTCGCCCTGCGTGTCGATCTCCACGCCATTGAGGCCTGTGAAGGTGTCGCGAACGATGCGCCGGTGATCTGTGAGGAGCTCGTCGTAGCGCTCGCCGAGCTGCTTGAGGAGGCCAGTGGAGCCCTCGATGTCGGTGAAGACGAACGTGACGGTTCCGCTCGGCAGCCCTTCCACGCTGGCATCGTAGTCGGCCCCGCGTGTCCCACGAACGCACCGCCGGCGGCCGCCAGACCGAGAGCGGGCGGCCGCCGGTCGCAATTCAGGGTGTCGGACGACCTGGTGGCAGGAGCGGACAGAGGAAGAAGTGATCATCCGCATCCTGAACACCGTTGTCGTTGAGATCCTCCCACCATCGCCCGCCCAGATAGCCCGGATCGCCCGGGCCGAACTCGGTCGTGCCATTCTCGAGTAGCTGGAACTTCCCCTTCATCGGGAGCGGATCGACTACCACGAACGTGTCGTAGTAGAGACCCTGGCTCGTCACGAAGACGACGCCAGCGCCGGTACGCCCGCCCGCGGCACTCGTCGTGGCGACGATGGTGAGCGCGGCCGCGAGTGACGCGAGGAGAACGATCGGTCGGAGCATGATGCCTCCTTTGTCGATGTCCTCCCGTGGATACCCCCGCACTCTTTCGAGAGCGTGAACAGTCTCTTACGTTTGGGAAAACGTGTGGCAGCAGCGACTGACATGCCGACACGACCCAGGAACGCGGGCCCCGCGCGCCTCGACGGGCGACTGCGCTCGCCGGAGCAACGGTCTACTTCAGCCCGACGAGGCAGGAGTACAGGATCATCTGCTCCGGGTCGCTGATCGCGCCGCAGGTCTTCCTGACAGCGTCGCACTGCACGGCGGCCCTCGAGGTTGCCGGCATCTCCGATGTCTGGGTCACGTTCGACCCGACGTTCACGCAGAGCTCGCCGCGCATTCACGGCACGATGCACACGAACCCCCTGTTCAGCCAGCGCCAGGGCGATCCCGGAGATATCGCCGTCATCACGCTCGATAGCCCGGGAGGCGCTGCGCCGGTGCAGTTCCCGACGCTCGGGCTGCTCAACTCGATGAAGAAGGCCGGGACGCTGAACGGCACGCTCTTCACGTCAGTCGGGTATGGCTCGCAGGAGGCCGTCAACGGCCCGGGAGGCCAGACGTTCCCGTTCCTGGGACAGCGCTGGTATGTGTCCGGTGAGTTTCAACGCGCTCACCCACGTGTGGCTGCGGATCTCGCAGAACCAGGCGACGGGCGACGGCGGAACATGCCACGGCGACTCCGGCGGAGCCGAGTTCCTCGGCGCCGGTGCCTCTGAACAGCCGATCCAGGTGAGCGTCACCGTCACAGGAGACACGCCGTGCAACGCAACGAATGTCGATTATCGGCTTGACACACCGCAGGCGCGCGCGTTCCTCGACGACTACGTCACGTTGCCGTAGTCAGGGACTGGTACGGGCGGGAGCGTCGTTCGCTCCCGCCCGTCCGCCGCGCCTCGCGCAGCTGCCTTCCTACGGGTCGACGATGTACCGCTCGCGGAGTGCCTTGGCCGTCTTCGGTGGAAGGGCGTCGGCGTCGAGCAGTTCCTCGATCGTCACCGAGGAAAAGGTCGATCGGTCGGTGAGGAGATGTGCGTAGCGGACGTACGCGTCGGCGAAGTCCGGGTTGCCGGCGGGGTAGACGGCAACGTAGCGACCCCAGATCCAGCGTCCACTCTCGTGCTGCAGCATCGAGAGCATCAGCAGGTGCTCGAGGGACGTCACGAGCAGGCCGGTCCTGTCGACCGCGTTCACGGCCCCGCGCTTGAAGGCCCCTGATCTCTTGGCGACCTCGCGCTGCCGCGGGCGGCCGATCGGCTTCGCGATCGCCGGCTTGGTCCATTCATGGTACTTGACGTCCACGGCGACGATCCCCTGAATCCCGTCGCCGATGTCGAGGTAGAACGCCGCCTCGAAGTCCCGCAGACTGCCGAGGTACGCCCGGTCGAACCGACCCGGTGAGTGCGCGAAGCGAACCTCGCAGACCGTGCCGGGCGCGTCGGGCCACCAGGCATGGATGGCCCGATCGGCGAGCGCGAGGTCGGCGGCGAGATCGCCGAAGAGGTTGAACGCCAGGGCCGACGACCAGAGGAGGTCTGCCCACAGACGCTGGTGATCGAAGCTCTGGTGCGGCTCGACGAACGACGTTCGGGCCTTCGCCGCGTCGAGCGCGCCGGAAGTGACAAAGGTCGCACCGGTCTGTTGGGCGTAGTCGAGCGGCAGACGGCTCCCCACGAGACGGGATGGCTTCCCCTCACGCGGGACGATCGGTTGCGATCCCATCGGATGGCCTCTCGACTCCCGCCACTTCGACTGGTGGTAACGCAACGAACGACGGAAGTCGGTCATCTGCGGCCGGCCGGGGACTCGGTCTTCTGCTTCCCAACAGTGCAGAGCTTCGAGCGCTTCCTTCGAAAGAGCCCCGCCCACATGCCCATCGTACGTCCGAGCGTCGAGGCCACTCGCTGCGGATATCACAAAGGCAAGGGATATGCGAAACAGTCGTCGAGCCGATGTACCGATACATGAGCAAGGTCTGGAACCGGTACTCGCGCATTGTCGAGAGGGCCCTCGACTCGCTGCGCTGGTACCGCCGAACCCGCCCCGACGCGCTTCGCCACACTCTCGTGCCCGGGTTTGTCACGCTCGTCACGCTTCTCTTTGCTCTCGTCTGGGGCCAGCCTCAGCTCATCGTGCTGGCAGTCCTCTTCGCGGCGGCGTTCATGCTCCTCGCAGGCGAGCTCACCGGCGAACTGCGCGACCTCGATACGGACGTCCGCGCAGCCGCGGCGGTGAAGCCCGAGATCGCTCCGGTGCTGGCCGGGCTTGCCATGGAGCGTCCGCCCGAGACCGACGTCGAGGCGGGACCGGCGCCTGTCTCAGAGCCGCCTCTCACGCCACTGCCGGCGCTTCCGGTTGACGAGTCCCAGCCGACGGCACTCTCGCTCATCGCCCCGCCGGCACGCGCGTCCGAGCCATCCGCTCGTCCCGCGATCGAGCATGTGGCGAGTGCCGAGTCCAAGGACGGCCCGAGCCACGAGGTCCGGGAGCCTGGGGCGGGCCCTGTGCTGCACAGCTGCCGCAGCTTCCTCGATGCCTGCGACTTCGCGTTCGACTACCTCGAGCAGAGCGATCCCGACGAGCTCGAGATCAACCTCGTGACCGGCGAGTCGCACATGCGGGTGTGGTCGTACTCCCGCAACGACGCAATCAGCCCCGAGCCGACGGATCCCCCGAACGATGGCCTTACGGGATCAGATGGACGTGGCGGGGATCGAACAGCCCTGGAAAATCGATAGCTTCCGCCCATCGCGGAACGCACGGAGGAAAGCACGCGGCGAGCGTGGCGAAGGCAGCTTTGCGCGTTGCCGTTGAGCGCCGTTCTCATCGCAGTTCTGGCCGCGGGATGCGCCGGCGGCGGAGCGCCCACCAAAGCGGAGTACGTCTCGAAGCTGAACGCCATGTGCGAGGACTTCCGCGAGAGAGAGAAGGAGATCGGCGAACCTCAGACCCCCGCCGATCTCGTAACCAAAGGCCCGCTGATCCTCGACGCGTTCGAGAAGGCGATCGCCGAGAAGGTCGGCGCCTTGAAGGCCCCGGATACGATCGCCGATCGCGCAGCGCGCATGGCAGATCTCGCCGGGCAGCAGCGCGACGTGCTCGCCGCCTTGATCGTTGCCGCACGGAACGGCGAGCTGGCGAAGGTGCAGGCCCTCGCCTCGAAGAACGAGGGGCTCAACGGAGAGGCAAGCTCGATCGCGCGCGACCTCGGCGCAGATGCCTGCGCTTCAGGCAAAACAGGGGAGCTAACCGACGAGCCATCGCGTGGACAGCCGCGTAAGCTGTCTACCGATGCCTGAGGCGCACGCGGGGCGGCTCTTCGATCACGTGCACCTGCGCGTGACCGATCTCGACGCGAGCAAGCGATTCTATGCCGCCGCGGCCGACGCTCTCGGCCTTGGTCCGCTCCGCGAGGGTCAAGGTTGGTTCTCGCTCGACGAGTTGTTCGTGAGCGACGACGGACCGCCGACGACGAACGTGCACGTCGCCTTTCAGGCCGCTGACCGCGACACGGTGCAGAGGTTCTACGAGGCGGCGCTCGCGGCAGGCGGCCGCGACAACGGTGCGCCGGGCGAGCGAGACTACCACCCGGGGTACTACGGCGGATATGTGCTCGACCCCGACGGCAACAACGTCGAGGCCGTGTACCACGGTCCTGTCGAGCGCTCGGCCGCTTCCGTGGTTTTCCGCTGGCCGGCTTAGTCGGAGGGGCTTAGTCGGAGTATCCCTCGGTCACCTCGCCCTTGTGTGCGGCAAAGGCGGCCAGAACCTCCTCCTTCTCCTGCTCGGGCACTTCGAAGTGGTCGAGCGTTCGTCCAAGTTCAGCTGCGACTTCATCGAACTCGGCAGGAGAGATCTTCAGCTCGCGGTGGGCTTCTTCCAGGCCGAGAGGAGTACTGCCGGGTTTCGTGGCTGCGTATTGCTGGGGACCACCGGCGACGTTGCAGACCCACAGCGTGCGCATGAATTTGAGGCCGGGAAGTCTCCCCAGATTGTTCGTGTGCCATTCCCTGAGAGCAGGGTTCTCCGATGTCTGACCGACGATCGGGTTCTTCACGATCGCTTCGCTGAAGTGGTCGACCACTGCTGCGATCGCGAATGCCCCACCAAGACGTTCATACAGAGGCGCTTCCGACATCTATCCGCTCCTTCGATACTCGAGTGGACCCCATCAGGGGCCGTCATCACACCTGATCTACGCCGAACCGCTCGAGTCGGATTCCACGGCTCACTAACTACCCCGTCAACACGCGCGCGAAGCGCGCACTGCCGAGCGGAAAGCGAAGCGGGCGAGGGAATCGGTGAGAAAATGAACAGCCTGTTCGAGCAGCGGGGGTACACATGAGCGCGGCAGGTAGCGTAAAGCTCGACAGCCGGCACGTCGATGAGCTTGCGACATCGCTCGGCGGGGCCCTGATTCGCCCCAACGATCCAACGTACGACGACCAGCGGCGGATCTGGAACGGTTCGATCGACCGTCGTCCGGCGCTGATCGCCCGCTGCGCAGGGGTGGCGGATGTGATCTCGGCGGTTCGTTTTGCCCGAGAGCACGAGCAGCTCGTCGCAGTGCGAAGCGGCCGCCACAGCTATCCGGGCCTGGGCGTGTGCGATGGGGGAATGGTCATCGACCTCGGGCAGATGAAGGGGATTCGCGTGGATCCAGAAGCGCACACGGCGCGCGCGGAGGCGGGGGTTCTGATCGGGGAATTGGACCGCGAGGCGCAGGCCTTCGGGCTTGCCGTGCCCGCCGGGATCGTCACGCACACGGGACTCGCGGGCCTCACCCTCGGTGGGGGAATCGGCTGGCTCGAGCGCAAGCACGGCCTCACGATCGACCAGCTGTTGAGCGTCGACGTCGTCACTGCCGCAGGCGAGTTCGTCACGGCAAGCGCGGAGGAGAACGCGGACCTCTTCTGGGGGGTGCGAGGAGGCGGGGGGAACTTCGGGATCGTCACGCAGTTCGAGTTCCGCCTCAACCCGGTCGGCCCAACGGTGCTCGCCGGCCCGATCGTGTGGGGAATGGAGGACTCTCCGAAGCTCCTTCGCTTTTATCGGGAGTGGATCAAGCAGGTGCCGGACGAGCTGACGACGATCGTGACCCATCGGCGTTTGCTGCCCGTCCCGACGATCCCCGAAGAGCTCCACGGCAAGCACGTGGTGGTGGTCGGCACCTGCTACGCGGGGCCGGTCGACGAGGGTGAGAGTGTCGTGAAGCCGCTACGAGAGTTCGGCTCACCGCTGCTCGACGGGTGCTCGCCCATGCCCTTCACCAAGCATCAGTCGCTCTTCGATCCCAGTTTCCCGCACAACTGGTGGTACTACATCCGCTCGTGCAACCTGGCTGAGCTGACAGACAATGTGATCGACATCGCGGTCGCTCAAGGACTCGAGATCGCTTCACCAACGACGGTCTTCTCGATCTACCATCTCGGGGGCGCCGTCGCTCGGGTGGGCGAGGACGAGACCGCGTTCGGAGGACGCGACGCAGGGCACACCATGAACGTGATCGGGATCACGACGACGAGCGAGGGATTCGAGCAGGAGAGGGAGTGGGCGCGTGGGCTGTGGACGTCCTTGCAGCCCCACCACCAGAACGTCTACGTCAACTTCCTCATGGAGGAGGGCGAGGACCGCATCCGCCAGGCCTATGGCGCGGCGAAGTACGACCGCCTGAAAGCGCTCAAGCGGAAGTACGACCCGGACAACTTCTTCCGGCTCAACCAGAACATCCCGCCGGACTGAGGCAGAAGCTGACGGCCCAGTCGCGCCGCGGCCGAGATGGCGGCCGCAGCTCACCCACGTCCGCCTCAACGCCCGCGCAAGCGACGTTACGGGTGTGAGTGATCGGACGCCCCGAGAGTCGCCTCGGAGCGTCCGATCGCATACCCGGTCAGGTGCTGAGCGTCCTGCGTCGGCGATCGACGACCAGGCGGTAGATCGCCAACAGGATTATCGAGCCCACGATTGCCGTCAGCCAACTCGAGATGTCGAAGAACTCGTCCATCGGATCTGCGTCGAAGAGGGCTCCCGCAAGGAAGCCGCCGAGTATCGCCCCCGCGACTCCGATGATGGTCGTGACTATCCAGCCGCCGGGATCGTCGCCGGGCATGACCGCTTTCGCGATCGCGCCCGCTATGAGGCCGAGGATGATGAATGCGAAGATTCCCATGTGTCCGTCCTTTCTCGGTGTTGGAAGGCGATTGTTCCCCGAGTAAGGCACTTGAAACCGCCGGGGCACTGCAGGGCGCGCCTTGTCAGGCCGTCTCGTCGCGCGGCGACCCGGACGCTTGTGGCGAGGAGGCCTTCGGGTCACGGCCGAACAGGACGACCTCGACCGTCGTTGCTACTACGACCGCCAGGGGAATGGCGAGCAGCACCCCGAATAGCCCGAAGAGGACGCCGGCGGCCGAGACGGAGATGAGAACGATCAGAGGCGACAGACGAACGACCGTGCCCAGCACCCGTGGAAGGACGAGGTAGTCCTCGGCGAGCCTGACTGCCAGCACGATGAGGCCGGCGGTCACCCCGAGCTGCCACGACACCGTGAGGCCGACGCCGACGGCCAACGCGCCCGCGATGAGCGGGCCGATCACCGGGACGATCTCGACGATTCCGGCAAAGACGCCAATCAGGAGCCAGTAGGGCAGCCCGATCAGCCAGAAGGCAAATGACAGGACGCTGCCCACGAGGAGTATGAGCAGGAGCTGGCCGCGCACAAACGCGCCCAGCTTGAGGTCAATCACGCGCCAGGTGTCGCGGACGGTCGCCCGTCGCGAGGCAGGGAGAGCCGAGAGGACGAGGCGCTCGACCCGCTCTCGTTCGAAGAGCCAGTAAGCGGCGCTGGCAAAGAGAAAGAAGGTGCCCACGATGAGCTCGACGGCCGTCTTCGTCAACTCGACCGCCGGGCCCACGAGCTCCGAGCCTGTCGGGAGCTCGCTTAGCCGTCGCTCGAGGCCCTTCAGCAGGTCTTGTTTCAGCCCGTCAGAGCTGGCTGCCTCCTTTGCCACTTCCGTTTTTGCCTCGGGGAACTCCGCGATCGCGTTCTGCACCTCGGTGACCGCCCGCGGAACGACGAGCCACAGCAACACGCCGATGACCACGCCCACTGCCGCATAGTGCACCGCGACCCCGAGTGCCCGCGGCACGCCGCGGCGATGGAGAGCTGTGACTCCGGGCCTCATGGCGGACGCGATCACCATGCCGAGGAGGAAGAGGCCGAGGATCAGACGCATCTTCCAGAGCGCGACGGCGACTACGACCACGCCCAGCGCGACGACCGACACGATGAGCGTTGTCCGCGCCACCTGCGCCGGTGAGCGGGTCGTCAGGGTGCGCTCATCCACCGCTTCGTCTCCGCAGGCGCCCGAGCAAACCGCTGCGGCCGCGACGGTCTTCGACTGTGGCATCGGTCCGAACGAGTACCGCCGGGACGGGCTCGTCGGCCGGATCGATGTCACGCACCAGGATGTCCGCAAGCGTCGATAGCACCGCCGTAATGGGGATCGCAAGCGGCACCCAGAATGGTCCCAGCAGGAGTGCGACCGCGGAGACTGCGAGCAACACAGCGAGCGCCGGCAGGTCGACCGCGCGGCCGAACAGGCGGGGGTTGATCACGTAGTCCTGGACGACTCGCAGCCCGTATACGACTCCGGCTGCCACGAGCGCTGTCTGCCAGGACACCGTGAGACCGACTCCAACGGCCACCAACCCAGCGATGAGCGGCCCGATGACCGGGACGACCTCGACGATGCCGGCGAACATGCCGACGAGGAGAAAGTAGGGGAGCCCGATCAGCCAGAAGGCGACGCTGAGGATGGTCCCGACCATGGCCACGAGCAGGAGCTTGGTCCGGATCACGGCACCGAGCTTCAGGTCGATGAGTAACCAGCCGTCGTGCACCGTCTGGCGTTTGCCCCGTGGCAGCACGCGCAGGATGGCGGCGACGAAACGGTCCCGTTCGGTCAGCCAGTAGACGGCGCAGGCAAGCGTGAAGGCGATACCAGCGAAGACGGCGAGCGTCTGAAGCGCCGCCGAGAAGGCCGCTTCGGGGGACGGGACGTCGCGGAGCTCGCGCTCGAGCGAGGCGAGGGCACTGCGCCGAAGGGAGTCGAACCACGGCTCGTCGACCGATTGGACCGATTGAGCTGGAAGGTCGGCCAGCGCGTTCTCCGTCTGCCGGAGCGCTGTCGGAACGAACAGCCACAGGAGGAGCCCGATGACCCCTGCCATCAACGCCACGTGGAGGGTGATCGCGAGCCATCGCGGCAGTCGCCGCCTCGTGAGCGCGTCGACGCTCGGTCGTATTGCCGCCGCGAGGGTGTAGGAGAGGAATAGCAGCAGGACGACCGTTCGGGCCTGCCAGAGCGCGATCGCCGCCACCAGCACTCCGACGACCACGGCTGCGGCGACGAGTGCGCGTACGGCGACCTGGCCTTCGTCCGCGGCCACCGACGCTTCAGGGGGTTGTGAGCCCGCCTGGCCGCTTGCGAGCTCCTGACTACGCTGTGGCGGCCGTTCCGCTGAGAGGTCTGTGGCCGCCATGAAGGGTCGCCCGACCAGCTTCGTTACCCCTCACTCGGCGGCGTCAAACGACACGGATCAGTCCGACTAGCCAGACACCAGTCGCCACGAGATACGCGCTGTGACAGGGATCGAGCACGGCGCCGCACGATCCATCGCCGCCCCGACGCGTCCCGTCGAGCAAGCCGCAAAGTCTCGCGAATGGAGGTTGCAGATTGGGCTGTACTAGCGCCGGAGAAAGACGTTCAGCAGGATCGTGCCGACAACCGAGACTACGATCATGAGGCCGATCGGTACGAAAAGCGTCACATTCTCCGATCGCCACGCGAAGGTTCCGGGGAGCTGCCCGACCCCAAGCTTCGATAGGACCAATGCGCCAACCCCCAAAATGGCGAGGACCAGCGCCCCAGCGAGCAGAAGTTTCCCGGCGGTTTCCATGCTGCGAAGGTACCCCGTGGCATCGCGCCTCAAGCGGCGCGCAACCATCGCTTCGACCGTCATATGAATGCAATCGAGCTCAAGGTGCCGAATCTGGCGACGCTCCACGAACGACGGAGCGAGAAGTGGACAAGCCACGACACCGATGTCCTCGTCGCGACGACTGCCGAGATGGACTTCCTGCTCGCGGAGCCGGTCGCGGAGGTGCTGCGCGCGGCGATCGACCGTAGCGACCTCGGCTACGCCACGCCGGCGCCGCGGCGTCTGCGCGACGCGTTCGTTGCCTTCGCCCGGCGGCGCCTTCGCTGGGATGTCGACCCACAGCAGATCACGCTCGTGCCCGACGTGATGATGGGGCTCGTCGAACTCGCCCGCGTCCTGGCCGGCCCGGACGGGGCGGCCGCGTTCGTTGCGCCGGCCTATCCGCCGTTCTACACAGCCCTCCCCCATGCCGTCGCACGGCTCGAACCGCTCTCCGCGATCGATGACGGCGCCGTCGACATCGAGGCCCTCTCCCGGTCCATCTCGGCCGGGACTCGCGTCGTCATCCTCACGAACCCGCACAATCCGACCGGACGAGTGCTGCCGCGCTCGGAGCTCGAGGTGATCGCCGAGCTGTGCGCTGAACGCGAGGTATGGGTACTCGCCGACGAGATCCACGCCCCGCTCGCGCTGCCGGGCACCGAGCACACCCCGTGGCTCGAGGTTTCCGATTCGGCCCGCTCCTGCGGCGTCGCGCTCACCTCCGCCTCGAAGGCGTTCAATGTTGCCGGCCTGAAGGCGGCGCTGCTCGTGACGGCATCAGCACGGATGCGGGACCTCGTCGCCCGCCTCCCGGACCTCACCGACCAGGTCGGTCTGCTCGGGATTCTTGCAGCCGAGGCCGCGTTCGCCGAGGGAGACGCGTGGCTCGACGCGGTCTTAGCGCAGCTCGACGGAAATCGATCGCTACTCGTAGAACGCCTCGCGGCCGATTTGCCTGCAATTCGCTGGCGGCCCCCAAGCGCGAGCTACCTCGCATGGCTCGACTGCCGCACGCTCGGCCTCGGTGACGACCCCGCCGCGACGTTCTTGGAGCGCGGGCGCCTAGCGCTCAGCCCGGGTCTCGACTACGGTCCCGCCGGCGCCGGCTTCGCCCGCCTGAACTTCGGCACCAGCCCTGATCTCGTCGCAGAAGCCGTTCGGCGAATCGGCAGGGCGCTCGAATGACCCACCTCTCCTGGTCGTGGGATGCAGGCCCGGGTTGACTTCGCATCCGCTGCGTCGAAGAATGACCCGCGAAGGGAGGGATCCAATGAGGCGTAAAACTATCGCAGTGCTGCTCGCCGTGGTCTTCGCGCTCGCGGCCGTGGGTCAGGCTGCCGCCAACACGGGCTACGAAGGCCAGCCCGGCAACCAGGGCGGCGGCGGCCACCAGGGCTACGAGGGCCAGCCCGGCAACCAGAGTCACCACCACTAGGGGAGATACAAGGGTGGCGGCTTCAACG
>JBKPGF010000023.1:0-38077 GCA_046729255.1 Actinomycetota bacterium
GCTGATGACGAGGGAGGGGCTCGTGACAGCAGCGGAGGGCACGACGCTCGAGGAGGCGGAGGTGATCCTCCACCGGCACAAGATCGAGAAGCTCCCGGTCGTCGACGCGAACGGCGTACTGCGCGGTCTGATCACCGTCAAAGACATCTCGAAGCGCATCGCCTATCCGGATGCGACGAAGGACGATCAGGGGCGGCTCCGCGCGGCTGCGGCCGTCGGCGTCGGCCCGGATGCGCTCGAGCGGGCGGAAGCGCTCGTTGCTGCAGGCGCAGACGTGCTCGTGCTCGACACCGCACACGGCCACTCGCGCAACGTCCTGAACATGGCGAGGGAGCTCCGCGGGCGCTTCGACTCAGAGCTCGTGGTCGGCAACGTCGCGACGGCCGAGGCCACGGAAGCGCTGATCGACGCCGGTGCGGACGCAGTCAAGGTCGGGGTCGGCCCTGGCTCGATCTGCACGACGCGGGTTGTCGCCGGCGTGGGAGTGCCTCAGGTGACCGCCGTCCACGAGGCGGCACGAATGGCCGCGGAGCACGGCGTGCCCGTGATCGCCGACGGCGGCCTGACGTCTTCCGGCGACATCGCGAAGGCCCTCGCTGCGGGCGCGGACACGATCATGGCGGGGTCGCTCCTCGCAGGAACGGACGAGGCTCCAGGCGATGTCGTGCTCGTCCACGGTGAGCGGGTGAAGGAGTACCGGGGGATGGGCTCGCTCGGGGCCATGAAGGCGCGCGGCTTCTCGAAGGACCGGTACTTCCAGGGCGACGTCGAGGACGTGGACAAGCTCGTGCCCGAGGGCATCGAGGGACGCGTGCCCTACAAGGGCCCTGTGCAAACGGTCGTCGACCAGCTCGTGGGCGGGCTTCGTCAGGCGATGGGGTACTGCGGGGCGGCGACGGTCGACGAGCTCAAGAATGCGAGGTTCGTGCGGATCACCGCAGCCGGGCTGCGCGAGAGCCATCCTCACGACATCACGATCACGAAGGACGCTCCCAACTACCGGCGGTCGTGAACGCCGAAGCTCTTCCGGCCGCGGCAGCTCAGCAGGAGGCCGATGCGAGGCCCGTGCTCGTGCTCGACCTCGGGGGGCAGTACGCGCAGCTCATCGCCCGTCGCGTGCGGGAGTGCGGCGTTTACTCCGAGCTCGTAGGGCACGACGTCCCGGCGGACGAGGTCTCGCGCCGCAGGCCGGCGGCGCTCATCCTGTCCGGTGGCCCGGCGTCGGTCTACGCCGAGGACGCGCCGCTCGTCGATCCTGGGCTGTTCGTGCTCGGGGTGCCCACGCTCGGCATCTGCTACGGGGCGCAGCTGATGGCAAAGGATCTCGGCGGCGCCGTCGAGCGCACCGACGTCTCGGAGTTCGGCAAGACGGCGCTGCGTGTCGATGGCGGTGAGCTGTTCGAGGGGCTCCCGGAAGAGCAGGTCTGCTGGATGAGCCACCGTGACACCGTGACGGCGCCGCCCGAGGGAGCGCGAGTCACGGCAGGGTCGCCCTCGACGCCGGTCGCGGCGTTCGAGGCACCGGAGCGGGGCCTATACGGCGTGCAGTTCCACCCCGAGGTCGTCCACACGCCCAACGGGCAGGCCGTGCTGGAGAACTTCCTCTACCGCGTGGCCGGGGCGGCGCCCCTGTGGACGGCGACGGCCGTCATCGACGAGCAGCTCGAGCGCATCCGTGACCAGGTCGGGGACGAGCGCGTGCTGTGTGGGCTCTCGGGCGGCGTCGACTCGGCCGTTGCGGCGCTGCTCGTGCACCGCGCGGTCGGCGACCAGCTCACGTGCGTGTTCGTCGATCACGGGCTGCTGCGGAAGGACGAGGCGATCCAGGTGGTCGAGACGTTCGGTCAGCACTTCCACGTAGCGCTCACGCATGTGGATGCAGCTGACCGGTTCCTCGCGCGGCTGGAGGGCGTCGAGGATCCGGAGGAGAAGCGACGCCGGATCGGTGAGGACTTCATCCGCGTCTTCGAAGAGGAGGCGGGTCGACTGGGCCGGGTGCCGTTCCTCGTCCAGGGCACGCTGTACTCGGACGTCATCGAATCCGGCGGCGAGGCCGGCGTTGCGGCGAAGATCAAGTCGCACCACAACGTCGGCGGGCTGCCCGACGACATGGAGATGGAGCTCGTGGAGCCGCTGCGGCAGCTGTTCAAGGACGAGGTGCGCCGCGTCGGAGAGGAGCTCGGCCTGCCCGCGGACATGGTCTGGCGGCATCCGTTCCCGGGGCCTGGGCTCGCCGTGCGCATCGTCGGTGAGGTGACGCGGGAGCGCCTCGAGACGCTGCGCGAGGCGGACGCGATCCTGCTCGAGGAGGTCCGGCGGGCGGGCCTCTACCGGGAGCTGTGGCAGTGCTTCTGCGTCCTGCCGGCGATTCGCTCGGTCGGCGTTCAGGGCGACGAGCGGACGTACGGCTATCCGATCGTCATCCGCGCGGTGACGAGCGACGATGCAATGACAGCGGACTGGGCCCGGTTGCCACACGACCTGCTCGAGGTCGTCTCGGGCCGCATTGTCAACGAGATTCCCGCTGTCAACCGGGTCGTCTACGACATCACCTCGAAGCCTCCCTCGACGATCGAATGGGAATGACCTCGCGTCCCGGCCTGGTCGTCTTTCCGGGCCGCCCAGCCGTCCTTCCGACGACCTGACGCCGCTGGCGGCGGGATTCGGCGCTCGCGGCGCTAGGCCGTATCCGAATACTGTCCTGCGCGCCGCGCGCTTGCCTCCCTTGCCAGCGGCGCCCCAGGATCGCGAAGTCGTGCCGCCGCCGGCAACGTGAAGCGCGGATAGACCATGCGGACGTTGTCGACGAAGATCGCCAGCTGATCTGCGAGCTCGGGGTCGTGGATCTCGAGCATGTCCTCCGCGTTGTGCTCGCCCGAGCGCGAAAGGTTGAACGACCCGCAGAATACCGTGTCGTCCGCAACGGTCACCTTCGCGTGCATGTAGTCGTGAAGGCTGCCGGGCGCCCACGGCGTCGAGTTCTTCCCCGAAAATGGGGCGCAGGCGAGGATCTTCTCGAGCAGGGGGATCTTCCAGGCCGATACCTCCATCGCCGTCCACTGCTGATGGACGTACGCGAGCTGCGTCGCGTCGACGCAACCGGCGACGTCGACCTGACCTTCTGCGGCGACCTGGGCGAGCGTCCCCAGTACGGGACCCGAGGAGATGACCGGCGAGCAGATGCGCACCCGGCTCCGCGCGCGGCCGATCGCCTTCGCGACCCGATGCGAGAGCGCGTCGCCGTACCCCGGACAGAACCACGGCCGCACGAGCCGGCCGCCGACATCGACGCGACGCGGCTCGACGCGCCCGACGTCGAGCACCGGCCGGCCGGCCCACAGCTCGTCGAAGGCGAGCAAGTACGCCTCGCCGAGCTCCTCGGACTCCACCGACAGGATGACGTTCTCCTGCCGTGTCCAGGAATCGTCCGTCCAGTTCGTCGATCCGGTGAGCACTGCGGACCGGTCCCGCACGGCGAACTTATGGTGCATGAGGTCCGGGATACCGGAGACGGCGAGCGTCGAGATCGGGAGCGCGGCGACATCCTCGGGCACCTGCTCCGGCGGCGGCGGCACCGGGATCGGGTTGGGGTGATCGACGTTGTAGACGAGCCGGACGGCCACCCCGCGCTCCTGCGCCTGCCGTAGCGCGCCGAGCACGACCTCCTCGCTCGCGCCCGACAGCGCGAGGTCGTAGACGGCGAGCTCGAGCGCCCGCTCCGCGGCGTCGATGAACTCCGCGACGTGCTGCGCGACGTCGACGGCGTCCTGGCCGCCGTCCGTCAGCAACCGGCATGTGATCATGCGGGGCATCATGGACTTCGCCGACGTCCTGCGGCGCCGCAAGGCCGTCCGCAGCTACCTACCCGATCCCATACCGCGAGAGACGCTCGAGCGGATCGTCACCCGCGGCCGCAAGATCCCGAACGCGGGCCACAGCCAGGGCCTGCGGCTCGTCGTCGTTACCGACGCCGACACGAGGAAGGCGATCGCCGACCTCTCGGGCGAGCCCGCCTATGTCGAGATGGGCATGGAGCCGTGGATCTCGCGTGCTCCCGCCCACATCGTCGTCGCCGTTCGCGAGGAGGACTATCACGACCGCTATCGCGAGGCCGATAAGCTCACCGACGAAGGCGTCGAGATGAAATGGCCGGTCCCCTACTGGTTCATCGACGCCGGTGCCGCCGTCATGCTGCTCTGGCTCGCGGCGCTCGACGAAGGCCTCGCCTGCGGCGTCTTCGGCACACACGCGTGGGACGAGCTCCGGGCGCTGCTGGGAATGCCCTCCGACGTGACGCCGGTCGCGGTGCTCACCGTCGGCAAGGAGGGGAAGGACACGGTTCAGGGTTCGGCGAAGCGGGGGTGGAAGCCGCTCGAGGACGTCGTCCGCTGGGAACGGTGGTAGAGCGACGGGGCGGCCGGAGCCGCCCCGTCGAGAGAAGCGGATGGTCGGACGTCTAGTTGCCGGCGCCGCCGCCCAAGCCGACGAGCGTGCCGTTGACGTCGATGTTGTCGAGCACGGCCAGGCCGAAGTTGTCCGGGCCGGTGTCGTAGCCCTCGTCGAAGACGATGCTCACCGATGCGACCGTCTCACCGCTGATGTTCTCGAGCGCGCTCGTGGCGGCGTTGAAGGCCATAAGCGTGCCGGGTGAGCCCCAGCGCAGCCGGAGGTAGCCGTCGCCGGCGAGCTGGCTGGTCGGAGGCGGCGAGTTGCAGCCGAGGAAGTAGAAGCTGCCGTCCGTCAGCAGGATGTCGAACCGAGGAGCGCCGGCGCCGCAATGCGAGCCACGCGGATCGTTGGTCGACACGGGCTTGCGGATGTCGTAGCCAAGCTCGGAGAGCTCGGTGCCCTTGATGCCCTGCAGCCACGCCACGGCCGACGCGTTGTTCGTCGTCGGTCCCGTCTTCGCGAGCAGGAGGCCTTCGTTCCTCTTGTCCTTCGAGTCACCCGTGGTGCAGGCCGGATCCGTGTACGTTCCCGTCGGCGATGTGGCCGGATACGTCGCGACGTCGGCACCCGTCGGGCAGCCGATCCCGTCCAACCACTGGGCCTGGACGAGGAACGTCTTAGCCGGGTCGAACTCGTATGCAATGGCCTGGTTGAAGGCGCTCGAGGCGGCGTATGCGACCGCCCCGAGTGTGAGTGCGCCGGCAAGCGCACCGATGACAACGTGAAGCTTTTTCACGTGAACCCCCCTCTGGTCGTTTTCGATGCTACCGGACTCATCGAGATACCCTGGGCGATCGCGAGCAAACCTCGCCCCCCTGGTCCTTACGGAGTTCTCACGTCTCTGGATCGCGGTCCTGCGCCGACGAGCTTCGTGGACCGGCTGGCGGCGACACAGATCGGCGCGACGTTCAACCAGTACACCGGATCCCAGCTGCGAAGGAAGCGGCTCGAGGAATACTTCGAGGCCCGCCGGGGTGCGCGCCTCCTGCTCGTCGGCGAGGCGGCCGGCTACCGCGGCGCACGGGTCTCCGGAATCCCCTTCACCTCCGAGCGCCAGCTGACGGGGACGGGCTGCGCGGAGGCGACGGCGACGATCGTCCACGCCGTGCTTACGGAGCTCGAAATCGAGGACGACGTTCTGCTCTGGAACGTCGTCCCCACGCACCCCGGCACGGCGTCGACGAACCGGCGGCCGACGCGTAGAGAGATCGAAAATGGACTGCCGTTTCTGCGAGAGCTCCAGTGTGGGCGGCGCACGATCGCGGTCGGACGCGTCGCGCACGCCGCGCTCGGCGGCCGATACGTTCGCCACCCGTCGCACGGCGGGGCGAGGGCCTTCCGCGCCGGGGTGATTGAATCTTTGGGGTGACGGCCCAGCGTTTTCCGATTCGCCGCAACACGATCCTCCTGGCTGCGGGCCTCGCCGCTTCGGGCGGGATGTTGCAGGTCGCGGTCGCGGTCGGGACGACGACGCTCGTCGTCGTCACGGGCGTGCGGAGCATCGTCGGGCTCGGGCCGGCCATCTTCCTTTCGACGGCTGCGCTCGCAGCGCTTCCCGCCGGCCGCGCGATGGACCGCTACGGCCGGATGCCCGTCGTCTCCGGCGGGTTCGTGACGGGGATCGCGGCGACGGTGATCGTCGCCCTCGGCTGTCTGTGGTCTTCGACGCCGCTCGTCGTCCTGGGGCTCGCGCTCGTCGGCGCCTCGGCGGGGACGGTGATCCTCGCGCGTGCAGCAGCTGCCGACATGTACCCGCCTGACATGCGGGCGCGCGGCATCTCGCTCGTCCTCTTCGGTGCGGTTTTTGGCGCTGCGCTCGGCCCGCTCGTGTTCCGGCCACTGTTCGGGGACAAGCACGACGTCGACGCCGACGGGCTCGTCGTCCCGTGGCTCGTGGCGGGCGGGATCATGGTCGTCGGCTTCGTCATCTCCCGGCTGGTGAGACCAGATCCGAAACAGATCGGCGAGGCTCTCGGCTACGGCGCGACCGAGCATGACGACGGTGGCCCGGCGGCTCCACTGTCTACGATCCTGCGCCGGCCGGGAGTCTTGACGGCGCTCGTGGCTGCGGTTGCGAGCTTTGCAGTGATGGTGTCCGTCATGAACCTCTCCGGGTACGTCGTCGTCGGCCATGGCCACACCCAGGGGGACACGTTCTGGGTCATCAGCGCCCACATCGTCGGGATGTACGGGCTCGTGCTCGTCGTCGGCGACTTCATCGACCGCGTCGGTCGTCGCGTGGCGCTTATCGGCGGACTGCTGGTGATGGGCGTCTCTACGGTCGCGATGGTCTGGGTCGCAGGGCTGCCTGCCATGAGCCTGGCCCTCTTCGGCCTCGGCCTCGGCTGGGCCTTCTCGTACGTCGCCGCGACGGCGGAGCTTGTCGACCGGGCTGCGCAGTCCGAGCGAGGCCGGCTCGTCGGCTTCTCCGACCTTCTCTCGGGCTTCACGGGCGCGGGCCTCGCCCTGCTCGGAGGCTTCGCGTACACCGAGATCGGGGTCAGTGCCGTAGCGGTCGGCGCGACGATCGCGGTCGTCGTGCCGGCGCTCGTGATCCTGCTCGGCAGGCGACGTCCCGCACGCACCGCGCTCGAGCCCGCGGGCTAGACCCCGGGCGACTGAGCGACACGCGTGAACCCGGTGCTACAATCTGCGCGTCGGCGGACGCCTGTCCGCCCTTTTTACGTCACATGAAGGTTGGATCGAAGACCTGGAACGCGAAGCCCGGCGAGGTCGAGCGCCGCTGGCTCATCGTGGACGCCGAGGGAAAGACCCTCGGTCGGCTCGCCGTGCAAATCGCGGACGCGCTGCGCGGCAAGGACAAGCCCGAGTACACGCCGCATGTCGACACGGGCGACTTCGTGATCGTCGTCAATGCCGAGAAGATCCAGGTGACGGGCAAGAAGCTCGACGAGAAGCTCTACATCCGCCACTCCGGGTACCCGGGCGGCCTCCGCCAGCGGACGCTGCGCGAGCAGCTCGAGCGCCGGCCGACCGAGGTGCTGCGGAAGGCCGTGAAAGGCATGCTGCCGCGGAACCGGCTTGGCCGCGCCCAGATCACGAAGCTGAAGATCTACGCAGGCCCCGACCACCCGCACGAGGCGCAGTCGCCGCAACCGATGGAGGTGAGCGGTTGATGACAGACGTCGCGCAGTACCGCGGAACGGGCAAGCGCAAGACCTCGGTCGCGCGCGTGATCCTCAAACCTGGCGACGGCACCTGGTGGATCAACGGCCGCACGCTCGACGACTACTTCCCGCGCGTCGTCCACCGTTCTCAGATCGTCGCGCCGCTCAAGGTAGCCGAAGCCGAGGGGACTTACGACGTCCGCGTCCGCGTCCACGGCGGCGGGCCGACGGGTCAGGCCGGCGCCGTCCGGCACGGCGTGGCGCGTGCGCTCGTCGAGGCCGATCCCGAGCTGCGCGTGCCGCTGAAGCGGGAGGGCTTCCTGGCCCGCGACGCCCGCATGGTCGAGCGCAAGAAGGCCGGCCTCAAGAAGGCACGCAAAGCGCCTCAGTGGGCTAAGCGCTAGGACGACCGGACGGCCACCGCTCTCGGCCGGCGAAGCCGGCCTCTGCGCGGTGGGCCTGACGCCGCTCGCGGCAGGACGCTATGTCCTCGCCGTGAGTCCGTATGTCGATACTGTCCTCACGGCTCGGACTTCGCCTCCTTGGCGAGCGACGCCCCGGACGCCCTAGCGAGGAGACGAACGACATGCCGCGACAACACTTCGGAACAGACGGCGTGCGGGGCGTCGTCGGCGAAAGTCTCACGCCTGAGCTCGTCGAGCGGCTCGGCCGGGCCGCCACGCTCTGGGCGGGCGGCGGCGCCGTGCTCGTGGGACGCGACACGCGTGCGTCGGGCCGCGAGCTCGAGCGCGCCTTCGCCTCGGGGGTCGCCTCTGCGGGCGGACACGCCGTGCTGGCAGGAGTCCTGCCGACGCCCGCGGTCGCGCTGCTCGCCCTCGACCTCGGCGCCGTCATCTCTGCCTCGCACAACCCGCCCGAGTACAACGGCGTGAAGCTCTTCGACGGTGACGGCGGCAAGCTGAGCGACGCTGCCGAGGAGGAGATCGAGGGGCTGCTCGATGCGCCACCGCAGGACGCCGAGGAAGGCGGAATCGACAATCTCGAGGTGGTCGGATCGAGCTACGTCCGTCATGTCATGGAGCGCTACGGCTGCGATCTCTCCGGCGTCCGGCTGGCGGTCGATTGCGCGAACGGCGCGTACTCGGCAATCGCGCCGCAGGCGTTCTCCGAGCTGGGCGCGGACGTCGTCGCGATCGGCGACAAGCCCGACGGTCAGAACATCAACGTCGGCTGCGGCGCCACCGACCTCGCCGCCCTGCGCGAGACGGTCACGAAGGAAGGCTGTGCCCTCGGCGTTGCGTTCGACGGCGACGGTGACCGGATGCTGGCCGTGGACGAGCGAGGCGAGGCCGTTGACGGCGACGCGATCCTCGCGGTGCTTGCCCTTCACCTCGGTGTCGACGTCGTGGCCGTCACGCGGATGACGAATCTCGGCTTCCACCGGCTCATGGAGGAGCGCGGGATCCGGGTGCTGACGACGGACGTCGGCGACCGCTACGTCCTCGAGGCTTTGAAGCGCGAGGGCGCGCTGCTCGGCGGCGAGCAGTCGGGGCACATCATCTATCTCGAAGGCCACGTGACGGGCGACGGACTGGCGGCGGCGCTGCTTCTGTGCCAGGCGATCGGCGGCCGCACCCTCTCGGAGGCCGCGGCCGTGCTCGAGCGCTTCCCGCAGTGCATCGAGAACGTCCCCGTGACGCGGAAGGACCTCACCGACGCGCTTCGCGCAGAGGTCGAGCGCGTCAATGCCGAGCTCGCCTCCGAGGGCCGCGTGCTCGTTCGCCCGTCGGGCACGGAGCCGGTCGTGAGGGTGCTCGCCGAGACTTCGACCGCAGAGGAATCGAAGGACCTCTGTGCTAGCATCGCGGCTCTCGTAGCAAGGGAGCTCGGCTGACGCACCCGACGATGGGTGCGGGGGAGGCCGGGCTCGCCGTATTTATGGAGGAGAATTCCCGAAGACGGGGGATAATGCGGATCTATGTGCGGGATCATCGGATATGTCGGAAGCCGGGTCTGCCAGCCGATCCTCCTGCAGGGGCTCGAGCGGCTCGAGTACCGCGGCTATGACTCGGCCGGTCTCGCGCTCGTAGAGAACGGCAAGCTCGCGGAGATCCGCGCGGTCGGCAACCTCAGCGAGCTCAAGGAGGCAGCCTCGCGCAGCAAGTCCCTCGCGACGACCGGTGTCGGGCACACGCGCTGGGCGACGCACGGCCGCGTCTGCGCCGAGAACGCGCACCCGCTCACCGGCTGCCTTCAGGGCGACATCGACCTCGTCCTCAACGGAATCGTCGAGAACTACCGTGAGCTGAAGGAGTCCCTGCTCGAGGAGGGACACGAGTTCTCGTCCGAGACCGACGCTGAGGTCATCTCCCACCTCGTCGAGCGGCACTACAAGGGCGACCTCATCGACGCCGTGCGCGCTGCGTACTCCGAGCTGGAAGGGCATTTCGCCTTCGTCGTGCTCCACCGCGAGCACCCGCGGCTGCTCGTGGGCGCGCGGCACCAGTGCCCGCTGCTCGTGGGCGTGGGCAAGGAGGAGATGTTCCTCGCGTCCACGGCTGCTGCCTTCCTCGCCGAGACGAAGCGCGTCCAGCTCATCGAGGACGACGAGATCGTCGCCCTGACGCCCAGCGGCGCGACGTTCTGGACCCGCGAGGGCGAAGAGGTCATGCGGACGATCGACGAGGTGGACTGGGACATCGACGCCGCCGAAAAGGGCGGCTTCGAGACGTTCATGCTCAAGGAGATCTACGAGCAGCCGGACGCAATCGAGGAGACGATCGGCGACCGGATCCGGCACGGGCGGCTCGAGCTGGACGGGCTGGGCCTCGGCGACGAGGACATCCGCAACCTCCGGCGCATAGTCATTGTCGCGTGCGGCACGGCCTACCACTCCGGGGTCGTCGCCCGGTACGCGATCGAGGAGTGGGCGCGCGTCCCCGTCGAGCACGACATCGCGAGCGAGTGGCGCTACCGCAACCCGGTGCTCTCGAAGGACACGCTTGTCATCGGCATCACCCAATCGGGGGAGACGGCCGACACGCTCGCGGCCATGCGGCTGGCCCGGGAGTCCCGAGCGAGGACGCTCGCCGTCACGAACATGATGGGTACGCAGGTCACGCGCGAGGTGGACGCGGTGCTCTACACACGCGCCGGCCTCGAGATGAGCGTCGCGGCGACGAAGACGTTCACGTCGCAGGTCGCGCTCTTCTATCTCCTGGCGCTGAAGCTCGCCCAGGTCCGGAAGACGCTGCCGGAGAAGACCAGCACGGCGCTGCTCGAGGAGGTCAACGAGCTGCCGGCGAAGATGGCGTCGTTCCTGGCCGGCGACCATCCCATCGACGAGATCGCTCAGCGCCACTACGACAAGCCGTTCTTCCTCTATCTGGGCCGAAACGTCGGTCTGCCGGTCTGCCTCGAGGGCGCCCTGAAGCTCAAGGAGCTCTCGTACATTCCCACGGAGGCCTACTCGGCCGGCGAGATGAAGCACGGCCCGATCGCGCTGCTCGACGAGCAGACGCCGGTCGTGTGCGTTGCCACCGATTCGCCCGTCTACGACAAGGTCGTGTCGAACATCCAGGAGACGCGGGCGCGGGGGGCCAACGTCATTGCGATCGCGACTGACGGCAACGAGGACATTCAGCACCACGCAGACGACGTCATCTTCATCCCCCACACGAGCCCGCTGCTTCAGGCGCCGCTCGCTGTCGTCCCGCTCCAGCTGCTTGCCTACAAGATCGCCCGGATGCGTGGCCTGAACATCGACCAGCCTCGCAACCTCGCCAAGACCGTCACGGTCGAGTAGCGCCGCCTACGGCGAGGCTGGTGACACCCAGCCCGGGCTCGTCGATGACGACGACTCACCCGGAGTCTCATGGTCGCTGCGCGTGCCCTAGGAGTCCGCGAGAACGAGCAGGTCGCCCTGGCGCACCCCCGCGCGGGCGCAGCGGCCGGCAGGGAGCTCGAGTACGGACTTCGCTCCGCGCTTCGACGCCATCCGCCAGGGCTTCAGCTCGGCGGCAATCCGGAGAACGCGCTGGTCTCGATCGAGGAAGACGGCGTCGATCGGGAACCGCATGAAGAACATGTGGACGGAGGAGCCAGGCTTGAGGAGGATTCCCTCGTCCTCGTCGAGCGACGAGCGGCCGAGCAGTCCCTTGCTCCGCGTCCACGCCGAGTCGGCGACGACGCACCGTCCGCACACGACGGTGCCGTCCTCCTTGCGGATCACCGAAGTCTGAGCCACGTCATCACGTTAGAGGTCGTGGGTGGATGACCTTCTTCCGTCGAAAGTCCAACGCGTAAGCGACCTGGACTTTCGACGGCGTTAGTAGCCGACGTGGAGGTGGTCGTTGTGGTCGGGGAGGCTGAAGGACGGCCCCGACAGGTCGAGCAGCGAGATGACCTGCTTGGGCTGGAGCTCCGATGGCAGCGAGAGGATCTCCCGCACCGCGCGGTCGACGATTCCGCCCGGCTGCTGGTTGCCGATGACCGGAATGCCACCGATCGAGCTGATGTCGACGGCGCGTCCGTACGTGTGTGCCGAGACGCGCCGCGGCGCGCCCCGCTTCTGGTCGGCCGACGACTGCGCGACGTAGCGCGAGTGCCCGCTGAGGAGGCAAGACACGGTGATCTGGCCGTTGGCCTCGGCGAGATAGAGCAGTAGAGCGAGTACACGCGGATCGACCCGGCCGGCGGCCACGTCCGATCGTCCTCCGCCGTAGATCGTGATGCGCCCGTCGGCGAGCACGCGCTGAGCGAGTAGCGAGCCGGAGTTGGAAACGACGGCGTCGACCGAGTCGGTCCCGACGACAGCTGTCATGTAGCGGGCGAGCGCGAACTTGCGCTCGTCGAGGCTCGGAGCCTTGGGCTGCCTTGGGACAGAGACCGGCGCCCGTGGGGGGCCCGCCCGCCGCGACGCGATGCCGGCCAGCTGCAACCGGCCGAGCAAGGCGACGCGGTCGGCCTCGGCACGCTCGGCCCGCTGGCTCTCGGTCTCAGCGGGCGTGAGCTCGACGGCATGAGCCTGGGAGCCCGACCAGACGACCCCGGCGAACAGAAACACGGCCGCGCTGAGCAGCCACAGGAAGTGCGTCGACGCGCTGCGAGGTCTCGGGCGTGGGAGGCGCACTGAGACGCTTTCGTCATTGGCCGCACCGGGCGGGAGGGTGTTCCCCCACACGGGCTCCCCCCTCCGAGGGGTTGGCGGCCGACTCACTCTCCCGAGGGATGCGGGCGGAGCATCTCGCTCCAACCATCCGAGGGAAGAGCCCAACGGAGAGTGTGGGGGGAGGCAACCTATGAAGCAGCTACTGCATCGGATCGGTCGTCCGCGCGAGGAGCGCGGCCAGATGCTCGCCATGCTCGCGGTCAGCATCGTCGCGCTGATCGCGTCCGGCGCCTTCGTCATGGACGTCGGAGCCTGGTTCCAATCCCACCGCGCCACGCAGGCGGTCGCTGACGCTTCCGCACTTGCCGGCGGCCAGGAGCTTCCCACGAGCTCGTCGCTCGCGACCGCGAAAGCGCAGGAGTACTCGGCGAAGAACGGCGGCGGTGTTACACAGATCTCGTTCTCGTCGACGTTCATGTCCATGGACACGATCAGCGTGAGCGCGCAGCGGACGGCTCCGGGCTTCCTCTCGCAGGTGCTTGGCGTCTCTTCGGTCGACGTGAACGCGGACGCCGTTGTTCGCGCATACAACATCGGCGCCGCGAAGTACGCCGCGCCCTTCGGCGTCACCAAGGAAGAGCCGATGCTGAACGACTGCGGCGGTCCCTGTTACGGCGACTCGTACACGACGACGCTCGATCTTCTGAAGGTCGGGCCCGGGTCCTTCAAGATCATCAACATCGACGGGTCGACGGGAGGCGTCGGACCGAGCACGCTTGCGGACTGGATCTCCGGTGGCCTCAACGGCACGATGAACACCGGTTGGTACTGGAGCGACCCGGGCGCGAAGTTCAACTCGGGCGAGGTGAAGGGCGCGATGGACGGTCGAATCGGAAGCGACATCCTCCTACCTGTCTACGACCAGGCGCAGGGCCAGGGCTCTGGCTTCGACTACCACGTCATCGGCTGGGCCACGTTCCACCTCACCGGCTACACGTTCACGGGGAATGCCGGCGAGATCACCGGCTACTTCGTGTCGGTCGCCTGGGAAGGCACGGCAACCGAGAGCCCCGACAACTACTTCGGGGCCAAGGTCATCAAGCTCGTGGGCTAGCGGGGGAGGGCTGACGGGACGTCCCGACAGCCCTCCCTCGTCCGAGTGAACTGACGGCGTTCACCCGCCGGGGGGATCGGCGAGACGGCGCTGAGAGTCGATTTCGAGCGGAGTCGACACTGCTCGGGAGGCTCATGCATATGCGCAGAAATCACAGGAAGCTTCGAGGACAGCGAGGCCAGACGATGACGGAGTTCGCCATCGTGCTGCCGATCTTCCTCCTGCTCCTGCTGGGCATCGCCCAGCTGGGGATCGCCTTCAATCACTACATCCAGTTAACGGACGCGACGCGGGCAGGAGCCCGCTTCGGCGCGCCTCTCGATTGCAGCGGTTCCTGCGACCGGACGAACAAGGTGATCACGAAGGTCAAGGCCTCGGCGGCCAACCTCGACACCGCTCAGGTGAACGTCACGGTGACCTCCACCTGGGTGCCGGGCACGGACCTCCAGGTCTGTGCCAGCTACCCGTACTCGATCGACCTCATCGGGCTGGTCGTGCAAAGCGGGAACCTCAACTCGTGCACAACGGAGCGTGTGGAATGACGAACTTCTTCAGAAACGCCAGGTCGGAACGCGGTCAAATGCTGGCCCTCCTCGCCGTGTCCATCGTTGCCCTCTGTGGCATGGGCGCGTTCGTGATGGACGTCGGCGCGTGGATCAGGACTCACCGGGCGACTCAGGCGGTCGCGGACGCATCCGCACTCGCAGCCGCCCAGAAGCTGCCGGCGTCGACGTCGGACGCCACGGCGCTTGCTCAGGAGTACTCGAGCAAGAACGGCGGCGGTGTCACGCAGATCCAGTTCAGCTCGAGCACGTTCCCGAACGACACCGTCTCCGTGCGGGCCGACCGCACCTCGCCGGGCTTCCTCTCCAGAGTGCTCGGCATCGCATCCGTCGACGTGAACGCGACGGCGAAAGCCCGGGCGTACAACCTCGGCTCGGCGAAGTACGTGGCGCCGTTCGCGGTCGACATCGCGCACCCGCTGCTCTCGGGAGGGGGCTGTCCCTGCTTCAACCAGCCGACGACGCTCGACCTGGAAACGGTCGGGCCCGGAGCGTTCCGGATCGTGAACGTCGACGGCAGCTACGGCGGCACCGGACAGCAGATCCTCAGCGAGTGGGTCGAGAACGGCTACAACGACTATATGGACCTCGGCTGGTACTACTCCGACCCGGGCGCGAAGTTCAACCCCGGGCCGCTCGAGGACGCCATCCGGGACCGGATCCATAGTGAGGTCCTGTTCCCGATCTACGATGCCGTTCGCGCGCAGGGCGCGGGGTTCGACTATCGCATCATCGGCTTCGTCGGCTTCGAGCTCTCGGGGTACTCCGGCCAGGGCAACAAGTCGGAGCTCTTCGGGCAGTTCACGCGAGTCGTGTGGGAAGGCCAGGCCTCGGAATCCGGAGACAACTTCTTCGGCGCCACGGTCGTGAAGCTCGTCGAGTAGGGACCTCCCAGCAAGCAGCACACGCGAGCCCGGGAGACCGGGCTCGCAGCCGTTTTGAGAAGCGTGGCGGGCCCATTTCCGCACCGTCCCTGACTGAGTCTCAAGGTCGGCATACCCCCGGCCGATAGAGCAACGGGGCAACGACTTCGGAACTACCAGGAGGAAGGTCTGAGCATGACGTACCGACTTCGCAACATCCTCATCGCGGTTGGGCTGGCGGTGGTAGCCGCGCTGCTGACGGTGTTCTACGTCTCGAACTACAAGAGCACCGTGCGCTCGGACGCGGAGACGGTTTCCGTGCTCGTGGCGGCAGCGGACATTCCTCAGGGAATGCTCGGCCAGCAGATCATCGAGAAGAAGCTGCTGACGACGCAGGAGATTCCGCGCAAGGCGATCGTCAACGGGACGATCGCGAAGCCCGAGGACATCTCCGGCCTCATCGCGACGCAGCCGATCTACATCGGCGAGCAGGTCACCGCCCGCCGCTTCGGCCCGCTCGAGGCCGCCGGCGTCCGCGACCAGCTCCGCGGCACGTACCGCGTGATGCAGATCACGGGCGACGACGCACAGCTGCTCCAGGGCGTGCTGCGTCCCGGCGACCACGTCGACATCGTCGCGAGCATCAAGTACCCGTCCGAGGACAGCCAGAAGCACTTCTCGAAGGTCGTGCTGAGCGACGTCCTCGTGCTGCGGACGTCCGGTGAGGACGAGGGCCAGTCATCGGTCGTCGACCCGAACGGCGGCGACGGCTGGGTCATGCTGCGGCTCACGGACTCGCAGGCACAGAAGGTCTACTTCGTCTACGCGAACAGCGACTGGTGGTTGACGCTGCGGCCGGGCCTGAACGACGCCACGAGCCCGGCTGGTGCGCTCATCGGAGACTCCGTGAGCATCCTCAAGCAGGGGTTGGGCAGAGACCGCGCAGGTTCCCGACTCGGAAGGGGTAACTGAGCATGACTGAGCACGAGCACGGCGCCGAAGACAGAGAGCGACTTCGCATCTACGTCACGGGCACTTGCGATGGGCTCCCAGAGGTCCTCCAGGCGCTCCAGGCCCACGACGAGCTCGAGCTCGTCGGGTCGGCCGGGTCGATCCAGGAGGCAGCCTCGGCCCTCGCGGGAGGCCACCTCGAAGCGATCCTCCACGCGACGCGTGGGCCGGCCTACCCCGCCGAGGAGCTGGCGACGGTTCGCGAGTACACCCGCGCGCCTCTCATCCTGCTCGCGTCGGGTGACTGCTCGGGGTTGCTCGAGGAGGCGCTCGAGGACGGCGTCGCCGACCTTGTTCCGCTGCCACAGCTGACCGAGAACATCGTCTTCGCGATCCGCAAGGCGTGCCACCAGGGCCGCCGCTCGGCGGCGATGGACGGCAGGCGCGGTCGCGTCATCACCGTCTTCTCTCCGAAGGGCGGAGTCGGCAAGACCGTCGTCTCGACGAACCTCGCGGCGACGCTGTGCAAGTCACTGGGCAAGGCAACGTTGCTGCTGGACCTCGACCTGCAGTTCGGCGACGCGGCGATCATGCTCGGGCTCCAGCCCGACAAGACGATCTACGACCTCGTCGTTGCGCCGGGTGAGCTCGACTCGGAGAAGCTCGCGGGCTATACGCTCCAGCACCCCTCCGGGCTCGACGTGCTGCCGGCGCCCTTGCAGCCAGAGGACGCCGAGCTCGTGACCGAGGGCAAGCTGGCACGCCTGCTGGAGGTCGCGCGGGGCTCGTACGACGCGATCATCGTCGACACCTCGCCGTTCTTCCACGGGCCGATGCTCGCCACGCTCGACCGCACGGACGACCTGCTGTTGCTCTGTGGACTCGACGTGCCGACGATCAAGAACGTCCGCCTGAGTCTGCAGACGCTCGACCTGCTCTCGTTCCCAAGCGAGCGCGTGGGCGTCGTGCTCAACCGGTCGAACACGAACGTCGGCATCCAGCGCGGCGAGGTGGAGCGGGCCCTGGAGACGAAGATCCGGGCCGACCTGCCGTCGGACCGCGCAGTCCCGCTCGGTGTCAACCGCGGTAAGCCGGTGGCGCTCAACGACCCAGGCGCGGACTTCTCGAAGGCGATCGCCGAGCTCGCTCGTGGGCTCATGGCGGAGACGTCGAAGTCCAAGAAGCCGGCCGGCAAGAGGGGCCTGCTCTCGAGGATGAGGAGCTGACCCGATGGGTCTCCACGACCGCATCAACGGCCCCGTCCTCGTCTCCGCCGACCAGGCGGGTGAGAACCCGTCGCTGGCGGCACGCGAGGTGCAGGCCGGAGGCCGCCCTGCGAAGCAGGTCGACCCGTACGCCGACCTCAAGAGCCGGGTCCACCACGCGTGCATCGCGCGGCTCGGGCCTCAGCTCTACTCCTCCGAGGCGACCGACGACCTCGAAGAGCTCGTCATGCGGACGGTCATGGAGCAGCTCGCTCTCGACCGCACCCCGCTCACGCGCGAGGAGCGCCGCCAGATCGTCGCCGACATCGCGGACGACATCCTCGGCTACGGGCCGCTCGAGCCTTTCCTCCGCGACGACACCGTGACGGAGATCATGGTCAACGGCCCGGCGAAGGTGTTCGTCGAGCGCACGGGCAAGATCGAGAACACCGACGCTGCGTTCGTCGACGACGCGCACCTGATGCGGATCATCGACAAGATCGTCTCCCAGATCGGTCGGCGCGTCGACGAGTCGTCGCCGATGGTGGACGCCCGTCTCCCCGACGGCAGCCGTGTCAACGCCATCATCCCGCCGCTCGCGCTGAAGGGGCCGACGCTCACGATCCGGAAATTCTCGCGCGACCCGTACACGATGGACGACCTCATCGAGTTCGGCTCCATTACGAGCCGTGCCGCGCACTTCCTCGCCGCGTGCGTCAAGGGGAAGCTCAACATCCTCATCTCCGGAGGTACCGGTACCGGTAAGACGACGCTGCTCAACGCGATGTCCGCGTTCGTCCCAGGGGACGAGCGGATCGTGACGATCGAGGACGCGGCCGAGCTCCAGCTCCAGCAGGACCACGTGATCACGCTGGAGTCGCGCCCGGCGAACATCGAGGGCTCGGGCGAGATCCGCATCCGCGAGCTCGTGCGCAACTCACTGCGTATGCGCCCCGACCGCATCATCGTGGGTGAGGTCCGTGGCGCCGAGACCGTGGACATGCTCCAGGCGATGAACACGGGCCACGAGGGCTCGTTGACGACGATCCACGCGAACTCCCCACGCGACGCGCTCGCTCGCCTCGAGACACTCGTACTCACGGCCGGCGTCGAGCTGCCGCTCCGCGCCATCCGCGAGCAGATCTCGAGCGCGTTCGACCTGCTCGTCCAGATCCAGCGTCTCGTGGACGGCACGCGCCGCGTCACGCACATCACCGAAGTGCTGCGCATGGAGTCCGACGTCGTGACGCTGCAGGACATCTTCGTGGCCAAGCCACCCGACGAGGAGACCGCTCAGGGAACGCACGCGATGCGGCTGCTCGGCTCGCTGAACTGCTCAGGGCTCAAGCCGCACTTCCTCGAGAAGATGGCCGCCAACGGTGTGACGCTGCCGCCCACGTTCTTCGAGGCCGAAAGCGACTCCGGCCTGCGCCACAGCTTCGCCGCCGGGAGCTTCGGCGGAGGCTCCCGCGAATGATGCGGGGCCGCCGCGCGCTCGTCCTGGCCATCGTCGCAGGCGCCCTCGGCGTCCCGGCCGTGGCCGGCGCGGGCGTGGAGATCCGCAGCGTCGACGCGAGCGCGTATCCGCGTGCGCAGGCGACCGTCGTCACATCGGAGCGGACGAAGCTCCCACCACAGCTGACCGAGAGCGGCAAGCCCGCGGCCGGTGTGCTCGCCCAGAACCTCGGCGAGGCGCGCAGCATCTGTCTCGCCGTCGACCACTCGCGCTCGATGAGGGGCTTGCCCCTCAAGGAGGCGACCGCCGCTGCACGCGCGTTCGTCGGGTCAAAGCTCTCGACAGACCGCATCTGCGTGACGAGCTTCGCGACGAAGCCGCTGCTGCTCGTGCCCTTCACGAGCGCTTCGGCGGAGGCCGATGACGCGCTGGCGGGCATCAAGGTCGATCCCGTCAAGGGCACGACGCTCTACGACGACGTTCGACTGGCCAGCGACGCCCTCGAGGAAGAGGAAGGCAGGGCGCGCGTCATCATCATGGTCACCGACGGGAACGAGACCCTGAGCAGCGCCACCCTGCCGGAGGCGATCAAAGCCGCCCAGCAAGCGGATGCGGCGGTCTACGTCGTCGCCATCGAGAGCAGGGCGTTCACGCCTGGCCCGTTGAAGTACCTCGCGAAGCGGACCGGCGGCAAGTACTACGGCGCGCCGTCGCCGGACGCCCTCAAGGGCATCTACGCCGAGCTCGCGGACGAGCTGAAGCGCACGTGGCGGCTCGACTACATCACGGGTGGCCGCCCGGGCGAGTCGCCGGTGCTCGTCGCGAACGTCCCCGGGCTGGGACGTGACTCCGCCGAGTCGCCGATCCCGGCAGGCGCCGAGGACAAGGCAGCCGGAGGCATGCTGCCGGCGGCCGCGTACGGCAAGGGTGGATCGACGGGGCTTGCGCTGCTCGTCGGGCTCCTCGTCTTGCTGGCAGTCTGGTGCATCTACGCCTCGGCCGGCGCAGATCGCGTTCGCTCACGTGTGCAGAAGCACATCGCGCCGAAGCCGACGCGGAAGAAGAAGCGGAAGGAGAAGAAGGAGCGCCTGCAGTCGCTCGCCGGGCTCTTCCAGGCGACGGAGAACGCGCTCGGAGCGACGCGCCTCTGGCTGAAGCTCGGCCGCCTCATCGAGCGAGCCGACCTCCAGCTGAAGACCGCGGAGCTCTTCTACATGAGCGCCGGCTGCTCGATCCTGCTCGGCCTGCTTTCGATGCTGATCGGTGCCGGAACGTTCCTTGCCTTCATCTGCCTGCTTGTGGGCGCGCTGATCCCGCTCGGCTTCGTGTGGATGAAGGGGCGCCGGCGGCTGGCTGCCTTCGAGAACCAGCTTCCCGACCTCCTGATCGGTGTCGCCGCGTCGCTCAAGGCCGGGCACAGCTTCAAGCAGGCTCTTCAGGCCATCGTCGACGACGGCGCCGAGCCGGCGGCCAAGGAGTTCAAGCGCGTCCTCACGGAGACGCGCCTGGGCCGGCCGCTCGACGACGCGCTCGGCGACATGGCCGAGCGTGTGGGCTCGGACAACCTCTCGTTCATCGTCACAGCCGTGTCCGTTCAGAGCCAGGTCGGTGGCTCCCTCGCGAGCCTCTTCGACATGGTCGCCGACACCGTCCGCAACCGTCAGCAGTTCGCCCGCAAGATCAAGGCCTTGACGGCCATGGGACGCATGTCCGCGTACGTCCTTGTCGGGCTGCCCTTCTTCCTCTGCGGTGCGCTGACGTTGATCAACCCGAGCTACATGGCGCCGCTGTTCCAGACGTCCTCGGGACACAAGATGATCATCGGCAGCCTCGTGATGATGGGCATCGGATCGCTACTGCTCAAGAAGATCGTCTCGTTCAAGGGGTGACCGCATGCTTCTGCTCTTCCTAGCGCTGCTCTGTCTTGCCGGATCCGTCTACCTCATCGCCGAGTACGTGAGCCTGCCTGCGCGCGAGCGGATGCTCTCGTTCCGCAGGGCGGCCTCCTACGGCAGGCGGGCGCAGAAGAAGCAGGCGCTCCAGGGCTCGCTGCGCGACCGCGCAATCCTGCCGGCGATGGAACGCGCCGCCCAGGCCGTGCTGCGGATCAACCCGAAAATGTCCGTCCAGACCGTGAACATGCGGCTGCTCTCGGCAGGTCTCGGGCGCAAGGTGTCGCCCGTCGCCTTCCTGTCGGCCAAGCTCTTCGCGGCAATCGCTGGCTTCGTGTTCGGACTGCTCGTCCTCGGCGCGTCCAAGGGCCCGCTCATGGGGATCGTCATGGGCTTCGCGTTTGCAGCGGTCGGCTTCATCGGCCCGGACTTCGTGCTCAACAAGAAGATCCGCGCCCGGCAGGAGCGGCTGAGCGCCGACCTCCCGGACGCGCTCGACCTGCTCGCCGTGAGCGTCGAGGCCGGCCTCGGGTTCGATGCCGCCGTCGCGAAGATCACCGAGCAGGTGGAAGGGCCGCTGGGCGAGGAGTTCACGCTCACGCTCAGCGAGATGCGGATCGGCGAGAGCCGCCAGGACGCGCTCAAGAAACTCTCCGAGCGCACGGGCATCCCCGAGATCGCGGCGTTCGCCCGCGCGATCATCCAGGCCGACCAGTTCGGGATCTCGCTCGGCCGCATCCTGCGCGTGCAGGCGGTCGACACGAGGCACCGCCGGCAGATCGCCGCGGAGGAGAAGGCGATGAAGGCGCCGGTGAAGATGCTCTTCCCGACGGTCATCTTCATCTTCCCGTCGATGTTCATCGTCATCCTCGGGCCGGCCTTCCTGAACCTCACGAAGATCCTGACTTTTTAGAATCCGCTTCAGAACGAAGCTTTGTATGCCGCCGGAAGTCCAGGTCGCTTACGCGATGGACTTCCGGCGGATGGAAGATGTCGACGCAGGTCCCCGTCCGCGGCCCGCGTGCCCTCGGCCGAGGGATGGGTCGGCGGTTCGCGCGGGCCGATCCCTCTTGTGAGGTACGCATTGGCCGGACGAGAACCCGTACACGACACCGAGAAGGGCTTCGGCACCGGGCTGCGGGCGCAGCTTGGCCGGCGTCGCCAGGAGGAGGCTGCCGCCGAGGCGAAGGCGGCCAAGGCGAAGGCGAAGGCCGGGGCGATCGTGGACGCAATCGAGGAGGAGGTCGAGCCGGAGCAGCCCGCGCCGGTGTCGTCCGCGCTGGTGTCGTCCGCGCTGCCGCTGCAGTCGGAGGAGATCAAGGAGGAGCGGGCCCTCCTCGACGCGAGGGCGAAGGACCTCGCCGAGACGAAGGGCGAGCTCGACGCGCGCGAGGCGAGCATGGGACAGCGCGAGGCTGGGCTCGCGAAGATCCGAGTCGAGCTCGAGGAGCGCGAGGCCCAGCTGTTGCGCCAGGTCCAGGAGCGCGAGGGCGAGCTCGCAGAGCGTGAGCAGTCGATCGCGAAGCTCGAGCTCGAGCTCAAGGCTCACCGGCGCGAGATCGAGTCGAATGCCGGCCGTCGCTCCGCCGAGCTGCTTGCGGATCGTGAGGCGATCCAGAAGGAAGCTGAACAGGTACGGGCGGAAGTCGAGCGGCTCAAGGAGGACTCTCAGCGGCTCAGCGAGGACCGCGAGCGCCTGGCACAGGAGCGCGCCGAGAGCGAGCGCCGGTGGCAGGAGCTGGAAGCCCGCAGCACGGAGCTCGAGCAGCAGAAGGCGGAGGTCGATCGCCTGGCGAAGGAAGCCACGCGCGGCCGCGATCTCACCGAGGCGGAGGTCGAGCTCAACCGTCGGCGCGAGGAGGTCGAGCAGCTCGCACGGGACGCCAACCGCGGACGGGACCTCGACGAGCTCCAGGCCAGGCTCGACGAGCGCGAGGCCGACCTGGAGAAGCGTGAGAGCGAGTACTCGACTGCCGAGAGGCTCGTCGAGTCGGACCGGCTACGCGTTGAACGTCGTGAGAAGCGCCTCGCCGCGAGCGAGGAGTCCGCGACGCACCGCCTCAAGGAGCTCGACGAGCGCGAGCACGCCCTGGAGCTTCGTGAGGCGGCGCACGAGGCCGATCTGCACATCACGGAGGACAAGCTCGAGAAGCGCGAGCGCGACCTCGAGCTGCGCGAGCAACGCGTCGAGCAGCGCGAGGCAAGCCTCGACGCGTACGTCGCGAGCACCCAGGTCGAGTTCCAGCGCCGCGAGCGCGCGCTCAAGAGCGCGTAGCGGCGCGAAACCTCTCCGCGGCTATTCGATGATCAGCGTCGCCTGGCGCTGGATCACGTTGCCGTTCTTGTCCTGGATGGCGAAATACAGGTAATAGACCCGCCTCGTGCCGTTCGGCGCGAATGTGAACGTCGCCCAGCCGTCCGCCCCGATCGACGACTGCATCTGCATGCCCGTCTGAAAGCGGCCTCCGGGGCCGTACACCTGGATGTCCGCGCCGATCAGCGTGCCCGCGCCGTTGCGCGCCGCGAGCTCCTGGACCGAAAGGCGCACGACCGGCACCCGGTTGAGCTTGGCCCGGACGATCGGGTTTCGCGCGTCGAGCGGCTTCGCCGTGGACGCGAACGTTGCGAAGGCGGGCTTTCGCGTGCCGTTTCGGTTGAGAAGCCCGCTCTGCCACGTGCTCGTCGGGTCGTCGCGGAAGATGAACCAGATGAGCATCGTCACGGTCGGCATGGCGCGCAGGCGGTTGAGCGTCTGGCGCACGTACACGGCCTGTTGTGACATCGCGACGCCGCGTGGCTCGGCCGGTTTCGTTTCGAAGCCGTACTCCGTGATCCAGAGCGAGACTTTTCTGCCGAACCATTTTTGGAGGTCCTTCGAGAACTGCGGCAACTGCGTGAGATGGACGTTCGGATAGCGCGCCTTCTGAGTCGGTCCCTTACCGAGCACGGAGTACGGGTGGTGCGCGTAGCCCTCGAACCGGATACGCGGCTTCGACGTCGAGAGCAGCCGCGCGAACGTCGCCGGGGCGATCGAGTCCTGGATCGGGCCGGGGGACGGCCTGTCACGGCCGCGCGGTGACGTCTCACCCGCGCCCACCTGTGCTGCCGGGTTGCCCGCCTTGAGGCCATTGCGTGCGGCGCGGTACATCTTCGCGTACGTGAACGGCGAGACCGGCTTTCCCTTGCTGTTGAAGCTCGGTGCGAGGAACTGCTGGAGGTTCGGTTCGTTCCAGACGCTGAAGAAGCGGACGTACGGGTATCCGGGGTACCGCCCGCTGTAGCGTGACGCCAGGGCCCGCGCAAACCTGGTGATGTCGGACATGCGCGTCGGCGCGTAGTTCTGGCCCTTGCTGCCGTTCGCCCAGTTGGGCGTGCCCCAGATCGTCAGGAGCGTCTCCAGTCCGCGGAACTGCGCACCGCGCACGAACTCGTCGAGGTCGTCGAAGCGGTAGGCCGGATCGAACGGGTTCGACGGGTTGGAGGGGCGCCGCGGAGCGATTCGCGACCAGTAGACCGTCGTGCGGACGATGCCCGCGTTCGCGTCCACTGCCTCGTCCAGCATCGCCCCACGGTCCTCACGCCAGCGGAAGGTCGGATCGTCCTGAAAGCCGACCCACATGCGGTCGGCCGCGAGCGCGGAGAACGGGGCGGCGAGCGCTAGGAGTGCACAGACGAGTACGAGGCGAGTAAGACGCATGGGCAACACCAACTCCTTCGAGAGTCGCGGGCGAGTTCGGAGGGTACCGATTCGCCCTGTCGGACTGGTCCGAGAACCGTCTACCAGGGCCGAATTTTCACGAAACCTTTACCGCGACCGTACGCTCTTCAGGACGAGCCTACGCGGCGTCGTCGGGAGGTCGCCGGAGTCGCTTCAGATCGCCTCGCCGCCGCTTGTCGGCGAGCCGTCGCTCCTTCGCCGCGCGCGTCGGTTTCGTCGGTTTGCGCCGGCGCGGCACGTGCAACGCCGCGCGCAGCTCGTCCACGAGGCGTTCGACTGCGTGCTCGCGGTTTCGCCTCTGGCTCCGCTCGTCCTGGGCGATCGCCCGCAGGACGGGGCCTGTCCTTGCGACGACGCGCTGCTTCTGACGGTCCGTGAGCGCCGAGGAGGCTTCGACGTCGAAGACGGCCTCCACCCGGGTCTCGGTCCGCTGGGCGTGCTGGCCGCCCGGGCCGCTCGAGCGCGAGAAGCGAAGCTCGATCTCGCTGCGCGGGAGCGTGACGCTGCGCGTCACGCGAATCGCGTCTTCGATCCCCGTAGACTCGCGTGCCATGGCCGCAATTCTCCTGGACATCGACGGCGTCTTCCACGTCTCCGGAAAGCCGATCCACGGCGCGGCCGAGGCAGTCGCGACGCTCCGCGAGCGCGGCCACCGCCTCCGGTTCGTCACGAACACAACGGTCCGCACGCGCCGCGACATCGCTGCCGGGCTGCGGACGTTCGGCGTGGACCTGCAGGAGGAGGAGCTGCAGACGACGGCTGCCGCGGCCGTACGGGCACTCAGCGGGCGGCGCGTCCTCGCCTTGACGATGTCGTCGGTGGTGGCGGACCTCGACGGGCTCGACCTCGTCGGAGAGGACGCCGACGCCGTGCTCGTGGGCGGGGCGGACGAGGGAGACGAGGCGAGCCGGGTGTTCAGCTTCATGAACCTTGCCCGGGCGTTCGCCGAGCTCCAGGCCGGCGCGGAGCTCTACTGCCTGCACAAGAACCGGTGGTGGCAGACTTCCCGGGGACCGTTGCTGGACTCGGGGGCGTTCGTAGCGGGGCTCGAGTACGCCGCCGGTGTCGATGCCGTCGTTCTCGGCAAGCCCAGCCCCTTGTACTTCGAGGCGGCGCTCGCGGCGCTCGAGGCCGAGCCAAAGCTCACGTGGATCGTCGGCGACGACATCGAGGCGGACATCGCCGGCGGCCAGCGTTTCGGCCTGCGCACCGCGCTCGTCCGCACAGGGAAGTTCCGGCCGGACGACCTCGACCGCTCCGGCGTCACGCCCGACATCGTCGTCAACTCCCTCGCCGAGCTGCCCGACTGGCTGGAGAGGGCGCTCTAGTGCCCCCTCGGGCCATGTTCAACGGCTTCCGGCGGCTGCAAAGCTGCGCTCTGCGTCGTCCTCGGTCGCACCCGTACGCTCCGCTTGCTGCGGGTACGGGTGCTCCCTGCGTCCTTGCAGCGCTCGCTTTTCGCGCGCCGGAAGCTCGTCCACACGACCCGAAGGGGCACTTGTGATCGGCATCGACCTCATCGAGATCGGGCGCATCCGGCGCGCCATGGGCCGCTACCCGTCCTTCACCGCGCGTTGCTTCACCGAGTCCGAGCGCGCGTACTGCGACTCGCGGCCGAACCCGGCGCAGCACTACGCCGCACGCTTCGCCGGCAAAGAGGCCGTCGGCAAGGCGCTCGGCTTCGGCGTGGCGAGGGCCTTCGCCTGGCAGGAGGTGGAGATCGTCGGGAGGCCGAAGCCGTCGGTACAGCTCCGCGGGCGGCTCGAGGAGCGGGCGGCGCGGCTCAGTATTGCCGGGGTCGATCTATCGATGACGCATTCGAAGGAGCTGGCCTCGGCAGTCGCGGTCACCTCGTCACGCTGATGCTCGAGCCGCTCTACACGGCGGATGAGATGAAGGCCGCCGAAGCGGGCCACGACGTACGGGAGCTCATGGAGCGTGCGGGCAAGGCGGTGGCCGAGGAGGCGCTGCGACGCTTTCCGGATGCGACGTCGTTCGGCGCTGTCTGCGGCGGCGGCGCGAACGGCGGCGATGCGCGCATCGCGCTCGAGGCGTTGCGCGCGGCCGGCCGCGAGGCGGCCGAGGGCCTCGATGGCGACGTTCTGCTCGACGGGCTCTTCGGGACGGGGTTCCACGGCGAGCCCCGCGCCGACGCCGCGGAGGCAATCGCCCAGCTGAATGCCGCTGACGCCCCGGTGGTGGCAGTCGATCTGCCCTCCGGCGTGAACGCCGACACCGGTGAGGTCGCCGGCGCGGCCGTGCAGGCGGCCGTGACCGTGACGCTGCACGGACCGAAGGTCGGCAACGTCGTCGGCCCGGGCCGCTTCCACGGCGGCGAGCTCGTCATCCGCGACATCGGGCTCGAGGCCCGGAAGACGCGCCACGCGCTCGTGACGCGCGAGATTCTCGAGCGCGTCCCGCGCAGGGAGCCCGGCGACACGAAGTACAGCGCCTCGGTCCTCGTCGTGGGCGGCGCGCCCGGGCTGACCGGGGCGGCGCGACTCACCGCCGAGGCGGCATTCCGGGCCGACGCCGGGTACGTCGCCGTAGCGGCTCCGGCGGAGTCATTGCCGGTGCTCGAGACGACGCTTCTGGAAGCCGTCAAGCGGTCGCTCGACGAGGTCTTCGAGGCCGCAGAGCGGGCGGGAGCGCTCGCGATCGGCCCGGGGCTGGGCCGGGACGACGCTCGGCGCGAGCTCGTGCGGCGGCTGCTGGCGGAGACCGAGCTGCCCGCGGTCGTGGACGCGGACGGCCTCCACGGGCTCGAGCCGTTCGAGCGCGCCGCGCCGACGGTGCTCACGCCGCACGCAGGCGAGCTGGCCGGCCTGCTTGGCGTCGAAGCCGACTGGGTGGACGCACACCGGCTCGTGGCCGTCGGACGGGCTATGGACCGGTTCGGTTGCGTCTGCCTGCTGAAGGGAGCCGACACGCTCGTCGCCGCTCCGGACGAGGGCTTGCTCGTCTGCGGGCTCGGCCCCGCGACGCTGGCGACCGCGGGCACGGGCGACGTCCTCACCGGCACGATCGCGGCGTTCCTCGCCAAGGGCCTGGACGCTCGGCTAGCCGCGGCTGCGGGCGCGACCGCGTGCGCGGAGGCGGCACGGCTCGGACCCGAGCGCGGGCTCGTCGCCTCGGACGTCGTCGCGGCACTCCCAGATGCGTTGGATGCCGCGCTCTGAGATCACCATCGACCTCGGCGCCGTACGGCGCAACGTCCGCCGGTTGCGGTCCGCACTCGAAGGAGCGGAGCTCTGGGCGGTCGTCAAGGCCGACGCGTACGGCCACGGCGCGGCCGAGGTTGCCCGGGTCGCCGTGGAGGAAGGTGCGGGCGCGCTCTGCGTGGTGACGGCAGGCGAAGGAGTTGCACTCCGTGACCGCCTTCCGGACGCCCGCATCCTCGTCATGGGCCCGTGCTTCGGGGACGATCTCGAACGCGTCCGAAACGCCGGCCTCGAGCTAGCCGTCTCCCAGCCGCCTTTCCCCGAGGGCCTGCCTCTGCACCTGAAGGTCGATACCGGGATGGGTCGTTACGGCCTGCTCGAACTGCCCAACCCTCCGGCGAACGCCGTCGGCCTCATGAGTCACCTCGCGACGGCGGACGTCGATTCCGAGTTCGCGGAGCTCCAGCTGCAGCGCTTTCACGCGGCGGCGTCGGTGCTGCCGCAGCTCCAGGCGCACATCGCGAACAGCGCGGCCGCGCTCAGGCTGCCCGCCGCTCGCTTTTCGGCGGCCCGGTGCGGTGTCGCCCTGTACGGGCTCTCGCCTTTCGGCAGCGATCCTGCCGAAGACGGCCTCGAGCCCGTGCTCACCTGGCACAGCGAGCTAGCCCAGGTGAAGCTCCTGGCAGAGGGCGAGAGTACCGGCTACGGCCGGCGCTTCGTGGCCGAAACGCCGACTTGGATCGGTCTCGTCCCCGTGGGATACGCCGACGGCTTCCGGCGCGATCTCACCGGCACCGAGGTGCTGGTCGACGGAGAGCGGCGCCGGGTCGTCGGCACGATCTCCATGGACTCGTTTGCGGTCGAGCTATCCCGGCAGGTGGCCCCAGGAACGCCCGTGACGATCGTCGGTGACGGCCTGCGCGTTGAGGAGCACGCCCGCGTCGCGGGGACCATCAACTACGAGCTGACGACCGGCATCCGGTCGTCTCCCGAGCGCGCGCGGCGGGTCTTCGTCGATGACTGAGCTCGTCGGCAGGCTGCACGAGGCGCTCGAGGGAGGGGAGGGCTGGCTCGTGGGCGGCGCGCTGCGCGACGAGCTGCTCGGCCGTCCCGTCGTCGACGTCGATGTCGCGTGCCGTGAGCCGGAGCGGGCGGCCCGTGCTTTTGCCCGCGCCGCGGAAGGGGCGCCATTTCCGCTCTCCGAGCGTCACGGAGCCTGGCGGATCGCGCGCGCCGACGGGAGCACCGTGGACTTCACGCCGCTCCCGGCAAGCATCGAAGACGACCTCGGCACGCGCGACTTCACGCTGAACGCGATGGCGCGGCCGGTCGAGGGCGGCGCCCTCGTCGACCCCTTCGACGGGCAGGGCGACATCGCGACGAGGACGATCCGCGCCGTCTCGCCCGGCATCTTCGAGGCCGACCCATTGCGCCTGCTGCGCGCGGTTCGGCTGGAGGACGAGCTCGGCTTCCACTGCGACGCCGAGACGGAGCGTCTCCTCCGCGAGCACGCAGCCCTCGCGTCACGGCCGGCGGGCGAGCGAATCCTCGGCGAGCTCGAGCGGTTGTCGACGGCCGGCTACCGCCGCCTGGCGGAGCTCGGCTTGCTCACGGCGCTCGGCGGGTCGACGCGTCGATTCCACCGGATCGATCTTGCGGATTCGCCCGAGTACCGCCTCGTATGCGCGTTCGGGGAGCGGCTACGGGCGTTCCCCATCTCGCGGCGGCTCGATCGTTACGCGCGCACGCTGCTCGCCGCCGAAGCGCCCGGCGACGATTCGCCACGGGCGATCCATCGTTTCCGGCGCGAGACGGAGCCGTGGGCACTCGACGCGCTCGCGTTCGTTGCTAGGCCGGAACAGCGACCGGCCGTCGAGCACGCGCGGGCCGCCGATCCGCCGAAGCCGCTCGTCCGCGGCGACGAGCTCGGCCTGCCGCCCGGCCCGGAGATCGGCGAGCTGCTCGAGCTGATCGCGGAGGAGCGCGCCGCTGGCACTATCTCGACGAAGGAGGAGGCTCTGGAGCTTGTCCGACACCGAACACGCTGAAGCGACGCAGGCGCGGTTCGCCGCGTCCGTGGAGCGCATGGTCGAGCACGAGCAGAGCCGCCGTGACGAGTTGCGTGCGCAGGCGCGCCGCTTTCTCGAGCCGACGGGCGACGAGCGCGTCATCGACGTCGGCGCAGGCACCGGCGGCTTCGCGTTCGCCGTGGCGCCGCTCGTGAAAGAGGTTGTCGCCGTCGACGTCGTCCCGGAGGTGCTCGCTGCCGGACGAGCTCGCGCGGAGCAGGAGTTCCCGAACGTGGCGTTCGTCGAGGCGGACGCCGCGAGCCTGCCCTTCGAGGACGGTGCATTCGACCTCGCCGCCGCCGTGCGCACGCTGCACCACGTCCCCCGGCCCGAGCTCGTGGTCGCCGAGCTCTGCCGAGCCATCGGCATGCGGGGCCGAGTGCTCGTGGTCGACCAGATCGCGCCAATCGACCCGCTCGTCGGCTTCGAGCTCGATCGCTTCGAGCGCGCCCGTGACCCGTCGCATACGAGGCTGCTGCCGGATGCGGACATCCGCTCGCTGCTCGACGCGAACGGGCTCGTGCTGCGCCGCTCGGAGCAGTACCAGGAGGCGCGTGACGTCGACGGCTACCTCGACCTCGCAGGCTGCGCGGGCGAGGAGCGACAGCGCGCGCTCTCGATCGCGCCGGAGAACTACATGGCGACCATAGGCTGGTACCTCGCCGCGCGGCAACCCGTCTAGACTCCTCGCCGCGTGCCTGCCGTCAGCACACAGCTCGCCGAGCTTGCGGTATCTGCTTTAGCGACGGCCTAGGCCGGCTTGTTCATCGAGCGGCCGATGCGAGCGACGAGCCCCGGCGCGGCTGCCTGGGCGAGCGTTGCCAGTCGGTAGTACCCCGGCACGTGCACCTCGCGGCGGTTCCGGTCGACCGCCTTGAGGATCGCGTCGGCGACATCGTCGGCCTCGAGCACGAAGCGGTGGATGTGGCGAGGGAGGACGTCGCGCTGCGGGAAGCCTTCCGTCTCCGCGAATCCGGGCAGCACGGTGTGGACGTGGATGCCGCGCGGCTCGAGCTCGGCGGTGACGGAGCGGGAGAACGCCAGCTGGGCGTGCTTCGAGGCCGTGTAGAGCCCTGACGTCCCGGCTCCGGACACCGCTCCGGCCACGGAGACAACGTTGACGATGTGCGAGGGGCGAGCCGCCTCGAGTGCGGGGAGAAACGCCCTGACGCACCACACCCCGCCGAGGTAGTTGACGTTGACGACGTCTTGGATGCGGCTCGGATCGGCGTCGAGAAAGCCCGTCCTGCCGGGAATCCCGGCGTTGTTGACGAGCATGGCGATCCGCGGATGGCGCTTCATGACGGCCCCGGCCATTCGCTCGACGGCCTCGCGATCGCCCACGTCGCATAGCTCGTGCTCTGCGCCGAGCTCCTCCGCCACGGGGGCGAGCCGCTCTCGGCCGCGTGCCACTAGGACGCACTGCCAGCCGCGGCCGGTCAGCCGTCGTGCAAGTGCCGCGCCGATGCCGCTCGAGCCGCCCGTGACGACCGCTACCGGCACGTGAGGGCTAGCCGCAGACGCGAACGACGCGATTCGCCTCGGACTCGCGTCCGGCCGTGTCTGAGACGATGGCGGTCAGCGTGTGCCTACCGCGCTTGACGCCCTTCGTCTGCCACGTCGCCTTGTAGACCCCCTGATCCGCCTTCCGGACGCGCGCGATCTGGCGCCTGCCGTCGTAGATGCCGACCGACGAGATCGAGGCCGGCGAGGATCCGTGCACGAGCAGCTCGGCACGCCCTCGGACGCAGGCGCCCTTCGTCGGCGCGATCCACGTGGCGACAGGCCGTGCGACGACCGAGAAGCGCGCGCCGAGGAAGCGCGTGTTGGGCATCGCCTCGTCGCCTTCGGTGGAGACGTTCTTCGTCTCCTGGAAGTCCGATGCGACGATCCGCATGAACTCGGGGCCGGGCTGCAGCGGCTGCGAGTCCTTCGGTATCGGAAAGACGCCGACACCCGTCTTCGGATCGAATCGCACCGCCCCGATGTTCTCGTTCTTGTAGAGCAACAGCAACGACAGCGGATCGACGCCCGACTTCGCGTCGGTGACCTTCACGACGATCGTCGGGTGTCCCGTTGCCAGGCGCGGCGTAAGCACGCGGACGGTCGGCTTCCTGACGTCGTTGATCCACGAGCGGAGCACGTACTTCCGCGCCAGCGGACGGCCGGTGAAGGGGTTGCGACCCGAGTCGACAGCGATGTAGTAACGGCCGGGAGCCGGGAGCACGGCCCCCGTCGCGCCCATGTTGAAGATGAAGTCCGGCATCCAGCCGTTCATGTTGATCGGTGTCCCGCCGTAGCCCTGGAGGTTGTTCTCGTCGAGCGAGCCGAGCAGCCACGGGTGAATCGGAGCATTGGCGCTCAGCAGGTCGCGCAGCGGAGCGCGGAGCTTGAGCGGCGGATCGGTGACGACGGCGCCGAAGTTCACGGTGTTGGCCGGGATGTCGATCGAGTACACCTGCTCGGCGCCGTCCTCGATGTTCGTGTCCTCGAGGCCGAAAAGCTCGAGGATGCCGAAGGCATCGGTGGGCCAGCGGTAGGTCCGCGCCCTGTTTGTGCCGGAGCGCGTGTCGCCCGTCTGAACGGTCTTCAACGGCGTCACCTGGGCGGCCCCGAGCAGCGGCCGCGTGACCGAGAAGCCGTAGGGGATGCGGCGCACGACGCCGTCTCGCCGCAGCACGACGAAGCCGTATTGCTCGGCGCCGGTCGCCCCGGCCGCCGCGCTCGCCGTCACCTGCAGCGTCGTCTGCCCTCCCGGCGGGATCGTCACGGCGGGTGGGGCAGAGATCGTCGCGCCCGGGGCCGAGGCCTGTGGCCTCACCTCCACCTGCCACGTGCCGCCACCGCCGCCGGCGTCGCTGAGCGCGACGATGAGCGAGCGGCTGGCGGGCCCGCTCGTTACCGGCAGGTCGGGGAATGACAGCGACTGCGGGTCGGTGAAGAAGAGTGGCGCGTCGGCGGCGGCGAGGTTCGCCAGGCCCGCGCCCTGGATGAGCACGGGCGACTCGGAGGTGCGGGCAGAGTCGGCCCACGCGGGCCCGGCCGTCGACATGAGGGCCGACTTGACCTGCTGCGGCGTCCACTGCGGATGCCGCTGGAGCAAGAGCGCGACCGCGCCTGCGATGTGCGGTGCCGAGAAGCTCGTCCCGTCGAGAATCGCGTACTGGTCTCCCGCGTACTCGGCGCCAATTGACGAGATGATCTGCGCCCCGGGCGCTGCGATGTCCGGCTTGAGCTTGTGGTCGAAGGCGGTTAGGCCCGCCGAGGAGAAGCTCGTCGGCACACCGGCCCACGTCGTCACGACCTCACCGTGCTCGTCGGCGCTCACGCGGAAGCGCCCGCGGCCGCCCGAGCCGGCGACGGCCTGCCGAATGCGCGCGCCGTCGAGGTCGGAGATCGTGCCGCCGGGGATGCCGAAGCCGAAGATCGCTGGCGTCGGGTCGCCCGCCCGGTCGTCGGACAGCAGCAGGCCGACGGCGCCCGCCGCCTGCGCGATGCGGCCCTTCGTCTCGAAGGCGCACCCGCCGCGTGTGCCCAGCGCGATAGCGCCGGTCAGCGACCTGGCCGGCACGTTCGAGCCGCAGAGCTGGCGGCCGACCGGCTGTCCGTTCGTGCCGGTGATCGTGCCCACGTCTACCACCTGCTGGTCGGAGTTGACCCAGGAGGGGGGAATTGCCCCCGGCGCCGGCACGAACGGCATCGGCCCTAGAGAGGCGGGACTCGTCAGCGTCAGGGACCTCGTGAACATGTGGCCGTTGGCCGTGGCGGCGACGCTGATCGCGTCGGGCGCCGTCGAGGGCGAGCCGACCGTGCCCAGCCCGAAGAGGTCGCGGTCGTTGCCGGCGGATATCACCGGCACGACGCCCGCGTTCACGACGTTGTTCACGACCCGCACCATCGGGTCTCGCGCGGGGTCGCTCTGGGGGCCGCCTCCGGAGAAGTTGATGACGTCCATCCCGTCTGCGACGGCCGCCTCGAAGGCGGCGATGATCTCGGGCGTGTTGGCGCTGCAGCAGCCGCCCAGCGGCGCCGGCTGGCTGAACACCCGGTAGTTGCCCAGGTACACGCGAGGCGCCACGCCGGCGAGGCCGGTGATGCGCCCGTGACAGGCGCCCGCGCTGGGACGGCACGTCGCGAGCACGCTGGCCGGGACGGTGGTGTTCTCGACGCCGCCGATCACGCCCGCGACGAAGGTCCCGTGAAACGACTGCGACTCGTCGAGCGGCTGCCTCGACTCGGACGTCGAGACGTCGGGGAAGAAGGCTTTGGCGACGATCACCTTCGGCGTCGTGAAACCAGGCGTGCCTTTCGGGAAGCCGGCCGGGAAGCTCAGGCCGCCGGGGTCGAGGAACGGGTGCTTCGGGTCGATGCCGTCGTCGACCACGCCCACCTTCACGCCGTTGCCGCCGACGCCGGTCGCGGCGCGCAGCGCAGGCGCGCCGATCACGGCCGGGCCGCGGTTCATCGAGAGCGTGTACGTCGCACTCGGATACACGGCCTCGAGCACCCCGAGCTGCATGAGCCGCTGGAGCTTCGTGACGGGTACGCGGACGGCGAGGCCGTCGAGTACGACCTTGTAGCGGCGGTAGACCTTTGCCTCCGGGATCTCCCGGCGCAGGGTCGCGATCGCCCGCTCCTGAGCGGCGTCCAGACGTGCGAGATACGTGCGCGAGGACGAGCTGGCGACGTTGAGCTTCCGTCTCGCCGCGCTCGAGAAGATCGTTCGATCACCCGTCCGCGCCGCCAGCGGTGGCAGGCCGAGCGTGGCGATGACCGTCACCTTTCCGGTGCCCTGCCGCTTCGGCACCATGAACGTCCTGTCGCGGAACGTGTCGAGCGTGAGGCTGCCGTAGCTCGAGGCCACCGGGCGCAGTGACGCGGTCGCCGAGCCGGCGACGACCAGCGTTACGAGGAGGCCGAGGAATACTGGGCGCCGCACGGACTGCGCAAAGTAGCTGATCGTCGGCGCCGGTGACAGGTGAAGCGAGAAGCGGCTAGCGGACCTTCGCGCTGAAGGGCCGTGTGAGGGACTTGCCCTCGAAGGTGACCTTGATCGTGCCGCGGATGGTCTGGCCGGCACTGGCCCTCGGCACGGAGAAGACGCAGACCGCCTGTCCGGCGACGAACCGGGCTGAGTTCGCCCGCAGTGTCCTCGCCCCGGCCCTCGCCGCGCACGTGACGCGACCGTTGAGGATCGGCGCGCCGGTGTCGCTCCGCGTGGCGGCCATGCGCACCGTGAAGGTTCCGCCCGCCCTCGGCGAGGCCGGCGCTGTCTTCAGCGACTTGAAGACGAGCCGCGCGGGCGCGATCTTCACGTCGTACGCGTAGAAGCCTCGGCCGATGTCGGGTGCGAAGTCGGCGACGGAGTTCGTGAAGTCAGGCTCGCCCGTCGCCTCGTTGAAGGTGATGCCCGAGATGACGCCGGTGAAGAACTGCAGGCGCTTCGTGTTGCCGAGCTCGGCTGCGCTGATCCGGATGCTGACGCCGTTCGACCACTGGTAGATCAGCGTGGTTGCGGGTGGATCTCCGAATCGGCGCGTGAAGTCGGTGCCGTCCCACTTGTAGAGGTTAATCTCCCCGCGGAACAGCTGGATCACGTAGTCGACGCCTCCGATGTCGGTGGCGCCGGTGTTCGCGTTGCCGTCGGTGTTGACATAGACGTCGACGTCGATGTCGACCGTGTACGACGGGGCGCTTGGGACGTTGAGCTTGAACGTGACCATTCCCTTGTCGTCGTTGGAGACGACGACGGTCGTGATGTCCTTCACGCCGCCGGGCTCGCCCGTCGAGTCCTGGAACGTGACCGAGTTGGCCGCGCCGGCCGGAGCCACCGCGAAGACGGCAGCGAGAACCGCGAGGCCGAGGACTGGGCGAAGCGACCGCATCGGCTCATCAGGCTAGGGACGCGAACGCCATGCGTCAAGCGGGGTCGAACCGGTTTACACTCGCGTCGCTCATGGGTCAGGCCTTCGCAGGCAAGCAGGGGCTCGTCCTCGGTGTCGCCAACAAGCGCTCGATCGCCTGGGCGATCGCGCGCCGCCTTGCGGAGCAAGGCGCCGAGCTCGCGTTCACCTTCCAGGGGGAGCGCATCGAGAAGACCGTACGGGGGCTCGCCGAGAGCGTCTCCAGCCCGCTCGTCACCGAATGCGACGTTCGCTCGGACGACGACATCGCCCGGGCCTTCTCGGAAGTCGCCGACTCCTTCGACGGGCGTCTCGATCTCCTCGTCCACTCGGTCGCCTTCGCGGCCGCGGAGGATCTCGAGGGCCGGTTCACGGACACGCCGCGCGACCGCTTCTGGATGGCGGTCGACATCAGCGCGTACTCGCTCGTCGCGTGCGCTCGGGCCGCCGAGCCGCTCATGGAGGCGCGCGGCGGCGGCTCGATCGTCACCATGACGTACCTCGGCGGCGAGCGCGCCGTGCCGCACTACAACGTCATGGGTGTGGCGAAGGCCACCCTCGATGCGTCAGTCCGCTACCTCGCGTGGGATCTCGGGCAGAAGAACATCCGCGTGAACGCGATCTCCGCAGGACCGATCCGGACGCTCGCGGCGCGGTCGATCACCGGCTTCACGACGATGGAGGAGATGTTCGAGCAGCGCGCGCCGCTCCACCGGCAGATCGAGGCCGACGACTGCGGTGCCGCGGCCGCGTACCTGCTGTCAGAGGACGCGAAGAACATCAGCGGCACGACGCTCTACGTCGACGCCGGGTACCACGCGATGGGCATGTAGGGGGCGCGGGTATGTAGGGGCGGTTCACACGCCCTCAGCGACGAGCGAGTCCACGCGGACGGCATAAACGTTGACCGGCTGGGTCTTTCCCTTCAACATCAGCTCTCCCTGTGCCTCGACGGCGACCGCATCGCCCAGGCCGCGCCGCGTGTGCTCGTCGATCAGGATGGGCCGGTTCACGACCTTCGTATGCGATTCCAGACGCGCGGCGACATTGACGGTGTCGCCTATGCACGTATAGGTCGCTCGCTGCTGCGTGCCCGCGTAGCCGGCCACCACGCGCCCCGAGGCGATGCCGATGCCGATACGGATCTGCGTCTTGCCCCGCGCTGCCTGTTCTTCGTTGAACAGGCGGATCAACTCCACCATCTGGCGCGCCGCGAGCACGGCTCGCTGGCGATGGTCCTCGGTCGGAACCGGCGCGCCGAAGATCGCCATCAACCCATCTCCGGCCATGTGGGTCACGATCCCGCGTTCCCCGCCGATCGCGTCCATCATCAGCGTGTAGTAGTCGTTCAGCAACTCGATCGTTTCAGCAGGCTCCTGCGCTTCGGCAATCGTCGTGAACGAGCGAATATCGCAGAACAGGGCCGACGCATCGAGATGCTTGCCGCCGAGCGAGAAGCCTGACGTCAGCAGATCCTGCGCAACTTCCTTCGTCGCGAATCTGCCGATCAGCTCGCGCTGTTGGTCGCGAAGGCGTTTCTTCTCGAGGCTCGCGGTGATGCGTGCGGTCAGCAAGACCGGATTGATGGGCTTGGAGAGGTAGTCCTCGGCGCCCATCTCGATGCACTTGACCACACTGTCGAGCTCGTCGAGCGACGACGTCATGATCACCGGGATGTCGCGGAGATGCGGGTCGCGCTTCAGCTCCGCGAGAACCTGGTAGCCGTCGAGCTCTGGCATGAGGACGTCGAGAAGCAACAGGTCGAACTGCTGCTGACGGAGGAGATCGAGCGCATCGCGACCGTCCTCGGCGAAGACGACGGTGTGCCCCTGTTGCTCCAGGCCGCGGCTGAGTAGAAGCCGGTTGACCCGGTTGTCGTCCGCGATCAGGATCGTTCCCGGAGGAGGCGTGGAAGCGCTCACGAGGCAGGTGTCGGGAGCGCGGCGAGGCCTTCCTGGAGCCGTTCGTACTCCTCCTCGATTCGGTCCACGAGCTCGGAGGCGCCCTCGAGCTGGCCGTTCCGTGCCCGCTGCTCGAGGTCTCGGCTGAGCTCCGAGAAGCGCTCGGCGCCCAACGTCGCGCCGTTCGACTTGAGCGTGTGCGCCGCTCGCCGCAATTCGTCGGCGTCCTTGTCGTTGAGGGAGCGACGGAGTGTTGCCAGGAGTGTGGGCGAATCGGCGAGGAAGGCGTCGATCACCTCTGCCAGGAACTCCTCGCCTCCGAGCTCCTTCAGGTTCTCGAGCGCGGCGGCGTCGAACCTGATGTCTATCTCGTTCGCGCTCGCGTCATCCTTTCCCCGGAGCGGCTTCGCGCGTCGCAGTGCCTGCGCCATCTCGTCCGCACGGATCGGCTTGGCCAGGTAATCGTCCATCCCGGCTGCGAAGCACGCTTCTCGATCTTCCGCCATCGCGTTCGCCGTCATCGCGATGATGCGGGGACGCGTCTCCGGCGGCCAGCGCTCGCAGATGCGGCGCGAGGCGTCGAGACCATCCAACTCGGGCATCTGCACGTCCATCAGCACGACGTCGTACGGC
>JBKPGF010000024.1:0-19004 GCA_046729255.1 Actinomycetota bacterium
ACCACTCCGGCCAGCTCGTGCCCAGGGATCGACGGTGTTCGGTCACGGTCGAGGCGATCGGTCCAGGTCGAGGGCCACGCCATCTCAGTCGGGACGAATCCCGACGCATGAATCTGAACGACGACATCGTTTATCGCTGCCTGCGGCTTGGGCCGCTCCACCAGCGTCATCCCGGCAGTTCCCGCAGCCTCGTCCGTCGCCACGATCGCCTTCATCGCCGCCTCCGTGTGTCGAAGCACTTCCGTCATGTGAGGAGTATGCAACCCGGCTCAAGGGTCAATTCGCCCTCACTGGCCCAGGCGAGGGTTCTCTTCCTAACTACAGAGTCGTCTTTATCCCCGACTGGTTGGCCGGCGCTGTGATACTTCGTCGCGCGCCATGCGGGGACGTCGCGAATTCACGCCTGACGAAATCGACCGCCTCCGCCGGTTGATCAGAGAGAAGCAGACGGCTGACCGTGACCGACAGAAGGCTCTGCGGGCACAGATGCGACGGATCGGCTTCTACATCTCCGACTTCTCCGATGACTACTCCGGCTTCGTCGTGTCCGATCTCGACGAACTCATTTCACGCGGCACGATCTCTCTATTAGCGCAGGCAGACGCGCCCGCAGAGAGTGGGCCGCCGTCCGCTCAGGCAGCGTTCGAATCGGCGACCAGCCCAGAGCCGAAGGGTGAGGATGCGGCCGCGCGGTACCTCCGTGATGCCCTCGTTGCGCTTGGTCGAGACTAGGCGCACTCACTACGAGTTCGAACCGCAACGGTGTTCGCTGGAACGTTGTGCTCGTCCAGAACGGCTCGCGAATGGCGCGTGGAACGCGCCTCACGCGGGGCAGGAGCGGATCGTTCGAGTTCCGGAAAGTTGCCCGAACACCGCCGGTGTGGATGCGTTCCGCGCCCGTACGACCAGAGCGTCGGGCGAGGTCTGCACCGCCCGCGCGTCGTTCTAGGGCGCTGTCGAGCGAGTCACGGGTGCACTTCTGCCGGGGGCTGACCACGCAGGACCTGGATCAGCCCCCAAAGCGACACGAGCGCCCATACACCCTCCAGTAGGAGAAAACCCCCCTGCTCCTCGTGCCAGGCGAGCACGGCCAGCACCGCGGAGCCGACGAGATTGAGCACGAGGTAGACACGCGAGCGATGGTTCAGGTGGCCGGTCTGCGCGGCGCCATACGCGAGAAGGATCAGGAGGGCGCCGGCGATCTGAACTGCCTGGGCCACGCGGCGAGCGTACCAACGGCCGATTCCGGTCTCTCCGCCGGTTGCGGGACATCCAAACCGGCGTTCCGTTTAGGCAACGTCGAGGACGATCTTGCCCCGAGCGTGTCCCTCGCCGATGTACCGGAAGGCGTCGGCGATGTCGCTGAAGTCGTAGCGCCGGTCGATGACCGACTTCATCTGCCCGCTTTCGAGCAGGCCGCGGAGGAGCTCGAGATCCGGCTTGTTGACCTTCGCGATGAAGAACACTGCGGTCCGGCGCGAGGCCATCGCACCCAGTCGCAGCCGCAGCGCGTGACTCAAGGGCCCGAGGAGCCGCCTGCCTCGCGGCGCACCGATGATGACGAGCGTGCCTTCCGGCTTCAGCACGCGCTTGCACGCCGACCACGACTTGTCACCTGCGACGTGGAGCAGCAGGTCGTACTGCTCGCCGCACATCGTGAAGTCCTCGCGGGTGTAGTCGATGACGCGCTCGGCGCCGACGGTCTCGGCGGTGTCGACGTTGTTCGTGCTGCAGACCGCCGTCACCTCGCCGCCCAGGGCCTTCGCGATCTGGACGGCGAATGTGCCCACGCCTCCGGAGGCGCCGGTGACGAGGACCTTCTGCCCCGGCTGCAGATGCCCCTTGTCGCGTAGGCCCTGGAGCGCCGTCAGCGCAGCGACGGGCACCGCCGCCGCTTCCTCGAACGTCACGTTCGCGGGCTTCAACACGACTCCCCGAGCCTCCTTCGCTTGCACGTACTCGGCGAAGGCACCGGTTCGGGCCCCGAACACCTCGTCGCCGGGGCGGTAGAGCGTCACGTCCTTGCCGACCTCCTCGACCACGCCGGCGTAGTCCGTTCCGAGCTGGTCGGTCTTCGGCTTGCGAAGACCCATCTCCACGCGGCCGACGAAGGGCGTTCCCGTGAGCCCGTACCAGTCGGCGATGTTCAACGATGCCGCGTGGACGCGTACGAGCACCTCGTCGTCTGCGGGCGTCGGCCTCTCGACGTCTCGAATCTCGATGACGTCCGGCTGCCCGAATCGGTCACGGACGGCAGCCTTCACCGTCCGCCTCCGGGGAGCGATCGCGTAGGTATCCAGCCGCGTGGCGCCGGGTCGAGCCTGTCGGCAGCGCGGCGCAAGGACAACGCGAGCGTGCGGCGCACCGCCGACGGCTCCCGCAGGCGCTCAGCTGCCGCTTCTGCCTGAAGTTGACTCGCACGCTGGGCGGTGAGCGCCAGCGTGTCGCGTGGGTCGGTGGTGATCATCGTGACCTCCCGTTCACGGTCAGCACGACGTTGCCCGTCTTCTGACCTGTCTCGACGTATCTCGTCGCTTCGACGACGTCCTCGAGCGCGTAACGCCGGTCGATCACCGCGCGGTACTGACCGCGCTCGATCAAGGACTTGAGGAAGAGGACGTCCTCCTTTCGGTACTTCGCGATGCCGATCGTCACCTTCTTGTCGCCGATCAACCGCGTCAGCAGGGCGAGGATCGGCACGTGCGCGAGGAACCCGAGGTCTGTGCCGATGTAATCGCCGCGTTCCTTGAGCGAGCGTCTGCAGCGCATGAACGAGTGCTTGCCGACGGCGTCGAAGATGACGTCGTACGTCTTGCCGTTCTTCGTGAAGTCGCTCTGGGTGTAGTCGATGACCTCGTCGGCTCCGAGCGATCGCACGAGCCCGATGTTCTTCGTGTTACACACGGCGGTGACGTGCGCTCCGAAGTGCCTGGCGAGCTGCACCGCCGCCGTGCCTACTGAGCCCGATGCGCCGTAGACGACGATGCTTCGCCCTTCACGAAGGTCCGCGCCACGTAGACACGAGAGCGCGATGCAGGCGCCGTCGCATACCGCCGCAGCTTCGTCGAAGCTCATGCTCGCCGGCTTGTGCGCGAGCGCAGCGGACTCTCGGACACACACGTACTCCGCATGCGCGCCGTAGGCCTTGACGCCGAAGACCTCCTCGCCGACATCGAACTCCGTGACGGCAGAGCCGACGGTCTCGACGTTCCCCGCGAACTCCATCCCGAGGATGCGAAGCTTTGGCTTGGGTCGCCGCAAGCCCGTGAAGTACCGAACGATGAACGGCCGCGCTCCGCGCCAGCCGCAGTCCGTCCTGTTGACGGTCGTGGCGTGAATCCGCACGAGGATCTCGTCGTCGGCGGGTACGGGCCGTTCGACGTCTTCGAGACGGAGGACTTCCGGAGGCCCGTAGCGGTCGTAGACGACGGCTCTCATCGGGCGTTCACCCGGAGCACGACGTTGCCCGTCTTCTGCCACGAGTCGACGTAGCGGTGCGCCTCGACGACGTCTTCCAGTGCGTAGACGCGGTCGACGACGGGTTGGTAGCGCCCCTCTTCGACGAGCTGCTTCACGAACACGAGGCCTTCTTTCGTGAGTCCGGTGTACTGAAAGCGCATCCGCTTCTTGCCGACCCTCGAGAAGAGCGGCGCCAGGACGAAGTTCTGCATGCCGTCGGTGGGGACGAAGACACCTCCGGGCTTCAAGAATCGCCGGTTACGGAAGAACGATCGCCGCTTGCCGACGGCGTCGATGAAGACGTCGTAGGTTCCGGCCTGCTCCGGGAACTCCCCCTGGGTGTAGTCGAACACCTCGTCGGCGCCGAGCGAACGCACGAGATCGAGATTCTTCGTGTTGCAGACAGCCGTCACGTGGGCGCCGTGATACCGCGCGAGCTGCACGCACGCAGTGCCGCAGGACCCGGATGCGCCGTACACGAGGACCGTTTTGCCGTCCCGCACGCCCCCTGCCCGCATCGCGATCGACCCTTGGTACGCGCCATCGGGTACGGCGGCCGCGTCCTCGAAGGTCATACCCGCGGGCATGTGCGCGACGATGCGGGTCGCGGGCACGCAGACGTACTCGGCATGAGCGCCCATCCGCATGCCGAACACGCGGTCGCCCGGCTCGAACTCCGTGACGGTGCCGCCGACGGCCTCGACCTCGCCGGCGAACTCTTGTCCGATGGTGTGTCGCTTCGGTCGTCGTAGCCCGAGCATGAAACGCCAGAACAGAGGCCGGGCTCGACGCATGTGGCAGTCGGTCTGGGAGACGGTCGTCGCCCGGACCCGAACGAGCACCTCGTCGTCCTGCGGGACCGGCTTCGGCACGTCGGCAAGCCGCAGCACCTCGGGAGGGCCGTACCGGTCATAGACAACGGCCTTCATGCGACCCTCAGCACGACGTTCCCCGTCTTCTGCTGCGTCTCGACGTAGCGCGTCGCCTCGACGACGTCTTCCAACGGATAGATGCGGTCGACGACCGGGCGGTACTCGCCCGTCTCCAGGAGCCCCTTCAGGAAGACGACGTCCTCCTTCCGGAAGCGCGGGATCTCGAAGAGCACCTTCTTGTCGCCGAACCGCTTGTGAAGCAGCCAGTAGAAGATGTTGCGGAAGCCATCTGTGGGGAGGTAGGCCCCGCCCGGCTCGAGAGATCCCTTGCACCGCGCGAAGGAAAGCTTGCCGACCGCGTCCATGATGACGTCGTACGTCTTGCCGTTCTTCGTGAAGTCGTCCTTGAGATAGTCGATGACCTCCTCGGCTCCGAGCGAGCGCACGAGCTCGACGTTCTTCGTGTTGCAGACGGCGGTCACGTGCGCGCCGAAGTGCTTCGCGAGCTGGACGGCGGCGGTGCCGATGGAGCCGGACGCCCCGTAGACGAGGATCTTCTTGCGTTGCAGGTCGCCGACCGGCCGGAACGAGTTGAGCACGCAGAGCGCGCCGTCTGCCACGGCGGCCGCCTCCTCGAAGCTCATTCCTTCCGGGATCGGCGCCAGCGGCCAGCGCGCGGGAATGGCCATAAGCTCCGCGTGCGAGCCCGTGCGGAGGGCGAGGTACGGCAGGGCGCCGAAGACGCGGTCGCCCGCCCTGAACTCCGTGACGTCCGCGCCGACAGCCTCGATCTCGCCGGCCAGCTCGTGGCCGAGGATCCTCCGCTTGGGCCGGAACAGGCCCGACTGGAAGCGCTGGACGAACGGAGTGCCGGAGCGGAGATGCGCGTCCGAGCGCGTCACCGTCGTCGCGCGGATGCGAACGAGGACCTCGTCGTCTGCCGGGACGGGTCGCTCGACCTCGTCGACGTGAAGGACATCCGGCGGCCCATAGCGGTCGTGGACGATGGCTCTCACGACTTCCGCTCCTCGGCGCGCTTCAGGTGGATTGGCCCGCCCTCGTTCCACGCGCGCCCCGCCCGAAAGAGCTCGGCTGGACGGCCACCGGCGGGACCCGGGCGGGCGCGGCGGCCGGTCGGGATCACCCAGCCGTCTTCGGCGACGATGCTGCGCCGGAAGTTTGCGGCGTCGAGCTGGACGCCCCAGATGGCCTCGTAGACCGCCCGCAGCTCGGCCATCGTGAACGTCGTGCCGACGAAGGCGGTCGCGATGCCCGAGACCTCGAGCTCCACACGGACGCGCTCGATGGCGTCGCGGACGATGTGTACGTGGTCGAAGGCGAGATCGAGGTCTTCGTTCAGCACCTGGGAGATGGGCGTCAGCGCGGCGTCGGTCGCGTCCGTGCCCGCCTGGATTGCACCCACGTCACGCAGGACGGCCAGATAGCCGACCGTGACGACGTTCATGCGAGGGTCGCGGCCCGGGTCGCCGTATGCGCCGAACTGGGTTAGCAGGCTCGGGACGTCGACGCCGGTCTCCTCGACCAGCTCCCGCCTTGCGGCTTCGTCGAGCGTCTCGTTTGGGCGCTTGAACCCACCGGGAATCGCCCACATTCCGGCATACGGCGCCTCACCCCGGCGTACGAGCAGCACGTTCAGCGTGCCGCCGGACATCGTGAGGATGACTATGTCGACGGTGACGGCGAACGGCGGGAACTGCGTCGGGTCGTAGCCTGGTGGGCTGCTTTCGTCCCTGGTTTTTGTCGACATGACTCTTACCGTAGCAGCGAGTTATGGTCATGTCAACCAAAACTGGCGGGACTCAGACGTGCGCGAGCACGCGATCGAGTGGCCCCGGCACACGGTCGAGGTCGAGCGCGTCAACGAGCCGGCCTGCGTACCGGATCTTGCGGTTGCCGAGCCAGCGGCGGAGCTGGTCCTCGACCGGCCGGCCCCGCCAGGCAGGTTGCTTCTGGAAGGTGCGGAACGATCCGAGCTCACCCTGGCCCTCGATGACCTCCTGGACGGTCGAGGCCCCGAGCGACCGAATGAGCTCGTCCTCCAGGTCCTCGATACACACGTGGAAGCCGAGTTGCTCCATGCCCGTGCGTGTGAGGTTCGGGCCGAGCCCCGTCCGCTCGAGCCCTCGACGGAAGTCGTCCTCCTCCGCGGCGTCGTAGAGCCCGGCAAGCCGGACGTCGAACCCTCGTGGCCCGTAGATGTCCAGGAAGCTGCCGACCGCCTGTGCGCCTCCCATCGGAACGATCGACGTTCCTTCGGCGTCGAGGTCTCGGCCGCGGCGCACGGCGAGGGCTTCGAGAGCGACGCGGTCGCTGATTCCCTCGACGAGCACGACGGCGTCGAGCGGCATGCATGGATTTCTAGTCGTACAAGGAGCGGCCGGCGCCGGGAGCGGCGTTGGCGCCGTACGGAGCGACATCTTCGAGGTAGCCCGGTTGGTCCTCGACGCGTTCGAACCAGTCCCGGAGGTGGGGGAACGGCTCGAGGTCCAGACCCGCTTCGTGCGCAAGGTGCGTGTAGCCGTAGACGGCAATGTCCGCGACCGTGTAGCGGTCGCCAACGAAGAAGTCGCGCGTGGTGAGGTGTTCGTCGAGGAGGCGAAACACCTCGTAGGCGCCGTCCCGTCGGCGCACCGCCTCCGGCTCGTCGGGCTGCAAGCGGCCGACGAGGAGCCTGAAGCGAAGGCCGCCCATCGTCGGTATCACGTCTGTCTGCTCGAAGATCAGCCAGCGAACGACCTGTGCCAGCTCGAACGGGTCCTCAGGGAGGAGCGGCGTTCCGGCGGCGAGCTAGAGGAGGATCGCGTTCGACTCGGGCAGGTGCCCGTGGTCGGTCTCCAGCACGGGAGTGGTGCGGGCCGGGTTCATGCGACCGAACTCGTCGGTCAGTGTCTCGCCGGCGAAGATGTCGACGGGGACGCGCTCGTACTCGAGGCCGAGCTGGGCGAGAAGCAGCCTGGCCTTGTAGCAGTTGCAAGACGCGGCGTAGTCGTAGAGACGCAGCATGCATCGTCTAACGCACGACCGTCCGTGTTTGTGAGATTGACCGATGACTTTCGGTATCCGCGCGCGTCATAGGGACCATGGCGCCGGGGGACCGCGTGCGGAGGTCGCCGATCGGTAGAGTCGGCGATGAGTTTCGAAGCTGCTGTCAGTCTCGCCCAGAGACATCTCCGACCGAGGAGCGCGAGTGACGAACGACGTGGACCGCCGGGCTGATCACGAACGCCTTTCGACAGGCGGGCTCGCGCGATGGATGCGCGCCTGCGCGGCGCACCCATGGCGTGTGATCGGTGCCTGGGTCGGCATCGTCGCGATGCTCGTCGTGCTCGTCGGCGCGGTCGGCGGCGGCCTGAAGGACGAGTTCGAGATCCCCGGCTCCGACACGCAGAAGGCAACAGACCTCATCGAGGCCGAGTTCGCGGAGGAGCAGGGCGGCGTGCTCAACGTCGTCTTCGCGGCGCCGAAGGGCAAGCGGCTCGACTCGCCCGAGCGTAAGGCGGCCGTCGACGAGGCAATCGCCAAGCTCAGGACTTCGGAGTTCAAGCCGATGGAGGATCGCGCCGGGCTGGAGAGCGTCGACAACCCATTCAGCGAGGACACGGTCTCGGACGACGGCCGGATCGCCTATGCGGAGGCGCAGTTCGACCGTGTCATCTACGACAAGGACCGCGGCGCGGTCGTCGACGTCGAGAACGCAGTTCGCGCGACGGTCGCGCCTGCCGGCGTCACCGTCGAGTTCAACGGCGACGCGGAGTTCCCGCCGATCGAACAGGGCACGCAGGAGCTGCTGGGGCTGATGGCGGCGCTGCTCGTGCTGCTGGTGGTCTTCCGCACGTTCGTCGCAGCCGCGATGCCGATCGCACTGGCGCTCACCGCGGTCGCGACCGCGTTCTTCCTGCTGTTCATCCTCGCCGGGCTCACCGACATCAACACGATCACGCCGCTCCTCGTGTCGATGATCGGGATCGGCGTCGGGATCGACTACTCGCTCTTCATCGTCACGCGGTTCAGACAGCTGCTGCACGACGGCATGTCCCCGAAGGACGCCGCCGCCGAGGCGGGCTCGACCGCCGGACGGGCGGTGCTCTTCGCGGGCCTGACGGTTGCGATCTCCGTTACCGGGCTGGCGTTCTTCGGTCTCGACTTCGTGACGAAGCTCGGCATAGGCTCGGCCCTCGGCGTCCTCACGACGGTGCTGATCGCGAACTCGCTCTTGATCGCCGTGCTCGCGAAGCTCGGGCACAAGATCGACCGGCTGAAGGTGCCGTTCCTCCGTCAGCTCGACGACTCGGAAGCCGCCCGCCAGAAGACGCTCATCGCACGCTGGGGCCGGTTCGTGACGGCGCACGCGAAGGTCGTCTTCACGGTGCTGCTCGCCGCGGGCCTCGTGCTCGCGACGTCGTCCGCGCTCGTCCGCCTCGGCGCTTCAGACCAAGGGACGCAGCCGACGGAACAGACCGCACGCCGCGCCTATGACCTCCTGGCGGAAGGCTTTGGACCCGGCTTCAACGCACCGGTGCCGATCGTCGTCGACGTGAACGGCGACGAACAGGCTCCTCGGCGCCTCTACGAGCGCTTGCAGGGACTCGACGGTGTGGCGTCGGTCGACGAGCCGGTCTACAACGATCCGAAGACCGTCGCCATCGTCTTCGTGAAGCCCGACGCGGCGCCGCAGGACGAGGCGACGAGCCAGCTCGTCGATCGCCTCCGGGAGGACGTCGTGCCGGCGGCGACCGCCGGCGGGGACGCCGTCGCCTACGTCTCCGGCTTGAACGCGGCCTTCAAGGACATCGCCGACCGGATCATGGAACGGCTGCCGCTGTTCCTCCTCTACATCATCGGCGTGACGTTCCTCGTGCTGGCGATGGCGTTCCGCTCCATCGTCGTCTCGCTGACCGCTGCGGTGACGACCATCCTCTCCGCATTCATCGGCTTCGGCGTGCTGACGCTCGTGATCCAGGAGGGGCACCTGCTCAGCCTCACCGGTCTCGACAGGACGGGGCCGATAGAGACGTTCGTGCCACCGATCGCGTTCGCGATCCTCTTCGGCCTGTCCATGGACTACATGGTCTTCCTCATGAGCCGGATCCGGGAGGAGCACGTACACGGTCTGCCGACGCGGGAGGCCGTCGAGCACGGCATCGCCGCCATCGGCCGAGTGGTGGTCGCCGCCGCGCTGATCATGGGGACCGTCTTCGCTGCATTCATCCTCACTGCCGAACGCGTATCGAAGGAGTTCGGGCTGCTGCTCGCGGTGGCGATCCTCACGGACGCGCTCGTCGTGCGGATGACGCTCGTGCCGTCCTTCTTCACGATCCTCGGAGAGAAGACCTGGTACATGCCGCGCTGGCTCGACCGGCTGCTGCCGAAGGTGACGATCGAGGCGCCTCACGACGGCCAGGCTCCACGCTCGGTGCGGGCCAAGCCCGCCCCCGAGGCCACGCGGCCCTAATCTTTCTGGATGGTTGACCTCACCCGACGGGCGCTGCTCGCGCGGGCGGGGCTGGCCACCGGCGCGGTCGCCCTGGGTACCGGCCGGCGCGCCGAGGCAGCGCCAGACCTGACCGAGTGGCGGGCGGTACGCGCCCAGTTCGCGCTGGCGCCGGGACTCGTCCACCTGACGTCGTTCCTGCTCGCTTCGCACCCCCGGCCGGTCCGCGAGGCGATCGACTACCACCGGCGACGGCTCGACGCGAATCCCGTCGACTACCTGCACGCGAACGAAGGACGGCTGACCGGGGAGGTGCGTGCCGCGGCGGCGCGCTATCTCGGCGTTCCTGCGTCTGAGGTCGCCCTCACCGACTCGACGACGATGGGGCTCGGCCTGCTGTACACGCGACTGGCGCTCCGTACACAGGACGAGGTGCTGACGACCGAGCACGACTTCTATGCGACGCACGAGGCGCTGCGGCTGTCCGGTGCACGTGTACGTCGGGTTCGCCTGTACGACGACTCTCGCAAGGCAACCGTCGACGAGATTGTGACAAGACTGCGCCGGGCGGTGACCGCGCGGACGCGAGTGGTCGCTTTGACCTGGGTGCACTCGAGCACGGGCGTGAAGCTTCCGCTGAGCGAGATCGCAGGCGAGCTGCCCGACCGTGTGCTCGTCTGCGTGGACGGCGTCCACGGGCTCGCGGCCGAGGCCGAGAACGTCCCCGTACTCCGTTGCGACGCGTTCGTGTCCGGCTGTCACAAGTGGCTCTACGGCCCGCGCGGCACCGGTGTGCTGTGGGCAGGGCCGAAGATTCGCGCGCTGCTGCGTCCGGCGATCCCCTCCTTCGAGGACGCAGAGAGCTACGGGGCGTGGCTCTCGAGCGGCGTTCCGACGGGCGATCCGGACGGGGAACGCCTCACACCGGGCGGGTTCCACTCGTTCGAGCACCGGTGGGCGCTGACCGAAGCGTTCCGGTTCCACGAGGCCATCGGGCGCGGCCGCGTCGAGGCGCGGATCCGGACGCTCGTGTTGCGGCTTCAGGCGGGTCTCGCGGAGGTCCCGGACGTCGTGCTCAGGACGCCGGCCGCCCGGTCGGTCTCGGCGGGCCTTGTCTGCTTCGACGTCGAGCGTCGTGACGCGGCCCACGTCGTCGCACGCCTCGCAGCACGCCGGATCGTCGCGAGCGTGACGCCGTACGCGCGTCGCCACGTGCGACTCGGGCCGGGGATCGTCAACTCGCCGGGGGACGTCGACAGAACCGTTCGTGCGGTAGCTGAGCTGTAGGAGGCCATGACTGAGATTCAGCGGTATCTGGCGGAGGAGATCGCCGAGGACCACGCCGACGGGCTCGTTTCCCAACCGCGCCGCGGCCACGGCCGCTTATCGCCGCATGATCAGCTGGTTTGACACCCACGTCGCATAGCCACCGCGACAGCGCGTCAGCCGATGGCGTTGAAGAACGGTGGGAAGGTGCCGAGCAGCCCGAGTGCGATGAGGACGCCCGCCACGGCTGCCACCCGCTCGAGTGGCGGGTCCGCACGACGCCACGCAAGGCCGAGCACAGCCCATACGCCGAAGAAGACGATGACCGACACGGTCGTCAGCCCCGAGAGCTCGCCGACGCGGTCGCTCAGCGTCAGTGCGTCAGAGACCCGAGCGCTCGCGGCCGTCAGCACCGACAGCAGCCCGAGCGTGAACGACGCGAGACCGGCGGCGAGCAGCACCGCAGCTGCGGGACCGGCGAGGCGGGGGAACCCGGGCTCAGCTACGGAGGCGTCACCGCGTTCGGCCGGAGGGCTCTTCCGGGCTGCGGGCGTGGCGTAAGCGGTCTCGCGGGCCATAGCTCTAGCGAAGAGGTGCGGCACGGGTCACGAGGGCACCGATCAGCGCAGCGAGGCTCGCCACCGCAAAGGCCGCGAGGAGCAGGGCAAGCACGATGTTCCGGGCGGTGTGGTCGCGGGCGAGGTCGCGACCGTAGTAGGCGACGAGGGCTGCGGCCGAGGTTGCGAGGATCGGGGACATGAACGCTATGTGTGTCTTCCAGACATCGGCGAACGTGTGCCACCGTCGCGTGTCCGGATCGGAGAGAAGAAGTGAACGCGGACTGTCGGGCGCGTCCGCGCCGTACCACGGCAGCAGCACCCACGTCCCGATGAGCACGATCGTCCACGCCATGCCGGCCATGACGAACGTGCCGATTCGGAGCTGCTGTACGCGGTCGCGGATCCCCTCGGCGGTGAGGTAGTCGGCCCGGAGCCCCGTGAGCGCGACGATGGCGCCCGCGAACGCGAGCAGGAAGGGCCCTCCGATCAACAGGCCGTGCGCCAGTGCCCACGTCTCGCGATAGGTCAGGTCCATGACCGTCCTCTCGTTCGCGTGATCAGCCTTTCGAGATACGAGGACGGTGGCCGGTCGGATTGACTCGACCAGGACGCGCCTAGGCGATGGCCCGGATGGTGTCGCCGAGCAGGAAGCCGACGAGAGACCACATCGCGACGTACGGGACCGCATACGCCACCGATCCGAGCACGATCCGGCGCCTGCCGATCGGCCGCCCGCTGAGCGGCCGGGCGAGCGCTGCGACGAGGACCGGGTTCGCCACCGCCGCGGCAACTGCGTACCAGCGATCCGAGCCGCGCTCGATCCACGCCACCGGATGCGCGAGCAACCGGCTCTCGCGCATCTTCTCGAGCCTTCTCTCGAGCCGGCCGGCGTTGCCCGCAGACCACTCGTCCCAGCGCCGGTCCACCCAGCTGCAACAGGCGATGCTGAGGAGGCTGACGGCGATCGCGGCGCCGACGAAGACGGTCAACGGGCTGAGCGACGCAGCGAGCACGGCGATCGGCATCCCGAGGAAGACCGCATCGAAGAACCCGACCGCAGCGACGACTGCGCCGACGAAACCCGTGCGGGCGGCGCGGCCGGCACGCTGCATCGAGTTCGGAGGAGAAGCCATCCCGAGAGCTATCGGGATGGGTTGCCTCCGGCGCGATCCTCCCAAACGGCGTTCCAGGTGATCAGCTAGCAATAGGCTTCCGACAACGAAGGAGGCTCAGATGGGCGACAACGGGAAGGTGGTCGTGAACCTCGCGACCGGCATGGAGGACGCCGAGCGCGTGACCGTCGCGTTCCTCGTCTCGACGGCGGCGCTCGAACAGGGCAAGCAGGTGGCGATCTGGCTGACGAAGGAGGCGGTCAGGCTCGCGCTACCCGGAGAGGCGAAAGGTGAGGCGTGCAACGGCTGTCCACCGCTCGAGCGGCTGTTCGGCCAGTTCGCCGACGGCGGCGGCGAGCTGCTCGTCTGCCCGATTTGCTTCAACGCCCGCGAGCTCGACGAGTCGCAGCTCGTTCCGAACGCGAGAATCGCCGGGGCCACTCCGCTGCACGAGTGGATCGGCGACGGCGCGGTCGTCTTCAGCTACTGATCCGGCGCGGCTAGGATGCCGCCTCACGAAAACGCAATCGAGGCCTCCCGGGCGCCGCCTGTCCGGGAGCGGGGGAGGAGAATCCATGAGGAGAGGCACGCTGATCACGACTATGGCTGCGCTTGCGCTGACCGCATCGGCGACCGCGACTGCGCTCGCGGCCTCGTCCGGCGCTGAGCAGCGCCCACCGTTCGCGCGCGCGTACGTCGGCACGGTGACGGGCACGCTGCGTACGAGCGGCCAGGTCGACACCTGGACAGTGAAGGGCCTGACCTTCAAGCTCCAGAACGCCCGCTTCGCCCGCGGTCGCTGGGGCGGCACCTACCTCGTCACCCGCGGTCGTGTGTCCTTCACGACGAACGCGACGGGCGAATGCACAGGTACGAAGTCGGGGAACTTCTCGATCGGGCGCCTGTCGTGGGACACGGCGGCCATCTCGTTCCTCCAGAACCTGCGCTCGTCCGGCTACGCCTACCAGGCCCGGGTCTCTAAGCAGCATCCGGTCAACGTCACGAAGGTGTGCGACGACGGCTACTCCAGCCGGGAGCTCGTGAGCCCGGGCGGCGGCCTGTGGCTCGGGACCGATATCAACGAGCGGCTCGTGCCCGGCAAACGCCTGGTGGGGCGCTACGTCATTCGCGACGACCGGGGCATGAGGACGTGGACCTGGAACCTCGCGCCGCGCTAGTACCCGTCCGCATCTGAGGGCAACGACGACGGCCCGGCGATTCGCCGGGCCGTCGCGCCTACGGCGAACCGCGACCGCTCGAGGTGCGAACCCCTGCGAGGCATCGGACGCCTCGCCAAGACGATGGTGGAGGAGTTCGAGCCGTACGACCGCCGTGAGCGAGAGCTCGAGGCTGATCGGCTAGAGCCGACGCCCGAGCGTGCGGGGGGCGGTTCGAGTCCGCCCGGTGTCTTGCCGTCAGAATGAAAGGAGGAAGCAGATGAGCACGATCAAGACCTTCGGCGCCGTCGACGAGCGGAGCCTCAAGCAGCTCGAGCGGTGCATGGAGGCGGGCGACGCCGAGCTCGGCGTGCTCTGCGCCGACCATCACCCGGGCTACTCGCAGCCGATCGGTGGCGGTATCGCCTACGAGGGCTCTGTCTCGCCCTCGGGCGTCGGCTACGACATCGGCTGTGGCAACAAGGCCGCGCGTACGGAGCTCACGGCGAGCGATCTCGACGCGCTTGGCGGCGTCGAGCGAATCATGGACGAGATCGTCCGCCGAATTTCGTTCGGCATGGGGGTCCCGGCGCAGGAGCGGGTCGATCATCCGGTACTGGACAAGATCCGCAGCGCCGACTTCGCCCCCCAGCGCAAGCTCGCGCAGCTGGCGGAGTCGCAGCTCGGCACCGTCGGCTCGGGCAACCACTACGTCAATGTCATGGAGGACGAGAATGGCCATGTCTGGGTCGGCGTCCACTTCGGCTCGCGCGGCTTCGGCCACAAGACAGCCTCCGGCTTCCTCGCGCTCGCGGAGGGCAAGCGCTTCGAGGATCGGGCGGGCGGGGGCGAGATGGACTCGCCGCCGGTCCTCTTCGAGGTCGGCTCGGAGCTGGGCGACGCATACGTGTCGGCGATGCAACTCGCGGGCGAGTACGCCTACGCCGGTCGCGATGTCGTCGTGGACAAGGTGCTCGACATCCTCGGCACGGAGGCGGTGCACGAGGTGCACAACCACCACAACTTCGCGTGGCGGGAGGAGCACTTCGGCCGAAGCTACTGGGTGATTCGAAAGGGGTGCACGCCGGCTCGGCCGGGCCAGGAGGGCTTTGTCGGCGGCTCGATGGGCGACGAATCGGTCGTCCTCGAGGGCGTCGCGTCGACCGAGAACGAGCAGGCGCTCTTCTCGACCGTGCACGGTGCCGGTCGCGTGATGAGCCGCTCGCAGGCCGCGGGTCGATTCCGCCGGCGCAAGCGCTGGGCGTGCCGGCACCGTGACTGTGAGCGCGTATTCGACATCGACGGCATCAGCGCGCACCGCGGCGCACCGAAGCGGGGCGTCTGCCCCGACCATCCGGAGGCAGGCGTCAAGAAGGTGTGGGTCGCGGAGCAGCTGAAGCCGGGCGTAGTCGATTGGCCGGCGGTGCAGGCGCGCCTGCGCGAGCGGGGCATAGTGCTCGTCGGCGGCGGCGCGGACGAAGCGCCTGAGGTGTACAAGCGCCTGCCGGACGTGCTCGCCGCCCACGGCGAGACAATTCGCGTGAAGCACACGCTCCGGCCGTTGGGCGTCGCGATGGCCGGTCGCGACCTGTACGACCCGTACAAGGACTGAGGGCCGCGCAAGCGGCCCTCAGTCGTTTCTTGGCGCCGCCGGATGATGCGGACGGCGTCGGCGTCGGAGCCGCTCGACCGTAGTGCGGGCGACCACGGCTTCGTCCGGGTCATTACTGGGGTCACGCCACGCCTTTGAGACGCGGCTCCGGAAACGCGAAAACCCCGCATTAGCGGGGCTTTCCTAGACGGGAGCGACGGGACTCGAACCCGCGACCTCCGGCGTGACAGGCCGGCTCGAAGGTCACGACGATTGACGACGATGGACGCGCAATCGTTCTTTTCATGCGGCTTTTCGGGCTTCGGGCCACGGGCTTCCGCGTGGTTGAGCCAAGCCGATTTCGGACGTTTGCTGCCCGTTTGCTGCCCGACTCGTCCTCCAGAAAGTGGCGGCCCGTGCCAGGCGTGCGCGTCCACACTTCAAGGCTCCGCGGGACGGTGCGAAAACGAACGTGGGCATGGGCCCACACGTTGCACCCGGCCGGGAGCGCGCCGGTGGGCGCGTCCCCGAGCCGAGTCATTGGCGAGTGCTAGTCGACGGGTCGGAGGGCGTGCCTGAGGTCGTATGCGGCGACGTTGCCGCCCGCGACGACTCCGGCAACGCTTGAGAAGCGGTAGTGCAGCCCTGCCCAGAGGCGGGCGTCGATGATCTCGTCGCGGAGGCCGTCGGTTGTGGCGAAGTGCCGCACGGCGTTCAGGTTCCCGGGCGGCCCGGCGGCGTCGAACCCGTAGATATCGAGGTCGATCTGGTTCGTGTTGAGGAAGGTGCTGAACACCTCTGCCATCGCCGACGTGATCACGCCGTGCGCCGCGGGGTACTCGGGGTGGTTGGGCGTGGTCAAGAGAGGCCGCCAGGTGACCTGCTCGACCGTCGCCGGGTTGCCGTCGTCGTAGCCCGGTACGGGTCCGAAGCCGTCCGCGGTGACGGCGGTCGGGTCGATCGCCGTGACCGGCCGCCAGAACAAGTAGTGGTACTTAGCGTGCAAGCCAGACATCAGCGCATCGGCGCCGACCAGGTTGATCATCGCCATCAGCCGCGCAGCCGCGAGCAGGTTGGAGCCGGAGCCGGTGAGGTCGCGCCCGACCCGGTTGTACTGACGGATCACCGGCGCCGACCAGAACTGCGCGACGGCGGTCTGCTCCTCGCTGCGCACGCTGCTGTTCGCTGCGCCGTAGGCCTTGATCTCGTCGAACGCCGCCACCCAGTGCTCGCTCTGAAGCGACGGCGGCGGGTCGGGCAGGAACTGGTCGAGGCTCCGCAGGACAAATGGCTCAACGTTCCCAACCCACGGCGTCCTCGGCGCGGCGAACGGAGGCGTCAAGCGCCAGACGCCCGGACCCGGCGGCATGGTCGGAAACGATGACGTCACGCCGAACGGGGTCACCCGTCCGTCGCCGCTGCGGAGGGCGATGATGTTTTTCGCGGCCCCGCGCCCGACCATCTGGCCATGCTTCTTCGCAGGCCCGTCCGGGATCGACGCTAGCGCCTCCTCGTAGAACGCGTCCAGGCGCGCACGCACTCCCAGGCAGAACGCGTACACCGCCCGCGGCGAGGCAGGGTTGCACGATTCGGGCGGGAAGTACGCCCAAAGGGTCCGGTAGGCGGCCTCGACGACCGCCGCGTCGACCGAGGCCCCTGCGGGTGCATTGATTGGGGGACCGTAGGGTTCGAAGCCGCCCTCGATCGCGACCACGGCGTCATAGACGGCGGCCGAGACATAGGCCATGTAAATGAAGCCCTCGTCCGCGAGCATGCCTACGCCCACAACCGTGTCCTCGGTGATCCGGTTCCACTGTGCGACCGTGTTCCCCGGCGGGAGCGCCGCAAGCGCGGTCGTCGTGGACCGTCTCGGCGTCGCCTGAGCCGTCGCGGCGACGGCGGCCAGCGCCAACACGACCACGAGGACCCGCGTCAGCCAGAGCGAGAACGACGTCGGGATGCCCACGACCCTCGCAAGCAAGGCTCGTGTGGGTCTCATGATCCCTCCTCGGGTTCGAGTCTGGACGACCATGTCCGCGAGGCAGCGTGATGGCCGCCACTGAGGCGGGACTGAGTTTCCGCTGAGGACGGCCCGACGCAGCGGGATCACGCCGCGCTGGACGCCTCACGGACAGTCGTTGCGCGACGGGTGCCTTCGCCGACGGTCATTGCGACTCGCGGCGGTCACGAGGCCTGCGCGGCCGGCTGCGATCCGAGCGTCCAGGTGAATCGGGTGAGCGTCTCCGGAGGAGCGATCCCGCTCGGCCGCACGCCCCGTCGCACGAAAAGGATCGGCACGTCGGCGCCCCGAGCGACGGCGAGGCGCGTTAGTCCGATGCCTTCGCTGCGCCAGCGGTCCGAGAGCCCGAGGACGAGCAGTCGCGCACCGCGCGCCGCTTCCACGACGCCTCGCTCGCCGGCGCGGATGAGGACTGGTTCGGTGACGATCCCGATCACCTGCTGCACCATGAGAGAGGCGCGGGCTAGCAGCCTGCTTGCGTCGCGGCGTCCGAGGGCGGGATCGGCTTCCGTTCCGAGAAGCCGGAGGGTGGTTCCGAGCGAGGCGGCGAGCCATGCAGCGAGCTCGATGGCGGACCAGTCGTGTTCGACGCCGCCGAATGGGGTCACGACGGGACCCTCGGCGGTGGCTGTACGGCTGCCCGTGAGCACGCCGACATCGCAGGGAGCACGTTCGAGAATGACCCTCAGGCTCTCGTCGGGATGGCCGCTGTCGAGGAGCTGCGGTGGCGCGTCGATGAGGACGAGGTCGACGTCTTGCTCCGTCGCGAGTAGCGCTGCGTCCGATCCGGGCTCGACCGTGGTGTAGGCGGCCACGCGGCACGAGACTCCTCGACGGGCCAGCGTTGCGCGCCGCTCGGCGAGCAGGGCACTCGCGGCCTGAAGGTCGCCGCGGTTCCTCAAGAGGCGAGCGAGAATGAGCTCGCGTGTCGGTCTGCGTGCGAGCGGCTCCGCAACGGTGAGCAGATCGTCAAGGCGGCGCTCATCACCGGCAATGACCAGAATGGTGCGCTCCGGCGGCGCGGCGTCGCGCGCTGGTGTAAGCGTGGGGTCCTGCCGGAGGATCGCCCTTTCGAGTTCTTGAAGCACCGGGCTCGGCTCGATCCCGAGTTCGTCGACGAGTGTCTGACGGGTCTCCCGGTAGACGTTCAGTGCTTCGGCCTGCCGACCGGCACCGTACAGCGCGCGCATGAGCGCAGCGCGGAGGCGCTCGCGAAACGGGTGCTGTCGAACGAGCCCCTCGAGCTCGGCGACGAGCCGCGCGTGATGCCCGAGCGCGAGGTCGGCTTCCAGGCGCTGCTCGAGAACCGCGAGACGGACCTCTACCAACCGGCGGATCTCCGGCTGGGCGAACGACTCGCCGGCGAGGTCCGCCAGCGGCGGCCCGCGCCAAAGGGCAAGAGCATCCCGCAGGAGCCCGGCCGCCCTGTCAGGCGACGCCTCTTCTGCCTCGGCCACTAGGCGCTCGAAGCGGAACAAATCGAGCTCGTCCGGCTCAACCCGCATCAAATATCCC
>JBKPGF010000025.1:0-44220 GCA_046729255.1 Actinomycetota bacterium
GGCGGCGATGCCCTCTACCTGTGCCACTGGATGCGGCAGTCCGGGCTGGCGGACCTGCTTCCATCGCTGAGCGAGACGGTCTGGGTGGGACTGAGCGCCGGAAGCATGGTGATGACCCCCAGGATCGGGGAGGACTTCGTCCAGTGGAGACCGCCGACCGGTGACGACAGCACGTTGGGCATCGTCGACTTCTCTATCTGTCCACACGTGGCTCAGGAGGGCATGCCGGGCAACTCCATGGCCTTCGCAGAACGATGGGCGTCTGAGATCGCGGGTCCGGCCTACGCGATCGACGACGAGACCGCCATCAAGGTGACCGACGGCACCGTCGAAGTCGTCTCCGAGGGGCACTGGAAGCTGTTTACCCCCAAGCACCAGCTCGAGCGCAGTCGGGGATAATCGCAACTCTGTAGTTAGGGAGAGAACCGTCGCCTGCGCGATGTGCGGGAATGTTGGGCTGAAAGGAGCAACGCCCAGGGCAGGCGGAACCAGTACGGCGGCCGCTCTCGTCGGAACCACTCGGCCGTCGCGTACGCCTGCGCCGGGTCGGATGTCTCCTCCTCCACGCTTGCGCCGTAGCGGGCCGCGAGGTCCGACGTCGGGTACCGCACCTGCGACTCCTCGGACTGCGTCGCAGAGCCGCGCGCCCCGACCATCAGGATCACGCATGGCCCGTCGCCCGCACCGACGAAGGCATGCTCAGTCCAGGGAGGCGAGTGAAAGAAGTCCCACGGCCGCAGAAGTCGCTCCTCGCCCTCGACGAGCAGCCTGCACTCCCCCGACAGCACCAGGAACGCTTCCTGGGAGGACTCTGCGTGGTAGAGGGTCGGCTGCCCCGGCTCGAGAACCGTGAGGTGGATCCCGAGCTGCGTGAACTCGACCGGCGGTTCGCCGTACTCGCTCTCGAACCAGCACGCCGCGCCCCTGCTGTCCGTGAACCACCACTCGGCATCACGCACGTTCACGACGAACCAGCCCTCCGTGGCGGGTGCAAGCCCTGAGCCAGAGTCCTTGAGCGGCGCCTCGGGCACAGAAGCGATTCTCGCAGCTCGGGTCATGGGCCTCCGGTCTGCGCGAGCGCCTCTCCCCCAGGCCTCGGTAATCGGGTATTACCAGTACATTCGTAGTGACGCGCGGTCGGCGCATGGTCTGAGCGCGTGTGACCAACTAGCGCGCCGCGATCGGGTTGAGGACACCTGCGGCCTTGGTGTGCTCAGGGCGCGCGACCGCGTCTAGGGGCCCGTTGTAGTATCGGACCCTGGATCTCGAGCCGAGAGAGGAGAGAGAAAATGCGGAGATCCGTCCTCACGGCGATGCTGTGTGTCAGCGCACTCGCCCTCTTCACGTCTGGCGCGCTCGCCACGCACGGTCCGGATGTGGAGGTCACCGTTGGCAGCAACGACGCGGTCATGCTTCAGAACAAGCAGAACGAACCGTGGGTGGCGATCAACCCTGTGAACCCGTCGCAGCTCGCGGCAGGGGCGAACGACAACATTGATTTCGAGGGCTGCAACAACCTCGCTGACAATACGTGCCCGTTCACGGACGGAGTCGGTGGGTCGGGCGTGTCCTTCTCGATCGGCGGCGCTTCATGGACCCAGCCGGTCTACAGCGGCTACTCGTTTCGGAGCTGCCTCGGCGTCGCGGGAAGCTCGACGGACTCCTGCTCTCCGACTCAGCCTGGCCCGATCGGCACGCTGCCCGGGTACTTCGATAGTCGGCTCGTCTCCGACGGCGACCCAGCGCTCGTCTTCGGTCCGAGGCCGGGCGACGGCGGGTTCAGTTGGTCGAACGGCACCCGGCTCTACTACGCCAACCTGACCTCGAACTTCCAGGCCGAGCGAAACGAGGCGCTGAAGGGCTTCGAAGGGATCGGAGTGTCCCGCACCGACAACTTCGGTGCGAGTTGGCTCGCACCGGTCGTCGTCTCGAAGCAGAGCGGCTCGGCGTTCTCAGACAAGGAGTCGATCACGGTCGATGACGCCTCCCAAACCAGCCCGTTCTTCGGCAACGTGTACGTCTGCTATACGGCCTTCCGAAGCGTGGGAGGCGCGCCCAACCCGATCTTCGTCGCGCGCTCGACGGACGCCGGCGGCACCTGGGCGCAAAAGAAGCTCTCCGAGGCTTCGAACACCGGCCTGGGAAGCGGCCGCCAGGGCTGCGACGTCGCCACGGATAGCAAGGGCGTGGTGTACGTCGTCTGGCGTGGGGGCGAGTCGCCCAAGACCACGCCGCCGCTCTTCGACCGCGGCATCTTGCTGTCGCGCTCGTTCGACGGGGGCGTCAGCTGGGACAAGCCTCGTCAGGTTGCGGACGTCCAAGAATGCGGGATCCAGGACGTGAACCAGGGTCGCCGGTCGTTCGACGGCCTCGGCGGGTCCCGCGTCAGCCTGAACCCGAGTCTCGACATCGCCAACGGCGCACCCACCGGGACGGGGGCCCCCGACACGCTCGCGCTCACCTGGTGCGACGGTCCTACACCGAGAGCGCCTGCAGGCGGGCCGAACGAGGACGCTCTGCTCCGACTTTCGAACGACCAGGGCGAGAGCTGGACGACTCCGGTGAATGTTACGGAGGCGGGCGACAGGCCCGACTTCCCCTCGGTCGCGATCTCGCCCGATGGGACCGACCTGTACCTGACCTACATGGCCTTCCACAGTCCGTGGCAGCCGACCACCAGCAACCCTCGCGTGATGGAGGGCGTCGTCCGACATTCCAACCTGGCCGGCCTCGCGATCGCTGGCTTCACGACGGCTCACCGCGGGGAGTCGGGCGACGCGCGCGGGTCGAGCACGAACGGCCTCGCGGCCGAGTTTCTCGGCGATTACAACTACGTCGACGCCACGAACGACTTCGCCTACGCAGTGTGGAACGACGTGCGCAATGCGGCGGACTGCCCAGCGATCGACATGTATCGGCAGAACTTCGCGTCGAGTTCGCCGACACCGGCCCCGGCGCCGCAGCAAGCTTGCCCGCTCGTCGGCACGCACGTGTTCGGCAACAGCGACATCTTCGGCACGCGACTGAACGACCCAAGCTGAGCAGTCCATTGAAGAGGCGAAAGACGGGAGAGGGGCGCCTCCAGGCGCCCCTCTCCCAGGTGCACCCCTAGCCCCGCTGCCCCAGTAGTCGGGGATAAAGACAACTCTGTAGTCGAGATCATGTTCATCGACTTCCTGACGCTCGCGCTCGACCAGCTCGTGAACCAGGCCGCGAAGGCGCATTTCATGTCGGCGGCCAGCTGCAGGTGCCGCTCGTTGTCCGCACGCAGGGTGGGGTGGGCCAGCGAGGCGCCGCGCAGCACTCGCAGAGCCTCGAGGCGTGGCTGACGCACGTGCCCGGGCTGAAGGTCGTCATGCCGAGCACCGCCGCCGACGCCGCCGGCCTGTTGACGGCCGCGATCGCAGACCCGAACCCTGTGGTCTTCGTCGAGAACAAGTCGCTCTACTTCCGCCGTGAGGACGTCGCCGACGAGGGCGAGGCGGTGTCGCTCGGTCGCGCGAAGGTGGTGCGAGAGGGACGCGACGTCACGGTCGTCGCACTGTCGCGACTCATCCACGAGTCGCTCGACGCAGCCGACGAGCTCTCCAGAGACGGCATCGAGGTAGAGGTCATCGATCCGCGGTCGCTGGTGCCACTCGACCTCGACACGATCGTCGCCTCGGTTGCGAAGACGCATCGACTCGTCATCGCGCACGAGGCGGTCGAGCAGGGCGGCTTCGGTGCGGAATTAGCCGCCCAGGTACAGGCGGCGGCGTTCGACGACCTCGACGCCCCGATCGCGCGTGTCGGCGCGCCGTTCACGCCGATTCCGTTCACCCCGCCGCTCGAGGACGCGTATCTGCCGGCCCGCGCCGACGTCATCGCGGCCGTCCGCAGGGTGTTAGGCTCGTCGCCATGAGCATTCTCGGCAATCGCGTGTTGCGCAAGGAAGACGCGAGGTTCCTGCGAGGCGAGGCGACTTACGTGGAGAACCTCCCGCTGGAAGGCGCACGCACGGTGACGTTCGTCCGTTCGCCGTACGCGCACGCCCGCATCAACGGCATCGACGCCTCGGCCGCAGAGGCGCTCCCCAACATCGAAGTGCTGACCGGCGCCGAGTTCGAGGGCATCGAGATCGCGCCGCCCCCCATCCCCGTGCTCGAGCAGCGGCTACGCCGACCCATCGTCGCGAAGGACGTCGTCCGCTTCGTGGGCGACATCGTGGCCGTCGTATTGAGCGACGACCGAGCCTCCGGGGTGGACGCCGCCGAGCTCGTCGCGGTCGACTACGACCCCCTGCCGGTGCTGCTCGACCCGAAGGAAGCGGCTAAGGATGAGCTGCTGCTGTTCCCGGACGTCGGGACGAACATCGCCGGCCGTGCCGGCCGCATGGACCACGACCCGACGCTGTTCGAGAATTGCGAGGTCGTCGTCTCGGACACGCTCGTGAGCCAGCGCCTGGCGGCCTGCCCGCTCGAGGTGCGCTCGGCGGCGGCCGAGCGGACGAACGGCAAGGTCACGGCATGGCTGTCGACCCAGGTACCGCACCGTGATCATCACGGAATCTGCCCGATCCTCGGAATGAATCCGCACGAACTTCGGATCATCGCGCCCGACGTCGGGGGCGGCTTCGGGGCGAAGGCCGCGTTCGGCGCCGAGGAGGCGATCATCGTCTGGCTCGCGAAGAACCGCGGCACGCCGGTTCGCTGGACGGAGACGCGCACGGAGAGCATGAACGCGCTTGCCCATGGCCGCGGCCAGTGGCTCGAGATGACGCTCGGCGGCACGCGCGACGGCAAAGTGCTCGCGTACAAGCTCGACGTCACCCAGGACTGCGGCGCGTACCCCGGCGTCGGGGCCTTCATGCCGGCCCTGACGGCGATGCTCGCGACCGGCGTGTACCACATCCACCGGGTCGAGATCGAAGCCCGATCGACGGTCACGAACACGACGCCGATGACGACGTTCCGCGGCGCCGGACGGCCCGAGGCGGCGCAAGCGATCGAGCGGATGATGGATCTCTACGCGGCCGAGATCGGCATGGACCCGGCCGAGGTGCGGCGCAAGAACTACATCCCGAAGGACGCCTTCCCGCACCAGACGCACTCCGGTGTGACGTACGACTCGGGCGACTACGAGGCCGCCCTCGACCTCGCGCTGAGCGCCGCCGGGTACGAGGAGCTGCGCGCCGAGCAGAAGCGGCGCCGTGAGGAGGGTGGCCCGAAAGAGCTCGGTATCGGCATCTGCTCGTACACGGAGATCACGAACCCGCTCGGCGAGACCGAGTACGGAGAGGTCGAGATCACGGCCGACGGCGAGGCGATCGTGTACACGGGCTCGTTCTCCCACGGCCAGGGACACGAGACGTCGTTCGCGATGGTCGCCGCCGAGCGGCTCGGGCTGCCAGTCGAGAAGGTGTCGGTCGTGAAGGGAGACACCGACGTCATTCCGGCCGGCACGGGCACGTACGGCTCGAAGTCGCTGCAGATCGGCGGAGCTGCGACACGCGTGGCCGCGGACAAGGTCGTCGCGGCAGCGAAGCAGCTCGCGGCCGAGTACCTGGAAGCAAGCGCTGACGACATGGTGCTCGACGAGGCCCAGGGCCGCTTCCACGTCGCGGGAACGAGCGACCCGTCCCTCTCCTGGGAGGAGCTCGCATCCCGTGCTGCCGCCGACGACCGGCTCGGCGAGCTCAAGATCGCAGACGAGTGGGGCGCCGCGCCGACCTTCCCGTTCGGCGCCCACATCGCCGTCGTCGAGGTGGACGTCGAGACGGGGAACGTCGTGCTGCAGCGCTTCATCGCCGTCGACGACGCCGGCACGCTCATCAACCCGCTCCTCGCGGAGGGTCAGGTGCACGGAGGCGTCGCGACGGGCGTGGCGCAGGCGCTCTGGGAGGACTTCAAGTACGACGAGGAGGGCACGCCCCTGTCGAGCACGCTCGTCAGCTATGGCTTCCCCTCGGCTGCGGAGCTGCCGTCCTGGGAGACAGTCGAGATGGAGACGCCGACCCCGAACAACCCGCTGGGCGCGAAGGGGATCGGCGAGTCGGGGACGATCGGCTCTACACCGGCTGTCCACAACGCCGTGCTCGACGCGCTCGCTCCGTACGGGGTGAAGCACGTCGATCTGCCCTGCAACGGCGAGAACGTCTGGCGCGCGCTCCAGGAGGCGAGGTCGTGAAGATCGCCCTCACGGTCAACGGGGCCCAGCACGAGGCGGAGGTCGAGCCGCGCCAGCTGCTCGTGTACTTCCTCCGCGAGCAGCTCGGGCTGAAAGGCACGAACGTCGGCTGCGACACGTCCTCGTGCGGGGCGTGCACGGTGCTGCTCGACGGCGAGTCGGTGAAGTCGTGCAACGTGCTCGCAGTTCAGGCGGACGGAAGTGACATTACGACGATCGAAGGGCTGGCTCAGGGCGACGGCCTGCACCCCGTGCAGCAGGCCTTCCACGAGAAGCACGCGCTCCAGTGCGGCTACTGCACGCCTGGGTTCGTCATGGCCACGGTCTCGCTCTTGAAGGAGAACCCGAATCCGTCGGAGGAGGAGATCCGCGTCGGCCTCGAGGGCAACCTCTGTCGCTGCACGGGGTACCACAACATCGTCAGAGCCGTCGAGGCTGCGGCAAAGGCGCAGGCGTGATGTTGTCACTCTCGTCCGTGGATGGCGCACCGCGCGCGCGCGAAGGCGAGACCGCGTTCTCGCCGGAGCGCACCAGCGGGCTGCCACTCGCTGCGGCTAAGGAGGGGGACCGTGGGGGAACCATTGGTTCCCCCACCCGAAACCGCTGTCGCTGCACGGGGTACCACAACATCGTGCGGGCGGTGGAGGCGGCGGCAAGGGCAGAGGCGTGATTCCCGCGGGGTTCGAGTACGAGCGCGCGGAGTCGCTCGACGAGGCAGTCGAGCTCTTGAGCCGCGAGGACGCGAAGGTGCTCTCCGGCGGGCAGTCGCTCATCCCCCTGCTCCGCCTGCGCTTCATCCGACCGTCCGTGCTCGTCGACATCGGACGGCTCGACGACCTCCGCTACGTGCGGGAAGATGGCGACCGCATCGCGATCGGTGCCCTCACTCGGCACGCCGATCTGATGCGCGATCCGGTGCTCGGCGCCGGGTGCGCGGTCATCCCGCACGCAGCCGAGTACGTCGGCGATCCGCAGGTTCGCCACAGAGGCACGATCGGCGGCTCCATCGCCCACGGTGATCCTGCGTCCGATCTGAGCACGATTCTGCTCACGCTCGACGCCGACCTCGTCGCGCACGGGCCCGACGGCGAGCGGACGATTCCCGCCGCCGACTACTTCGTCGGCCCCTTCATGACTGCGCTCGGGCCACGCGACGTGCTCAAGGAGATCCGTGTGCCCAAGATCGAGCGCGGCGTGTACCTGAAGCACAACCGCCGCTCGCAGGACTGGGCAACGGTCGGCGCCGCGGCGGCGAGGGTAAACGGCCGCGTGCAGGTCGGCCTCGCGAGCATGGGCGGGACGCCCTTGCGGGCGCGTGGCGTCGAGGAGGCGCTGGCAGGTGGAGCCTCGCCGGCCGACGCCGCCGAGCGAACCGCGGAAGGGACCCAGCCTCCAGCCGACATCAGCGGCAGCTCGGAGTACCGCGCGCACCTTGCACGCGTGCTCGTCCGGCGAGCCCTGGACGAGCTGTAAACGTCGATACGACCCTGCAGGCGCGCCACCGCTCTGCACGGACAGGTTCTCCGGACGCTGCCGGTGGACGCGCGCCAGCCCTTTGAGCTCAGCCGCTAGTTTCGAAGCTCCGTGCCCGGCGCCCGAGAGGGAGACGCTTCCGACCTGCGACCGCAGCGTCACCGAGCGCCGGCAGGAGCCCACGAGGGAAGAAGAGCATGATGGCGATGAGGATGAGGCCGAACACGCCGAACGAGAAGACGGTCGGGGCCGCGGCGGGAAGGTCCCAGCCAAATAGCTCGGAGCGGGCGCCGATCTCGCGCAGCTTCTGCTCGAGGTACAGGATCGCGATGGTGCCGGCGACGGCTCCGTAGATGTTGCCGAGGCCACCGACGGCGACCATGACGACGAACTGGATGCTGAGCACGATAGGGAATGCCCCGGGCGTGACGATCAGGAACGAAAACGTGAACAGGCCGCCGCCGAGGCCGGCGAGCGCCGCCGCGAACACGAACAGCCGTAGCTTGTAGCTCGGAACGGGTATTCCCGAGGCGGCCGCAGACGTCTCGTCGGTCGCGATCGCTTGCAGTGCCCTACCCACGCGTGAGTGGACGAGGTTCGTCGCGAGGAGCAACGCGAGGGTAACGACCCCCCAGACGACAGCTGCGTGCAGAGGCCCTCGCAGGTCCTGCCCGAAGACGCTGAGCGGCTTCGTGACCGAGATGCCGTACTCGCCGCCGGTGAAGCGGTCCCAGGCGGAAGGGAGGGCGAAGGCGATGAGGGCAAGCGCGAGCGTTGCGAAGGCGAGGTAATGGCCGTGGAGGCGTAACAGCGGGACCCCGATGACGGCAGCGATCACGGCGGTGACTACGGGCGCAGCGAGAACGGCGACGAGGGGCGAGATTCCCGCCTCGGGGTCGACGAAGCGTGTCGCCGGGTCGAGTCCAACGGTGAGGAGCGCCGACGTGTAGGCACCGATGAGGAAGAACGCGCCCTGGCCCAGCGAGATCTGACCCGCGTATCCCATCAACAGCGTGAGGCCGATCGTGACGAGCGCGTATAGACCCATTCGGTCGTAAAGCGAGACGTCGAACGACGAGAGCTGGTACGGAAGCCAGCAGGCGAACACGCCCGCCGCGAGTATCAGCGCGATGCGGATCGGTGCAGGCCAGGGCACGCGCGCACGTTGGATTGCCGTGTGTGCCTCGTGAGATGCGCTCGCGATCTCCGCTCTCGAGCGCCAGCCGATCAGGACGAGCATGACGATGAGCGCGATGATCAGGCTGTACTGGGGGTCGATGTAGCCGACCACGAGCTGCTCGAGGATCCCGAGCGCATACCCGCCGATCAGCGCGAGGCGGATGGAGCCCAGCCCGCCGAATACTGCCGCCGCGAAACCGTTGACGGTGATCGCGACGTCCGAGCTGTACGTCATCGGGTTGCTCGGCGCAAGCAGCGAGCCTCCGAGCGCGCACAGAGCTGCCGCGCCGACGAACGCGACAACAGCGAGCGAGCGGATGTTCAAGCCCACGAGCTCGGCGGCGGGACGGGAGTCCGCGCAGGCCACCAGCGCCTGGCCGACGATCGTCCGGCGCAGAAAGAGGGTCAGCGCGATCGCCGCCAGCAGCGCCACGCCCGCGATCAGCACAAACTGCGGCTGGATGAGGACTCCGCGGACGTTCCAGGCGCGATCGGAGATGCCGGGATAGCTGCGCGGGATGTCGCCGAACTTGAGCAGAAGCAGGGCTTGCGCAAGGAACGCGGCGCCGAGCGTGATGATGGTGCTGGCAAGGCTCGTCGTCCGGCGGCGAAAGCCCACAGCAACGACGGCGAGGATCGATGCGGCGAACGCCGCAGTGAGGATCGAGACGAGCGCCGCGAGCGCGAGCGGCATGTCGTCGGAGAGCTGGAACGTGAAGAGCCCGCCCATCACCGCGAACACGCCCTGCGCGAAGTTGACGATGCCCGTCGTGCGATATACGAGCACGAGGCTCATGCCGACGAGCGCGAACGCAGATCCCGTTGAGAGACCGATGACGACGAGCTGTAGGAACGTCGTCATCCAGGACCGGCTCCGAGGTATGCCCTGTGTACCTCCGGGCGGTCGCGTATCTCGCGACTCTCGCCGGCGAGGACGACACGTCCCGTCTCGAGCACGTACGCACGCTCGCAGAGGTCGAATGCGAGGAGCGCGTTCTGCTCGACGAGCAGGATGGCGACCTCGTCCTCCTCGTTCAGCCTGTGCAGGAACCCGACGAGCTGCTCGACGACGAGCGGTGCGAGGCCGAGCGAGAGCTCGTCGATCGCGAGCGCGCGTGGCTCGGCCATGAGCGCGCGTCCGATTGCCACCATCTGCTGCTCGCCGCCGGACGTTCGACCTGCGGGCCGGTCGCGCAGCTCGTACAGCTTCGGCAGGAGGGAGTAGATCCGCTCGAGGCGTTCGCGCGCCTCACGGCGCCTCCGACGGTAGCGAAGCGTCGACGTGACGATCTCGGTCTTGAAGGAGCGGCCGAACGCGCCCAGCATCAGGTTCGCCTCGACCGCCAGGCTGGGAAAGACCTGACGCCCTTCCGGCACCTGCGTCAGCCCGCGCCGCACGACCTGGTTCGGCGTTCTGCCCGTCACGTCATCGCCGCCGACGTGAACGGTGCCTCCGGCAGGCCGAACGACGCCACACACGGCATTCAGCAACGAGCTCTTCCCGGCGCCGTTCGCCCCCACGAGCGCGACCCGCTCGCCGATGCCCACCGTCAACGAAACGCCGTCGAGGGCGACCGCCGGCCCATACCGCACCACGAGCTCCCGTACCTCGACAAGGGCACTCATAGCGAGGTGGAGCCGAGGTAGGCAGCGATCACGCCGGGGTCTGTTCTCACCTCGGGCGGCGAACCATCTGCGATCACGCGTCCGCGGTCGAGGACGACCACGCGCTCAGCGATCGCGCCGACGAACTGCATGTCGTGCTCGACGAGCACCATCGTCAGCCCTCGCCTCGAGAGCATTCGGAGCGCCTCGACCAGTCGCGCCTTCTCGCCGGCACGCAGGCCCGCGGCGGGCTCGTCGAGTAGGAGGAGGTCGGGCCCTTGTGCAAGCGCCCGCGCGAGCGCCAGGAGCCGCAACTGCCCGAGCGGGAGCACCGCCGCGGGTGCCGACGCGCGGTCATCGAGCCCGACGATCTCGAGCGCCTCTCGCGCATCCCGCCGGACGCGGTCCTCCTCGCGCCACTGCCAGGGCGGGCGCAGCATGCTGGCGAGGAAGCCCGCATGCGAGCGGACGTGTGCCCCGACGGCAGCGTTGTCGAGCACGTCGAGCTGCGCGAGCGGGCGCGTCGTCTGAAAAACCGTGGCGAGCCCGTGGCCGGCACGGCGATGCGCCGGCCAGCGCGTAACGTCGCGGCCGCCGATGCGCACGTAGCCCGCGTCCACGAGGTGGAAGCCGGAGATGCAGCCGAGGAGCGTCGACTTCCCGGCGCCGTTCGGTCCGATCAGGCAGGTGAGAGAGCCGACCGCGATGTCGAGCGACACGTCATCGACCGCCCTGACCGCACCGAAGGCTTTAGCAACGCCGACGAGCTCGCAGGCGGGCTCGGCACCGGACTCAGATGCGAGCGCGACGGGAGCCGGCGCGCCACGGGGCGTCACGCCACCTGACACTCGTGATGACTCTCAGGCATGCGGAAACCCTCCGCCGAGATTGCGCACCGCGGCCTTGACCATTCGGAGGAACGCGGCGCGGTCTTCAACCGTGAACCCAGCGAGCAACTGGCTCTCGAACTCGGCAACAGCCTGCTCGCAACTGGCGAGGACGCGCTCGCCCTTGCGAGTGAGCGCCGCCGGCAGCGTCCTTCGATGATTCGGGTGCGGGTCGCGCTTGATGAAGCCCTTGCGCTCGAGCGCATGGATCACTTCGCTCATCGACTGCGGCGTCATGAACGCACGCCGAGCGAGCTGCGACGTCGACAGCGGAGCGCCATGGCGGTCGAGGATGCTTAGCGTCGTGAACTGCAGCGTCGTGAGGCCGTACGGTGCTACCCGTTCAGTGACCCCGGCGAACACCCGCTGCTGCAGACGGGCGATCGCGTAGCAATAGCCAGGCTCCGGCCACTCGCTGGCCTTCTCGGCTGGAAGAGGCTCGGTCAAAGCGTCCATCGTGTCACACGGAACCTGTCGCGCCAGACGCGCCGCAGGGCAACGGTCTTGCCGGGCCCTGCGGCGCGAAAGTCCCTCTACTTCTTCTTCTCGAAGGCGGCGCCGAACAGCGGCTTGAGCTTGCAGCTTTGGATCTTTCCGACCCACATGGCGCCCATCTGGAGGCCTGTGTGGTTGATTTTCGACAGGAAGATCTTGCCGGCGGGCGTGACGAGCCCACGGAGCTTCGTCTCCAGCGCGTTGTTGATGCCTGACCGGGTGCCGTTGCTCTTCTCGATCGCCGCCTTGTACGCCCAGAGCGCACCGCTGGCGTCGCCATCGAAGTTCGAGACTGGCCGCTTGATGATCTTCTCGAGCAAGGCGGCCTGGGCACGCACGGGGTGCTTCTTCGGCAGGGACTTCCAGACCGTGGCGAGGAACGAGTTTATGATCGCGCCGTTCACGTCACCGCAGGTCCCTGCAAGAAACTGCGGCGAAGCGTTCGCGCCGGTCAGCACGAGTTGTTGCGGCAGCTGGAGTTGCTTGAACTGCTTCACAATCGTCGCCCCGGCGGGCGTCGCCGTCCAGAGCCAGAGCGCCCGGGCTCCAGAGTTCTTTATCTTGGTCAACTCGGCCGAGAAGTCGGTCGCCGCCGGCGAGAAGATCGTCGTGTCGACGATCTCGAAGCCGTACGTCGCCGCGAGCGCCTTCACGATGTCGGGGCCTTCGCGCCCGAAGCCGCCGTTATCGCCCATCAGCCAGATCTTCTTGATGCCGAGCGTCCGAAGGTAGCGAGCCTCGCTGTACGCGTACAGGCGGGTCGTGGCCGTGAGGATGTACGCGTACGGCTGTGGCGGGCTGACGAGCTGCGTCGGCGGCGAGAGGGCGATGAACGGGATCTTGCCCTGGCTCGCGATGGCGCCGGTCGCGACCGCAGCCGCGGCGTTCCCAGACCCGAAGATTGCGACGTACTTCGGGTCGCTGATGAACTTCTGCACGTTCTGCACTGCCTGTGACGGGTTCGACGCGTTGTCGAGAACGTCCACCACGACCCTCCTGCCCTTGATCCCGCCGCGGGCGTTCCAGTACTTGACAACTGCGTCGACGGTCTGGCGGTCGCTCTGGCCGACGAGTTGCGTCGGGCCCGTCAGTGGCGCGTCCATGCCGAAGTAAATCGGGGCACCCTGGTTCGTGCTCGTCGAGGACGCCGACACGAAGACGAGGGAGATGACCGCAGCAGCGGCGGCCACGACACCACCGGTCTTGCTGCTCCTCATGGAACGCTCCTTTCGGTATCGGACAGGCAGCCTGCTTTGCGCGCCGAGTTTAAGGGAGCCTGCAACCGTTGTCCAGAATCCGCAAGACGTGAGATTGAGAAAGCCTGGAAGCCCCCGCGCGGGCGAGGCGACATGCCATACCGGCGAAGCGTTGATGCCGGAGGAGTTGGCATGCACTTCGCCGCCGGCACTGCTCGCGAGCGTTCCGTTGGCGTCGAAGCCGAGGCGTTGACGCCGTCGAAGTCACGGCGCCCCTATGCGGGCGGATCTGAGCCCGCCTCGAGGATGGCCACCGTGCCGGCCGATCCGTCGACGCGGATCGTCTGGCCGGTCTGGATCTGCGAGGTTGCGCGGCCCGTGCCGACGACGGCCGGGAGACCGTACTCGCGGCACACGATGGCTGCGTGGGACATGACGCCTCCGATGTCCGTCACCACGGCTTTGACGCTCGAGAAGATCGGCGCCCAGGAGGGCGACGTGATCGGGCAGACGAGGATGTCGCCTTCGCGGACGTCGCCGATCTGCTGGACATCGACGACCACCCGCGCGGGGCCCTCGACCACGCCCGGCGATGCCGCGGCTCCCCGCAGCTCGACACCGCCGTCCTGCTGCTGAGCCCACTCCCGAACACGCTCGGTGGTGACACCCCAGAGCATGATCACAGCCGGATCCATGATCGCTTCGGGCATGGCTCCGAGAGCAGGCGGAGGCGTCCACGCCGCGAGCTTCTCGAGCAGCTGCTTCCGTCGCGCGGCGATCGGCGGCCAGTGCGCGGGTCCCAATGGCACGCCACCGGCAGCCCAGGCGAGGACCAGGTCGTTGAGCGCGAGAGACACCTCCTGGCGGGTGAGCTGGAAGACGTCTTCGGCCTCCTCGAGGAAGCCGTGCGTTGCGAGCAGGGCGCCGAACTCGCGCACCTTGTTCCACCAGCGGGTGAGGAACCAGTAGTCGCAGTAGAACTTGTGCTCCTCGACGAACGGGAAGACGCGGCGCGAGAGCGCCAGCAGCTCCTCGAAGGGCTTCCGTGCCTCCTCGCTTAGCAAGCTGGCGTACTCCTCCGCCAGCCGATCGCGCTCGCGCGCAATCTCCTCCGTCGGCCGCTCGATCTCCTCGTCCGCCCTCAGCGCCCGGACGTAGCCGGTGAGCGACGCGTACGGGATGCGTGGGTCGTCGAGCCAGCTGCCGTAGTAGTGCAAGAGGCCGTCGCCCGTACCCATGTTGAACCACGGGTCCTTCACCTGCTCCAGCTCGGCGAGCCACGTCCTACCGGCGCTCGTCTTCGCGAGCTCGGCGTCGATCTCGTCGGGGCTCCGGCCGTCGGCGAACGCGTCATCGACGCCCGTGTCGACGGCGAGGCGTGCCAGCCTGCGGAGCTCGGCGTCGGGTCTGAACATCACGACGTCGATCCCGGCGATCATCTGCGCGATGTGCTGATCGGGGATGTCCGGGAGCTGGCTCTTGCAGAGCTCGGCAAAGGTCATGTACGCGCCGTAGCCGAGCATCAGGAGCTCGAAGTGGTGCTGCCAGGCGAGGTCGCAGCAGCGCAGCGTGCGGTCGTAGGCGTCGAGGACGCCGTAGAAGGCGGATTGCTGCTCGTCGTCGAGCATCAGCTCTTCCGGGTCGTACTCGGCGAGCTCGGGCACGCGGAGCTCCGCGAGCTGCTCGATGAGTGACTGGATCTCCCGCTTCCACTTCTCGTACAGCTCCTCCCAGTGCTCGAAGTAGTAGCCGGCTCGTCGCTGGAAGAACCCGGCGCGCTCGGCGATCTTCTCCGGGTCCAGCACCGGGTTGCCCGAGATGTAGACGTACCCGTTGACGATGCGGTACTCGATGCCCATCGCCGGCGGCACGGCGAAAAAGCGGTTCTGCCACTCGGCGAATGCCTGGTAGGGAGAGTCGGCGCAGAAGACGTCGAACGCCGGCATCGGCACCGGGAAGTGCATCGAGTTCCAAAACCAGAAGCGCTGCTCGTCCGCCTCGCGGCGCCGCTCGTCGAAGAGGGCGTAGTACGGGTACATCTCCTCCCAGCCCTCGCAGCCCTGTGGCGTCTCGATTGCGAAGGGGCTCGGGAAGGAGCCGGCGGAGCTCACGAGGTCGCCTCCGCTGTCGCGGTCGTGGCCGCCTGCGCCTGCTTCCGTTTCTTTCGTTGCTGCGCCTTCTTGTAGTTGGCGCCGGCGACACCCTCCGGGTTCATGATCAGGGTGACGATAAGCGCTACGCCGGCGAAGAGGAGCGCCCAGTTGCCAGAGAGGCCGAACCACTTGTCGAGGGAGTACGAGACAAGACCCGAGGTAGAGATCAGGCCGGCGATGAACGCGCCGGAGATCATCGTGATACCTCCGACGTAGGCGAAGGCGATCAGGCCGAGCGCGGCAAACGCGCCGAATTTCGTCGCCGCAACCCCGCCGAACTCGTAGCCGTACATGACGCCTGCCACGCCGGCGATGAATGACGCGAGACCGAAGGCCACGAGCTTGACCGCGGTGACGTTCACGCCGGCCGCTGCCGCCGCGCGCTCGTTCGAGCGGACGGCAAGCATCTGTCGTCCCATGCTGGAACGGCGCACGCTAGCGATGAGAAGGCAGAGAGCGACGATCACCCCGACGAGCAGGAAGCCGAAGACGGGGCTCGGGAGCTTGCCGTCGAGCCCGCGCCAGGACGAGTCGGGACCGAGGCTGAAGCCGCCGATCTTCGGGGGCGGAACCGGCGAGGCGCCCGACCCGCCGCCCCATCGGTAGTTGACGAAGCCGAACTTCTCGATCGCGACGGCGGCTGCAAGCGTGACGACGGCGAGACTGACGCCGCGCACGCGAAGCGCGGACACGGCCACCAGCACGCCCAGCAAGGTGGCGATGGCGACGGCGATCAGGGGGGCTAGCGGGAACTCGATGCCGAAGTCGACCGCCATGTGCGAGACGGTGTAGCCGGCCACTCCAGCTAGTGCGAGCTGCACGACGGAGATCTGTCCGACGAAGCCGGTGATCATGACGTAGGAGAGGCAGATCAACGATGCGAGCAGCGAGACGATCAGCGCCTGACGGAAGTCCCAGGGCAGCACGATCAGCGCCGCGGCACAGACGATCGTCCCGATGAGCGCATTCCGGGCCAGGTGCTCCGACCGGGGGACGAACGGCAGACGCTTCTCGATCAGCTCGCCGCGGCCCGGCAGGCTAGCGCCGCGCCAGAACATCGCGATCACGATCATGACGAAGACGAACAGGTCCCACACACCGGGCAAGGCAATGCCGTGGTCGGTGGGGAACCACGACTTCGGCGCCAGGTAGTAGAGAAGCACCGACTGGGCCATGCCCAGCGCGAGCCCGACCGCGCAGGCGATGGCGAACGACGTGAAGCGTGCGAACAGTGCGGCCGCGAGGGCGGGCACGATGTACAGCGGCAGCGTTTGCCAGTAGAGCACGGTGATCGAGGCCGCGAGCACACCGAGTCCCCCAGCGACGAGGCAGGCGAGCACGGTGTTTACCATCGACAGGCTGTTCGGTGACAGGCCCGCCAGCGACGCCGAGACCTCGTCCTCCGCGGCTGCCCGCGTCGCGAGGCCGAAGCGGCTCCAGCGGTAGGCGGCTGCGAGGATCGCGGCGGCGGCGATGACGATCCCGGCCATCAGCAGGCGGTCGAGCCCGACGAAGGCCCCGAAGAGCTCGACCTGGCGGTTCTGCGGCAACACCGGCGGCTGCGGCTTGGGCGTATCGCCGAACGCGAGCAGCATGGACGCCTGCAAGGTCAAGAGGACACCGAGCGAAGCGGCGAGCTTGGCGAGCGGCGAGGCCGCCTGGAGCGGCCTGAACGCGAGGAGCTCCATCAGGACTCCGAAGACGACGATGACGGCGAACGTGATCACGAGCGCGGGCGCCGTCGCGATGTCGGGCCCGAAGAGTCCCGTGCGCAGCGCCCAGTACGTGTAGCCGGCGAACATCGCGATGCCCCCGGTGGCGAGGTTGATCAGGCCCGACCCCCGGTAGAACAGGACCACAGCGAGAGCGATACCCGCGATGAGCGCCCCGATGCCCAAACCGAGCAGGGCGAACTGCCAAATCTGCTGGATCTCGTCCGTCACGCCCCTACCCTAGTGCGATCGCGAGCGGGCCCAACCGGAAGGCCGGGCCCGCTGCATTGGTCGAGATTTCGAAGTCGCCTACTGTCCGGGGGGCTTGAGCCAGCCCGAGACTCGCTTGAACTTACCCTTGCCCTGGTACTCGAAGAACTGTGTCTGGTCGTTGCAGTCGGCCGGAATTGCCTTGTACTTCCCGCACCTCACGGTCGGCGCGCCCAGAGGAATCGGACCGCGTTCTGCCTTCGCCTGTTTCATGACCGACGCCGGCGTGATCTTCTTGTAGCCGATCTTGTTCAGCCACTGGATCAGCGTCAGTGTCTGGCCGAAGCCGACCGGCGTCCATGGATCGGCGGTGATCTTCGGATCCTTCGCGTACTTCTTGAACACCTTGAGGAAGGGCGGCACGCCCTTGTCCGTCAGGTCGAAGCCGAGTGACGACGCGATCGCCCAGGTCCACTTCGGGTAGTCGCCGCCGAGCCCCGCGGCAACGCGTGGGTCAAGGCAGAGCGGGTTCGTGAGCACCTTCTTGTTGAGCCCGAGCTGCGTGAGAGCCTTCGCCATGTTGACGCAGCCCGAGGCAACGTCCTGCAGCACGAAGACGTCGACGCTCTGGCCGCCCGCAGCCGTGATCGGGCCGACGAGATCGGTCGTGTTCGGGTCGTAGCTCACCTGCTTGACCGACAACCCAGCTCTCCTCATCGCGGCGACGATCGAGACGCCGGCTTCGGCGATGCCCGGTATCGTCGGGTAGACGACCGCGGCCGTCTTGGCCTTGAGCACGTCGCGTGCGAACGTCCCGTACGGGCTGAGTACAGATGCGTTACCGCCGAAGAGGCCGTAGACCCCCGACTTGGACGTCTCGTCGATCGGGTGAACCAGCACGCCGCCCACCACCGCCTTCTTGCCGAGCGCCGAGTAGAACGACTGGTTGCCGATGACGACTCCGCCCCAGAGCACGACCGAGACGCGCTTGTCGTTCGCCATCTGCTGGCCGCACCTCGTTCCTTCCTCCTCGGTGCTCTTGATGAAGCACTTCTTGAGGATGATCGGGTGTCCGGCCGCGCCTCGGAGCTCGGCGTTCGCGAACTTGATCGTCGTCTCGACCGCCGGCGTCCACAGCGGCCCGACCTGGACCTGGCCGCCCTGGAGGTTGACGAGGCCGATGACGACTGGCTTGAGCTTCGGGTTCGCCTTCCCCGGCTTCACACCGACGAACGCTGCATAGTTCGTGACCGCGGCAGGTGCGGTCGCACCGCCGAACGCGACGGGGAGCGAGACCGCGAGCGCTACGAGGAGCGCCCCGAACGTGACGATCGCCCGACGGCTGCGGCTACGCGCGCCGGGCATGGGCGAGAGCGACATCAATGACCCTCCCTCTTTCATGCCGTTATGGTGGTTTGCCGTGACAGCGAGGCGACAGTAACACCATCGCAACGAGTGTTCAACATATTGTTGATGATCCTGGTAATCGTCTGCACATCATTCCCCCGACGGTTGTGTCGACCGCAGTGACGCCGGCCCTCGAGGCACGGGCGCTGTCCGTCAGCTTCGGCGGCGTGCGGGCCCTCGTCGACGTCGATCTCCGCATCGAGCGCGGTCAGCTCGTCGGCCTGATCGGCCCCAACGGGGCCGGCAAGACGACCTTCATCGACGCGATCTCGGGCTTCGTGGGCTACCGGGGTGACGTCCTGCTCGAAGGAGAGGACCTTGCCGGCAAGCCCCCGCACGCCCGCGCCCGGCTCGGTCTGGCTCGCACGTGGCAGTCGATAGAGCTGTTCGACGACCTCACTGTCCGGGAGAACGTCGCGGTCGCGTCGGACCGCCTGACGCCGTGGACGGCGGTGAAGGACGTAGTGTCCGCCGGAGTCGACGGCACGACGGACGTCGACGCCGCGCTGCGCATCTTCGAGCTGGAAGGGATGAGCGAAGCGATGCCGAGTGAGGTATCCCAGGCGCACCGCAAGCTCGTGGGTGTGGCGCGAGCGCTGGCCGCGTCGCCGCAGCTCCTCTGTCTCGACGAGCCGGCGGCAGGGCTCGACACTCTCGAGAGCGAGGCGCTCGGCCGTCACCTGCGCGAGATCGTCGACCGCGGTACGACGATGCTGCTCGTCGACCACGACATGGGCCTCGTGCTGTCCATCTCGGACTACGTGGTCGTGCTCGAGTTCGGCAAGGTCATCGCCGAGGGCGCGCCGGAGGCTGTTCGCAGCGACCCCAAGGTGATCAGCGCGTACCTGGGCGCGGCCGGTGCCGAGGTGTCGGCCGAGCTGGGCGCCGACGCCGGAGCCGTCTCCTGAGCACCGTGCTCGAGATCGAAGGGCTGACCGCCGGCTACGACCAGGCGGCCGTCATCCGGGACGTGAACCTCACGGTCGACGCCGGTGAGGTAGTCGCGCTGCTCGGCGCGAACGGCGCGGGCAAGACGACGACGCTGCGCGTCATCTCCGGCATCGTCAAGCCGACGGCGGGCCGGGTCCTGCTCGACGGCCGCGATCTCGCGTCGCTCTCGGCGAGCGCTCGCGCCCGCAGCGGCATCGCCCATGTGCCGGAGGGCCGGGGCATCTTCTTCGGGCTGACCGTCGCAGAGCACTTCCGGCTCGGGCATCGCGGCGAACGGCTGGACGAGCAGAAGGCGTACACGTACTTCCCGAAGCTCCAGGAGCTTCGTCAGCGGCGTGCCGGGCTGCTGTCGGGCGGTGAGCAGCAGATGCTCGCGATCGGACGGACGCTCGCCCGTCATCCGCACGTGCTCCTGCTCGACGAGCTCTCCCTGGGTCTGGCGCCCGTCATCGTCGAGAGCCTCTTGCCGATCGTCCGCAACTACGCACAGGACTCGGGTTGCGCGGTGCTCTTCGTCGAGCAGCACGTCCACCTCGCGCTCGAGGTGGCGAGCCGCGGCTACGTTCTCTCCCACGGCGAGGTCGTTCTCCACAAGCCGGCGGCGGAGCTTAGGCGCGACCACCATCTGCTCATCGCGAGCTATCTCGGCGAGCAGGCCGAAGCGGTCGAAGCCTGAGTCAGACCTTCGCCGCGCGGTACGAACGACGCACGGTCTCGACGTACGGGACCGGGCTGACCACTGCGCGCAGCTCCGTCTGGACGTGGGGCTCGACGGTCGGCTTGGCTGTGCCGCCGTCCTCCTCGCCCCAGACGAGCGTCACCTCGCCGCCGGGCTCCGCGTGCTCGGCGTCGAGGACGGCGAGCGTCAGCATCTTCCCCTCGTTCACGCTGTAGCCGATCCACGTCGAGACGCCGACGGTCTCGCCATCGACCGTCACGCGGTCGTACGGGTGCATCGAGTAGACGGCTGACGGCCAGTCCATGAACTTCGCCCGGTCGCTCGGCTGGAACATCGTCCCGATCGTGCGGGTGACGTCGTCGTCGTCGAGCGCGAGCGTCACTTTCTGGCGGTGGTCGTCATCTGCCATGCCTTCAAGGGCCTCGCGTCCGATGAAGTCGTGGTCGAACTTCACGTAGCTCCCGTAGCCGAGGTCCCACGGCGTGAAGTAGTAGTCCTCCACGTCGTCCGAGACGAAGCTGCCGCCGATCGACGCGTTCGCCTCGTAGCCGGCTGCGGGGAGCCACTCCCGATACAGGGTGAGGCTCTCGCCCGTGTACACGGCCGGGAGCGGAGAGGGGATCCAGCCCGACTCGAGCGTGTTCGACGAATACGCCCGCCCGCCCGCCTGACGAAGGCCGAGCTCCTCGCCGGCGCGGAGCAGCGCATCGTGGACGAACTCGTAGTCCTCCCACGAGCCGAAGAGCTCCCAGCCCGGCTGGCCGACCATCCCGTGGCGCAGCGCGCCGACGGTCTTGCCGGCGATCGTGATGTGGGTGAGGTTGAAGAACTTCAGCTCGGGCGGCGCTTCGCCGAGCACGTCCTCGATCACCTGCATCGCGTTCGGGCCTTGCACCTGGAAGCGGTAGTGCCTGCGCCGCCCGTCGGTGCGCAGCGCCGAACGCTGATCGAGCTCGACGGATAAGTCCTCGCCGCCCGTCTCGGCGTGGTACGTCACCCAGTTGAGCGCAGGCGCGCGGCCGACAAGGTTGTACGTGTTCTCCGCGAGGGCGAAGAGGATCACGTCGCCGATGACGTAGCCCTCGGGCGTGCAGGGGACGAAGTGCTTGGCCTTGCCGGGCGTGAACCCCTCGAAGCTGTTGACGCCGAGCCGGGAGAGCAGCGCGAGCGCATCCGGCCCTTCGACTGCGAGCTCGGCCATGTGGAACGACTGGTCGAACAGCACGCAGGTCTGCTGCCACGCCTGCTGCTCGTCCCGCCAGTTCGTGAACTCGGCCGGGACGCCCGGGTAGACGTTCGGCCCCGCCGGCGCGTTCCGCAGCAGCTCAACGGTGTTCGGCGATGCGGCGAGGACGTCCTTGAGGCTCCGAGGGGTCACAGGACGCCGCGGCTCGCGTTGTCGATGCCGCCCGGCAGCAGCCCTTGCTGCACGGACTGGGCGACGTTGAAGAGGTGCGTGCGCATGGCGCTCTCGGCCTCCTCAGGACGCCCGGCGACAACCGCCTCGACGATGGCTGCGTGCTCCGCCACGGACGCAGCGGAGCGGCCGGGGATGAGGATCGTGCGGTACTGGTAACGCACCGTCTGCGAGTTCAGCGCCTCGATGAGCCGGGCGGCTGTGCTGTGCCCCGAGAGCTCGAGCAGCGTCGCGTGGAGGACGGCGTTCGTGTCCGATGCCCCTAGGAGGTCGCCGGCGTCGAGCAGCTCGCGCTGCCGAGCGAGGCACGCGCGGAGCCGCTCTCTGCCCGTGTCGTCGATACGCTCGGCCGCGAGTCGGACCGCGAGCCCCTCCAGGACGGCGCGCGCCTGGAGGATCTCGACCGCTTCCTCGTCGGACACCGCGCGCACGCGCGCCCCGCGATGCGGCTCGCGGACGACGAGCCCTTCCTGCTCGAGCCGGATGAGCGCCGTTCGCACGGCGCCGCGCGACATGTCGAACTCGGAACTGATGTCGGATTCGATCAGCCGCGCGTTCGGCGCAATCTCACCGCGCACGATGGCGTCACGCAGGGCGTCGTAGCTCGTGGTGGATGCCATTGGGGCAGCATCTTGCCGCATCGTTGCGAAGATCGTCAACAATCCTGTTTTACTTCGGGCATGGCGGAGATCGCAGTCCTCGGCCTGGGCGAAGCAGGTGGGCGGCTCGCCGCCGACCTCGCGGCCTCCGGCGCAGGCGTTCGCGGCTACGACCCCGACCCCGCGCGTGGCGGCACCGCGAGCTCACCGGAGGAGGCCGTCGCGGGCGCGGACGTCGTGCTGAGCGCGAATGCGGCGGGCGCTGCCGTGGCGGCGGCCGAGGCTGCCGTGCCCGCGCTGGGCGAGGAAGCCGTCTATGCCGACCTCAACACGTCGTCGCCCGCTGTGAAGCAGGAGCTGGCTGCGATCGCCGGCGAGCGGTTCGCCGACGTCGCGCTGCTCGGCTCGGTGCCCGAGAAGGGTCTGGGCACGCCCACGCTCGCCTCCGGGCCGGCGGCTGAGGCGTTCGCGGCGGTGTTGCGACCGCTAGGCATGCCTGTGGAGGTGGTCTCCGACCGCGCCGGCGATGCCGCCGAGATGAAGCTCCTGCGTTCGGTCTTCATGAAAGGCCTGGCCGCTTCGGCGATCGAGAGCCTCGACGCCGCGAAGCGTGCAGGTCACGACGTCTGGCTGCGTGGCGAGCTCGCCGGCGTCATCGGCGAGCCGTTGCTCGACCGTCTCGTCGAGGGCAGCCGTCGGCACGCGTCGCGCCGGGTCGACGAGATGGATGCCGCACGCGAGCTGCTGCTCGACCTCGGGGTCGAGCCCCGCATTGCCTCTGCCAGCGCGGCGTTGCTCTCGGAGCTCGCGGGAGCGGAGCGGGGGTAGTCGATGGCGACGCGCACCGAGCAGCAGGTCCGGCCGAGCGACCGCGCCCGGCTCATCGTCCAGGGCGCATACGACCTGCACATCCACGTCGAACCCGACGTCCCCCGCAGGAAGATCGACGACGTCACGCTGGCACGGCGCTTCGCCGAAGTGGGTCTGGCCGGGTTCGGGCTCAAGTCGCACTACACGTCGACCGCCGAGCGCGCGCAGATCGTCTCGTCGCTCGTCCCGGGCGTCCGCGCCATCGGCACGCTGACGCTCAACTGGGCGGTGGGCGGCATGAACGCGCTCGCCGTCGAGATCGCCGCGCGCGAGGGCGCGAAGATCGTCTGGATGCCGACGGTCGACTCGCCGGCCGAGACCGCCGGGCGCACCGAGCCGAAGCCGGGCGACAAGGTGCCGCAGTGGGCGGCGCTCCAGCACGAGCTGCGGAGGCTCGGCCTCAGCATCGAGCCGGTACACGTCACCGACGAGCGCGGCGTCCTGCTCCCCGAGACGCGCGACGTCCTCCGCGCGATCGCCCGCCAGGACCTCATCCTCGCCACCGGTCACCTCGCCCGCGACGACACGTTTGCCGTCGTCGATGGAGCCTTCGCGGAAGGTGTCGAGCACGTCGTCGTCACGCACCCCGAGTTCCCCTGCCAGGACTTCTCGCTCGAGGAGCAGGCGGAGCTCGCGGCCCGCGGCTGCCTGCTCGAGCGCTGCCTGACGACGCCGCACAGCGGGAAGACGACGTGGGAGCACGTCTTCGACGGCGTCCGGGCGGTGGGCGTCGAGCGGACGATCTTCTCGAGCGATTGCGGGAACCCCGAGTATCCCGCCGTCGAGGACGGCCTCGCGCTCTGGGCCGACCGGCTGCTCGCCGCGGCCTTCGACGAGGACGAGGTGCGGGAGATGATCGTCACCCACTCGCGGCGGCTGGCCGGGGATGAGTAGGCGCCTACTGGTGGTGGGCGCACACAGCGCCGACTTCGTCTGGCGTGCGGGCGGTGCGATCGCCGTCGCGACGTCGCAGGGCGGCGCTGCGCGCGTGCTCGCGCTCTCGTACGGGGAGCGCGGCGAGTCCGGCGAGCTCTGGCAGGAGCCCGACCAGACGGTGGAGCGGGTGAAGGAGATTCGTCACGGTGAGGCCGAGCGGGCCGCGGGCGCCGTCGGCGCCGAGTTCGAATGCCTCGACCTGGGGGACTATCCGCTCGAGATCGACGCGGACGCCCTCGTCGCGATCGCCGACCGCATCCGCAAGTTCGCGCCGGACACGGTCGTCACACACACCGACCGCGATCCGTTCAACCCCGATCACGCGGCGGCGTTCCACGCCGTCGAGCGGGCGCGGGCGCTTGCGGCAGGCGCGGGAGTGCCCAGTGCCTTCGAGACCGTCAACCCTCCCGAGCTCCTGCTCTTCGAGCCGCACCAGCCCGAGCTCTGCAACTTCACGCCGACGACGTTCGTGGACATCACGTCCGTCATCGACCAGAAACGGGCGGCGATGGCCGAGATGAAGGCGCAGGCGTACCTCCACACGTACTACGACCAGCGCGCGGAGCAGCGTGGCAACCACGCCCGCCGCTCGTCAGGGAACTCCGCCATCAAGTACGCCGAGGCATTCCAACGGATGACGCCGCAGGTGGTGGACTCGCTGTGAGCGACGTGTATGCGGAGCTCGCAGCGCTCGGGTCGGCCACGGTGCACGAGGCGGGTGCGCGCACACCGGTCGTCGACGTGGACCTCGTCCAGGTATTGCCCGGCTCGCGGGCGGCCGGACCGGCCAGGACCGTCACCTGCGGCCAGGACGACAACCTCATGGTGCACGCCGCCGTCGCGGAGGCGCAGCCTGGTGAGGTACTCGTCGTGACGATGCCCGAGCCCCGGCCGGTCGCGCTCGTCGGCGAGCTGCTGGCGACGCAGGCGAAGCATCGCGGCGTCGCGGCGATGCTCGTCGACGCCGCCGTCCGCGACGTCGAGGAACTGAGGGAGGTCGGCCTGCCGATCTGGGCGAGCTACGTGCGCGTGCGGGGCGCCGAGAAGGGCGTGCCCGGCGCGATCGGCGAGCCCGTGGCGGTCGGTGGTGCGACCATCCGCCAGGGAGACGTCGTCGTGCTCGATGCGGACGGCGCCGTGGTGATCGAGCACGAGAGGGTGGACGACGTGCTGGCTGCCGCACGCGACCGCGCCGAACGGGAGCGCGAGAAGCGCGCGAAGCTCGAGGCAGGGGGGCTCTCGTACGACCTCGACGGCTTGAGGCAGCTGGTGGAGCAGTGAGCGAGCTCATCCATGACGTGGCGCGCATCGGCCATGCCGAGCTGCTGACGCCGCAGCCCGACGAGAGCCTCCGCTTCTTCGTCGACGTGCTCGGCATGGAGGAGGAGGCGCGTGAAGGGCAGTCCGTCTACCTCCGCGGCTGGGGCGACTACCTCCGCTACAGCCTCAAGCTCACCGAGTCGCCCCAGGCCGGCCTCGGCCACATGGCGCTGCGCGCGTGGAGCCCGGAGGCGCTCGAGCGGCGCGTCGCTGCCGTCGAGCAAGCCGGGCGCGGCACGGGATGGATCGACGGCGACGTCGGTCACGGGCCTGCCTACCGCTTCACCGATCCGGACGGCCATGTGTTCGAGCTCTATTACGAGGCGGAGCGCTACGAGCCGCCGGAGCACCTGAAGCCCTCCTGGCGGAACCAACCCCAGCGCTACGTCGGTCGCGGCGCCGCCGTCAAGCGGCTCGACCACGTGAACGTGCTCGCGGCGGACGTGCGCGCCAACCGCGAGTTCGCCCAGGACGTACTCGGCTACCGCCTCTACGAGCGGGTCGAGCGCGACGACGGCAGCGAAGGCGGCGCGTGGCTGAGCCTGTCGATCGCCGCCCACGAGCTCATCTACGTCGCCGACCATGTTGGTGCCAACGGCCGTCTGCACCACCTCGCGTTCTGGGTCGACACGCGAGAGGAATGCCTCCGCGCCGCCGACCTCTTCGTCGATCACGACGTGCCGATCGAGGCCGCGCCGTCGAAGCACGGTGTGGCGCAGGGGTTCTTCCTCTACGGCTTCGAGCCCGGTGGGAACCGGATCGAGGTGACGACGGGCGGCTACTTCGTGTACGACCCGGACTTCGAGCCGATCGTCTGGACGCAGGCGGAACGGGCCCGCGGCCAGTACTGGGGCGTGCAGACGATCGAGAGCTTCCACACCTACGGGACACCGGACGTCTCGCCGACATGAGCGCGAGCTTCGAGATCCTGCCCTTCGGCATGGGCGAGCAGGAGGCCCGGGAGTTGCCCGAGCATGTGTGGCTGACGGTGACCGCCTCGCCGACGCACACGCTCGACGACACTGTCGAGGTCGCATCGCGACTCCGGGGCCTCGGGCACGCCGTGACGCCACACCTGGCGGCGCGCATGGTGCGCAGCCGAGAGCATCTCGACGAGACGCTGGCGGCGCTTTCCGAGGCGGGGGTCGACGACGGCTTCATCGTCGGCGGCGACCAGACGCCTCCCCTGGGCCCATACGCGTCAGCGACCGAGCTGCTGCCCCTCATCGTCGAGCACCCGCACCGGCCGGAGACGATCGGGATCGCCGGCTATCCGGAAGGGCACCCGCTCATCGACGACGAGACGCTGGCGCAGGCGCTCGAGGAAAAGTGCCGCGTCGCCGACTACCTCGCGACGCAGCTCTGCTACGACCCGGACGTGCTGCTGGGCTGGGTGCGCTCGATCCGTGAGCAGGGGCTGGACCTGCCGGTGCACGTCTCGGTGCCCGGAATGGTCGACCGCCGCCGGCTGCTCGAGATCTCCGCCCGCGTCGGGGTCGGGCCGTCGTTGAGATATCTCCGCAAGCAGGGCGGGATCAGAAACCTCTTCCGCCTGTCGAAGTCGTCGGGCGACCGGATGGTGGACGCGCTCGGCCCGCACCTCGGCGATGCGGAACTGAACATCGCCGGCTTCCACTACGTGACGTTCAACCGACTCCTGGAGACGTGGCGCTGGGAGCGGGAGAGGCGACCCGCCGCGGACGAAATCAGTTCCCTAGTTCACACGGAGGTGACACCGAGATGACGCACAAGAGCCTCGAGGAGAAGCTGCAGGCTGCAGGCGACCCGGTCGAGATGGCGCGAAACTCGCAGATCGGCCCGTATGTCTATCCGGCCGTGCCCAGCGAGTTCTCGAACTGGATGGACGAGCAGGTGGCCTGGCGCGAGACGTCGGCGCTCTTCGATCAGTCGCATCACATGACCGATCTTCGCGTCGAGGGGGCCGACGCGATCAAGCTCCTCTCGGCGCTCGGCGTGAACACGTTCGAGAACTTCGCCGTCAACAAGGCGAAGCAGTTCGTGGCGTGCAATCAGGACGGCTACGTGATCGGCGACGGGATTCTCTTCTTCATGGACGAGAACAGTGTTCGGCTCGTGGGGCGCCCGTCGGCGCACAACTGGGTGCAGTACCACGCCGAGACCGGCGACTACGACGTGACTGTGACACGGGACGAGCGCACCGCCGTCAACCCGACGGGAGGCCGTGAGCTGTACCGCTTCCAGGTTCAAGGTCCAACCGCGATGGAGGTGCTCGAGCGGGCGAACGGCGGACCGCTGCCGGAGATCAGGTTCTTCAACATGGGCGAGCTGACGATCGCGGGCAAGAAGGTGCGTGCCCTCCATCACGGCATGTCCGGCGTGCCCGGGCTCGAGTTGTTCGGACCCTGGGCAGAGCGGGAAGACATCCGGGGCGCGATCGTCGAGGCCGGCAAGGACTACGGCCTGGCACAGGTCGGCTCGCGCGTCTACGCGACGAATACGCTCGAGTCCGGGTGGATCCCCTGTCCGCTGCCTGCCGTCTTCACCGGCGACGAGATGAAGGCGTACCGCGAGTGGTTGCCCGCAGAGGGTTACGAGGGCACCGGCTCCCTCGGCGGCAGCTACTACACCGATGACATCTCCGACTACTACGCGACGCCGCACGACCTCGGCTACTGGGCGTTCGTGAAGTTCGATCACGACTTCGTCGGCCGCGAGGCGCTGGAGGAGATGGGCGACGAGCCGAAGCGCCGGAAGGTAACGCTCGCCTGGAACGGCGAGGACGTGGCGAACGCCATGGGCACCCTGTTCGAGAAGGGCGACGCCGCGAAGTACATCAACCTCCCGCTCTCGAACTACGCGACCTGGCCGCACGACAAGCTCCTCCACGAGGGCGAGCTCGTCGGCCTATCGACCTTCTCCGGCTACAGCTACAACGAGCGCTCGATGCTCTCGCTCGGCTACGTCGACGTCGACGTGCCGATCGGCGCCGAGCTCACGCTCGTGTGGGGCGAAGAGGACGGAGGCTCGTCGAAGCCGGTCGTCGAGCGCCACACGCAGGCGGAGATTCGCGTCGTCGTCAGCCCCGTGCCGTACTCCGAGGCAGCTCGCACGGAGTACGCCGAGGGCTCCTGGCGGACGAAGGCGGCCGTCAGCTAGCCACTTCGAGCAGCGCCAACACGAGCTCGTCCGTCGCCGAGAGATACGGCGCGTGATCCGCGGCGAGCTCGAACACGTGCTCGCACGGGTGCTCGCGGATCATCCGCCGCTGCAGGGCGGGCGTCAACGCCTGGTCCCGTTCCGTCAGCACGTACGACCGTGGGATGGACGTGAGCTTCGCGTCGTCGATCTCGACCGGCGTCGTGTACGGCGCGACGGCCTGTCCGCGCCGCTTCGCCACCGGCGGGTCGCCCTCGATGGTGAGGTTCTCCTGGATCTGGTCGTCCGACTCGGGGAGCTGTGCCATGTCGAGGAGGCTCTGCCCGTTCGAGGGCATGAACGCGCAGACGAAGACGAGGTGCGCGACCTTGTCCGTGCAGCAGTCGGCGGCCTGGGTGATGACGACGCCGCCCATGCTGTAGCCGACGAGCACGGCGGGCTCAGGCCGCGCCGCCAACGTTGCGCACACGCTGTCCGCGTACGCGTCGAGCGTGACGTCTTCGAGCGGCGTCTGGTCGTCGCCGCTCCCCGGAAGGTCGGCCGCCTCGACGGTGTGGCCGGCGGCCTCGAGGGGCTCCGTCACCGGCTCCCAGCACCACGCCCCGCCGAAGGCGCCGTGGACGAGAACGAAGCGTGCCACGCGCAGAGCGTAAATCAGGCGACGGTGAGCACCAACTTGCCCTGCGTGCGGCCTGTCTCACCGGCCTCGTGGGCGCGCGCAGCGTCCTCGAGCGCGAACCTCGCCGATACATGCGGGCGCAGGTGGCCCGACTCGACGAGCCCGGCGAGCGCCTCCAGACCGGCCCGGTCGGGTTCGACGAGGATGCCCGTGACACGCACGCGATCGCCGGCCGCCTCCTTCAGCGGGTCGAGGCCCGCCGCCGAGGGGACGACGATGAAGAGGCCGCCGTCGCGCAGCGTTCCGACGGTGCGAGCAGTGCTCTCGTCGCCGACGAGGTCGAGCACGACGTCGACGTCGCTAACTGCCTCCTCGACCGGCTGCTGGGTGTAGTCGACGGCCTCGTCCGCCCCCAGCTCGGCGAGGAACTCGTGCTTGGCGGCGCGCGCGGTGCCGATGACGTTGGCGCCACGCCTCTTCGCGATCTGCACGGCGAAGTGCCCTACGCCGCCGGCCGCCCCTAGCACGAGCACGCGCTGGCCCGGCTGGACGTCGGCCGTCTCGACGAGCGCCTGCCAGGCAGTCAGTGCCGCCAGCGGGATCGCTGCCGCTTCGACGTCCGAGAGTGCTTCGGGTGTCCGGGCGAGCTGGCGCGACGGCGATGTCACGTACTCGGCATAACAGGCCGCCTGCCTGGGGAAGCGCGGCATGCCGAACACCCGATCTCCCACGGCGAACCTCGTGACGCCCGGGCCGAGAGCCTCCACGGTGCCGGCGACGTCCCAGCCGACGGTGAACGGCGGCTCGCCGAGAAAGCCGCCCCGCGCCCGCACCTTCCAGTCGACCGGGTTGACGCCCGCGGCACCCACGCGCACGAGCACCTCGGTCGGCGCGGGCTCCGGCTGCGGCACGTCGACGACCTCCAGCACTTCCGGGCCCCCGACCGTCCGCTGGCTCACAGCGCGCATCGACAACAGTCTCGCAATTGTGTGTATACACGGCGCGTGAGGTTGACCCGTTCGCTCGACCAGCTGCGCCGACCCGATGCAGCAACGTTCGGCGGCAAGAGCGCCAGCCTGGGGGAGCTGCTCTCGGCCGGGCTGAGCGTGCCGGCGGGCTTCGCGATCAGCGCCGAGGCCTTCTCGACGTTCACGGAGGACACCGGCCTCGCGGCGACGATCTCCGCATCGCTCGCCCTCGTCACGCCGGGGAACCTCGACACCGTCGACATGGCGTCGAAGTCGATTCACGAGGCGATGGGCTCTGCGCCGCTGCCCGACGACCTGCGCGCCGAGATCGTCGCTCGGTACCGAGACCTCGGTCCCGACGACCCGCCGGTCGCCGTACGCTCGAGCGCGCTTGGCGAGGACAGCGCCGAGGCGAGCCACGCGGGCCAGCAGGAGAGCTTCCTCTGGGTGCGCGGGGCGGATCGGGTATGCGATGCCGTGCGCGACTGCTGGGTGAGCCTCTACTCGCCGCACGCCATCAGCTATCGGGCAACCCTGAGCGGCGACGCGGGGACGGCGATGGGGGTCACCGTCCAACTGATGGTGGACGCCGAGGTGTCGGGCGTGCTGTTCACGTGCAACCCGGTCAGCGGCGACCCGAGCATGGTCGCGGTCAACGCCGGCTGGGGGCTCGGGATCGCCGTGGTCGGCGGGGAGCTGACGCCGGACGACTATCTCGTGAGCAAGGTGACGGGCGAGGTCGTCCGTCAGACCATCAGCGACAAGAACGTCGAGTACGTGCCCGACGCCGGCGGCAGAGGCACCGTGCGGCGAGAAGTGCCCGCCGAGCGCTGCAACGAGCCCTGCCTCGGGGATGAGGAGCTGACCGCGCTCGTCAATCTCGCGCGGCGGATCGAGCAGCACTACGGAAGCCACCAGGACGTCGAGTGGGCCCTTGCGCGGGCGCAGGAGCTGCCCGAGAGGCTTGTCGTGCTGCAGTCGAGGCCGGTGACGACCGTGCCGGGGCGAACGCCTGCCGAGGCATCGTCTGCGATCGCGCTCGTGATGAGCAAGTTCGGCGCCGGCGAGAAACCGTCATCCTGAGCTCATGCCGCTGAGCGAAGCCGACGTTCGGGAGATTCTCCGGCTGATCGACGAGTCGGACGTCGAGGAGCTGCGGGTGGAGACGGAGGCGTTTTCGCTCTACGTCCGTCGCGGGGAGACCGCCATCGCCGCGGAGCAGCCGACGCCGTCGGCGTCCGGTGACGGCGTCGTCGCGATCTCCGCCCCCATGATCGGCACCTTCTACCGCGCGCAGGCCCCGGGCGCAGCCCCGTACGTCGAAGTCGGCTCACGCGTCGAGCCCGACACGGTCGTCTGCCTGATCGAGGTCATGAAGATGATGAATCCGATCCCTGCGGGCGTGGGGGGCACGATCGTCGAGGTCTGTGCAGCGAATGCGGAGCCCGTCGAGTACGGCGCACCGCTCTTCCACGTGCAACCCCGCTCATGACGAGGGTCGTCGACATCGTCGACACGACGACGCGCGACGGCCAGCAGAGCCTCTGGAGCGCGACAGGCCTGACCGCCCCGGAAGTGCTCGCCATCGCTCCCACGATGGACCGGGCCGGTTTCCACGCCGTCGACTTCACGTCGAGCACCCACATGGCGGTCGCAGTGCGTTTCTTTCGGGAGGACCCGTGGGAGCGCATCCGTCTCGTCAGCGCCGCGATGCCCTCGACGCCGTTGAGCTTCATCGGGACGGGCATGCGGTTCATCACGTGGACGCCGGCGGACGAGGACGTGATCCGCCTCGTCTTCCGCTGCATCGCCCGCAACGGCATTCGGCGCATCCAGATCGTCGATCCGTCGAACGACCCGGCCCGGCTGCGGCGGATCGCCGTCGTCGCACGCGAGGAGGCTGTCGAGGAGATCGTGATCGGGCTGACCTACTCGGTGAGCGAGGTGCACACGCACGGGTACTACGCGGAGCGCGCCGCCGCTCTCGCCGAGTGCGCCGAGCTCGACCGGCTCTACCTCAAGGATCCGGGCGGGCTGCTGACGGCGGATGCCGTGCGCGAGCTGGCGCCGCACTTTATCGCTGCGGCGCGCGGGCGCCCGATCGAGCTGCACAGCCACTGCACGATCGGGCTGGCGCCCTTCGTGTACATGGAAGGCCTGCGGGCCGGTTTCGAGGTGCTGCACACGGCCGTCAGCCCGCTCGCGCGCGGCACGTCCAATCCGGCAGCGGAGACGACGCTTCGCAACCTCGAGGCCGAGGGTTACTCGCACCGGCTCGACGTGGATGCGCTCGCGGCCGTCGCGGAGCACTTCGAGACGCTCGCACGGGAGAAGGGGCTCCCCGTCGGCCGGCCTCAGGAGTTCGATGCGACCTACTACCACCACCAGCTTGCGGGAGGCATGGTCTCGACGACGCAGCGGATGCTGCAGGAGCTACGCCGGCCCGAGCTGTTTCCGGCGGTGCTCGAGGAGGTGGCCCGCGTTCGTGCCGAGATGGGTTACCCGATCATCGTCACACCCGTATCGCAGTTCGTGGCGACGCAGGCCGTCCGGAACATCTTGGACGGCGAGCGCTGGGCGACTGTCTCCGACGAGACGGTGCGCTACTTCCTGGGTCACTACGGCGAGCCGGCGGCGCCGGTGGATCCCGAGGTCGCCGACCGCGTGCTGTCGAGGCCGCGCACGGACGAGCTGCGGCACCTCGAGCCGCTCAGCCTCGAAGGCGCGCGGGCACGCTTCGGTCGGAACATCTCCGACGAGGAGCTGCTGCTGCGGCTGACGATGCCCGAGGAGCAGGTGGACGCGATGCTCGCGTCGCCGTCGATCGCAGAAGGCGGGCATCCAAACGGTCGCGCGGCGCGCCATCCGGTGGTGACTTTGCTGAGAGAGGTCGAGAAGCGATCCTCGGTCATGGAGCTGCGCGTACAGGCGGGAGACGACGTCGTGGAGTGGCGCCGTGCTCAGTAACGTCAAGGGCTTCGTCTTCGACATCGACGGCACGCTCGTGCACCGGGAGGGCCCGACGCTGCATCTCCAGCCCGGCGCCGTCGACGTCCTGGCGAGGATCCGCGCCTCCGACAGGCCCCTCGTCCTCTTCACGAACGGAAGCCACGTGCCGCCGAGGGCATTCGCGGAAGAGATTCGTGAGGCAGGCCTCGACGTGTCGGACGACGAGTTGCTCACGCCGCTCGTCAGCGTGCTCTTCTACCTGCGAACCCACGAGCACGACGGCTCGTTGCTCGCATTCGTGAACGACGTCGTCACCGCGTACCTGACAGAAGCGGGGATCCCACTCGCCGGCGACGACGACCCCAACGTCGGCGCGGTCTTCGTCGCCCATCAGGACGTCGTGGACTTCCCGAAGCTGGAGCGCGCCGCCCGCGCTCTCCTGCACGGGGCTCCCCTGCTCACCGGCAGCTACGCGCCGTACTACGCGGGGCTCAACGGGCCGATCTTCAGCCGCGGCGCGATGGTGACCGCCGCGCTCGCCAAGGTCTCGGGCGCGGAGCCGATCGTCGTCGGCAAGCCGTCCCAGGCCGCCGTCGACGCCGTCGGCGACCGGCTGGGCGTGCCGACAGGGCAGATCGCGGTGATCGGAGACGACGTCGCGATGGACGTCGCGCTGGGACGACTGGGCGGCGCGCGCACGATCCTCGTAGCCTCGGGGATCTCAGGTGACATCGAACGTGAGAGCCTTCCCGACGAGCACCGGCCCGACACGGTCGTGGACGGGGTGGCGGCGCTTCTCGACTGGCTCTGACCGCTACATCTTCGACGGATAATGCGTCGATGAGCGTGCAGGGCACGATCAGCGCCGAGGAGGCCGTCTCCCACATCCGCTCGGGCGACACGATCATGGTCGGGGGGTTCGGGCTCGTCGGGGCACCGTTGACGCTCATCGACGCGCTTGCGGAGCACTCCGAGGCGACCGACCTCACCGTCGTGTCGAACAACATCGGCGAGCCGGGGAAAGGCCTCGGCAAGCTGCTGCGCCAGGGGCGGATCCGCCGCGGCATCTCGTCGTTCTTCACCTCCAACCCCGAGGCCGTCGCCGCCGCCAACGCGGGGGAGATCGAGGCAACCCTTCTCCCGCAGGGCACGTTCGCCGAGGCGATTCGCGCCGGGGGAGCGGGCATCGGCGGCTTCTTCACGCCGGTCGGCGCGGGAACACTGCTCGCCGAGGGCAAGGAGGAACGCGAGATCAGCGGCGTCGCGCATGTGCTCGAGAGCCCGATCCGGGCCGACGTTTCCCTCGTCTACGCCGCGCGCGCAGACGAGCTCGGGAACCTCTGGTACAGGCACACCGCGCAAAACTTCAACCCGATGATGGCGACGGCGGCGACGATCACGATCGCGGAGGCCGGCGCGGTCGTCCCGGTGGGTGGGCTCGACCCGGAGTCGATCGCCACGCCTCATCTCTACGTAGACCACCTCGTGGTGAAGGCATGACCGGCGCCGACCCGAAGACGCTGATCGCCGCTCGCGCCGCGCAGGAGCTGCGGCCGGGGGAGGTCGTGAACCTCGGCATCGGCATCCCCAACCTCATCCCGGGCCATCTCGGCGCGGGCACGGAGATCTTCCTGCACACGGAGAACGGCCTGCTCGGCGTAGGCCCTCGTCCCTCGGAGGACGAGCTCGACCCCGACCTCGTCGACGCCGCGAAGCAGCCGATCACCGCGCTCCCGGGCGCCTCGTACTTCGACAGCGCGGCGAGCTTCGCGATGATCCGCGGCGGCCACGTCGACGCCGCCGTCCTCGGCGCTCTCCAGGTGAGCGAGCGCGGCGACATCGCGAACTGGGCCATGCCCGGGAAGGACGTCCTGGGCGTCGGCGGCGCGATGGATCTCGTCGTCGGGGCGGGGCGCGTGATCGTGACGATGACCGCCACGACCCCGAGCGGCGGGCGTAAGCTCATCCGTGAATGCACGTTCCCGCTGACAGCCCGCGAGGCCGTTGACGTGGTCGTGACGGAGCTCGCCGTGTTCCGCTTCCGAGAGGGCTCGCTCTATCTCACCGAGCTCCTCGACGGAGCAACAGTCGAGGACGTCCACGCGGTGACCGAAGCGCAGTTCGACGTCGAGCTGGAGAGCTGATGGAGGCGACGTCGCCCTCCTCCACGCGCGCCCAGGACTCGGACCGCGGCGTCGACCCGCCGTACTACTTCGAGGACTACGTCGGGACCCGGCTGCGCTCGCCGAAGGAGCCGCTCATCGTCATCCCGCACACGCTCTCCGAGGAGACCGGCCCGGTGTTCGGCGACCGAGCGCTGGGCGAGCACGACCACGACCTCACGCGGCAGCACCCCGGTGAGCCGCTCGGCGAGCGGATCATCGTGAGCGGCCGCGTGCTGGGCCCGGACGGCAAGCCGCTGCGCGGCCAGCTGGTGGAGATCTGGCAGGCGAACGCCGCCGGCCGCTACGCCCACGCGGTCGACGAGCACGACGCGCCGCTCGACCCGAACTTCTCCGGTGGCGGCCGCTGCCTGACGGGCGAAGACGGCGAGTACCGCTTCATCACAATCAAGCCCGGCGCCTATCCCTGGCCGAACCACCCGAACGCGTGGCGCCCGAACCACATCCACTTCTCGGTCTTCGGCCGGGCGTTCACTGAACGGCTCGTGACGCAGATGTACTTCCCGGGCGATCCGCTGTTCGAGTTCGACCCGATCTTCAACTCCATCCGCGACGAGCGGGCACGCGAGCGGCTGGTCAGCCGGTTCGATCTCGGCCTGACGAAACCGGACTGGGCGCTCGGCTACCGCTTCGACATCGTCGTCGGCGGCCGGGACTCGACGCAGTTCGAGGAGCCACACGTTGACTGAGGCGCTCGGTCTGACGCCGTCGCAGACGGTCGGGCCGTACCTGACGCTAGGCCTGCTGGACAGCTCACCGGTAACGTCGTCGATCGTCTCGCCGGACGACCCGCGCGCCATCGTCGTCCGCGGCAAGCTCCTCGACGGACAGGGCGATCCCGTGCCCGACGGCGTGATCGAGTTCTGGCAGGCGAACGAGGCGGGGCGCTACGCGCATCCGGCCGACACGCGGGACGACGTGCCGCTCGAGGACGGCTTCTGGGGCTTCGGCCGCTCCGGCACCGTCGACGACGGGTGGTACGAGATCGTCACGTTGAAGCCTGGACAGGTGCCGGGGCCCGACGGGCGTCTCCAGGCGCCGCACGTCGTCGTCGGCGTCTTCGCTCGCGGATTGCTCAAGCGGCTCGCAACCCGGCTCTACTTCCCCGACGAGGAAGAGGCCAACGCCGCTGATCCAGTGCTCTCCGAGCTCAGCGAGAGCGAGCGGGCAACGCTGGTGGCGCAGGAGGAGAACGGCGGGCTCCGCTTCGACATCCGCCTCCAGGGCGAGAGGCAGACAGCGTTCTTCCTCCCATGACGGCGTTCGGGCCGCTCTTCGTCCCGGAGCAGATCCTCGATGCAGTCTCCGACCGGGCGTGGTTCGAAGCGATGCTCGAAGTCGAGAGCGCGCTCGCACGCGCCGAGGCGGCCGCGGGCGTCGTGCCCGACGCGGCTGCAGCGGCAATTGGCGACGCCTGTCGTCTGGAGCTCTACGACATCGGCGAGCTCCTGGAACAGGGCCGCGAGGTCGGAAACCCTGCGGAGCCGCTCGTCCGCGCCGTGCGTCGGCAGGTGGGTGAGGAGGCCGCCGGCTACGTACACCGGGGCGCGACGAGCCAGGACGTGATCGACACCGCGGCGATGCTCGTCTCACGGCGCGCACTCGAGCTCATCCGCGCCGAGCTCGACCGCGTCACTGGACGGCTCGCTGCCCTCGCCGAGGAGCACCGTTCGACCCCCATGGCCGCTCGTACCCTCCTCCAGCAGGCAGTTCCTGCGACGTTCGGCTTCAAGACGGCCGGTTGGCTCGTCGCCGTCCTCGAGGCGCGGCGCCGGCTCGAGCAGGTCCGGAGCGAACGGCTGGCCGTGCAACTCGGTGGTGCGGCGGGAACGCTGGCGGCTCTCGAAGGGAACGGGCCAGAGGTACTGCGCCTCTTCGCGGCGGAGGTCGATCTCGCAGGGCCCGAGCTGCCATGGCACACGAACCGGACACGCGTGGCCGAGCTGGGGAGTGCGCTCGACCTCTCGGCGTCGGTGCTCGCGAAGATCGGCCTCGACCTCGTGCTGCTCGCCCAGACCGAGGTGGGGGAGGTGCGCGAGGGGACGGACGGCGGCTCGTCGACGATGCCCCAGAAGCGGAACCCCGTCCACTCGGTGCTCGCACGGGCCTGCGCCGAGCTGGTGAGCGGCTACGCGTGGGTGCTTGGCCGCTCGGTCGTCCAGGAGCACGAGCGAGCGGCGGGCGCGTGGCAGGCGGAGTGGGAGGCGCTCTCGGGGGCGCTCGCGTACACGGGCGGAGCGGCGTGGAACGTCGCCGAAGCTCTCGAAGGTCTCGACGTTGACGCTTTGCGCATGCAACAGAACCTCGAGCAGACGGGTGGCCTGATCGTCACCGAGCGGGTGGCGCTCGCGATCGGTGGCGGTGACGCGCACGACGTCGTTCGCGATGCCGTGCTTCGCTCAGCCGAGTCCGGCCGGACGTTCGCGGAGGAGCTGCGAGCCGACGAGCGGGTTCAGCTCTCCGAGGGCGAGTTGGCCACGGCGCTCGATCCCAAGGCCTACCTCGGGTCGGCCGAGGCCTTCGTCGACCGCGCCCTTGCCCTCTACCGGGAGCAGCAGACGTGAGCGACGCGTTCGAGCGCGGCATGCGCACACGGCGCGAGGTGCTCGGCGACGAGCACGTCGACGACGCGAACGCACGGATGACGCCGTTCACCGAGGACTTCCAGGACCTCATCACGCGCTACGCCTGGGGCGAGATCTGGTCGCGGGACGGGCTCGACCGACGGACGCGCAGCTGCATCACCCTGACGGCGCTGGTCGCGCTCGGTCGCGAGGAGGAGCTCGCCATGCACGTGCGGGCCGCGCTCCGCAATGGCTTGGCACCCGACGAGATCAAAGAAGTGCTGCTGCACAGCGCAATCTACTGCGGCGTCCCGGCGGCGAACGGGGCGTTTGCCGTCGCACAGCGCGTGCTCGACGAGCACGAGCCCTCTGGCTGATGCGCACGCAGGTGGCGATCGTCGGCGCCGGGCCGGCCGGCCTGACGCTGGCACGGCTGCTCGAGCGGGAAGGCATCGAGTCCGTCGTGCTCGAGGACCGCAGCCGCGACTACGTCGAGCACCGGATCCGCGCCGGCGTGCTCGAGCAGGGTACGACCGACCTGCTCCTGGAGGCAGGGGTTGGGGACCGCATGCTGCGCGAGGGGATCGTCCACCACGGCATCGAGCTCCAGTTCGACGGTGAGCGCCATCGCATCCCGCTCAGCGAGCTTACGGGCGGGCGCACGATCATGATCTACGGCCAGACCGAGCTCGTGAAGGACCTGATCGCGGCGCGGCTCGACGCGGATCTGCCGCTGCGCTTCGAGGTATCAGACGTCACCGTCCACGATCTCGAGTCCCCGCAGCCCAAGGTCCGCTTCAGCCACGAGGGCGCCGAGCACGAGCTCGCGTGCGACGTGATCGCGGGCTGCGACGGCTATCACGGCGTCTGCCGGCCGAGCATTCCGGCGGGCGTGCTCCGCGAGAGCGCACGCGACTATCCGTTCGGCTGGCTGGGCATCCTCGCCGCCGTTCCGCCCTCGAACGACGAGCTCGTGTACGCGCACAACGCGCGTGGCTTTGCCCTTTTGAGCCTGCGCAATCCTGAGCTGAGCCGGCTCTACATCCAGTGCCGTCCGGAAGAGGACCTCGCCGATTGGTCGGATGACCGCATCTGGGAGGAGCTTCAGATCAGGCTCGGGCTCGACGGTTGGACACTGGCGGAAGGGCCGGTGCTCGAGAAGGGCGTGACGGGCATGCGGAGCTACGTCGCCGAGCCGATGAGCTACGGCCGGCTGTTCCTTGTCGGCGACGCCGCCCACATCGTCCCCCCGACAGGCGCCAAGGGCCTCAACCTCGCGCTGCACGACTCGAGTCACCTCGCAGAGGCGCTCGTCTCCTGGTACCGCACCGGCCGTTCCGAGCTGCTCGACGCGTACTCGGACACCTGTTTGCGGCGGGTCTGGCGCGCAGAGCACTTCTCCTGGTGGATGACGTCCATGCTCCATCGCGCCGAGGACGACGACGACTTCGGGCTCGCCCTGCAGCTGTCGCAGCTCCGGTACGTCACGTCGTCGACGGCCGCGGCGACCTCGCTCGCCGAGAACTACGTCGGCCTCGAGCGGGTCTGATCTATTTCTTCGTCACGCGGACGCGGTAATCGCGTCCGTCGGTGGCGCGCACCTCGACCCTCACCTGCTCGTTCTCGGCGACCCCGCCCGTCTGGAACGCGCCCGGCGTGACGTTGCCACAGTGAGGAGTGCCCAGGAGCACGATCGGATCCTCGTAGCCGCCGCGTCGCGAGTCGATCTTGTACACGAGCACGCCCTCGCCGCAGGCGAGGCGGTCGTAGCCGATTCGCCGCCGTACCTCCACGGCGTACGCGAGGTAAGGATCTATCGGCACGACGACGAGCTTCTTGCCGCCCGGAGCCGCGATCGGCGTCAGTGTCTCCTCGACGGTCCCTGGCGCGTCGATGCAGGTCAGCTGTGGAGCGTCGATCCAGCGGAGCTGCCACTTGTGCCAGCCAAGCAGGTGCGAGAGCCCGGGAGGATCGTTCGCGTACGACGTCGTGTCCCAACCAACGGCACGGCCGCCGAGATCCGGCAAGCCGAGGACGTGCAACTGCTCGTGGTTCCAGATCTGGGGGACGCGCCCGCTGACGTCTGGGCCGAGGAAGACGCCGAAGAGGATCTGCCTACCGTCGGCGACGATCGGAGGCACGCCTCCCAGCTCCGGGAGTATGAACGCGCTCCCGGTTGTCACGTTGAAGCCAGGTGCGTTCCAGAACGTCACGTGGTTGTAGCGCGAGAAGTCGACCGTGGGGTCGGCGGCGGCGATCGCGTCCTTGACGTAGCGATAGACGCTCTCGCCGCTGTTGATCGGGAGGTACGAGCTCGCCGGCGCCGGCATCCGGATCCATCGCGTATCCGGGGTGAGCGAGACGGAGAGGCGGCCGTTCGAGACCTCCTGCCACCACGCGGGCTCGTTCGCGTACGAGCGCGCCAGAGTGGCCGGCGCGCTCGGGTTCCCGACCGCGTCCGGATAGTCGAGGAACAACCCAATGCTGTCGATGCGACCGGCCGCCGGCTGACGGCGTGTCCGGTCGATGGTGCCCTCGCTGAGCGCGCCGAAGGGTCTCGGTGCCAGCTCCGGCGAGCAGCTGGCGCTCGAGCTCGCCGGCAACGGCGGCACGGAGCAGGCAGCCGCCGTCTGCAGAGCCTTGAGCTTCTTCTGCTGCGCCTTGACGAAGGCGGCGCGCTGCTTGGCGCTGTTGTGCGTGCGGAAGTACGCGGCGCGCTCCTTGGCCATTCGCGCCTTGTAGGCGGCGACCGCCTGCGTGCGCGACTGCTTCTGCTCGTAGGTGCAAGAGGCGGTCGGCGCCGTGACGGCCGGAGACGCGGCGACCACAGCCGCCACCCCGGCGATCGACAGCAACGCCAGCGCTCCCCCCAGCCTCCGCACGAGTGGACCCTACCACCGTGACGCGGAGAGAGCGCCTAGCGCTGCGCGAGGCGCTCCAAGCGCTCTTTCAGCAGTGACGGGGCGTTCGCCGGCGCGACGATCGGCGGGGTAGTTCCGAGCTTGTCGTACGTAACCGCGTACCGCCACGTCCCCCAGGTCACGACGAGCTCGCGGACGATGCCGTCGGCACCGACGGTCAGGGCAGCATCGAGGAGCGCGTTCGGGTTGGCCGCTTCGTCGTGGGCGACATAGCCGAACGGGAGCACGCGGATCGCCTGGCCTTCCTTGAAGCCCGTCTCCCGCGCGATCATGCCGGCCGGCACGGTGCCGCGGTAAACGGTGGAGCCGTCGGGGACCCGATCGCTCACGAGTCGGGCAATACCGCGGCTGAGGCGCCGGAGCGTCGTACCGCCGACGTCCTCGCGGACGGCGTCGAGGATATCGGTGGGCGTGGTGCCGCTGCCGGGGTCGATGCTCGAGACAGGGCCGATCTCGGCCCAGCCCGTGTGCTGTGGATCGTGGCCGTACATCATCCCGTCCACGACCACGAGCGGCAATCCCGATGAGGGCCCACCAGGGCTGTCGTCGGCGATCTCGACGTCACTGCCGTTCCAGCGGACGGTCTTGTCCGCCCAGAGCTGTCCGTCGTGGGTCATCCGTACGGTGACCGTGCCGGACTGCTCGGCCGAGGCTGCGCTGACGACCGCAGCCTTCTCGACCGCCGCGCGGGCACTCTCGACTCCCGGCCCACCACTCGGCGAGCCTAGGGTGAGGAAGGTCAACAGTCCGGCAACGGCAGCGGCAGCTGCGGCGGAGGCGCCGAGCAAGCGACGACGTGGCCGCAAGCCCTTCCGCGTCGTGGCGGCTGACAGCTCTTGTGTACGCACGACTGTCGCGACTGCCTCGACCGAGTCGGCGAAGCTCGTCCGGTTGCGAGGGTTGGCGTCGCGAAGGGCTTCGAAGCTGTCAGACGTGCTCATGTCTCACTCTCCTCTGGGTCATGGAATTCGGCGGAACGCGCCTCGGCTCGCCTGCGCGCAACTCCTCGAACACCGCGCGGAAGCGCCGCCGCGCTCTGTGCAGCCGGCCCCGAGCGGTGACGGTCAGGCAGCCGACGACAGAAGCGATCTCGGTGGACGACAGGCCTTCCCACTCGGCCAACAGGAGGATCTCGCGGTCGCCGACGGGGAGCTCGTCGAGCGCCCGGTGGACGAGCGCGTGCTCGTCCGGCTGCTCCTGTATCGACACCACCCGTTCCATCGCCATCCGCTCGTGCAGCGCATTCCGGCGACGGTTCGCACGACGTTGATTCGCGAGCACACGGCGAGCCGTCGCGTACAGCCACACGCGCGCTGCGTCGCCGCGTGGCAGCTCGTCCAGGCGCCGCCAAGCCGCGAGAAAGACCTCGGCGGCAGCATCCTGGGCGTCGCACGTCGAGCGAGTCCGCCAGCTGCAGTACGCGACGATGTCGCAGCTGTACGACGCGAAGAGCGCGTCGAACCGCTGCCGTCGCTCGGTTCCGGCTTCCCGCATACCCCCTACGTGTCCGGCTGTGGCGTTGGCGTTTGACCCGTCGGCATCATGACGACACCAATGGTGACGGCCGACGACGTGTGCGCGTTCGCCCGGACGCTGCCGCGCACGAACGAGGGGCTCGTGCGCGGCCAGGTGAAGTTCCGGATCGGCCGGATCGTGTACCTCGCCCTCTCGCGGGACGGCTCGACGCTGGGCTTCGCCTTCCCGAAGGAACTCCGTGACGCGCTCATCGAGTCCGAGCCCGAGAAGTTCTCGCTACCGATTCAGTCCGATCTCCGCTACCACTGGGTTCACGTCAGCCTCGCCGCCATCGACGAGGACGAGATGCGCGAGCTCGTCGAGGACGCCTGGGCCTTCACCGTCCCCAAGAGCGTCGTCGAGGAGTACCTCGCGTCGAAGGTGGACTAGGTCGCGGCGGGCACCGTCTCTTCCGCCTCACGATCTCGCGGGAAGAAGAGGTAGGTCGCGACGAGCGCGATGGCACATCCCAGGAGCGTGTCGAGGACCCGGCGCCCCGCCCAGTCACCCACGGCGCCGGTCGGCGCGCCCGCCAGCAACACCGACCCAATCGTCGTCAGCCCGCCTCCCACGATCGGGTAGGCCGGGCTGAGGCCGATACCGCTGAACATGATGACGACGTCGAACGAGAAGAGCACGCGGTCGGGCACGATGAGGGATGCAAAGGCGAGCACGAGGATGCCGAAGAGCGTGCTGCCGAGGCGGACAACGGCCTGGCTCTTCACGGGCTTGCCCGTAGGGAGCAGCATGATGAAGGCGGCGAAGAAGATCCAGAACGCATCGCGGCCGCCCTCCTGCTGGAAGAAGAACATGAGCACGGCGAGCGGCACGGCGCGGCGCACGCCGTCACGCGCGTGCTCGTCGAAGGAGCGGAGCGCCGACCACATGGGCCGAACCGACAGGGGAGGGGCGGTCGCCGCGTTCACCTCGTCCGGCTTGGCCACGAGGAAGTACGCGAGCGAGCCGAGGAAGCCGAGGACCCCCGAGCGGCCCGGCAGCGGCCGCCAGCGACGTGCCGAGAGCGACCAACCCCATCGCGATCGCCGCCCACCACGGCCGGTTGCCGGTCGCGAAGGCCACGGTCGTGAGAATCAGGCCCAATCCCGCTGCGATGAGTGCCACCCGCCGGGAGATCCCGGACGGCCCGCTGGAGCCGGCCGCGCCGACGACGACACCGGCGAGCGCAGCGAGGAGCGTCCCCCTGACCTCCGGTAACGCAGCTGCCAGCGATGCGCCGACGACGAGGCCGCCCACCATGTAGCCAACCATCGCCCACGCCGCCGGTTGGCCCGTCGGCGCGAACCAGCTGCGCCATTGAGCCCGGGCGTCACTCATCGGGCCTCTACAGGTCGCGTGCGGAGAGGAGGAGATCGACCTTGCGCTCGAGCTCGTCGAAGCGCTTCTCTACGAGCTCCCGGTCGGAGAGCTCGTCCTTCGCTCGCGTCTCCTCGGCCTGCCGCGTCGCCCGTGCGATGAACGTCGAAGTGATCACTGCCGTGATGATGGCAACGAACGCAACGCCCTGGAGCATCACGACCGCTGCCACGAGCCTGCCTTCGAGGTCGGCGGGCGTAACGTCGCCATAGCCGACTGTCGTGATCGTCTGGAGCGCCCACCACATCCCGAGGCCGACATTCGGGTATTCGTCGTTGTCGATGAGGCTGATGACGACGCCGGCCACCACGACGACGGCAACCGTGGCGGTGACGATGACGCCTGCGGCGCTCTGAATCGTCGGCGGCTCGCGCATGAAGCGCTCGAGTCGTCGCTCGATGGGGTTCAGCCGGCCTATCGAGCGAATAGGTAACCAGCCGCATGCGACGTTCCGGCATCCTGGCGCGGGTGCCTCCACCGAAGATGCACGCGGATGAGATCGAGATCGACGCGGCGCTCGTGCGCCGCCTTGTCTCCGCCCAGTTCCCGGAGTGGGCGGCGCTGCCGACTGCGGTCGTCCCCTCGTGGGGCACGGACAACGCCTTGTACCGCCTCGGCGACGACAAGGTCGCCCGCCTCCCTCGTCACGAGCCGACGGTCGGCAGGCTCGACCAGGAGCACCGCTGGCTGCTCGAGCTTGCGCCGCTCCTCCCGTTCGACGTCCCCGAGCCGCTC
>JBKPGF010000026.1:0-5165 GCA_046729255.1 Actinomycetota bacterium
GCCCCTCGGTGATCAGGATGTCGCGCTTCGGGTCGACGTTCGCGGTCACGCGGAAGAACACGTCCTCGTAGTCGTGCACGTCGACGTGCGCGTCCACGACGACGATCGACTTCGAGAGCGAGAGCATCCCCAGGCCCCAGATCGCGTGCATGACCTTCTGGGCATGGCCGGGGAAAGCCTTCTTGATGGAGACGATGACGCAGTTGTGGAACGCGCCTGCGACGGGCAGGTCGTAGTCGACGATCTCCGGCAGCGTCATGCGGACGGCCGGCAGGAAGATGCGCTCAGTCGCCTTCCCGAGCCACGCGTCCTCGGCCGGGGGCTTGCCAACCACGATCGAGGGATAGATCGCGTCCCGCCGCATCGTCATCGCGCTGATGCGGAAGATCGGGAACTCCTCGGCATGTGAGTAGTACCCGGTGTGGTCGCCGAACGGCCCCTCGATGCCGACGTCGTCCTTCGCGACGTGGCCCTCGAGCACGATCTCGGCGGTCGCCGGCACCTCGAGATCGACGGTCTTGCACTTGACGAGCTCCACGTTCTCACCGCGAAGAAAGCCGGCCACCATCAGCTCGTCGATGTGGTGCGGCAGCGGCGCGCTCGCCGAGTACGCGGTCACCGGGTCGAGGCCCAGCGCGACCGCAACCGGAATCTTGCCGTCCTCCGCCGCCAGCAGGTCCGCCCTGCCGTCCTTATGCATCTGCCAGTGCATGAACGTTGAGCGGCCGTCGATCACCTGCATCCGGTACATGCCGACGTTGCGCGTCCCGGTCTCCGGCGCCTTCGTGATCACCGCCGGCAGGGTGATGAACGGCGCCGGGTCTCCCGGCCAGCACGTCTGGATCGGGAGCCGCGTGATGTCGACCTCGTCGCCCGTGAGGACGATCTCCTGACAGGCGCCTTTCGAGACGACCTTCGGGCGGGAATCGGCGATCGACTTGAGCTTCTTCAGGCCCTGCACCTTCTCGCGAAGACCCTGGGGCGGTTGCATCTCGAGGACGTCGGCGAGCTTCTCGGCGATCGCATCGAGGCGGTCGACGCCGAGCGCGAGGCACATGCGCCGCTCCGTCCCGAACTGGTTGATCAGCAGCGAGTGCTCGGAGCCCTTCGGGTTCTCGAAGAGCAGCGCCGGCCCACCGCCGGCCTTCACGAGGCGGTCGACGATCTCCGTGATCTCGAGGTACGGGTCGACCTCGGCGGTGACGCGACGAAGCTCTCCCTCACGCTCGAGCAGCGCGATCCAGTCGCGGAGGTCGTTCAGCGCCACGGCGCGCTCAGTCTAGGTCGCTGAGGGCATAAGCCACGGCTTCCTCGAGACTGATGTCGGAGGGGACGTCGCGATGAAGCTCCGGGAGGTCGCCGATCTCCGCTGGGAAAAGGGGATTGCGCTCCGGCGCGCCTGCGGTGACCCAAACGCATTGCCCATGGCCCAGAGTCGTGCGGCCCGCTCGAGCTTGCCTTGCTCCCTCGCGAGGCGAGCGAGATCCTCGAGGCACTCTCCGACCGAATCACCCTCACCGAGCTCCGCAAAGCGGCGCAGCGCAAGCGTGACATGCCCCACGGCCTTGGCCACGTCTTCACGTCGCCGCTCGACCTCGCCGAGCATCCTCGATGCGACAGCGGCGTTCCTGTGGCCGTTTTGGGCGAAGCGATCGCGCACCTCGGCCAACAGCTCCTCGGCACGATCGAGGTCGTCTTCCGCGAGGGCCAGGCTCGCCAGCTCCGCGAGCGCGAGCGTGGTTTCGAGATCATACTCGACACGCACGGCAAGACTCTGTTCTGCCCACATCCTGGATTCGTCGAGCTGGCCTTCGTAGCGCGAGATGGCCGAGAGCCTCGACAGCACGGCCGCCTCCAGCTCGGCGTGACCCTCCAGTGAGCGCGCGCAAGCAAGAGCCTCCTCCATGAGGGCGCGCGCCTGCGCCGTATCACCGGGTCCAAAGATGAGCAAGTGCTCGCAACACAAGAGGACGACTGTCCAGAGATAGTCCGAAAGCTGTCCTCGAGCACCTAGGGCCAAAGGAATCCAGCCTGATGCTTCCGTTGCGTGACCCCGTGCTCTTGCTGGATATGCCCACGCTGCGACCATCTCGGCGGCCTCGCGCGTACGACTCTGCCGTTCCGCCCAGTCCATCACCACCCGCACGTTCGCGTGCTCGAGTCCGAGACGGGCGAATGCTTCGACAGCACCCTGGGGAAAGTTCGGCGCGCCGTGCGCATACGCGAGCTCGACGAGGTAACGGGTCAGCTGCGTCATCGATGCATCCGTCTGACTCGAGTCCTCGAGCTGCTCGCCCGCGTACTCCCGGATCGTCTCGAGCATCCAGTAGCGGCCGTCAGTGAAACGGAGGAGGCTCTTGTCGACCAGTGACTGGAGGGTGTCGAGGTCGGCATCGGCGACCTCTTCTGCGGCCTCGAGCCTGCAGCCGCCGGCGAAGACGGACAGGCGCCCGAAGAGCTGCTGTTCTTCGCCGGTTAGGAGTTCGTGGGACCACTGGATGGTCGCCCGAAGCGTCTGCTGGCGGGGGTCGGCGTCGCGGCCGCCCTTCAGAAGGTCGAGCCGATGAGAGAGCCGTTCGAGGATCTGCTCGGGCGTCAGGACAGCGGCTCGCGCCGCAGCGAGCTCCACTGCGAGAGGAAGATTGTCCAGCCGCCGGCAGAGCTCTGCGACCTTCTCGTCAGGTTTGAGCTGCGAGCGCTCGCAGAAGAGCGAGACTGCCTCGTGTTCCGCGAGCGGTGGGACGGCGTATTCGACCTCACCCCGTACGCGCAGCAGCTCGCGGCTGGTAACGAGCAGCCTGAGGTTGGAGCACGACTCGAGCAGCGACCCGAGCTCCGGCGCTGCGTCGATCACCTGCTCGAGGTTGTCGAGCAGCAGCAGTAGCTCGCGCTCGCCGATGTGATCGGCGAGGCCGTCCTTGGCGCCCAGCGTCTGGGCGATCGTCTCGGTGACGAGCGCCGGGTCACGGAGAGTGGCCAGCCCCACCCAGAAGACGCCGGCCTTGAGCTCGGGCACGAGCGTCGCTGCGGCCTCGATCGCGAGCCGTGTCTTGCCAGTGCCGCCGGGCCCCGTCAACGTGACGAGGCGGGCACCGCCGTCGAATCGCGACAGCACCTCGAGGAGCTCGTCTTCTCTGCCCACGAAGGAGCTCGCCGGACGGGGCAGGTTCGTGTTGGAGATCGTCTTTAGCGGCGGGAAGGAGCCGTCCCCGAGCTGGAAGATGGGGACTGCATCCGGGATGTCCTTCAGGCGGTGCTCGCCGAGGTCGGTCAGCTCGACTTCAATGAGCTCCACAGTCTCCTTCGAAAGCACCACTTGGCCGCCGTGACCCGAAGAAGCGACTCTCGCCCCGAAGTGGACGTCCGCACCGACATAGCCCTCCTCGGTGAGATGCGGCGTCCCCGTGTGCAGGCCGATCCGTACCTGGATCGGTCCCTCAGCCAGCCCTGACGTCATCGCCTCGGCAGCCGCCAGGGCACCCGGCGCCGTGGGGAACGCGAAGAAGAACGAGTCGCCCTGCGTGTCGACCTCGACGCCGCCCTCGGCTGCGCACGCCTCGCGGATCACGCGGCGGTGCTCGGTGAGAGCCTCCGCGTAACTTTCCGGCCCGAGCTCGTCCAGCAGCTTCGTCGAGCCCTCGACGTCCGTGAAGAGAAACGTGACCGTTCCAGTCGGGAGTTCCGTCCGCACGTCGGCAAATGATGCGCCGCGTGCGCGTCTATGTCACGCGTGCGCCGCCCGAGCGCTCAGTGGCTACGGTGGCCGAGCCACTTGAAGAACTGCCCGATCGCGATCACGGCGATGAAGATCAGCCCGACGACGAGCATCGAGAGCACGATGTCCCGGCCCTCTTCGGCGACGTCGGCGAGCAGGGTAGTGAACGCGAGCATCGCGGCTCGACTTTAACCGACCCGGCGGCGGTGCGCCGCCAGCGCCTGCTCGACGGCGTCCTCGCCGGCTTGGTCGAGTGCGAGCGACAGAAGCGGAGCCGAATCCCCGCGAAGCCGCAGCGCGTCGCGAGCGGCCTCGAGCCCGTTGGCGCCGGCCAGCGCCGCCGTCGCCGCCCAGGCGGCGCCATCGCCGTCACTCGCCTCCTCGGCGCGGAGCTGGGCGCAGACCGAGATGAGCGCCGCGAGGTCTGCGACGGCACCGACGTCATGCAGCTCGGCGACTCGCACGAGACCGTGCGCGTAGAGGTAGTCGCCGAGCAGCAGCGCGTCCTCCGGCGCCGGCGGCTCGAACAGCCTCGGCCGGCCGTAGTGAAGGAGGTAGCCCTCGTAGATCGTCTCGACGCCGAGCGCCCGCCGGTCGTCGCCGAGTGGCGAGAACACCGGCTCCAGCTCGCGCTCTGCTTCCGGGCGCAACGCCGCCGCCCAGAGCGGGCTCTCGCGCCGCGCCCCTTCGGCGACCTCCTCCCAGAGGCTCGCCGTCACCGTGCGAAGAACCGTCCGGTGGCCTCGATTGTCCGCTCGACCTCCGTGTCGCCGTGAGCAAGCGAAACGAACATCGCCTCGTACTGTGAGGGTGCGACGTAGACGCCTTCGTCGAGCAGGAAGCGGAACAGGGCGCCGTACCGGTCGGCGTCGCAGCGACGGGCATCGTCGAAGTTCCGCACCGCGGCGTCCGTCGCGAAGAGCGTGAGCATCGAGCCGACGCGTTGGACACGACCGTGCGGCGCCAGTCCCTGCTCGAGCGCGGCCGCGCGCTGCTCGAGCGTCGCGTAGACGGTGGTGTCCCGGAGCCGGCGCAGCACGGACAGGCCTGCCGCGGTCGCCAGCGGGTTCCCGGACAACGTGCCTGCCTGGTAGACGTCGCCCACCGGCGCGAGCTGCTCCATCAGCTCGGCGGGACCGCCGAAGGCGCCGAGCGGAAGGCCGCCGCCGACGATCTTCCCGAGCACCGTGAGGTCCGGCGCGATGCCGAACAGCTCCTGAGCCCCTCCGCGGGAGACCCGAAAGCCCGTGATCACTTCGTCGAAAACGAGCAGGACGCCCGCGTCGTCACATACCGTTCGTAGCGCCTCGAGGAAGCCGGGCGCAGGCGGCACGACGCCCATGTTCCCGGCCACCGGCTCGACGATCACGCAAGCAAGGGTCCCGCCGTAGCGCGCGAACGCCTCATCCACCGCACCGGCGTCGTTGAAGGGACAGACGATCGTGTCCGC
>JBKPGF010000027.1:0-24328 GCA_046729255.1 Actinomycetota bacterium
ACTCCGATGAATTGGGAAGCCGTTATCGGCCTCGAGATCCACGTGCAGCTGAAGACCCGCACGAAGATGTTCTGCCGCTGCGCGAACGGGTTCGGGGCGGGGCCGAACACGACCACGTGCCCCGTCTGCCTTGGCCACCCCGGGTCGCTCCCCGTCCCGAACCGGACAGCCGTCGAGTGGACGGTCGACCTCGGGCGTGCCCTCGGCTGCGAGATCGCCGACCGGGCGGTCTTCCACCGCAAGAGCTACTTCTATCCCGACCTTGCCAAGGGCTACCAGATCTCCCAGTACGACGAGCCGCTCTGCGTGGGCGGGACGTTCGTCGTCCCGGGCGAGGCCGGAGACCTCGCGATCGGGATCGTCCGCGCCCATCTCGAGGAAGATGCCGCGAAGACCGTGCACGTCGGCGGCGCCGGCGGCAGGATCGTCGGTGCCGGCCGGTCCCTCGTCGACTACAACCGCGGTGGCGTCCCGCTCGTCGAGATCGTGACGCAGCCCGATCTCCATTCGTCCGAGGACGTAAAGCGCTTCCTCCAGTTGCTGCGGCAGACGGTCGTCGAGCTCGGCGTCTCGGATGCGGAGATGGAGAAAGGCACGATGCGCGTCGACGCCAACGTCTCCGTTCGGCCGGAAGGGGAGAGCGGGTTCCGCACCCGCTGGGAGCTGAAGAACATGAACTCGTTCACGTTCCTCGGACGAGGCATCGACGCGGCCGTGCGCGAGCAGGCAGCGCTCTACGAGTTGGGGCAGGAGGTCGTCCAGGAGACGTACGACTACGACGCCGGCTCCGACACGCTCACGCCCCACCGGTCGAAGGAGGAGGCCGACGACTACCGGTACTTCCCCGAGCCGGACCTCGTGCCGATCACTCCGGCGGGATTCCTCGACGCTGCCAGAGAACTGCCGGAGTCGCCTGCCGCGCGCGTCCGCCGGCTCGAGCCGGCCGTCGGCTTCTCGACCGCGTGGGAGCTCGTGACGACGGAGCGCGATACGGAGCACAACAAGCTCGTCGCCGCGGGTGTGGAGGCGAGAACGGCCGCAAATGTCGTCCGCAACGAGGCTTCGGGCATCACGATCGCGGAGCCCAAAGAGCTTGCCCGCGTGATCGAGGCGAGAGAGCGGCTGCCGCGCGAGATCTACGTGAGCGCGGTGGCCGCAAGCGCGAAAGCGGGCTTCAGCGCGGACGAGTTCCTCGCGAAGGAACAGATATCCGACGAAGGCTCCCTCGAGCCCGTCGTCGAATCGGTGCTCGCAGCGCACCCCGACCAGGTCGCCGCGTACCGAGGAGGGAAGGCAGGGCTGCTCGGCTTCTTCGTCGGCCAGGTGATGAAGGAAACCGGTGGCTCGGCGAACCCCAAGCTCGTGGGCGACATGATTCGCCAGCGACTGCAGGCATGACCGACGATCCCGTCGCCGAGGCCAACGCGCTCCTCACCGAACGTGGCTACCGCGAGCCGCAGCTTGCCGTCCACGTCTCGCCGATGCCGGGCCGGGTGCTGCTCAAGGGCTCGAAGATCGTCAGCCCGTTCGCCGATTCGCCAGACATCGTTCTTCGCGTCGTGCGGGACCGGGTGCCGTCCTCGGCAGAGCTTGGCGAGCGCACGATCACCCCTCACGAGCTCCGGGACTGGCTCAGTTCTGCCGGGGATCGTCCGGCATGAGGGCGAGGATGCGGTAGCTGCCACCCTTCGTCTTGAGCGCCGTCCCGAAGAGATCGTCGGTCGGATCGCCGAGTAGGTCGATATCGCCGATGGGCTCCACGAGCCAGGACTCCTCCTCCAGCTCAGCCTCCAGCTGCCCGGGCGACCAGCCCGAGTAGCCGGCAAACACGCGGGCGCGTCGCGTCGTCCCCGCGAGCTCCTCGAGATCGCGGTCCGCCCTCGCGAAGCCGAGGTCGCCGAAGACGACCGCCGCAGCGTCGTCGGGCTCGTCGAACTCCGCGAGGACGAGCACCGCGCGTGGCTGGACCGGGCCGCCGACGAACACCGGGGAGTCGGCGCCCGCGACATCGGCGAGGTCCGGGACGGCTTCGCCCACCGTCGTGTCCGACGGCCGGTTGAGGACGACTCCCATCGCCCCGTCCTCGCCGTGCTCCGCGACGAGCACCACTGTCCGCCTGAAGTTCGGGTCGAAGAGCGCCGGCGTCGAGAAGAGCAGCATCCCCTTCAGCGACTCGACGCTGGTCATCTACTCGTACTGGAGCGCTTCCAGGACGTTGAGGCGTGCCGCCCGGCGTGCGGGTAGTAAGGCTGCGATCACTCCCACGACAACGGCCGCGGCGGCGAACAGGAGCAGCGACCCGATCGGCCAGGAGAGCACGAGAAAGTCCACCCGGTAGATCAACAATGCCGCGAGGACGACGCCGAGGGCGATGCCGATCGTTGCGCCCATGAGTGCGGTGACGATGCTCTCGAACGTGACCATCGTTCGCACCTGCCAGCGCGTGGTTCCAACCGCGCGAAGCATGCCGATCTCGCGGGTGCGCTCGAAGACGCTGAGCACGAGCGTGTTGACGATTCCGAACAGGCTGACGATCACGGACAGCGCCAGCAGGACGTAGAGCACGTTGAGCACCGTCGCGATCCCGCTGAACTGGTTGTCCTTGAACTCGTCGCGGTTCTGGAGCTTCGCGTTGGGGAAGGCTGCCACCGACCGCTCGAGCTCGGCAGTATTCGCTTCCGTCTCGCCGCCCCGCATCGTAATGAAGATGAAGAGGTTCTTCGGCTGCTCGACTTCCTCATCGAAGGCCTTGCTCGAGATCGTGATCGGGCCGAACGGCGATCCGCCAGTGGGGGGGTCGAAGATCCCCCGGATCTCGAAGGTGCGCGTATCGCCGCTCGGGAACTGCACCTCCACGGGTGACCCGACCGCCAGGTCATGGTCCTCCGCGTAGTCCTCGTCAGTGAACGCGCCGCGGTCGCCGAGCGACTCCATGACTTGTGGCGAGCCCTCGGTCCAGTCGAGACGGAACACCTTGCTCGCCCCCGGATCGACGCCCGTCATGAAGTCCGTGCTGCCGAAGATCCGCGCTTCGCCTGCTCGGACACCGACGACGGCCGTGTTGTTCGGCGCCTTTCGGAGCGGCTCGGCGACGCTGATCGGGATCGGGGAGTAGTTGTTCTGGGCGGTGACGGCGTAGTCCGTCACCCAGATCTTGTTGACGGCGTCGAAGAACGATGCGCGGATGCCTTGAGCGAGCATCGCCACGAGCGTCACCAGCGCAAGCCCGATCATGAGCGCCGCCGCGGTCGAGGCGGTGCGCTGCGGGTTCCGCATCGCGTTGTCGCGGGCCAGGATGCCCGGAGCGCCGCCGATCCTCGCTGCGGGGCCGCCCAGGAGATGCGCGAGGGGCACGACGAGCTGCGAGCTGAAGAAGGCGACGCCGAAGAAGATGAGCAGGGTGCCGATTCCCATGAGGACGAGGATCTGCGTCGTCGAGAGCCCGCTGCCGAACAGCCCGTAGGCGAGGAGCGCAAATCCCAGCAGCCCCGTCAATGCCGAGCCGATGGGGCGGTAGCGTGCGAACCGTCCCGGCGGCAAGGATGCGCCTTCGCGGACAGCGGCTATCGGCGGTACGCGCGTCGCCCGTCGCGCCGGCCGCAGGCTAGCGATGACCGTGACGAGAACGCCGACGAGCAGCGCGACGATCACCGTCCTCGTCTCGAGCAGCAGGCCGCTGTTGGGAAGCGTGAACCCGGCCAGCTCGAACAGCCAGAATAGGCCTTTTGCGAGCGCGAGGCCGAGTACGATGCCGGTCACCGACGCCACGATGCCCAAAACGAGAGCCTCGAAGAGAACCGACCTCATGATCTGGCGCCTCGAGGTGCCGATCGTGCGCAGGGTGGCGAACTCGCGAGTGCGCTGCGCGACGGTGATCGAGAGCGAGTTCGCGATCACGAACGCGCCGACGAACAGCGCGATGCCGCCGAACGCGAGCAGGAAGCCCTGGAGAAAGCTGATGAAGCCCTGCGTCTCGCTCGCGTCCTCGTCGGCCTGACCCGCACCGGTTCGTACCTGCGCCGTGGGCGGGAGAATGTCCTCGATCGAGGCCACGAGCTGGGGCTGGGTCGTGCCCGACGCCGCCGCCGCTCGGATCTGGTCGAGCCTGCCGACCTTGTTGAACAGCCGCTGAGCCGTGGGTAGGTCGAACGCGGCGAGCGTCGCACCGCCGATGTTCCCTTCGCTCGAGAAGTCGAAGAGCCCAGCGACTCGTAGCGGCCGGACCGCGCCCGACCCCTGGACGCCGATCTGCTGCCCGACCTCGATGTCCTGCTTGGATGCAGTCCCCGTGTCGACTGCGACCTCGTTTGCTCGCGGCCAGGTCCCTTTCTTGAGCACGATGGAGTTGAAGCGAGGCTGGGAGGGATCGACGGAGAAGCCGATGTTGGGAGCCCCGCCGAACCGGATCACGTCTCCGTCGTCATCTATCAGCTGTGCCTGGCCACCTACTCCGCCAACCGCGGCGGCCACCGTCGGCAGCCCCTTCACTTCGTCGAGCAGCGACTCGTCGAACGACGGGACTTCGACTCCGCTGTCCTCGCTGACGTCGAAGGCCGCTTTGCCCGTGACGACCGCGTCGGTGCCACGGTAGATCGTCGTGAAGATGGAGTCGAAGGCGTTACGGATCGAGTCCGTGAGGACGAACGTCCCGGTGATCGTTGCGACTCCGAGGACGATTGCGAAGCCAGTCAGGACCGTGCGGAGCTTGCGGCTCCACAGGGCCTTGAGGGCGACCCGCGTCACGGCAGCGTGAGCTCGTCCATCTCGGCGATGACCTCACTCGCGGTCGCGCCGATCATGTCCTTGACGATCAGGCCGTCGGCCAGGAAGAGGATGCGGTCGGCGATCGACGCCGCGCGCGCGTCGTGCGTGACCATGACCGTTGTCTGGCCGAGCTCATCCACCGACGCGCGCATGAGCTCGAGGATCTCTCCGGATGTTGCTGAGTCGAGGTTGCCGGTCGGCTCGTCGGCGAAGACGACCGTCGGCTGCGACACGAGCGCGCGGGCGATGGCGACGCGCTGCTGCTGCCCTCCGGACAACTCGCTCGGTCGGTGAGAGCGGCGGTCGGTCAGGCCGACTTTCTTGAGCAGGTCCTCGAAGAACGCCTTGTCGGGCTTCGTGCCGGCGATCGTCAATGGCAGTCGGACGTTCTCCTCGGCCGTGAGCATGGGGAGGAGGTTGAAGAACTGGAAGACGAAGCCGATGTGCTTGCGGCGCAGCTTGGTGAGCTGCGTATCGCCGAGCGTGGTCACCTCGGTGCCGTCGATCGTGACCGAGCCCGATGTCGGCTTGTCGAGCGCGGCGAGGATGTGCATGAGCGTCGATTTCCCGGAGCCCGACGGGCCCATGACAGCCGTGAGCTTTCCGCGCTCGACGTCGAGGTTCACGCCACGCAGCGCATCGACGCGCGTGTCTCCCTCGCCGTAGCAACGGGTGACTTCCCCCGCCGTCACGACGGCGGTGCTGCCGTTCTGCATGACGCGCTCGTCGCTCAATGCGTCTGAAGCATCCATCTGCCCTCCATCCCTTGCCGACGTGGCCAAGGCTACAGCCCAATCACGTCCTGCGGCGTCGGGCGCGGGGATGATCTTCGTCTCATCCTCATGGACGATTCGAAGTTCGTCTTTGCGGCCGATGCGCCCGTCAGGAGCGTGGGCTACCGTCAGCGGCGTGGCGAACATCTGGCACAAGCTCTGGCCGCTCGCGAAGCGGTACTGGTTCGACGCGCTGCTCGTGGCTGCACTCGGCCTGTCGATTGCAATCGCTGTCGTCGATCTGCACGAGGGCGGGAAGTATCCCGGGCCTCGCGGGCCAATCTGGTTCGACGTCCTGGCCATCTTCGCCTGGGTGCTGCCGCTCTTCTGGCGTCGTCGCTATCCGTTCCTGGCGCCGGTTGCGCTCTGTGTCGCCATCGCGGCAACGTCGTTCGTCGACGACAGGCTCGTGCAGGACAACTTCGTTCCGTGGCTGCTGGGTATCGCCGTGGCGTTCCTCTTCGGCTCGCTCAGCCAGCCACGCCAGGCGGTGACCGGCCTGGCGATTCTGCTCGGCACTGGCGCCACCGTCGTTCACAACGACCCCGTGGGAACCGGTGGGGACTACGTCTGGGTGAGCACCACGTTCTGCGTCGCCTGGGCGGTTGGCTTTGGGCTGAGCTACAAGTTCCGCGAGGCGGACGAGGCCAGGGAGCTGGCCGAGCGCCTCGAGCGTGAGCGCGAGGAGCAGGCCTGGGCTGCGGTCGCCGAGGAGCGGGCGCGGATCGCGCGCGAGCTGCACGACATCGTCGGTCACAGCGTCAGCGTCATGACCGTGCAGGCCGCCGGGGTGCGCAGCCTGCTCGAGCCCGACCAGGAGCGCGAGCGGGAGGCGCTCCAGGTGGTCGAGCAGACAGGCCGCGAGGCGCTCGCCGAGATGCGACGCTTGGTGGGCGTCCTCCGGCGACCCGAGGAGGCCCCGGCGCTAGCTCCGCAGCCGAGCCTCGAGCACCTCGACAAGCTGGTCGACCAGGCCCGCGAGGCAGGTCTTCCTGTCGAGCTGAAGGTCGAGGGGGTGCCGGTCCAGCTTGCCGCGGGGGTGGATCTGACTGCGTATCGGCTCGTCCAGGAAGGGCTGACGAACGCGCTCAAGCACGCCAACGCACGCCACGCCGAGGTGCGCGTCCACTACGAGGACGCGCAGGTCGAGTTAACCGTGACCGACGACGGCACCGGCGACGGCGGCGGCGACGGCGGGGGCCACGGCCTGGTCGGCATACGGGAGCGGATCTCGGTCTACGGCGGTGAGCTCGAAGCAGGCCCGCGTCCGACGGGCGGGTACCGACTTCACGCCCGCCTCCCGGCGTCATGAGCACCGTGCGCAGCAAGGTCTGGCCGCCGATCAAGCGCTACTGGTTCGATGCGCTTCTCGTGGCGAGCGTGGCAGCCTCGGTTGCGGCGGCCATCGCGCACCAGGACACGAAGAACGGTCCAGAAGGTCCGCTGTGGTTCGACATCGTGGCCGCCGCTGCATTCGTCTTGCCGCTCTTTGCACGGCGGAGATACCCCTTCGGGGCCCCCATCGCCTCGGTCGTGCTGATCGCGATCACGAGCTTCATCGACGTCGGACTCCTGGACGACGACTTCGTCGTCTTTCTGACGCTCATCGCTGCGGCGTTCCTCCTGGGCATGGCCCCCCGACGGCGGCAGGCCGTCACAGGTCTCTTGCTCTTCCAGGGCGTGCTTGCAGTGGGAATGCACAACTCCCAGACGCAATCCGTCGGAGATACGGTCTGGAGCCTCGTGACCTTCACGGTCGCGTGGGCCGTCGGCTTCGGCCTGAACCAGAAGTTCCGCGAGGCCGACGAAGCGAGGGAACGGGCTGCACGGCTCCAGCGTGAGCGCGAGGAACAGGCTCGGGCCGCAGTAGCCGAGGAGCGGGCGCGGATCGCGCGCGAGCTGCACGACATCGTCGGCCACAGCGTCAGCGTCATGACTGTGCAGGCTGCCGGGGTGCGCGGCCTGCTCAGGCCTCACCAGGAGCGCGAGCGGGAGGCGCTGCAGGTCGTCGAGCAGACGGGCCGCGAGGCCCTCGCGGAGATGCGGAGGCTCGTCGGTGTGCTGCGGCGGCCCGAGGAGGCGCCGGCGCTCGCTCCACAACCCAGTCTCGAGCACCTCGACAGGCTCGTCGCGCAGGCGCGCGAGGCCGGCCTGCCGGTCGAGCTGCGGGTGGAGGGCGAGCCGGTGCCGCTCGCAGCCGGCATCGATCTCACGGCGTATCGCATCATCCAGGAAGGCCTTACGAACGCACTCAAGCACGCGCGTGCCGAGCACGCTGAGGTGCTCGTCCGGTACGACGGCGGGCACGTCAACTTAACCGTGAGCGACGACGGCTCGGGCGACGGCGGCGGTGAGAGCGGCGGCCACGGCCTCGTCGGCATGCGTGAGCGCGTATCCGTCTACGGCGGCGAGCTGGAAGCGGGACCTCGCCCCGACGGCGGCTATAGGCTTCACGCGAGGCTGCCGCTCAGTTGATCGGGACGTACACCTTTCTGCTCACCGACATCGAGGGCTCGACGTCCCTCGTCCGGCGCCTTCGCGACCGGTACGGCGACGTCCTCGCCGAGCATCACCGCGTCTTGCGCGGCGTCTTCGAGGAGGCCGGTGGAGAGGGTATAGGCACGCAGGGTGACGCGTTCTTCGTCGCGTTCAGGCGACCGAAGGACGCCGTCGTTGCGGCGGTGGCCGCCCAGGAGGCGCTCACCACGCACGAGTGGCCCCACGGCGTGCAACCGCGCGTGCGCATGGGCATCCACACGGGCGAGGCGTCCATCACGGCGGACGAGTACCACGGCCTCGCCGTCCACCGCGCGGCGCGCATTTGCGCCGCGGGTCACGGCGGCCAGATCCTCGTGTCCCAGGCCACCTATGCCCTACTCGAGGACGAGGAGCTGACGCTCGTCGATCTCGGAGAGCAGCAGCTTAAGGACTTCGACCGGCCCGTGCGCGTCTACGAGCTCCTGACCGGGAACGGCGGCATCGCCGGCGAACAGGTAGCAACCTGTATCCGAGTGCTCATCGTGGACGACCAGTCGCTCGTCCGTGCCGGCTTTCGCATGATCCTCGACGCGGAGGCCGATATCGAGGTCGCCGGGGAGGCTAAGGACGGACAGGAGGCGATCGAGGAGGCGAGGCGGCTCCGTCCGCACGTCGTCCTCATGGACGTGCGCATGCCCGGGGTGGACGGCATCGAGGCCACGCGCGTCCTGCTCGGAGATGAGGGCACCAACACGCGGGTCGTGATGCTCACGACCTTCGACATGGACGAATACGTGTACGAGGCGCTCCGCGCAGGCGCCAGCGGCTTCCTGCTCAAGGACGTCCCGCCGGAGCAGCTCGTGGAGGGGATTCGGGCAGTGGCGAGCGGCGACGCGCTGCTCGCACCGGCCATCACGCGTCGCGTGATCGAGGAGTTCGTCCGCCGGCCGCCCGACAGGCCGCGTGAGGCGCCGCCGGCGGTGGCCGAGCTCACCCCACGCGAGCGTGAGGTGCTCACGCTCATGGCGCGCGGGCACTCGAATGCGGAGATCGCGGAGCAGCTCGTCGTCAGCGAGACGACCGTCAAGACCCACGTCGCCCACGTGCTCATGAAGCTCGGCCTGCGCGACCGCGTGCAGGCCGTCGTCTTCGCGTACGAGTCCGGTCTCGTGGAGCCCGGCGAGGGATAGTCGATGCTGCGGGGGGCTGCCGTCGCGGTGGTCGTCCTCGGTCTCGCGGGCCTGCCCTCCGCGGCCGCTCAGCCTGCCCGCCAGGACTACGCGGCGATCGCGCTCAACGTGCTCCCTCCGGGCGAGAACGGCAGTCTCACCTTTAACCGGAACACGAGGGACCAGGCGCGGCTCTACGACTGCCTGACGCCCCTGTTCGACCGCGTCCGCGCGGCCGATCTCGGGCGCTGCTTCAAGCGGGCGCCGCTCGGGCTCGTCGGGAAAGCGGTGCGGGTTCAACGACCACGCCCGGGCGTCGTCATCGAACGGGATCGCTGGGGCGTTCCCTACATCACGGGCAAGACCGCCGCTGATGTCGCATTCGGTGCGGGCTGGGTGACCGTCGAAGATCGGGGCCTTCTGCTCGAGCTCATCCGGGGGCCGGCACGCGCGGCCGCACTCGACATTCCCGGCATCAGCCCTGTCGAGCTCGCACTGAGCGGGCAGACGCTCTTGCCGAGCGCACAGGGCGAGGCGCGCCTCGAGCAGCAGGTCGAGCTCCTGCGAAAGTCGGGACCGAAAGGCAGGGCAATGCTCTCCTCGATCCGGGCGTACGCCTCAGGGCTCAACGCCGGCTACCGAAGGCAGGGGACGCTCGTCACGCCCTACACCGCCAAGGACGCCGTGGCCGTCGGCGCACTGCTCGCAGCCCGCTTCGGCGCGAACGGTGGATCGGAGGTCCAGCGCTCGATGTTTCTCGATGCGCTCCAGCAGAAGCTCGGTGCGGTCAGGGGCCGCGCGGTGTTCGACGATCTGCGGGATGCAGACAACTCCGAATCACCCGTGATCGCGCCCGGTCGTTTCCCGTACAACGTTCCGCCGGCGAGCGCTGCGGGCAGCGTCACCATCGATGATGGGAGCTTCGTCTCCCTTGGGCCCGAGGGTCGCATGTCGGCGCTCGAACGCAGACCTGCGTCGAATGCTCTCTTGATCGGCGCCAAGAGGTCCACGACCGGCCATCCCGTGCTCGTGGGCGGCCCACAGGTCGGCTACTTCTTCCCGCAGTTCTTCATGGAGGTACAGCTTGCCGGCGGCGGATACAACGTGCGCGGCGCGCTGTTGCCCGGACTGCCACTCGTGCTTGTCGGTCGCGGCCCTGACTTCGCATGGACGGTGACGTCCTCCCAGAGCGACAACGTCGACGCGTTCGCCGAGACCCTCTGCGGGGACGACCGGCACTACACCTACAAGGGCGTCTGTCGTGAGATGACGACGGTCGACGCGGGCACGCTGCGGGTGCCGGGCGCCCCTGACCAGCGTGTGACGCTCCTGCAGACCGCGCACGGCGTGGTTCAGGGCTATGCCACCGTGGGCGGGCGGCGCGTTGCGATCGCGCACCAGCGCTCGACCCGCAACCGTGAGGTATTGAGCGCAGTCGGTATCTATGACCTCAACACGAGGCAGGTCACGTCGGCCAGGAGCTTCGTGAACACCGTCTCCAGGGTCGACGCGATGTTCAACTTCTTCTACGCCGACGACCGCGATATCGCCTATGTCACGACGGGTCGGTTGCCGGTTCGCGCGCCCGGCACGGATCCGTCTTTGCCAACGGTTGGGACGGGTGAGTACGACTGGCGTGGCTTCCTCGCTGCGAAGGCGCATCCTCAGACAATCAATCCACCGTCCGGCGCAATCCTCGACTGGAACTCCAAGCCCGCCGCCGGGTGGGGTGCAGCTGACGACAACTGGTCCTACGGCTCCGTTCAGCGCAAGGAACTGCTGAGCGCAGCGCTTGGGAGTGGCAAGCGAACGGCGGCGCAACTCGTCGCTGCGGCGAACAAGGCCGCCACGCAGGATCTGCGCGTGCTGCAGGTGTGGCCGCTGATCGCCGAAGTGCTCATGACCGCGCCCACGCCGAACCTCCGCGTTCGCACAGCCGCCGACATGCTTCGCGCGTGGGGGGCGTTGGGCGGGAGTAGGCTCGACCGCGATCTCGACGGCAAGATCGACCACGCCGGCGCGGCGATCATGGACGTGGCTTGGCCGCGGTTCGCGCGCGCGGTCATGCGACCGGTGCTAGGGGATCTGGTCGAGCCTCTCGCTCGGCTCCACACGGTCTCGAACGACGCGAGCCCGCAGGGCTCTGCGTACCAGGACGGCTGGTACGGCTACGTCGAGAAGGACTTGCGCCGGTTGCTCCGCCTCACGGTCCGTGATCCGTACAAGACGCAGTTCTGCGGCGCCGGCAACCTCGAATCGTGCCGGGAGTCGCTGTGGCGCGCTCTCGAGCAGGCTTGCGACATCCTCCAGGCGAAGCAGGGCGTCGACCCGACCACGTGGAGGGGGGATGCCCGCCCTGAGCGGATCACATTCACGACGGGCCTGATCCCCGACACGATGGCCTGGACGAACCGGCCCACGTTTCAGCAGGTCATGTCGTTCTCTGCCCACCGCCCACGCTGAGTGGCGCCTGGGCGCTGAGCTAGGCTCAGACCTCGTGGCTGGGAAGCGTTACCTCTTCACACCGGGGCCGACGCCGGTGCCTCCGGAGGTGCTGGCGGCACTCGCGCAACCTGTCGTCCACCATCGCGGATCCGACTTCCGGCCCGTTTACCGGCAGTGCCTCGAGCGGCTGAAGGAGCTCTGCCGCACATCGTCCGACGTCCTCCTCTTCACGTCCTCCGGCACCGGTGCGATGGAGTCCGCCGTCGCGAATCTCTGTGCCCCGGGCAGCCGAGTCGTGGTCGTCTCTGCCGGCGCCTTCGGCGAGCGGTGGATCGAAATCGCGCAGCGCTACGGCTGTGATGTCGTGCCGCTGCGTTACGAGTGGGGGGAGGTCCCGCAGGCGAGCGATGTCGCGTCGGCGCTGGCGGAGTCGAGCGACGTCCGCGCGGTGCTGCTCACGCACTCGGAGACGTCTACCGGCGTCGTCAGCGATCTCCAGGTGCACGCGGAGGCGATCCGACCATCCGGTGCGCACGTCGTCGTCGATGCCGTCTCGAGCCTCGGCGCGGTGCCCCTGGAGATGGACGGCTGGGGCGTCGACGTCGTGTGCTCGGGCTCGCAGAAGGCGTTGATGACCCCGCCCGGGCTCGCGGTCGCAGCCGTCTCCGAGGCGGTCTGGGAGCCCGAGGGGACCCTGTCGTCGCCCCGCTATTACTTCGACTGGGAGCGCACGAGAAAGGCGCAGGAGAAGCTCGACGCGCCGTTCACGCCTGCCATCCCGCTCGTGGCCGGCTTGAACGTCGCACTCGGGCTGCTGCTCGAGGAGGGACTCGAGCAGGTCTACGACCGCCACGTCCGGCTCGGCCGGGCCTGCCGCGCCGGGGCCAAGGCGATGGGACTCGAGCTCTTCTCTCCCGACGACGACACGGCGGCCGTCGTCACCGCGATCAAGTCGCCCCCTGGCGTCGATGCCGCCGAGCTCGTCTCACTCCTCCGCGACCGCTACGGCGTGCAACTGGCCAAGGGCCACGGGCCGCTCGGGAGTACCGTCTTTCGCATCGGCCACATCGGCTACTACGACGTCTTCGACGTGGCGACCGCGCTGGCCGCTGTCGAGCGGGGGCTCGTCGAGGTGGGGGCGGAGATCGACCAGGGCGCTGCCGTCGAGCACGCGCTGGCGGCGTTCCAGGGCATTCCCGTGTGACGCGAGTTCTCGTCAGGGAGCCGATCGCGGACGCCGGGGTCGACATCCTGCGGTCCAGCTTCGAGGTGGACGTCGACCTCGACTCGCCGCTCGAGGACATCGTCGACCGCTACGACGCGATCGTCATCCGCTCGGGGACAAGGCTCGACGAGGCATTGCTGGCGAAGGCGCAGAACCTCCGGGTCATCGGCCGCGCCGGCGTCGGGGTCGACAACGTGGACGTCGAGACTGCCACTCGCCAGGGGATCCTCGTCGTCAACGCCCCCGAGTCGACCGTTGTTTCCGCCGCCGAGCACACCGTCGGTCTGATGCTCGCTCTCTTTCGGAACATCCCGCAGGCCCACGCGTCGCTCAAGGCAGGCCGGTGGGAGCGCTCGCGCTACGCCGGCCAGGAGCTCGCCGGCAAGACGCTCGGAATACTCGGCTTCGGCCGGATCGGTCAGCAGGTCGCCCGGCGGGCGCTCGCGCTCGGTATGCGCGTCGTCGCCTTCGATCCTTTCGTCTCGCGCGACCGCTTCCGCGAGCTCGGCGTCGAGGGAGCGAGATCCCAGGACGACGTTTTCGCCTCATCGGACGTCGTCTCGCTCCATCTGCCGCTGACCGAAGAGACGCGAGCCGTCGTCAACCGGGACACGCTCGCGCACGCGAAGGGCGGCATTCGCATCGTCAACGCCGCGCGTGGCGAGCTCGTCGACGAGGAGGCGCTGCTCGAGGCGTTGCGGTCCGGCAAGGTCGCCGCGGCGGCCCTCGACGTCTTCTCGGCCGAGCCGTACTCGGGGCCGTTGCTCGAGCTGGACAACGTCGTCGTGACGCCGCACCTGGCAGCGTCGACCGAGGAAGCGCAGGACCGTGCGGGCGTCATCGTCGCCGAGCAGGTGGCGGCCGCGCTCGAGGGCGAGCTCGTGGCCAACGCCGTCAACATGCCGGCCGTCAGCCCCGAGGAGCTCGAGACGCTGGGGCCGTTCGCACCCCTCGCGACGCGGCTCGGCTCGCTCGCCATGGAGCTGGCCGGCGGCCGCGCGGAGCGCATCGCTCTGTCCTACCGGGGACGACTCGCGGAGCACGACACGCGCCCACTGACGGTTGCGGCGCTCAACGGCGTCTTCCAGGGCCGCACCGACCAGCCCGTGAACGCCGTCAACGCCTCACTCGTCGCCGCCGAACGAGGCATCGCCGTCGAGGAGCAGTCCGACAGGGCTTCGCCCGACTACACGAGCCTCGTCGAGGTCTACTTGCGCGTCGACGAAGATGAGGTGTCCGTGTCGGGGACGATCCTCGGCGGCGAGAGCAGGCACTGGCTCGTCGGCGCTCTCGGCTTCAAGATCGAGATCGAGCTCGCCCCGCTAATGGTGTTCTTCCACTACGACGACCGCCCCGGCGTGATCGGCCGCGTCGGGACCTTGTTCGGCGATGCCGGGATCAATATCGCCAACATGGCCGTGTCACGAACGAACGAGGGAGGCAAAGCGCTCATGGCGCTCTCCATCGACAGCCCGGCGCCTGACGACCTCGTCGGCGACTTTCAGGCAGCGGGCTTCGAGGACGCCCGCTTCATTCGCCTCGGGTAGACGATCAGGTCGTCGAGACGGGCTCTTTGTACTGCGGCTCGGGCTCCTGCTCGAGCACAGGGTGCGGGATCGTCGGCGCTTCCTCCGGAGACCTCTGGCGTTCTGGCAGGAGGGTGAGCATCCCGAGTGCGAACGCCGACAGCGCAGCGATCGCCAGGCCGAGACCCTCGTGGTAGCCGACGTTCGTGGCGATGATCATCCAGTCCGACCCGGTCCCGTCAGGCGGAGGCGTGGTCCAGAGACGGGAAAACTCCGCGCCGAGAACGAACCACGCACCGCCTGCGAGCGCGGCAAGCGCTCCCACGGCGGGAGCAATCCTCACCGTACCCAGCAGGCCCAGCAGGACGATGCCACCGTAGAACGTCGCGATGCCGGGGAGCAGCGAGAGCTGCCACGCCGTATCGCTCCATTCCCACGCTGAGACGTCGCTGCCGGCGGGGAAGGGGTAGTCGAACTTGGGGCCGACAAACGGGACGATGGCCCCCCACGCACCGAGCGCTGCGAGCAACAGCCCGATTGTGCGCACAGTCAGTCGCATCAGAACATCTCTTTCCCTCGACGCGCATGCGCAAAACTCCGCCGGTGAGCGATGGCCAGCCCGAGCCGGTCGAACGTGTGATCGTGTTTCTCCGCGAGGCTCGCGCCGAGGCGCGGCTCGAGGAGTTCTCGAAAGGGACGCCCACGGCGGCGCACGCTGCGCGGGCGGTCGGCTGCGACCTCCGGAACATCGTGAAGTCGCTCGTGTTCGAGTGCGACGGCCGCGTCGCCCTGGCGATGGTCCCCGGAGACCGCCGCGCGGATGCGGCCAAGGTCGCCGCGGCGGCCGGCGCGCGCATAGCCAGCATCGCCTCTCCCGAGCGCGTTCGCGAGACGACGGGCTTCGAGCCGGGGGCCGTGGCTCCGTTCGGTCTGCCGCGCGTCGACGCCGTGCTGCTCGAGCGAACCCTGCTCGGTCTCGACCGCGTGTGGGTGGGCGGAGGGTCGACGAGCCACATGGTCGGGCTAGCTCCCGGCGAGCTCGTGCGGCTCTCGCGGGCGGCGCCGCTCGACATCGTCGCCGCGGACTAGAATTCGAACCCCGTGCAGGAAACCGAGAAGATCTGGATGAACGGCGAGTTCGTGGACTGGGCCGACGCCAAGATCCACGTCGCGAGCCACGGTCTCCACTACGGCACAGGCGTCTTCGAAGGGATCCGCTGCTACTCGACCGACCGCGGGCCGGCGGTCTTCCGCCTGCGGGACCATCTGAAGCGACTCGAGACGTCGGCGCAGCTTCTCTACATGCGGATGCCGTACTCCGTCGACGAGCTGCGGACGGCGTGCCACGAGACGCTGGCCGCGAACGGATTGGACGAGTCGTATCTGCGGCCGATCGTGTACTACGGCTACGGCGAGCTCGGTGTCCACACGCGGGGAAACGAGGTCGAGGTCGCGATCCTCACGTTCCCGTGGGGGGCGTACCTCGGCGAAGAGGGTCAGCAGAACGGCTGCCGCGCGATGATCTCGTCGTGGCAGCGGGTCGGGCCGAACACGATCCCGCACACTGCCAAGGCCACGGGCATCTACCTCAACTCGATGCTCGCGGTGCACGAGGCCCAGCGCGCCGGCTACGACGAGGCAATCCTCCTGACCCACGACGGGTACATCGCGGACGGCTCGGGCGAGAACATCTTCGTCGTGAAGGACGGTGTCATCTCGACACCGGACCTGTCCGCCTCGATCCTGCCCGGGATCACCCGCGAGACGATGATCGAGATCGCCCGGTCACTCGGCTACACGGTCAACGAGAAGCAGCTCATCCGCACCGACCTCTACACGGCCGACGAAGTGTTCATGTGCGGGACGGCCGTCGAGGTGACGCCGATCTGCTCGGTTGACGACCAGGACGTCGGCAGGCCCGGCCCGATCACACGCGAGCTGCAAGAGGCGTACTGGGAGACGGTTCGCGGCCGCAAGCCGCAGTGGGCCGACTGGCTCGACTACCAGACTCGCACTCCAGCACAAGCGTGACCACACCTCAGGCGGGCACTCAAGTCCCGCTCTCAGGGGCGTACTTCTCCGAGCGCGAAGAGGAGCTCGTGCTCGAAGTTCTCCGCTCAGGCCGCCTTTCGCTCGGTCCGATGATCGACCGCTTCGAGTCGATGATCGCCGAGCGGGTTGGAGCTCCCTACGCTGCTGCCGTCTCGAGCGGCACGGCGGGGCTCCACCTGCTCTGCCGGATCGCCGGACTGGGTCCGGGCGACGAGGTCATCACGTCGCCGATCTCGTTCGTCGCTTCGGCCAACTGCTTTATCCAGGAGGGCGCCGCGCCTGTCTTCGCCGACGTCGATCGTCGAACCTTGAACCTCGACCCGGCGGCCGTAGATTCGGCGATCACGGACCGCACGAAGGCCATCGTCGCCGTCGATATGTTCGGCTACCCCTGCGAGCTCGACGAGATCCGTGCGATCGCGAACCGGCACGGACTTCTCCTGATCGACGACGCGGCCGAAGCGTTGGGTGCTGCGTACAAGGGGCGCCCGATTGGATCGCACGGACCGTCGGCGGTCTTCGGCTTCTATCCCAACAAGCAGATCACGACGGGCGAAGGCGGAGTGGTCGTCACTCACTCAGAAGAGGAGTGGAAGCTCTTGGTCAGCTTGCGGAATCAGGGGCGCTCGTATGAGGGAGGCGGGTGGTTCCACCACGTGCGCGTCGGTTTCAACTACCGCTGGACGGACATCCAGGCGGCACTCGGTATCGCCCAGTTGGAGAAGCTCGACGAGATACTCACCTTGCGGCGCGACGCGGCGGACCGCTATTCGAACCTGCTTGCAGAAATCGACGCCGTCCAACCGCTCGCGGCCGACGATGCCGATCATGAGCGTTCGTGGTTTGTTTACGTCATCCGGCTGGCGGAGGGCGTCGACCGCGATCGGGTCATGGCTGCGCTGCGCACAGACGGCATCGCGACCGCCGAGTACGTGCCCTGCGTCCATCTCCAGCCGTACATGCGCGAGCTCTACGGGTTCGCCGATGGCATGTGCCCGGTGGCCGAGGCCGCGAGCCGGGGCACGCTCGCGTTGCCGTTCCACACACGCATCGATGCGGCAGATCAAGAGCGGGTCGTGGACGCGTTGCGCCGCGCCCTGTGATCGACGTCCGCTCGCTCGGCACCGTCGAGCCCTTCGTCACGAAGGACGGCAGCCTCATCCGCGAGCTGTGCGGAATCCCGTCCGGCGGGACCAGCTGGCACAGCGTCGCCGAGGCGACGCTCGAGCCGGGGCAGGCGACCGAGCGGCACTACCACGCCGAGAGCGAGGAGGTCTACTTCATCCTCGAAGGCGAGGGCGACATGGAGCTCGACGGCGAGGCAGCCCACGTGACCGTCGGAGATGCGATTCCCATCCCGCCTGGTGCCTGGCACACGCTTCGCAACACGGGGGACAGAGCGCTGCGGTTGCTCTGCACCTGCGCGCCGCCGTACCGCCACGAGGACACGTTCTTCGAGTAGTGAGGAGGGTCTGGCGAAACAGTGACTGAGCCGCTGGAACGCACCGGATCGCCGTCCTGCGGCGTCCTCGGTCGCCCACGTACTTCGTTCAGTACGCGGGCTCCCTGCGTCCTTGCAGTACGACGACCAGAGCGCACCGACGGGCACCGTTCCGCCAAACCCTCCCAGTGGGATAATCCGACTCGTGGCTGACGGCGCGAACCGCATGGTCTTCCTCGGCTTCGGGAAGTACGCACGCGCCGACAAGATCTACTCGCTCGAGCCGCTCGAGGCCGAAGAGCGCGGCAGCGGCAAGCGCACCCGCGTGTGGATCGAGGGCATTCCCGAGCCGATCATCGCGTCGCGTACCGAGCGCACGATCCTCCACGACATGGGCCACGACGTGTCTGCGTCGTCGCCGCTGATCGATCAGTCGCTCGAGCTCGCAGAGAGGCTGGCGGAACAAGCAGAGAGCGGCAAGGTGGATCTCACGGATCTGGGCCGACGCGCCCGAAAGCTGCTCGAGGCAAGCGCGAAGCCGTCCGCGTCCCAGAAGCTCTTCTGATTCTCGCTCGGCGCCTGGTCCTCCTTTCGCTCCTCGCAGGCCTGTTCGGAAGCGCGTGCGGCAACGGCGTCTCGACGACCGAGCCCGTCCTTGTCTACGCAAAGACGCGATTCACACGCGGCGCGAGCGGCTACCTGCAGGAGCGGGGGACGCTCTTCGTAGCGAGGGCGGACGGCTCTAACCCGCGCCGGCTCGGGGACGGCATCTACCCGGACATCTCGCCGGATGGGCGCTGGGTCGCCTTCCGGCGCTCGAGTGAGTCCAGCGACCTCTTCGTGCTGGAGGTCGAGGGCGGTACGCCGCGCCTCATCGCGCGTGACGCGCGCGCGTACGATTGGTCTCCGGACTCACAGAGCCTGGCCCTCTCGAACGGAAAAGCCCTCGTGCTCGTGGATGCGGAGAGCGGCAGCAGCCGAACGATCGTCGAGGGGCCGGAGGTAGCCGCGCTCGACTTCTCGCCTTCCGGTAAGGACATCGCGTGGAGCCGACGCAAGCCACTGCGCCGCCTCGTCGGCGACCTGTCGTTCGAAGAAGACATCTACCGGTCGTCGATCGATGGAGGCAAGCCGCTCCGCTTGACGCGCACTCGGGACGGGACGACTCCGGTCTGGGGGCCGAGGCTCATCGCCTTCACCCGCTTCGAGGACGACCCGCTTACCGCGCACTTCTTCTAGAACCTATGGGTGATGCGACCAGGCGGAAGCGACCGGAGGAGGGTGGGGCGGAGTCGACAGATCATTCCGTTCGCATGGTCGGGGGACGGCCGGAAGCTTCTCGCCACGTATGACTCCGTCGTTTCGGCGGTACCGGTGGCGGTGGATCCTGTCACGGGGAAGGAGCGTCCGATGGGGCGCTTCGGCGCTGAGGCCTACACGCAGGCCTTGTCGAAGGACGGGCGCGTTGTGCTCATCTCGGACCGGGGCAACCTTGTGCGGATCCCGTGGAGAGGGGGTTCGGCGCGCGTGGTCGTCCGCAACGTGGACGGGGTAGCCGATTGGAGCCCGTGATCGGTCAGGACTTCTTTGCGCGCTCGGTGCACGAGGTGGCGCCCGATCTCATCGGTGCGACGCTGCTCGTGAACGGCGTGGGGGGCAGGATCGTCGAGATCGAGGCGTACGCCGTTGGCGACCCGGCGAGCCACGGCTTCAAGGGCTTGACGCCGACGCGCGCTTCGATGTTCGGACCGCCCGGCCGGGCCTACGTCTATCGCTCGTACGGGATCCACTGGTGTCTCAACGTCGTGTGCGGGGACGACGGCGTGCCGGAAGCCGCACTTGTGCGGGCGCTCGAGCCGATCTCGGGCCTCGACGCCATGGCCGCGCGCCGAGGGCTCGACAACCCGCGCCTGCTGTGCGCCGGGCCGGGACGCCTCTGTCAGGCACTGGGCATCACGCGTGAGCATGACGGCCTTCCCCTCGACCGTGCGCCGTTCGAGCTCCGAGCACGCGCAGGCGACGCCGAGATCGTCGCCGGGCCGCGCATCGGGCTGACGGTCGCGATCGAGCAGCCGTGGCGCTACGTCCTGGCCGGGTCGAGGTTTCTCAGCCGGCCGGAACCGCGGACGAGACCACGAGCATGATCGGCATCCGCGGCGCAGCCGCGACGCCGGCTTGCGGTTCCTGGGAAAGCACGCGTCCGGCGCGGCCCCTGGCCGGCTGCCGCCGGACGATCGGCCGCAGGTGGCGGCGATCGAGTCGTGCCTTAGCGGCGGCGACCCGCATGCCGACGACCCGCGGGACCACACCGTGGAGTGACTTGGCGACCACGAGCGTGACGGTGTCATATGCCGACAAGTGTGCGCCGACCCGTGGGAGCTGACCGAGCACGTACCCCACGCGCTGCCGTGGCACGGCCGGCTTGTATACGGCCTTGGCGTTCAGCGGCTGAAGGCCGAGCCGGTCGACGGCGTCGTCATACGGCAGCCCGACAACCCGTGGCACGTCGACCTCGTTGGGCTTGCAGTCGGCCGTCGTCGCAGGGCCCGTCCCGTAGAAGTACTGGATCTCACGCGTGCCGCGGCAATAGCCGTTGTCCGCCCGCCAACGACCGTCGCGAAAGACGATGCGGCGCGGAGACGCGTACGGATACGACGGCGCCGGGAACGACTCGGGCTCTGCCTCGAGGCGCGGCAGCGCCTTCTCCATGAAGGCCTTGAAGATTTGCGCCGGAAACGTGCCGCCCGCGACGGGGCTGCCGTGGTACTGGTCGAGCATCGGCCGCAGCCGGTCTGGGTAGCCGACCCACACGGCGACGGCAAGCTGGGGCGTGTAGCCGACGAACCACGCGTCGCCGTAGTTCTCGGTCGTGCCCGTCTTGCCGGCCACGGGCCGTCCGTCCGCGAGCTGAGCCCGCTGCCCGGTGCCGCTCTCCACGACCCCCTGCAGCATCCGGTTGACGATGGCTGCCTCGTTCGCGCCGAGAGCCTCGCGTCCGATCGGGATGTTCTGCTTCTTGCCGACCGACAGCACGGCACGCGGCACGTTTCCCATCAGCGCGCCGTCGATCCGCTCGCCGCCGTTCGCGAACGACGAGTACGCCCTTGCCATGTCGAGTGGGTTGACCGCCTCGCCGCCGAGGGTCACCGAGAAGTAGCCCTTGATCGGGCTCTGGATTCCGAGCCGGCGCGCCATCGCCGCCACCGCCTTCGGGCGCACGAGCTCGGTCAGCTGTGCGTACACGGTGTTGTCCGAGTACGTCGTCGCCGTCTCGAGGTCGATCGTGCCGAGGTTCGAACCCTCGTAGTTCTCCACCTTCCACAGCCGATCGCCGAGCGAGATCGTCACCGGGGCGGATACGAACGACGTCGTGGGGGAGATGCCCTGGTCGAGCGCGGCCGCGAGCGCGAACGGCTTGAACGCCGACCCGGGCTGGCGTGCGCCCTGAACGGCGAGGTTGAACTGGCTCTCGGCGTAGTTGCGCCCTCCGTACATCGCGAGCACCCGGCCGTCGCGAGGATCGATCGCGACGAGCGCCGCCGAGGGCCCTTCCTTGTCCGGCGGTAGCCACTTGGCGATCGCCTGTCGAGCGAGCTGTTGCAGGCCGAGGTCGATCGACGTTCGCACTCGCAGCCCTCCGCCGAAGACGTTGGCCGTCCCGTACCTGTCGACGAGCTGCTGCTTCACGTAGTTCGTGAAGTACGGCGCAGGCCCCTGGATACCGGGCAGACGGATGTCGGTCGGCTCGGGCATCGGCTCGTGATCGGCGCGCCAGTACTCCACCCGGGTGATGTCGCCCTGGTCGAGCATCGCCCGCAGGACGACGTGGCGCCGCACCTTCGCCTGGCGCGGGTTCGCCCCGGGGTCGTACAGCGTCGGGTCGGCGGGAATGCCGGCCAGCAGAGCGGACTCGGCAAGCGAGAGGCTGTCTGCCCCGTGCCGGAAGTACACGCGCGAGGCTTGCTCGATCCCGTAGGCGCCGTTGCCGAAGTAGATCGTGTTGAGGTAGGCGGTGAGGATCCGGTCCTTCGACCATCGCTGCTCCAGCTGCCACGCGAGCGCTGCCTCGTTGAGCTTGCGCTCGAACGACCGGCTGCTCTTCACGTAGGCGTTCTTCACGAACTGCTGCGTAATCGTCGAGCCACCCTCGACGACCGCACGGTTGCGGAGGTCCTGCCAGATCGCGCGCGCGATGCCGCGGATATCGACCCCCCGGTGCTCGAAGAAGCGCTGGTCCTCGATGGCGACGATCGCCTGCTTCATGACGGCCGAGATCTCCTCGGACTTCACGACGATCCGGGCTTCGCTGCCACGGAGCACTGCGAGCACGCGGCCGTCCGAGGTGTAGATGTAGCTGTTCCGGTCGTTCTTAGACGGCTTGTAGCGGGCAGGGTCGAGCTGCGGCAGCTCGCTGGCGATCGCGGTCACGAGACCGAACGCAAACGATGCGATACCGACGAGACCGAGCACGAGCAGGAGGGCCAGCAGGCGGAGCTTGCGGATTCTCCTTCGGCGCGATCTCTCCCCTTGAGAACCGTGAGCCGAGACCAGAGCGAGAAGATTCTACGCACTAGAGTTGCCCGACGATGCCGATCCAGGAGCTCACTCGCCATGCCGTACACGTCCTGCCGGAAGGCGGTCTGGAAGCCAAGCTCACGCTCCGCCGCCCCTTGCGCGTGAAGCTGGGCATCGACCCGACGGGGCCTGACATCCATCTCGGCTTCGCGTACGTCCTCGACCGCCTCGCCGAGTTCCAAGCCGAAGGTCACGTCGTGGTGCTCATCGTCGGGGACTACACGGCGCGGATCGGCGATCCGTCGGGCCGCTCCGAGGAGCGGCCCCTGCTGCCAGACGACGTGCTCGACGCGAACGCCCAGGAGTTCGCCGATCAGGCGTTCAGAATCCTCGACCGGGAGCAAACGGAGATCCGCTTCAACGGGGAGTGGTTGGGGACGCTGTCTTATGCCGAGGTCGTTCGGCTTGCGAGAACGCTCACCGTGGCGCGCCTCCTCGAGCGGGACGACTTCGCGAACCGCTTCCGCTCAGGCGAGCCGATTTCCGTGTCCGAGCTCCTGTACCCGCTGATGCAGGCGTACGACTCCGTCGCGATCGAGGCCGACATCGAGATCGGCGGCACCGATCAGCTCTTCAACCTCCTCGCGGGCCGCGAAGTCATGCCCGAGTACGGCGTCGAGCCGCAGGTCGTGATGACCTTTCCACTGCTGGTCGGGCTCGACGGCGAGGAGAAGATGTCGAAGTCCCGAGGCAACTACGTCGCGATTAACGACGCCCCCGAAGAGATGTTCGGGAAGGTCATGTCGATTCCCGATGCTGCGCTCCCGCAATGGTGGTCGATGCTCGTGGGCGAGGAGCCGATGGCCGCGGAGCCGATGGCGTGGAAGCTCGAGCTGGCGCGCCGGATCGTCGGCCGCTGGCACGGAGCCGAGGGCGCAGCGGCGGGGGAGGCGCACTTCACGCGCGTCGTTCGCGAAGGGCAAGCTCCAGACGACGTGCCGGAGGCGCCGTTGCCAGCAGGCGATCCCGTCCACCTTCCCTCGGTACTCGTCGACGTTCTGGATATCGGGACGACGAGCGAGGCACGCCGGCTGCTGGCCCAGGGCGCCATACGGATCGACGACGACGTCGTAACCGACCTCGACGTTCCCCGCGAGCGCCTCACCGGGGCCTTGCTCCAGGCAGGAAAACGCCGTTACGTGCGCTTTACCTCCGATTAGGCGAAACCTCTGCTACCATGCGGCGGTCGCCTCGCGAGAGGCGTCAAGAGCCTGCAATCGACACCGGAGACCCGTCGAGCGAGAAGATACGACCTGTGTATCGCCGAGCACGAGGGGCCTTCGGTGCGAGCCGGAGGCTTTTTTGGGCCCTCAGCAGAGGGTGCGGTCTTTGAAAACTCAACAGCGTGAAACGTCGAGACTCCTCGGCTGGCCCTTCATGGCCGGCAGAGGAGCATGAACCCGTGTCATGCCCAATCAGCAGTTCGGGCATGACCTTTGAGCTCAAGCTCACCTGAATCAGCTTCCTGACCTCTGTCGGCTTGCCGGCAGAGTTGGAAACCGATCTTCACGGAGAGTTTGATCCTGGCTCAGGACGAACGCTGGCGGCGCGCCTAACACATGCAAGTCGAGCGAGAACCGGGCCTTCGGGCCCGGGGACAGCGGCGAACGGGTGAGTAACACGTGGGCAACCTGCCCTCGGCACTGGGATAGCCCGGGGAAACCCGGATTAATACCGGATAGCCTCCGGAGCCTTCGGGCGCCGGAAGAAAGGTGGCTTCGGCATCCGGCCGAGGAGGGGCCCGCGGCGGATTAGCTTGTTGGTGGGGTAATGGCCTACCAAGGCGACGATCCGTAGCTGGTCTGAGAGGACGATCAGCCACACTGGGACTGAGACACGGCCCAGACTCCTACGGGAGGCAGCAGTGGGGAATCTTGCGC
>JBKPGF010000028.1:0-30722 GCA_046729255.1 Actinomycetota bacterium
ACCGTGGCTGGCCGGGCGTCGGCTTCACTCACTCTCTGACGTTCGGCGTCCTCGTCGGGCTCCTGCTCTATTGGGTCTTCGGTAACAAGGTCGTCGCCTACAGCTTCGTCATCGGCCAGTGGGCCCACGCCCTCACCGACACGGGCGACACGGTCGGCACGATGCTGTTCTTCCCGTTCACGGACCACCTGTTTGCGTTGGGTGCCTGGGCGTATGCGGGTCAGACCGGCCGCTACGTTGACGCCGGCGCGTACTTCTCCGGGCTGGGATTCGTCTGGGACGGCGTCTTCGTCGTGTGGGCGATCGTCAGCTGGCGGGTGATCACGCGCGCGTACTTCCGCGAGACGATCGTCGCAGCCGATCCGTTCTGGCATTGGGCCGGCCGCTACGTCTCCGAGAACGTGCTCATCGTCCTCTACCGCGCGTCGTACTTCTACGGAATCGCCCGTTGGACGGCGTGGCTGATCTGGGCGCACCTGGTGCGGTCGTTCGCCTTCGACCTCCGCTGGGGCGGGCCGCGCTGGGTGCCGCGCGTTTTCGCCGACGAGCTGAACGCGGCACCCGCGTGCAAGTGCCCCAGCTGTTGCTCGATGAAACCGCGCCTTGGCTTCTACGCCGCGGTGGGGGCGATCGCTTGGGTCAAGAGCCGCCGGCGCGAGTAGCGCTATGCCGGCTCGAGCACGACCTTGACGACGTAGCTGAGCGCGACGTCGGCGACGCGGCCGCGGACGAGCCAGCAGCCCACGCTCGGGAACCGCATGCGAGCGGCCCACGAGGGGCCGTTCCAGCCCGACAGCTGGCCGGAGACCGTCTCTACGTTCACCGCCGGCGCCGGGGCGTCGAGCCGCCGGAGCTGCACCGACAGGTTGCCGAACATCGGTCGGGAGACCCAGAGCTGCTTGTTGAAGATCGTGCCGTCCGGCTGGACGAGGCGCGGCGGGGCGTTCCAGACGCCGTCGGGCGATGCCAAGGTCCATAGGAGGCCGTTGCCGTGCCACTGGAACGTTTGGCTCAGGCCGGCGGGAACTGCACGACTCGAAGGCGGCGTCGTCGGACAGAAGTCGGGTGTCGCCGCCGGCATCGTCACCTGCAGCGTCGCCTGCGGCCGGCAGCCGACGCACCATGTTGCGTAACGGCCGGAGGAAAGCGGCGGCAACACGAACGTGGTGCTCGCGCGGCCGTTGCGCGGGTTGAAGACGCCGACGAAGTGAAGCCGCCGGTCGAGTGGGCCGCGGATGCTCGCGACGTCCGTGCGAAGGGCGAGATAGACGCGCAGAGGCTTCCTCGACGGGAATCCCGAGGCACGCACGACGACGCGCTCGCCAACGGTAGCGGCTGCGCGGTCGAACCTCGGAACGACCGGCGCCTGCGCCGCCGCTGCACCGCTTGCGAGGACCGCCAGAGTGACGCACATACCGACGAGCAGCCGCGTCACGGCTCCCATTGTAGGGAGTACCGTTAGCCGACAACGCTCGAAATCGGCAGGGAGGTCGGAGCCATGCCCTTCTACGTTCGACTAGGGGACGTACCCCGCAAGCGCCACATCGTCTTCCGCGACAACGGCCGGCTGCTTACCGAGGAGGTCATGGGCCTCGAAGGCTTCACCGGCAACGAGTCGATTCTCTACCACCTCCAGTCGCCCTGCCGCGTGAAGGAGCTCGGCGAGTTCGAGCCGATCGAGCACGAGGAGTGGCTGCCCGAGGCGCACGCGCACCGCCATCTCGCGACGTACGGCGTGGAGCCGTCCGGGGACGAGATCACCGGCCGCCGCGTGCTCATGTGGAACGACGACGTCGAGATCGCGCTCTGCCGGCCGGCGCAGTCGATGGACTACTTCTTCCGGAACGGCGAGCACGACGAGGTCGTCTTCGTCCACGAGGGCTCGGGGACGCTGGAGACGACCTTCGGCAACTTGTCCTACCGCGACGGCGACTACATCGTCATCCCGCGGGGCACGACCTACCGTTTCCTGCCCGAGGGCGAGCAGCGCTATCTCACCTTCGAGTCACCGGGCCTGATCACCATCCCGCGGCGCTACCGCAACGAGTACGGCCAGCTGCTCGAGGGTGCGCCTTACTCGAACCGCGACATCCATCCGCCTACGGAGCTGCAGACGGTCCGTGACCAGGGCGAGTTCGTCGTCAAGGTCCGCGTTCGCGGCGGCTACCAGACGTACATCCTCGACTACCACCCGTTCGACGTCGTGGGCTGGGACGGCTACCTCTTCCCGTGGACGTTCTCCGTCCACGACTTCGAGCCGATCACCGGGCGCATCCACCAGCCGCCACCCTCCCACCAGACGTTCCAGGGTCAGAACTTCGTCATCTGCTCGTTCTGCCCGCGGAAGCTCGACTTCGACCCCGAGGCGATCCCGATCCCGTACCACCACTCAAATCTCCAGTCCGAGGAGATGATCTATTACGTCTCCGGCAACTTCGGCTCGCGCAAGGCGATCGAGGTCGGCTCGATCACGCTCCACCCGTCCGGCCTGCCGCACGGGCCGCAGCCCGGCCTCGCCGAGCGGTCTCTGGGCGTGACCGAGACGACGGAGCTGGCGGTCATGTGCGACACCTTTCGGCCGCTGCGGCTCACGGCGTTCGCCTCGGAGCTCGACGACGGTCGGTACGCGTACTCGTGGTACGAGCCGGCCGAGGGCGATCCCGGCCTCGCGGGCGTCACCTCCCATGTGTAGTTGACGATCCGCACGATCATCGAGCCGTTCCGGATCCACTCGGTGGAGCCGCTGCGGCTGACGACCGAGGACGAGCGGCGCGCGGCCGTGGAGGCCGTCGACTTCAACCTCTTCAAGCTGCCCGCGTCCGAGGTGCTCATCGACTTCCTCACCGACTCGGGAACCGGCGCCATGTCGCGCGACCAGTGGGCTGCGATCCAGCACGGTGACGAGAGCTATGCCGGGTCGCCGTCGTGGTACCGCTTCCTCGAGGCGGTCCAGGAGCTCTTCCCGTTCGAGCACGTCATTCCCACCCACCAGGGCCGTGCGGCCGAGCGCATCCTCTTCTCCGTGCTTGGCGGGCCGGGAAAGGTCGTCCCGAACAACACGCACTTCGACACCACGCGGGCCAATGTCGAGCACACCGGCGCCGAGGCCCTCGACCTGCCGATTCCCGAGGGACGGGACCCTTCGGCGCTCCATCCCTTCAAGGGCAACATGGACACGGACGCTCTCGAGCGGCTGCTCGCCGAGCGCGCGGGCGACGTGCCGGTCGTCTTCGTTACCATCACGAACAATTCGGGCGGCGGACAGCCGGTATCGCTCGAGAACCTCCGTGCCGTGCGCGCCATCTGCGACCGCCACGGCGTGCCGCTGTTCCTCGACGCGTGCCGCTTCGCCGAGAACGCGTGGTTCGTCCGCGAGCGCGAAGAGGGCTACGGTGAGCGGACCGTGGCCGAGATCGTGCGCGAGACGGCTTCTCTCGCCGACGGCATGACGATGAGCGCGAAGAAGGACCCGCTCGCGAACATCGGCGGCTGGGTGGCGATGAACGACTCTGAGCTCGCCGACCAGTGCCGGGCGCTCGGCATCCTCACGGAGGGCTTTCCCACATATGGCGGTCTGGCCGGCCGAGATCTCGAGGCCATCGCACAAGGGCTCGCCGAGGCCGTCGACCACGACTATCTGCGCTATCGCGCCCGCTCGACCGCCTATCTCGGGGACGGGCTGTCGGACGCCGGCATGCCGCTCGTCCAGCCGTTCGGCGGCCACGCGATCTACGTCGATGCCCGCGCATTGCTACCGCACGTCCCGCCGCTCGAGTACCCGGGCCAGGCGCTCGCCGTCGAGCTCTACACCGCCGGCGGCGTCCGCGGCTGCGAGATCGGCACGGTGATGTTCGGGCGGCGCCCCGACGGCACCGAGGAGGCGGCGGCGATGGATCTCGTGCGGCTCGCCATACCGCGGCGGACGTACACGCAGAGCCACGTCGACTACGTCATCGAGGTGGCCGAGACCGTCGTCGAGCGCGCCTCGCAGCTACGCGGCTACCGCATCGAGTGGCAGCCGAGCTCGCTGCGGCACTTCACGGCACGGTTCGCGCGGCTCGAGTCTTGATCGCGGCCAGTTCGGCGGGCAGGTAGAAGCGAAGTGGCCACAGCACCAGGGGGTAGACGACGATGAGTGCGACCGCCGCCGCGAGCGGCACGTCGAGCGCCCTCCCGAGCACCGTTAGGCCGGCCGCGACGCCGACCACCGTCACGACACGCCGCCACTGGTAGGGCACCCAGAAGACCCGCTGCGACCACCACGTGATCACGACGAACATCACCGTGAAGGCGGAGAGGTTGGCGATCGCCGCGCCGATGATCCCGTAGGTCGGGATGAGCACGAGGTTGAGGACGACGCTCACGGCCGCGCCCGCGCCGGTGGCGATCCAGTTGAATTGCGTGCGCTTCCTCCGGCCCAGCACGATCGAGACGACGTTGAAGCCGCCGAGCGCCACCGCGCCGAAGACGAGCAACGGGACGACCTCGGAGGCGTCGAAGAAGGCCGGCGTCGTCAGCCACTGGACGAGCCACGGGGAAAGCAGGGCGAGGGCGAGGGCCGCCCACGAGGCGACGAAGAGCAGGTACGTCAGCACGAAGGAGTACGCGCGCCGTGCGCGGTCGTCGTCCTCGATCGAATAGGCGAAGGCAAGCCACCCTGCGCGGAAGGCAGCCAGGAGCAGCACCATTGCGGAGGCGATGCGGGCGCCGATCGAATACACGCCGACCTCGCTCTGATCCGCGAGCTTGAGGATGAAGAAGCGATCCCCGAAGTTCAGGAGCCAGAGCGCGAGCATCGACGGCACGAGCGGGATCCCGAAGCGGTTCATCTGGCGCAGCAGCGACCGGTCGAGCGTCAGGCCGAGCTGCTCGTGGCGGTAGACGAGCAGCGCCGCGTAGACGATGAGCGTGCCGGTGAAGTTGCCGGCCACGACGCCCGTCGCTCCCCAGTCGAAGACGACGACGAAGAGCACCGTGGCTGCGACGGTGACCGCGAGGTTCACGAGCGTGGCGGCCGTGAAGGCGACGGCGCGCTCTTCGACTCGGAAGAGGCTCGTCATCTGCTCGTAGTTCATCTGCGCCCAGAGCAGGACGAACGCGGCTCGCACGAGCGTCGTGTGATCGCCCGTGTCGAAGAGCCATTCCGAGATCGGCTCGGCGAGGATGACCCCGATGACGAGGCCCAGCGTCGCCATCACCATCGTGAACCAGAACGACGTGCGCACGACTCGCAGACGGTGCGCCCTGTCTGTCGAGTCGAAATAGAAGCGGAAGAACGCGCTCGCGATGCCGAGGCGGAGGACGGTGGCGAGGATCGCCGCGAGCGCGACGAGGGTCTCGACGGCGCCGTAGTCCGCAGGCGTGAGGTAACGCGTGTACAGCGGAAGCAGGAGCAGGGCGACGAAGCGCGAAACGAGGCCGCCTAGCCCGTAGATCGCCGAGTGCCGGGCGAGCCGGGCGATCTGTCCTCCGAGACTGTTCACGGTCGGCGGATCGCCATGCCGACCGACTGCCGCATGCCGAAGCGCTCGTAGAAGGACACGAGCTCGGGATCGCAGAGCAGGTCGACGGCGTAGAAGCGGTCGAGCTTGATAAGCAGCCGGCGCACGAGCGCGGTTCCGATGCCACGACCGCGGTGGGACGGCAGCACCTCCAGCAAGGGGATGAACGCCGTGAGCACCCCGTCGGACAGCGCATTGACGAAGCCGACTATGAGCGGCTCACCCGGCGCTCTCGCGAGCACGACGGCGTAGCTGCCGCGAAGGATCTCGAGATGCCGTTCGGGCGAGGGTGGCTTCGGCCAGCCCTCGAAGAAGCCCTCGAGATGCTCCGGCGCAACGCCCTCGAGCGAGGTCGTGTACTCGATCGACACGCGGATGAGCGTAGATGCCGGGGCGGGCGACCGTCCCGCGTCACACTTTCCGCACGAATTCGTCACCCACGGGTCGGTCTTTCCCCGTTACCGCGAAACCGGGAGGAGGCACGGGGCGGCCCCGCGCGGGAGCTGTTAGCGCGCTGCGCCGCCGGACGGGAAGAGCCACGGCGAGAAGCGGTTCCAGCGTTCGATCTCGCACCCGTTGCGCCTGCGGAACGACGACCAGATGCGCACCGTGCCGATCGTCCCCTTCACGACTGCCTTCTGCGGTCCGCCGTAGATCTGCGTGCAGATCGCGTCCTTCGGAACCTGCGCGAACGACGAGAGCGGCAGACGCGAGAGCCGCGTGCACGCGCGCACCCGGTTCGGAAGCGTCCCACCGACCGGATTGCAACGCAGCGTCCAGCGCTGGTACGGCTCGGGAGCCTGCTCGTCCGGCCAGTACGTGATCGTCAGCGACGCCTTCTTCGCAGCGGGCGAGGCGCCGCCACCGGCGACGCCCACGAAACCGACGATTGCAACCACGCACAACGCCATGAGCGTTCGCATACGCCAAGGGTACTCCGCGATGCCCCAACCTAGAATCTGCGCGGTGGGCAGCCCCCCGACGCTGAACCGCGACCGCATTGCGTCGTACGCCCGCTCAGGCGCCCACCCGCCCGCGGTCGTCTGCGACGCGTCCTTCGTGAACGGGCTGACGGCGATCCGCTCCCTCGGCCGTATGGGCGTGCCTGTGCTCGCTGTGGACCACCGGCCTAGCGCGCTCGGCTTCCGCTCCCGCTACGCGATGGCGCTCCGTTCGCCCGACCCCGGCAGGGAGACGCCGGCCTACATCGGATTTCTCCGTGACCTCGGCGACGCCATCGGCCGCCCGACGCCGATCATCCCGACTCACGACCCTCCCGTGAACGCGATCGGCCGCTATCGGCACGAGCTCGGCGACCGCTACCTGTTCCCGTTCCCCGGACGGGAGACGCTCGAGCGCGTGCAGAGCAAACGCGAGCAGCTCGAGCGCGCCGTCGCCTCGGGCGTCGACGTGCCCGAGACCGCGCATCCCCGATCCCGGGAGGAGGCGCTGGCCGACGGAGACCGGATTGGGTACCCGCTGCTCGTAAAGCCTTCGAACCCCGACGGCTTCAGGCGACGCTTTCGACGCCAGGCGTTCCGTTGTCAGTCCCCGACTGAGCTCGAGCGCGCGTTCGCCGATGCGGAGCCGTTCGAGCCGATGGTTCAAGAGCTGATTCCGGGCGACGACGATGAGCTGTACACCGTGGGCAGCTACATCGCCGCTGATGGCACGGTGCTCGGCCTGTTCAGCGGCCGAAAGCTCCGCCAGTCGCCGCCCGGCGTCGGTACCTGTCGCGTAGGCGAGGCTGTCTGGGTGCAAGAGACTGTGCGCGCCGCGCTGTGCCTGCTCCGCGCCTTCGAGTTTCACGGCGTGTCGCAGGTCGAGTTCAAGCGCGACCCGCGTGACGATCGCTACAAGCTCATGGAGGTGAACCCACGGCTCTGGCTCTGGCACGGTCTGGCGGCCGCGCTCGGCGTCGACTTCGCGCGCATCGCGTATCTCGATCTCCTGGGCCGACGCGGCGCACCGGTCACGACGGAGGGCAAGCACGGGCGTTGGGCTATCACGCTGCTCGCTGGCGAGAGCCCGGCGCTCCAGCGGCCGCCGTACGTCGAGCCGGTGTTCTCGCTGGACGATCCGAAGCCGGGCGCCACGCAGCTCGCGCGCGTCGTCAAGGCGGCATTCCGCTGATCCCGCCGGCCGTCGAGCGGCGCGCGCGCTGGGTGCTCGACACCCTGGGCGGGAACGATCTTGGCTTCGGGGACGACGTCCCCTACGTCGAGTCCGCGTGGGAGCAGGTGGAGCTGCGGGAGCGTCCGGATGGCGATGACCTGGCCGAAGCCTTCTTTCACCTGGCAAGGATCGAGGAGCTGGGCGGCACGCGCGACGAGCACGGCCGCTTCCCTGCGTCTGCGACCTGCCTGGACCCCCTCGATCCGCCGCTCGAGGGGCTCCGCAGGAAGCTCGGCCTCGAGCCGCCTCGCTGGGGCGGAGCTCGCTTCGCTGTCGCGCTCAGCCACGACGTCGACATCCCCTGGCGCTGGACGAGGAAGGGCCTGAGGCTCGGTGCCGGCCGCCTGAAGGCCGCGTTGCGCGACCGACAAGGCGGCACGGCGTTGCGCGAAGCGCGCGGCCTCGCCGAAGCGCCCGTCCACCGCCTTCGCGGAACGGACCCCAACTTCCGCTTCGACCGTATCGTCGATGCCGAGCGGAGGCGCGGCGCTGCGTCGGTCTTCTTTCTCCTGGCGGCGCACCGAGTCGTGCAGGACGGCCCGGCCGCCGAGGACTACGACCGCCTGCGCCCGCGCGTCGTCGAGACGCTCTTGAGCCTCGGCGCGGAGATCGGCTTGCATGCGAGCTACGAGGCAGCCTTCGAGCCCAGCCTGATCGCCGATGAGAAGGCGGAGCTCGAGCGGCTCGGCGCGACGCTCCACGGCCAGCGCTACCACTACCTACGCGTCGATCCGCACACGAATCTCGCGCCGCTCGCCGACCTCGGCTTTGCGTATGACTCGAGCCTGGGCTTCGGTGGCGCGCCCGGGTTCCGCGCCGGCATCGCGCACCCGTTCAAGCCCTGGGACGTCGTCAACGACCGCCCCCTCGAGCTCGCCGAGATTCCGCTGGCCGCGATGGATGTCACGCTCGCCGAGCCGCGCTACCTCGGGCTGACGGTCCAGGAGGCGGAGCGCCGGCTGCTCGCGCTCCTCGACTGGGCAGCCGAGCACGGCGGCGGCTTCTCGATCCTCTGGCACACGGACCGGTTCGACCCGGCGACGGCCGGCGGCTGGGATCGCCTGTATGCGCGGCTCATCGATGCGATCTACGAGCGCGGCGGCGTCTGCATGCCCGCGCACGAGCTCGCGGCCCAGGCCACTTGACACGGATAGGTAGTGAGTAGTAACTTACATCAGCCATGGTCACTCGGACCACGCGCAAGACGGCCGAGGAGCGACGCGAGGAGATCCTCGAGGCGGCGCTCACGGAGTTCGCCGACCACGGGTTCGAGGGCTCGTCGACGGATACCATCGCGCGCGCCGTCGGCATCTCGCAGCCGTATCTCTTCCGGCTCTTCGGCACGAAGAAAGGCCTGTTCCTCGCCTCCGCGCAGCGGTGCTTCGACGACACGTACGACACCTTCCGCGCGGCGTCCGACGGCCTGGCCGGCGAGGAGGCGCTCCAGGCTATGGGCAAGGCGTACAAAGAGATGATCATCGCCGACCCGCGCCGCTTGCAGGCGCAGATGCAGACGTACTCCGCGTGCGACGACCTCGACATTCGCGAGGTCGTGCAGGCGGGGTTCGGCCGGCTCGTCGAGCTCGTCGAGAGCAAGGGCGTGCCCGGCGAGCGGGTCGTCCAGTTCTTCGCCTTCGGCATGCTCATCAACGTCATGACGCAGATGGCTGTCTACGACCTCGATCGGCCGTGGGCGAAGCGGCTCGTCGAGAACTGCATGAAGGGCTAGGCGCGTTTTTTTCGAGTGCGAAGTGAGTAACTAGTCACTAAGGGGGTCCGCCATGATTTCGACGCAAGCCATCTCACTCGCCAGCGCGCGGCACCCATGGCGCACGATTGCCGTCTGGGGCGTCGTGGCTGTGCTCGCGCTCGGTGCCGTAGGCGCACTGCTCGGTGGTGCGCTGACCACCGAGGGGCGCCCGACCAACGATCCCGAGTCGGAACGGGCGGCGAATGCTCGGGCTGAGGCGTTCCCGGGACAGGCGGCGGCCATCGACGCCGTTGTCATCCGGTCGAAGGCGCACACGAGCGACTCGCGGGAGTTTCAGGCTGTCACGGCCGATCTTGCCGACGACCTCCGTGGGCCCGACGAAGTCGGCCAGGGCGCCTTCCTGGTGTCGGCCGACCGTCACGCACAGCTCGTGCCGCTCTTCATTGCAGACTCCGATGCCGCCGGTGACGTCATCGCCGCCGTCCGGCAAGCCGACGTCCACCCGGGCTTCGAGATCACCGTCACGGGCGAGAAGACGCGTGAGCACGACTTCAACACGCTCTCGCAGGAGGACCTGCAGAACGGGGAGCTCCAGTTCGGTCTCCCGGCCGCGCTGATCATCCTCCTGCTCGTGTTCGGCGGGGTCGTGGCCGGCCTCGTGCCGCTGTTGATGGCGATGCTCTCGATCGTCGTTGCGCTCGGTCTCACAGCCCTCGTCGCCCAGGAGTTCGAGCTCTCGGTCTTCGTCGTGAACATGCTCACCGGTATGGGGCTCGCTCTCGGCATCGACTACGCACTCTTCGTCGTCTCGCGGTATCGCGAGGAACGCGGTCGCGGACGGCAGCAGCTCGACGCCATCGTCGCCTCCGGAGGGACGGCCAGCCGGGCGGTGCTCTTCAGCGGCACCGCGTTCGTGATCGCGATGTTCGGGATGCTGATCGTCCCCAGCTCGATCATGCGCAGCCTCGCCGTCGGTGCGATCCTCGTCGGCGCCGTCTCGGTGGCCGCGGCCCTCACGCTGCTCCCGGCGCTGCTGGGCCTGCTGGGAGACCGTGTCGATGCACTGCGCATCCCCCTCATCAGCACGACGAAGAATCCCGAAGGGCGGTTCTGGGGCGCCGTCGTGGCGCGTGTGCTCCGCCGGCCGGGCTTGAGCCTGGCTGTATCCGTCGCGATCCTCATCGCACTCGCGTCCCCGATCCTCGGGATGAAGATCGGGACGAACGGTGTGTCGACCCTGCCCGAGCGCTTCGAGTCGAGGCAGGGCTTCACGGCGCTTGCCGAGGCATTCCCCCAGGCGACGACGGAGCCAACCTCGATCGTCGTCACCGAGAACGCGAGCCGACCCGAAGTCCGCCGCGCGCTCTCCGGCCTGCGAGCGACGTTGGCCGCAGACCCGCGCTTCGGCGACGGCCGGATCGAGCAGTCCGCCGGCGGCGAGGTCGCGCAGCTCTCCGTGCCCGTCCAGGGCGACCCGTCGGGAGAGGCGGCGATTGCGGGCGTGCGCGATCTGCGCTCGCAGATCGTCCCGAAAGCATTCCGTGGTACGGATGCCGACGTTCTCGTCGGCGGCGTGTCGTCAGAGAACATCGACTACTTCGATTCGGTCATCGACCCGGCGCCGGTGGTGATCGCGTTCGTGCTCGGGCTGACATTCGTGCTGCTGACGATCGTCTTCCGCTCGCTCGTCGTGGCCGGGCTCAGCGTTCTGCTCAATCTCCTGTCGGTCGGGGCAGCCTTCGGCCTGCTCGTGCTCGTCTTCCAGCACGGAGTCGGCGCCGGCCTCCTCGGCTTCGAGCAGGTGGACGCGATCGAGGCGTGGGTGCCGCTATTCCTCTTCTCGGTGCTGTTCGGGCTGTCGATGGACTACCAGGTCTTCATGCTCAGCCGGATCAAGGAGCGGTACGACGCGTCGGGCGACACGACCGATGCGGTGCGCTTCGGAGTCTCGTCCACGGCGCGGATCATCACGGGCGCGGCGCTGATCATCGTCGCCGTGTTCGCGGGATTCGCCCGCGGCGACCTGATCATGTTCCAGCAGATGGGCTTCGGGGTCGCTGTCGCCCTGCTCATCGATGCGACGCTGATCCGCTCGGTCCTGCTCCCAGCCGCGATGAGCGTCCTCGGCCGTTGGAACTGGTACCTGCCTAGGTGGCTCCAGTGGCTGCCGCGCGTGCAGCTCGAGGTCGCAAACAGCTCCTGAGTCAGGAAACGACGTCCTACCCGGCTGGGAGCGAGGGCGGCTCCCAGCCCGGGTCGGGGTGCCGAATGGCGAACCCGTGCACCCTGGAGTATCCTCGGGGGCCAGTCGTCTCCTGAGGTGAAGAGATGGCCGTCGGCTCGCGCATCTTCATCAGCTACAGGCGTGATGATGCCTCGGCGTACGCCGGCCGGCTGTATGACGGCCTGAGTCTCCGGTTTCCCGACCAGGTGTTCATGGACGTCGACACGATCGAGCCCGGCGTCGACTTAGTCGAGCGTATCGAGGAGTCCGTGGGGTCGGCCGATGTGCTCATCGCCGTGATCGGTCGTGACTGGGCAAGCGCCGTCGACGAGGACGGGCAGCGGCGGCTCGAGCAGCCCGACGACTTCGTGCGGCTCGAGGTCGCGACTGCGCTGGAGCGCAATATCAGGGTCATTCCCGTGCTCGTTGGTGGCGCGTCATATCCCCACGCCGACGAGCTGCCGGACGACCTCGACGGGCTCACGCGTCGCAACGGACTCGAGCTCAGCGATTTCGACTGGAAAGGCGGCACCCAGCGGCTCGTCGAGGCAATCGAGGGCGTTCTCGGCGTGTCGGATGCGCCCTCGGAGGACGAGGAGGTGCAACAGGTCGTCGAGGAGACGCTGGCGCCGCCCCAGGCGCCACCAATGCAGTTCCCGACCCTCGCCGACGTGATCGCGGGCTCGTGGGTCGTCGAGATTCGGAATCCGATGTTCGGCCAGGGCGTGATGCGCGTCAACATGATGCAGAGCTCGCCCGGGGCCGGGATGTTCGAGGCGCAAGCGATCGCAGGGCCGCCGGGATGGCAGGCACAGGGCCAGTGGACGATCCTTCCCGGCGACCATCTCTCGCTCAACGGCACGCAGATCGCGCCCAATCCGTTCCTCCCAGTTCCGCAGCAGGGGCCCTACCAGGTCTACCTTCAGTTCTCCTCGATAACGAATGACGAGCTCAATGCGTGGGACGCCCAGCAGGAACAGGTGATCTGGCGCCGGCAGTGAGCGCCTAGCGCACGTCGTCCCACCCCGCTGGGAGCGAGGGCGGCTCCCAGGCCGGGTCGGGGCGCCAGTCTTCCCAACCGGTGGGGAACGGCCATTCGGCCACGAGGCGGGCAGCCTCGGCGCGCGCCAGCGCTGCGTCCTCGTCGGTGAAGACCCCCGCCTGCAGCCCTTCTTCGAGCTCGTCCTCGTCGAGGAGCTCCCATCGCCCATCCGGGTAGCAGGCGAGGTCGAGCGCGAGATCGAAGTAGTCGAAGCCGACTGGGGACGGCCGCTGGGGATGCTCGAAGTTCACGTACCACTCGATGAACGTCCAGGTTGCGTCCCACTCGAGCAGCGTGCAGTACGAACGCCCGGGCTCCACGAGCATGAGGATGTGCGTCCTGAACGGGCTGCGCTCGAGTGTCCACTCGTCGCAGGGGACGGGCAACCCCGAGAAGTAGGCCTCCGAGCCGATGGGAGCAAAGAGCACGCGCAGGTCGGTGTCGTCCTGCACGACGTGCCAGGCGTTCGCCCGCCACACACTCCCGCGCCAGAGCTGACGCAGGGCGACGACGTCACCTGACAGGAAGGCTTGGCTAAACGTGAAGGACGCTCCGTTTACGCATGCGCGTAGTCGCTGAGCACACGATCGGCGGAGGACTCGAACGACAGGCGCCGGGCGTTCCGTGCGAACCAGTCCGCCGTCGACACGCGGAGCGGGAGGCCTGCGTCGTAGACGCGCCCGATTGCGTCTGCAAGGTGACCAGGCGTGGGCGACTGCGCTATGCAGCCGTTGACGCCGTCTTCGACCTGCTCCACCGCGGCGTTGTCCGGCCCGCGAGCGACCACGGCCGGAACTCCATGAGCCGATGCCTCCACGACCACCAGGCCGTACCCCTCTCGCCGGGAAGGCAGCGCGAGGCATAGCGACTGCGCGATCGCCTGATCGAGGGCGTCCCGCTCGACGAAGCCTTGCAGCGTGACCACCTCGGCTAGCCGCTGCTCGTCGATCGACCTGCGGATGCGCTCGCGCTCGGGACCCTCGCCGTAGATCTCCAGACGGACGTCCGGGAACCGTTCACGCACTCGGGCGATCGCCGCGACCAGCGCCACGACGTTCTTCTCGGGAATGAGGCGACCGGCGAAGACGACGGCCGGCCCGACGGCGGGCCGCGCCGACGATTCGACGTCGCCCTGGTACTGGCCCTCGAGCCGGGTCACATCAGTCACGCCGCTGTCGCGAAGCCGACGTTCGTGGAGTTGCGAGAAGCAGTAGGCGCGCTGCGGGATCTTGAGACAGGCGCGTTGCACAGCCCAACCGCCGCGGCCACCCAACGGACCGAGGTAGCTGGACCAGTACTCCTGTGTCCAGACCTCATGCCAGTCGACAAACAGTCGGAAGCCGTGGCGACGGCGGGCGGCGCCTGCCGCGAGGACGGAGAAGTACGGGAACGAGCCGGTGTGAACGACGTCGTACGCTCCGCCGTGCCGAACCAGGTGGTCGAGGACACCGGCACCGAACTGGAGCGGCGGTATCGTGCGGCGGCGCCCGTCGCTCGCGTATAGCTCGCCGCCTGACGAGACCGCGACGGCACGGAAGCCGGAAAGGGTCGGCGGGTCTCCTGCCTCCCACTGCCGCCTCGTCAAATAGGTCACGTCGTGGTGCCGTGTTGCGGCGCGCTCCGCGAGTCCGCGATACCAGCGTTCGGCTCCGCCGATGGTGTACGGGTAGAGGCAGTCGTAGACGATGCAGATGCGCACGACGCTTATCCTCCCAGTCTCGAGCGCGTGATCGCGGTAACCACACAGCCCGAGTCCGACCGCAGCGTCTCAGTCGTCATCCCCTGCCTGAACGAGGCTGAGACGATCGAGGAGTGTGTGAAGAGCGCACGCGTCGTGCTCGATGAGAACGGGCTCGACGGAGAGATCATCGTCGTAGACAACGCCTCAGAGGACGGGAGCGGGGACATCGCGCGGGCGGCGGGCGCAACAGTCGTGTTCGAGCCGTATCGGGGATACGGAAGCGCCTATCTCGCCGGGCTCGCGGTCGCCCACGGCGATTACATCGTGATGGCGGATGCCGACCTGACATACGACTTTCGGGAGATTCCGGCGTTTGTGCGTGAGCTCGAGTCAGGGGCTCAGCTGGTAGTCGGCAATCGCCTGAAGGGCATCCAGCCTGGCGCGATGCCCTGGCTCAGCCGGATCGGCAATCCAATCCTTTCGGGCTTCCTGAATGTGCTCTACGGGACCAATGTCGGCGATGTCCACTGCGGAATGCGAGCGTTGCGCCGTGATGCCTTGCCGGTGCTCAACCTCCGGGCGACCGGCATGGAGTTCGCGTCGGAAATGGTGATCCGAGCTTCCCGCGAGAACCTCGACGTGCGGGAGATCCCGATCGAGCTGCATCCACGCGTGGGCGACTCCAAGCTCTCTCCGCTCCGAGACGGCTGGCGGCACCTGCGGTTGATGCTTGTCTACAACCCGAACTTCCTCTTCACGCTTCCAGGGGCGGTGATGGCGCTCGCCGGCGTCGTCATCGTGCTCGCGGTGTTTGCAGAGGTCCCGCTCTTCGGCCGCGGCCTGTACATCCATACGCTGATCCTGGGTTGCTTGCTCATCATCCTCGGCGTGCAGGCGATTAGCTGCGGCATCTGCGCGCGCGCGTACAACGCGTACTTCATCGGCGGCGAGGATCGCTTCTTCGACCGTGCGCGAGCGCGTCTGAGGCTCGAGCACGGTCTCCTCCTCGCCCTGGTGATCGTCATCGCCGGGCTGGCGCTCGTGGGCGCCCTGCTGGGAACGTGGGCCTCGCACGGCTTCGGCTCGTTGCGGGAGGAACGACTGGCAGTGGTGGCGCTGACGACGATCGCCGTCGGCGCACAGGTCTTCTTCACGTCGTTCCTGCTGTCGGTGATCGGCCTGCGCAGGGGCGGCGTAGACGCGCCGCCGCCAGGGCAAGGCCCATCGAGGTAGGCGCTCAGGCCACATCCCACCCGTCCGGGAGCGTGAGAGTCGTGCGGGCATCCGGCCGCCAGTCTTCCCAGCCCGTCGGGAACGGCCACTGGTCGAGCACGCGCTCGGCCTCCTCGTGCGCCAGCCGTGCCTCCTCAGCCGTCATGATCTCGAGCTCTACCGCTCGCGCCAGATCGTCCTCGTCCTTCCAGTGCACGGTGCCGTCCGCCTCGATCCAGAGGTCGAGCTGCCAGTCCGTCGTGTCGTAGCCGAACCGCGACTCGGCAAGCGGCGCCTGGAGGTTCACATACCAACCCCGAAAAGAACCGCCGCCGCGGAAGATGCGGATCGAGTGACGCCGCCCGAACGGCGTTACCTCTAGCCTTCCCGGCCCCTTCCACGCACGAAGCTCCACGTCCCACTCCTCGAAGGGTCGCAGCCGGCCGTTCGCGCGGCCGAGCGGGTAGGCGATGGGTGTCCCCGGTTCGATCCACGTGACGAGCCGCCTCTCGGTCCTGTCCACGACGGTCGAGGGCATCGCCATCACGACACGACCCTTCGCCACGTGGCGCATTAGGAGGGCCTGGCGAAACATCGTCTATGTCGTCCATGACGCGCTGGTCGCCCCGAGGCGTTGTCCTCGGTCGCCCTCGTACGCTTCGCCCGCTGCGGTACGCGGGCTCCCTGCGTCCTCGCCTCGGAACGACCATCGCGTCCCGACGACGAGCGACGTTCCGCCAACCCCTCCTCGCATCTGCGACATCATGTCTGTCATGGCGCGAACGGACGAGCTCAGCGCTCCGTCGCTCATCGACGAGCCGAGGCCTGAGCCCGAGATCTCGGTCGTCGTCACGCTCTACAACGAGGTGGCGTCCCTGGACGAGCTCTACCGCCGCACCGCGGCCGCGCTCGATGCGTTCGGCCGACCATGGGAGGCCGTGTTCGTGGACGACGGGTCGACGGATAGCAGCTGGGCCGAGCTGGAGCGGCTGCACGCGGCGGACGGTCGCGTACGGGCGGTCCGCTTCCGGCGCAACTTCGGGCAACACCCGGCGATGCACGCCGGGCTCGTTCGCGCGCGCGCTGACATCGTCGTGACGATGGACGGCGATCTCCAGAACGCGCCCGAGGACATTCCGAAGCTCGTGGCGGCAGTCGAGGGAGGAGCGGACGTCGCCAGCGGCCGCCGGGTCGCTCGCCACGATCCGTGGGGTCGGACGCTTCCCTCGCGGCTCATCAACGGGATGCTGCGCCGCTTCACCGGCGTCGCCGTGTCCGACTTCGGCTGCGCGTTCAACGCGTACCGGCGCGAGGCGCTGGCGCCCATGCTCGGCGCGATCGGTAAGCAGAAGTTCACGAAGGCGCTCGTCCTGTCGGGTGGCGCGAGCGTCGTCGAGGTCGACGTCCAGCACGCGGCGCGGCAGGGTTCTTCGCGCTACTCACCACTGCGGCTCACGCGGACGGCTCTCCACGTGCTCGCCGGGTTCTGGCCGCAGCCGATCCAGTGGATCGGCGTCACGCTCGGCGTGGTGTGCTCGCTCGCGGCTTTCGCCCTCGGCCTCTACGGGATCGCGTACTGGATCGGTGAGGACGACTTCCCGGGCCCGCTGTTCGGCGGCGCGGCGATCGTGTTCGTGCTCGGCATCCAGGGCTTCATACTCGCGCTCGTCGGCGAGTACCTGGGCAGGATCCAGCGCGACGTGGAGGGACGCCCGCTCTACACAATCGAGCGCGAGCTATGAGCAAGCGCGTGCTTGTCACTGGTGGCGCGGGGTTCATCTCCTCGAACGTCGTCCGGCACCTCTTGGAGTCCACCGCTCACGAGGTCGTGTCGCTCGACGCGCTGACGTACGCCGGCAATCTCGAGAACCTCGCCGACGTCATGTCGCACGAGCGGCTGGCGTTCGTGCAGGGCGACATACGCGACGCCGATCTCGTGCGGGAGGTCGTGGCCGGTGTGGACGTGATCGTGAACGCCGCCGCCGAGTCGCACGTCGAGAAGTCGATCAGGGAAGGCGCGTCCGAGTTCGTGACGACGAACGTCGAGGGCACGCAGATCCTGCTCGACGCCGTCCGGGAGACGCCTGTCGAGCGGTTCGTGCTCATCTCGTCGAGCGAGGTGTACGGCACGGCAGAGGCCGCGCCGATGGACGAGGAGCACCCGCTCAACCCGCGCAGCCCGTACGCGGCGACGAAGGCCGGCGCCGATCGGCTCGCGTACGCCTATGCCGTCACCTACGACCTGCCGATCGTCGTCCTCCGGCCGTTCAACAACTACGGCCCGCGACAGCATCCGGAGAAGCTCATCCCGCAGTTCGTCACGAGCGCGCTCGACGACGAGCCGCTCACCGTGCACGGCGACGGCTCGGCATCCCGCGACTGGCTCTACGTCGATGACGACGCCGAGGCGATCGAGGCCGTCATCGATGCAGATCTGGATGTCGTGTCGGGCGAGGTGATCAACGTCGCCACCGGCGTCGACCTGTCGGTGACGGAGATCGCCGATCTCGTGCTCGAGGCATTGGGCAAGCCGGCGTCGTTGAAGGTGCACGTCGACGAGCGCCCTGGACAGGTGCAGCGGCACATCGGCTCCACCGAGAAGGCTGCTCGGCTACTCGGCTGGACGGCTCGCACGCGCTTCGAGACGGGTCTCGAACGCACCGTCGCGTGGTATCGAGACAATGAGGCCTGGTGGAGGGGGGTTCGGGCTCGGAGCGTCGGCGTCTACTCGTCCTAGGGGCGGGCGTCGGGCAGCTTGGGCTGCTCGAGGCCGCGCGTTCCCGGGGGCACTACGTGGTCGCCGTCGACCGGAATCCCGCGGCGCCTGGATTTTTCCACGCCGACCGGCGGGCGATCGTCTCCGTCGAGGACGAGCACGCGATCGACCGGCTGGCAGCTGCCGAGCAGGTGGACGGCGTCATCGCGCCGGGTATCGATTTCCCCGTCGCGATCGCGGCGCGCGTTGCTGCGCGCCACAACCTCCCGCATCCCCTGACTGCGGACGTCGCGCAAGCGGCTGTGTCCAAGCTCAGGCAGCGCGAGCGGCTGGTGGAGGCCGGCGTCCCGCACGCGGCCTACCGCGTCTGCGCGAACGTTGCCGAGAGCAGGGAGGCAGCAGACGAGCTCGGCTATCCGTGCGTCGTCAAGCCGCCGGACCGGCAAGGGCAGCGCGGCCTGTCAGTCGTCACGCGCTCCGAGGAGCTGACGGAGGCGCTCGACGCGGCGCTGGAAGCCGCCAGGGGGCCGACGGTGCTCGTGGAGAAGCTCGTCGAGGGCCGGGAGTTGACCGTGAATGCCTTCTCAGTGGAAGGGGAGTTCCATCCGCTCACCGTCACCGATCGCACCGTAGCCGAGCCGCCCGCCTTCGGCGTCGCGCTCGCGCACGTCTGGCCGAGCGAGCTGCCTACCGAGACGCTCGATGACGCAGTCGAACTGGCGCGGGCCGCGGCCGCCGCGATGGGCGTCGTCGATGGGCCGACGTACACCCAGGTGCTTGTCGGCAAGGACGGCGCGGTCGTGGGCGAGCTCGCCGCGCGGCTCGGTGGGGGCCACGACGCGGAGCTCTGCGAGGCGGCGCTCGGCGTCGACCTCAACGGGCTGGCCATCGCAGCGGCGTTCGGCGACGAGGTGTCGGCCGCCGAGCTCGAAGTTAGTGAGGCGGCAGGCGGCGCGTGCGTCCGCTTCCTCGTCGCGCCGGAGGGCTATGTCGACGCGGTCGACGGCATCCAGCGGGCCGAGGAGAGCGACGGCGTCGTGTGGGTGCGCGTCTACCGGCAGCCCGGCGACGAGGTGAGGCAGCTGCGGAACGGCGCGGATCGCGCGGGCGCCATCCTGGCGGTGGGCGAGAGCCGCAAGCAGGCGCTGGCCCGTAGTAAGCGGGCGGCCAGACGCGTACGCTTTCGCGTTGTTGAGCGCTCCGCTGTCGAGATCGCGTAGGACGACCCTCCTCGGCTTTCAGCCGCCGGCCATCGGCGAGGAGGAGATCGCTGCCGTCGCCGAGACGCTGCGCTCCGGCTGGCTGACGACCGGGCCCAAGACTGCCGAGCTCGAACAGCGGTTCGCCGACTACGTCGGCGCGGAGCATGCGGTCGCCGTCGCCTCGGGAACGGCCGCGATGTACCTGTCGCTGCTGGCGCTCGGCGTGGGCCCTGGAGACGAGGTGATCACGAGCCCGATCACGTGGCCGGCCACGGTCAACGTCATCGTCCATGCCGGTGCGACTCCTGTCTTCGCGGTCGTCCGCGACTCCGATCTCAACATCGATCCCGAGCATGCTCGGGCGCTCGTCGGTCCGCGCACGAAGGCGATCCTCCCGGTCCACCTCGCGGGCCAACCCGCCGACCTCGAGCCGCTCTGGGGGCTCGGCCTGCCTGTGGTGGAGGACGCTGCGCACGCTGTCGAAAGCGCGTACCGCGGCCGAAAGGTCGGCGGACTATCCACTGCCACGTGCTTCTCGCTCTATGCAACGAAGAACGTCGCCGCGGGCGAGGGCGGCATCGTCACGACCGACCGTGAAGACGTGGCCCGCGCCATCGACGAGCTGCGCTTCATGCGTCGCGGGCACGGATCGCTCTACGACATCGTCGTGCCCGGCTACAAGGCGAACCTCTCCGACGTGCTCGCGTCGATCGCACTCTGTCAGCTCGACAAGCTCGAGCGGCACCGGCAGATTCGCCTGCGGCACGTCGACGCGTATGACGTGGCAGTGGCGGAGCTGGGCGGGATCGAGCCGCTCGCCCGCGACCCGCGCGATACACACGCACTTCACCTGTACGTCGTCCGCATCGACCCTGAGCGCGCGGGCGCGACGCGCGACGACTACCAGCAGGCGATGACCGACGAGCTGATCGGTACGAGCATCCACTTCCTGCCCGTGCACCGGCTCAGCGCGTATCGCGAGCGCTTCGCGGACCAGCCGCCCCTTCCGGTGGCCGAGCGAGCCGGCGACGAGGTGCTCTCGCTGCCACTGTCGCCTGCGCACTCGGACGACGACATCGCTGACGCGATTGACGCCCTGCGGCGCGTCCACGCTCGCTTCAGAGGGAGTCCGGCGTGACACAGCGGCGGGGCGTGCGGACCGCTGCGACGCTCACGGTGACGGGCGGGTGCATTGCCTACCTCGTCTGGAAGATCGACATCGGCCAGACAGTCGAGATCCTCCGTGACGCGAACTACTTGTACCTCGTGGCCGCCGTCCTGATCATGACGGTGACGGTGCTGCCGATGGCTTGGCGGTGGCAGCGGCTGCTTCGGGCGCGGTCGATCGACGATCGGCTCGGCTGGCTGACGCGCGCCTACTTCGTGAGCTACACGGCGGGCCAGGTGCTGCCGACGGCCGTGGGCGGCGACGCGGCGCGGATCTACGAGACGTCGCGCCGTCATCCGGGGCACGGCGGGCCGATCGCCGGGTCCGTCCTGCTCGAGCGCGCCCTTGGGGGCGCCGCGACGCTCGCACTGGCTGCGGTCGGCTTCCTCCTCGCCATCGGGGAATACGACGTGGGGCCGTACCTCTGGATCGAGCTCGCGTTCGTCGTCGCAACGATCCTGCTCGCGGTTGCCGTCTTTTCGCGCTCGGCTCGGCGTCCACTGGCGAAGACGGTGCCGCTCTTGCGCTGGCTCCGGGTCGAGCGGCCTGTGCGCGCCGTGTACGAGGGGGTGCACGCGTACCGTGCCCACACGCGGCTCCTGATCGGCGTGTTCGCGCTGACACTCGCGATTCAGGCGGTGCGCGTGCTCGCCATCTGGTGCACGGGCGAGGCCGTGGGCATCGACCTCTCGCCGAGGCCGTACTACGTCATGGGCCCCCTGCTCTTCCTCGTCATGCTCGTGCCGTTCACCATCAACGGCATCGCCGTGCGCGAGGCGTTCTTCGTCAGCTTCCTCGGCCAGCTGGGCGTGTCCGCGGACGCGGCCTTCGCGGCCGGCTTCCTCTTCTTCCTCGTGACGGTCGCGATGGCGCTCCCCGGCGCCTTCGTCCTTGCCTGGGAGAGCATCCGCCGGCCAGCGAGCGCCTCCGTCCACCATGGCTGACGCTGTCTCGGTTGTCGTGGTGACGCACAACGCGCTGCCGTGGCTCGAACGCTGCCTCGACAGCGTCGGGCAGTACGAGACGATCGTCGTCGACAACGGCTCGACGGACGGCACCGTCGAGCTTGTCCGCAAGCGCTTCCCCGGCGCGAAGCTCATCGAACAGCCGAATCTCGGCCTCGCTGCAGGTTGGAGTCGCGGCATCGAATGCGCGTCGGGCACCTTCGTCCTTATCCTGAACGCCGACGCGTGGGCCGTCGGCGATGCCGTCGAGCGGCTGCGCGCGTTCGCCGAGGACCGTCCGCAGGCGGCCATCGTCGCCCCGAAGCTGCTCAACCCGGACGGCTCGCTCCAGCGCTCGGCACGCGGCTTCCCCACGCTCTGGCGGCTGGCAACGGAGTACTTCTTCCTCCGCAAGCTCGCGCCACGCTCGCACGCGCTCAACGCGTTCTACGCGGGCGACTTCGACCACGAGGAGGTCCGCGAAGTCGAGTTCGTGATGGGCGCCTGCCTGCTCGTACGCCGCGATGCGATCGACGCCGTCGGGCCGCCGGACAGCGACTTCTTCCTCTTCAGCGAGGAGACCGACTGGTGCTACCGCTTCCACCATGCCGGCTGGAGCGTCGTCTTCTACCCTGGCGCCGAGGTCGTGCACGTGAGCGGCGCCTCCCACGGCGGTCGGCTGTTCAAGGAGAACGTCCGCGGCCACCTGCGCTTCTTCGCGAAGCATCACGGCGCGCGTGAGGCGAATCGCGCCCGGCGGCTCATGCTCTGGGCCTTGCGGTTGCGTGGCCTGCTGATCCGGGGGGAGCGCGGCCGCATGTACCGCGACACCGCGGCCTGGCTCGCTTCCGGCTCCGCGCTGCAGCTCGTCGACGAGCCGCGTTGACGACTGCCCCCGCACCCGCCCGCTGGCCGTGGGAGCTGCTCGCGCTGCCTGCGCTTGCCCTCGCGCACGTGCTGCCGGAGACGGGCGCGGGGCTCTACGTGCGCCTGGGGGCGGCCACCCTCTGTCTGCTCGTCCCCGGCGCGCTCGTTGCGCGCGCCTTCGGCCAGCAGAGCGTGTCCGCGACGCTCGCCTGGAGCCTCGCCGGGCTCACGGCTGCGTCCGCGATGACGTTCGGCGCCGAAGGCCCTCTCTGGTGGACGCTCGTGGTCTACGCAGGGATGGGTGCCGTCGCCTTGCCCTTCGCCGTCATGCGCCCGCTGGGCCCTCCGACACGGTTCGCGATCGGCGTCGGCATCGCGGGCGTCGGCTTCGGCATCGCGCTCTGGTCGATTGCCGGGCAGCTGGATGGAGACGCGTTGTTCCATCTGGCCCGCATCCGCAAGCTCGAAGCGTTCGACAACCTCACGCTGGATTCGGTCGACGAGTTCGTCGACGGCGGGCTGCACCCCGGCTACGCGTTCCCGCTCTGGCACGTGCTCATGGCGCTCGTTGCCTGGATCGGAGGTGTCGACCCGGGAGCCGCGCTCCTTCACGAGCCGAGCGTGCTCGTCCCTCTGGCGTTCCTCGTCGCATATGAGGCCGGCGTCGCCATCCTTCGGACGGCCTGGGCGGGCATGGCGGGACTGCTCGCTGCCGTCGCGCTCACCGGTCTGGCGCCGGGCAAAGGCGGCGCGTACCCCGCGCTCTCGTTACCCGCCACGTCATCACGGCACCTGCTCGTGCCGGCGATGGTGGCGGCGTTCTTCGTGTTCGTGCGGAAGCCCGGCTGGGGGGCGGGGTTGACGGCGGCCGCTGCGTCCCTCGCCCTCGCGCTCGTCCACCCGACGTACGTGATCTTCGCCGCCGTTCCACTCGCCGGATACGCCCTCGTGCGAGCGGTGCTTGCGCGTGGAGAGCTCGCTCGCAGTGCCGCGGGGCTAGCGTTCGTCGTCCTGCCCGCGATTGGCGTGGCGGCGTGGCTCGCGCCGATCGTCCGCGATACGGCGTCACACAACCCGTCCGCGGCCGAACGAGCGCGCGGGGTCGCACACTACCCAGGGCAGATCGACATCTTCTCGCCGGACAGCTTCCGCCTGGCGCCGGAGCTGCTCGGTCGTCCCGGCGCTGTCGCCATCGCCGCGCTCGTCGCCGTACCGCTCGCAGCGCTTGCTTCGCGCCGGCGATGGTCGGCATATGTGCTGGGGGGCTCCGTCGCGATGCTCGTGATCCTGTTGTTGCCGGAGCTGTTCACGCCGTTTTCGGACGCGGTGTCGCTGTCGCAGGCGCGTCGGGCGGCGGGCTTTCTGCCGCTCGCCGCCGCCTTCGCGGGCGGCGCAGCCGTGCTCGCGCGGCTCGCCTCGTTGTTCGCGCTCCCGCTCGCGCTCGGCGCGGGGATCGCGCTCGAGCTCGTGTACCCGGGGGAGTTCGAGTATCTGCTGAAGGAAGGCGGCCCGCCGATCGCCGCCTGGATTGCGCTAGTCGGAGGCGCTGTCGCGCTGCTCGTGGCTGCCGTGCTCGGCAAGCGCGGCACGCTCGACGACCGCGGGCCCTTGGCGGCGGCCGCGGCCGGGGCCTTCGTTCTCCCGGTCGCCGTCTTCGGGTTCGCGCACTGGGACGAAGCGCCGTTCGAGGCGTCGCCGCTCACGCGGGGGCTCGTCACGCGGCTCGAGTCGCTTCCCGAGGGCAGCGTCCTCTTCTCGGACGACTCGACGAGCTACTGGGCAGCGTCCGTCGCCCCGCTGTACATCGCATCTGCGCGCCCCGGACACGTGGCGGACACCGAGAAGAACCGCCCGTACGAGCGGCGCGACGACGCGAAGCGCTTCGGAAGAACGGGTGACGTCGCCATTCCCCGGCGCTACCGCGCCGACTTCGTGCTCGTCCGCCGCGATCGCTGGCCTCGCGTCGAGCTGGCTACCCCGGCCGTCTACCGCGACCGCCGCTACGTTCTCTACCGGCTGTGAAAGTGTTGATCGTCTCGCTCTACTTCCCGCCTGCGGGCGGCGGCGGCGTGCAGCGGCCGCTGAAGTTCGCCACCCACCTGCCGGAGCTGGGAATCGAGACCCACGTGCTCGCGCCGGACGACCCGAAGTGGGTGCACCGCGACGACGAGCTCCAGCCGCCGACGCAGGCGTGGATTCACCGTGCCCGCTACGTCGGGCCGGAAGGTCGCCGGCCGGCGGAAGAGCTGCACGGCAGCTCCGGCGCCGACCGGCTTCGGCTGCAGGCGGGGCTCTTCGGGCGGCGGCTGCTCGTTCCCGACGAGAACGTCGGCTGGACGCTGACCGCCGTACCCACGGCGGTCCGCCTCGCGCGCCGCGAGGGCATCGACGCCGTGCTGACGACTTCGCCGCCCGGCTCCGTGCACTTCGTAGGTGCAGCCGTGCAGCGTCTCACGCGCGCGCACTGGGTGGCCGATCTCCGCGACTCATTGCGCGCGCACCCCCATCGTCGTGCGGACTCGGCCGCGCTCAAGGCAAAGGAGCGGACGCGCCGCGCGGTGGCCCAGCTCGTCGCGCGACGGGCGGACGCCATCGTCGCTGCGTCCGAGGCGATCGCGGAAGAGACCCGCTCGCTGAAGCCGCGTGCGCCCGTCGTAACGATCGAAAACGGCTGCGACTTCGACGACTTCGCCGGGCTCGAGCATCACGCGAGCGCCCGCTTTCGCATCACCCACGCCGGCAGCTTCTTCGGCCGCCGCGACCCGCGGCCGTTCCTCACGGCGTTTTCGGATTCCGGTCTCGATGCCGTCGTGCGCTTCCTCGGCGACTTCCGAGCCGCCGACCGGGAGTGGGCGGAGACGCTCGAGCTCGGCGATCGCCTGGAGCTGCACGAGTTTGCGTCCCGCCGGCGCGCGCTCGCGTTGCAGCGCGACTCCGAGGCGCTGCTGTTGCTGATCCCGGAGGCAGACGGCCGGGGAAAAGGTGTGCTCTCCGGGAAGGTCTTCGAGTACCTCGCAGCCGAGCGACCGATCCTCGCCGCTGTGCCCCCGGACGGCGCCGCAGCCGCGCTCATCCGCGAGACAGGCACCGGCGTCGTCGCGGCGCCCGACGACCCGCAGGCCATTGGCGACGCGCTGCGCTCGCTCCACGACCGCTGGCGCGCCGGATCTCTCGACGGGACGCAACTGACACCGGAGCTGCGCCGCAAGCTCGATCGGCGCACCCGCGTCCGCCAGCTCGCCGAGCTGCTCCAGGATCTCGGATGAACCTCACGCGCCTCTTCTTCCTGGCGACGGTTTTTTCGGTGACGTTCGAGAAGATCCACTGGGACTTCGCCGGCCAGGTGTCGCTCGCCGACGTCTGCGCGATCGGCTTCATCGTCAGCTTCGCGGCCGACCGCATAGCTCGAGGCGACAACCGCGTGCCGAGGACGTCGGTCGTTGCCACGGGCTTCCTCATCGCGTTCCTCGTCGTCTACCTCGCCGGCTACTTCAACCTCGAGACGGCGGCCGCGGCCACGCAGTACGGGAAGGGCATGACGAAGTTCGCCATCCACTTTCTGTTCCTCATCCTCGGCGTGGCGTACCTCGCCCGCGGGAGCCGCGCGTTCTACGGGCAGGCGCTCGGCTTCTTCACCGCGGGGATGGTCGTCAACTCCGCGTACGGGCTGCTCCAGCTCATGCTGGCGCGGTCGGGGTCGAGCCTCGACCAGGCCCTGCTCTCGCCGATCACGGGCGGCGCGAGCAATATCAACATCTACGGCGCGATCGAGGGCGCGAACGTCTATCGCCCGAACGCGATCACCGGGGACCCGAACCACCTCGGCGTCATGCTCATCCTCCCGCTGCTCTCGCTGACGCCGGTCTACCTGCGCCTCGAGCGCGGGCACCGTCTCAAGGCACCGCTCGCTGTCACGCTGGCGTTCCTGCTGCTCGTCGAGCTGGCGACGCTCTCGCGCAGCGGCCTGCTCGGCCTGATCGTCGGGCTCGTCGTCCTCGCATTGCCGTACCGGCGCTTCTTCCTCACGAAAGCGTTCCTCGCGCCGCTGGCGGCGGTGGTGGGGGTGCTCGGGGTCGTCGTGCTGTCGCGGCTCGACTACTTCGAGACGATCTTCCGCTCGCGTGTGAGAACGGGCGGCGGCGCGTCGCAGGCGCACTTCGGCGTCTACGACTTCATTCCGGACATCCTCTCCACGCAGCCGTTCTTCGGGCTCGGGCTCAACAACTTCTCCGTCTACTACGAGCAGGTCACGGGCAAGACGAACTGGGGCCCGCACTCGTTCTACGTCGCGCTGCTCGTGGAGACGGGCCTCGTGGGGGCAGCGCTGTTCGGAGTCTTCGTCTGGTACCTGTTCGCCCGCCTCGGCGCGGCACGCCGGGTGGGTCGCGCGCTTGCCGCCCGCGGCGACGTCGCCGCAGCGCGAGTGACGCCGCTCGCCTGGGGGATGGCGGCTGCTCTCGCCGGCACGCTCGCCGCCAACCTCTTCTATCTCACGATGTCCTTCTACTACGTCTACGTGTTCGCGGCGTTCGTGCTCGCGTTACCTGTCGTCTTCGGCCGTGGACTTGTAGAGAACGAAACCCCCGTCACGGCTCGGCGTCCACACGTCGCGCCACTTCGCCCCGCCGACAGCCGCGGGTCATAGCCGGTCGTCGGCGAGCGCATAACGGAACGCCCGCGGCGGCTCACGACCCTTCGCGGATGTCCACGGCGTCGCGGCCGGAGGCGGGACGCTGAGAAGGTTCTCTCGATGGATGAGCGCGTAGGGTGGTCCAGGCGAGCGCGAATGCGGCCACGAGCCAGAGGTACTTCGAGCCAAGCTGGTCAGCGGTAGGCCGATGCCCGCCGCCGGGAGCGTCCAACCGGGAAGGCGGCGGCTCAGGCGGGCGTATTCTCGCACCGCCATGCGTGTGGTCGTCCTGACGACGTCGTATCCGCGGCACGACGGCGACATCGCCGGCGCGTTCGTGCGAGACGCCGTCGAGCACCTGCAGTCGGCCGGCGTGGAGATCGCCGTCGTTTCGCCGGCGAGCTTCCGCGACTTCGGCATCGCGTACGGGGACGGCATCGCGGCGAATCTGCGAGCACACCCGATGCGCATCGCGCTCGTGCCGGCCTTTCTCGCGGCCTTCGCGCGGGCTGCTCGGCAGGCGTCGCGCGGTGCCGACCTCGTCCACGCACACTGGCTGCCGTCTGGCGTGCCGGCTCTCGCCACCGGCAAGCCGGTCGTCCTCCAGGCGTGGGGGACCGACGTCGAGGTCGCGGCTCGCTTGCCCCGGCTCGCCAGGCCCGTCGTGCGCCACGCGCGAGTCGTGGTCGTTCCGTCCCGGGCGCTCGCCGCGGACATGGGCAGGCTCGGGGCGGAGAACGTCCGCATCATCGGGAGCGGCGTCGACCTGGCCGCGAACGTGGCTGCGCCGGCCGATCCGCCGCACGTCCTCTACGTCGGCCGCCTGGCCCACGAGAAGGGCATCGCGGAGCTCGCAGAAGCGACCGAGGGAATCTCCCGGGTCGTGGTCGGCGACGGGCCGCTGCGTCACCTGGTTCCGGACGCGATCGGGTTCGTGCCGCCGGCCGAGCTCGGCTCCCACTACGACCGGGCCGCCGTGGTCGTCTGTCCGTCCCTGCGCGAGGGGTACGGCGTCGTGGCGCGGGAGGCGATGGCGCACGGCCGTCCTGTCGTCGGTACGGCCGTCGGGGGGCTGCTGGATGCCATCGAGCACGAACGGACGGGGCTGCTGGTCCCGCCTGGAGATTCCGGCGCACTGCGAGCGGCAGTCGAGCGGCTGCTCGCCGACGCAGCGCTCCGGGCCCGGCTCGGCGCTGCCGCGCGCGAGCGCGCGGGGGAGGAGTTCTCCTGGGCGAAGGCGACGGCGGCGACGCTCGCCGCCTACGAGGCCGCACTCTCGCCGGCGTAGCCGACGCCGCCGTAGAACCGCCAGCGGCAGGTGGGCGGGGTACCATCGGCGGCGCGGCGCGAGGCCGCGAACGACATGCGCGAACTCGTCATCGACGGCACCCGCATCACCGACGACGGCGACTGCTACGTCATCGCCGAGATCGGCCACAACCACCAGGGCTCGGTGGAGCGGGCGCGCGAGCTGATCGTCACTGCCAAGGAGTGCGGCGTGGACGCCGTAAAGCTCCAGAAGCGCGACAACCGCGCGCTTTACACGAGGGCGGCCTACGACGCACCGTACGAGCACGAGAACTCCTTCGGCTCGACGTACGGCGAGCACCGCGACGCGCTCGAGCTCGACCGCGACGCGTACGTCGAGCTCCAGGGAGTGGCTCGGGACGCCGGCGTGACGCTGTTCGCGACCGCGTTCGACGAGGTGAGCGCCGACCTTCTCGCCGATCTCGACATGCCTGCCTACAAGACAGCGTCGGGAGACCTCAGCAACACGCCGCTCCTCCGGTACGTCGCGTCGATCGGCAAGCCGATGATCGTGTCGACCGGAGGCGCGACGCTCGAGGACATCGACCGAGCGGTCGAGACGATCACGGCAGTCAACAGCCAGCTGTGCCTGCTCCAGTGCACGGCTGTGTACCCGGCAGCCGCCGAAGAGCTCGAGCTGCGGGTGATCACCACGCTTCGCGAGCGCTACCCCGAGCTCGTGATCGGCCTCTCCGATCACCAGGACGGGATCGCGATGTCGCTCGTCGCATACATGCTCGGCGCGCGGATCATGGAGAAGCACTTCACGCTCTCCCACACCCTGAAAGGCACGGACCACGCGTTCTCGCTCATGCCGGAGGGCATGCGGAAGCTCGTCCGCGACCTGCGCCGCGTGCCGGCAGCGCTCGGCGACGGGGCGAAGCGGCCGCACGCGTCCGAGGAGGCCGCGCTCAAGAAGATGGGGAAGATGCTCGTCGCGGCACGCGACCTCGATGCTGGACACGTGCTCACCGCGGGTGACGTCGTGGCGCGGTCGCCTGCCGACGGCGGGCTGCCTCCCTACGAGCTCGACTCGCTCCTGGGACGGACGCTCGAGCGTTCGCTGCTCGAGGACGAGCCGGTGACGCACGAGGCGCTCGTGCCACTCGACGAGCCGGTGGTGCGTGCCACCGGCTGACGCCGCGCCGTCGCGGGAGATGCTCGCGTCGGTTCGCTTCGCGGTGTTCGACTTCGACGGCGTCTTCACGGACAACCACGTCTGGGTCGACGGCGAGGGCCGCGAGACCGTCCGCTGCTCCCGCGCAGACGGGCTCGGGTTGCGCCGCCTGCGTGACGTGGGCGTCAACGCGCTCGTCGTCTCGCTGGAGACGGCTCCGGTCGTGGGCGCGCGGGCGCGCAAGCTCGGTGTCGAATGCGTCCAGGGTGTCGAAGACAAGCTCACGCTCCTTCGCGAGCAGGCGGCCGCGCGCGGTGTCGCTCTCGAAGAGACCGCCTACGTGGGCAACGACATCAACGACGTCGAGTGCCTCGAGGCGGTCGGCCTGCCCGTCGTGCCGGCGGATGCCTGGCCCGAGGCGGTCGAGCTGGCCTCCTGGGTGCTGACGCGCGCCGGCGGGGAGGGCTGTGTGCGCGAGTTCTGCGACGCGGTGTGGCATGCGCACGTCGAGGTGACGGCGTGACCGACGAGCTCTTCGATCTCTCCGGCCGCGTCGCCGTCGTCACCGGCGGCCTGGGTCAGATGGGCCGGGTCTACACCGACGGTCTCGCTGCGCGCGGGATGAAGGTGGCAGTGTTCGACGTTGCGGCTGAGACAGGCGGCGCCGGCGAGGTCCGGCATCACCGCGTCGACGTGACCGACCGCGGGTCGGTCGAAGCGGCGACCACCGAGGTCGTCGCCGAGTGGGGCGCTCCCCATCTGCTCGTGAACAACGCTGCCCTCGACTCGCCGCCCGACGCGCCGCCCGAGGAGGTCGGTCCCTTCGAGACGTACCCGGAGGCGTCGTTCGACGAGGTCATGGACGTCAACGTCAAGGGTGTCGTGCTCTGCTGCCAGGTCGTCGGCGCCGCCATGGCCCAGGCGGGCCGCGGCTCGATCGTCAACGTCTCCTCCGTCTACGGGCTCTTGTCGCCGCCGCAGGATCTCTACGAGTTCCGTCGCCAGGCCGGTGAGACCTTCTTCAAGCCAGTCGCGTACTCGGTGTCGAAGTCGGCGCTCCTCACCCACACGCGCTATCTCGCGACGTACTGGGCGAAGGCGGGCGTGCGTGTGAACACGCTGACGCTCGGCGGCGTCGTGAACGACCAGCCGCAGGAGTTTCTCGACGCGTACGGCGCGCGTGTGCCGCTGGGGCGGATGGCCGAGGCCGGCGAGGCGCTGGGC
>JBKPGF010000029.1:0-29417 GCA_046729255.1 Actinomycetota bacterium
GCGCAGGAGCACCCCGTCTACCACCCCGTCTACCAGTACCTGCTCAGCCGCGGCATCGCGGTCCTGGCCACGAACATCCGCGGCTCGACGGGTTACGGCAAGACGTACCAGCGGCTCGTCCAGCGAGACTGGGGCGGCGGCGACATGCAGGACTGGGAGCACGCGGTCAAGTGGCTCCACGATCAGGACTGGGTCGACCCGCAGCGGATCGGCGTCTTCGGCGGCTCGTACGGCGGCTTCGCAGTGCTCACGTGCGTGACGCGGCTTCCCGACTACTGGGCGGCCGCGGTCGACATCTTCGGGCCTTCGAACCTCATCACGGCCGCGAAGGCCGTGCCTCCCACGTGGCGGCGGATGATGAAGCGGTTCATGGGCGATCCCGACGAGGACGCCGAGATGCTCCGCGAGCGCTCTCCGCTGACGTACATCGAGAACGCGAAAACGCCGCTGCTCGTGATCCAGGGCGCGAAGGACCCCCGCGTCGTGAAGCCGGAGTCCGACCAGCTCGTCGAGAAGCTACGGTCGCTCGAGCGTGAGGTGGAGTACGTCGTGTTCGAGGACGAGGGCCACGGCTTCACGAAGCGCCAGAACGAGATCAAGGCGCTCAAGCTCTCCGCCGAGTGGCTCGAGCGTCACCTCGCCGCCTCGTAGCTTCGTGGGCAGCCGTCACTCGACCCGGTCGATCACCGGATCGGGACACTCTCCGAGGAACTCGATCCACGCGGTCTTCAGGCGCGGATAGCGCTTCGCGGCCTCCGCAAGGTCCATGAAGCCGGCGATCGTCGTCTCGAGGCGGTCCTGGAGCCGCTCGTTCGCAAGCCGTCCGTCTTCGTCGAATGCTTCGTGGGCCTGGGCGAGCGAGAACATGTCGGGATAGACACGTGCGCCGAGGTGCTCGAGCGGCACGCGCAGGGCCCAGAGGCCGCGGTTGCCGCCGACCATCGACGGCGAGGCAGACAGGAGCAGCCCGTGCCGCTCGTGGAAGGGCTGCGGGTGGAACCGCGAGACCCAGCCGATCGCGTTCTTCAGCGCCCCCGGAATCGACGCGTTGTACTCCGGCGATGCGATGACAAACGCGTCGGTCTCCTCCAGACGCCGGCGCAGATCCTCAGCGCCGGGTGGAAAGCCGCTCGAGTGTTCGACGTCTGCGTCGTACGAGCCCATGTCGAACTCGCGCATCGACGCGAGCTCGCCCGTGTGGCCACGCTCTTCGATGCACCGGACCACGAGCTCGGCCAGCCGCGCGTTCAGCGAATCGCCGCGAAACGATGCGGAGAGGACGAGGATGCGACAGTCGATGCCGTTGGCGGTAGCAATCACGCGATGATCATGCCACCCCTCCGCACGCCCTCTAGGCTGGCGGCGTGAGACGCCGGCTTCCCGAAGCGCTCCAGCAGCGGGACTTCTCGCTGTTCTGGCTGGCGCTCGTCGCCACCGGCTTCGCGGCGCAGATGATGGCGGTCGCGATCGGTTGGCAGGTCTATGCCATCCGCGAGAACCCGCTCGACCTCGGCCTCATCGGCCTTGCGGAGTTCCTGCCGCTGCCGCTGCTGGCGTTGCCTGCCGGCCACATCGCCGACCGGCTGCCACGAAGGCTCGTGTTCGCCGCGTCGATCGTCCTCGACGCGTTGATCGCCGGAGGGCTCATACTCGTCACGCTCGGCGGGGCGAACTCGCTGTGGCCGTTCCTCCTGCTCGCGCTCGCCGCCGGCTCGGCCGCCGCGCTCGGCTGGCCGGCGTCGCGCTCCATGCCCCCGACGCTCGTATCCGCGGACATGCTCGCGAGCGCCATGGCGCTGCGAGGAATCGCCTTCCAGGGCGCGACGATCATCGGGCCGGCGATCGGCGGTCTGATCTTTGCCGCGAGGGCGGAGCTCGTCTACATCGTCGCGGCGACGCTGCTCCTGGTCGCGTTCTTCTGTGTGCTGGGGGTGAACGAACGCACGGAGGAGCGCCTGCTCGAGCCGGCCACGAGCCGCGAGGCGCTGTTCGCGGGCGCGCGATTCGTCCGGCGCACCCCCGTCCTCTTCGGCGCGATCACGCTCGATCTCTTCGCCGTGCTCTTCGGCGGCGCGATGGCGCTGCTGCCGCTCTTCGCGAAGAGCATCCTCGACGTCGGGCCGGTAGGCCTCGGCATCCTCCGCAGCGCCCCGGCGGTCGGTGCGCTCGCCGCGGGCATCCTCCTCGCACAGCGGCCGATCCGAGGCAACGCCGGCAGGACGCTGATCGTCGTCGTAGCGATCTTCGGGGCGGCGAACGTCGTGTTCGGCCTGTCGAAGTCGTTTCCGCTGTCCGTGGCTGCCCTCGCCGTAGCAGGCTTCGCCGACATGTTCAGCATGAACATCCGCTCGATGACGGTCGCGCTTGCCACTCCGGACGAGCTCCGCGGTCGGGTCAACGCCGTCGAGATGGTGTTCATCAGCGGCTCGAACGAGTTGGGCGCATTCGAGTCGGGCATCGCGGCGGCTTTGATCGGCGCCGTGCCTGCCGTCGTGCTCGGCGGAGCGGCGACGATCGTCATCGCCCTCGTCTGGGGACGGCTGTTTCCGGATCTCCGGCGCATCGACCGACTCGAGCTCCTGCGCCCCGCGTCCGAGCCCTAGCGTCACGTCGTCCGACGGATGGTTGTCCGGCACGACGGCGACACCCGTCGGCACCATACGATCGTGATCCGCGTCACGTCACTCGCGCTCGTGCTCGTCGCCGCTGCCGCAATCGCGGTGTCGGCATCTGGCCGCGAGTCCCGGCTCCCGGGGCTCATGACGTCGAAGGCGCCCTGGCCGGCGAACAACCGCGCGCTTCTCCACGCACGGCTGGAGGCGATCGGGCTCCCGGCCCTCAGAGCCGAGGGACAGCGGCTCCACATCCACCAGCACCTCGACGTCGTCGTCCGCGGCCGTGGCTACCCCGTTCCCGCCGGCATCGGCATCGACTACCACGAGCGGTTCATCTCGCCGCTTCACACCCACGACTTCTCCGGGATCATGCACGTCGAGTCGCCGACCGTTCGCAGGTTCACCCTCGGCCAGTGGTTCGACGTCTGGGGCCTGCGCTTCTCGGCGACGTGCCTCGGCGGCTACTGCACGAAGGGGAAGGAGCGCGTGTGGGTGTTCGTGAACGGGAAGCGCTTGCTCGGCAACCCGCGCCAGATCGCGCTCAAGGAGCACCAAGAAATCGTCGTCGCCTTCGGGACGCTCGCGTCGATCCCGAAACCGATCCCCGTCTCGTTCCCGTTCCCGCCCGGCCTGTAGAGTCCTTCGCTAGGCCGGCAGCGTGAGGCTCTCGAGGTCGCGCGGGTAGTACGTCACGAGCTCGACGCCGTCTTCCGTGACGACGGCCGTGTCCGAGTGGCGGAAGCCGCCGAGCTCGGGTGAGTAGAGCCCCGGCTCAACCGTGAACACCATCCCCGGGACGATCTCGGTGTTGTCACCGGTGTCGAGGAACGGGCCCTCGTGGTAGCGGAGCCCGATGGCATGCCCCGTGTGGTGGCGCCAGTACGGCATGAGGTCGTGCTCGTCGAAGTACGCGCGAACGGCGCGGTCTACGTCTGAGCAGCGCGCGCCGGGCCTGATCGCGTCGAAGGCGATGTCTTGCAGGGCGACCATGTGGTCGAAGAGGCGTCGCTGCTCGTCCGTCGGCTCGCCGATCACCATCGTTCGCTCGAGCTCCGAGAGATAGCCCCAGACCGGAGCGGACGCCCCAGTGACGAGCACGTCCCCGGACCGGAAGACGACGTTGTTCGCGAGCGCGTGCGGGATCGCCGATCCGCGTCCGATCTGGCCACGGTAGCCCGCGCTGGCGCCGCGGGAGTGGAGGTTCTGGCCCTTGTAGATCGGACCGAGCGCCTGAAGCATCGCGAGCGTCGCCTCGTTCGACGCCCGCTGCGTCACCTCGGTCTCGGTCAGCCCCGGACGCGTGTACTGCTGCAGCAGCCGGTGCGCGAGGTTGCCCCACTTCGCGCTTTCGCGGATCAAGGCGAGCTCGGCTTCGGACTTCACCGCCATCTGCGCCTCGATGAACGCGACGACGCGCACGACCTCCCCGCCCGTCAGCTCGGACAGCGTCGGGCCCTGGTAGCCGAGGATCCAGGGATAGCCGTCCTGGTCGGCGCCGATCTGGCCGGCGATGCCCATCGCGGCCAGCAGATCGCCGAGAGCCGTCTCCGCGCGGGGGTCGCCCGGGTACTCGTCGTAGTGCCCGATGCGCTCGATGCCGGTGGCGCCTCCGGCGTGCTCCACCTCGAGCCGTGGGACGAGCATCGCCCGTTCGCCCTCCGCCGAGACGGCGAACGCGATCGGCCGCTCGGTGGGGATGAACGCGAAGCCGGTGTAATAGAGGACGTAGTACGGGTCGAAGAGCACGGCGCCCGAGAGCGACGAGGCGGCGAGGTGCTCGCACAGGCGGTCGCTGCGCGCGGTGTGCTCCTCGCGCGAGATTGCGATCGACGTGAGCACCTCCTAGAGCCTAGTGTCTCCCGCCATGGACCACGAAACGAGCAGCCTTAACCGGATGGCGCTGAGCGCGACGTGGCATTGCCTGACGGGCTGCGCGATCGGCGAGGTGCTCGGCCTCGCCATCGGAACGGCGCTCGGATGGACCAACCTGCCGACGATCGCGCTCGCCATCGCGCTCGCATTTCTCTTCGGCTACTCGTTCACGTTCGTGCCGCTCGTCAGGGGCGGGATGGCACTGAGCGCCGCCGCCGGGGTCGCGCTTGCCGCAGACACGATCTCCATCACCGTGATGGAGATCGTCGACAATGCCGTGATCCTCGTCATTCCCGGAGCTATGGAGGCTGGGCTCGACACGGCGCTCTTCTGGGGCACGTTGGCGCTTGCGCTCGCCATCGCCTTCGTCGCCGCCTATCCCGTCAACCGCTGGCTGATCGCGCGCGGCCGAGGTCACGCCGTTGTCCACGCGCACCACTGACGTCGTCGTCGTCGGGGCGGGAGTCATGGGGCTCGCGTCCGCCTGGGCGCTCCGGCGAGCAGGCCGCGACGTCGTCGTGCTCGAGCAGTACGAGGTCGGCCACCCACGCGGATCGAGCCATGGCGAGTCGCGCATCTTCCGCTTCGCGTACGACGAGCCCGAGTGGGTGACGCTCGCCCAGGAAGCGCTACCGCTCTGGCGGGAGCTGGAGGACGAGTCGGGCACCCAGCTGTTGTCTCTCACCGGGCTGCTCGATGCCCGACGGGACACCGCGCCGCTGCGGGCGGCGCTCGACGCGTGCTCGGCCGAGTACGAGCGGCTCGACGCCGCAGAGGTGGCCCGACGCTACGACATCGTGTTCGAAGAGGACGTCGAAGGGGTCCTCGAGCTGCACGGCGGCATCGTCCGGGCCGACCGCGCCCTGGCGGCGTTCTCGCGCGGGGTTCCCGTGGAGACGAACGTCCGGGTCGTCGAGCTCGCCGCGGGTGACGACGGCGTCGCGCTCCGGACATCGCAGGGGGCGATCGAGGCCCAGCTTGCCGTCGTCGCCGCCGGAGCCTGGACGACGCCCTTGCTGGCAGACGCGGGCACCGAGCTCGAGACGGAGGTCTCACGAGAGACGGTCTCCTATTACCGCCTGCCCGGCGTCGAGACGCTGCCGTCCGTCATCGACTGGAACGAGCACACCGGCCGCCATGCGTACTCGCTCGCAGACGGCGAGGGCGTGCTGAAGGTCGGACTGCACCACACGGGCAGGAAGGTCGAGCCGGGCGTATCGGGGCAGCCTGATCCGGAGGTCGTCGAGGGCGAAGCCGCATGGGTGGCCCGCCGGTTCCCGGCCGCCCTCCCGACGCCGATCCGGGCGGAGACATGCCTGTACACGAACATCGACGAGGACCAGTTCGTGATCGAGCGCCATGGGCCGATCATCGCCTGCTCCGCATGCTCCGGTCACGGCTTCAAGTTCGCGCCTGCAGTCGGCACGCGTGTGGCCGCGCTCGCGTGAGCGCGGGCCTATCCTTCTAGGCAATGAACCCCCGGCACATGAGCATGCGGACGAAGTTCTTCGTGCTCGTCGCGATCGGGTCGATCGTCACCGCGACGGCGGCCTACGTCCTGCACTTCCGCTTCCTCGACAACCTCGAGCGCCAGACGATCGACCTTCGCTTCTCGATCCGTGGCGACCAGCAGCCACCCGGGAACGTCGTCATCGTCAAGGTCGACGACGTCACGTTCAGCGAGTTGCCGAAGGTCCGCTGGCCCTATCCGCGGACGTTGCACGCGAGGCTGCTCGACCAGATCCGCAAGGGCGATCCGAGCGCCGTCACCTTCGACATCCAGTTCAGCGAGCTCGGCACAGCGCGGGAGGACAATGCGCTCGGCTTCGCGCTGCTGCGAAGCAAGGGCAAGACCGTCCTCGCGACGACCGAGGTAACGGAGACGGGCGAGCCGAACCTCATCTTCGATCCGGCTGCGCTCAAGGAATTCGGCGCGCGCGCGGGCAACGCCAATCTCCCCACCGACAAGGACGGGATCATCCGCCGCTTCCCCTTCAGCGTCGAGGGGCTGAAGGGATTTGCCATCGCCGCCGCCGAGGTCGCGCGGGACGCGCTGATCACGGAGAAGGACATGGGCGCCGATCTCCAGTGGATCGACTACGCCGGCGCGCCGGGAACCGTGACGTCGTACTCGTACTCCCGCGTGCTGAACGGCGACGTGCCGCCGAGCGTCTTCAAGGACAAGGTCGTCGTCGTCGGCGCGACCGCGCCCTCGCTGCAGGACATCCATGCCACACCGACGGGAGCGGTCATGTCGGGACCGGAGATCCAGGCGAACGCCGTGGCGACCGCACTGCGAAGCTTTCCCCTCCGCAGCCTGCCGACCTTCTGGAACATCATCCTCATCGTCGCGCTGGGCATTGTCGTGCCGCTCGTCAGCCTCCGCGCCGGGCCCCTCGTCTCCGTTGGGGTCGGCATCCTCGTGTTCGCGCTCTTCTCTCTCGGTACACAGCTGGCCTTCGAGCAAGGAGGCAAGGTCTCGTCGTACGTCTACCCGATGGCGGCGCTCGCGATGGCGACGGTTGGCTCGGTGGGAGCCCACTACACGCTCGCCGCGTTCGAGCGAGAACGAGTGCGGGACGTCTTCTCGCGGTTCGTCCCCGAGCAGGTCGTCGACGAGGTGCTGGCCCACGCCGACGCCGATCTCCGCCTCCAGGGCAAGGAGCTCGTGACGACCGTGATGTTCTCCGACCTCCGCGGCTTCACGTCGAGCGCGGAGACGATGCCCGCTGAGAACGTCATCACCGTCCTCAACTACTACCTCCACGAGATGAGCGAGGCGATCCTCGCCCACGGCGGCACCCTCGTCTGTTACATGGGCGACGGCATCTACGCGATCTTCGGCGCGCCGCTGGAGCAGGACGATCACGCCGATCGTGCCCTGGCCGCGTCGCGGGAGATGCTGCTCGAGCGCCTGCCGAAGTTCAACGGGTGGATGCGCCAGCAGGGCTACGGCGAGGGCTACCTCATGGGCATCGGCCTCAACTCCGGCCCGGTGATGACCGGCAACGTCGGCCACGAGCGCCGTATGGACTACACGGCCGTCGGCGACATCGTGAACACGGCCTCCCGCATCGAGGGCATGACGAAGGGCACGCCGTTCTCGGTGCTGATCGCGGAGTCGACGATCGAGATGATGTCCGAGCGGCCGACCGACCTCGTGTACTACGACGAGCTCGAGGTGCGAGGGCGCATGGCCAAGCTCAAGCTCTGGGCGCTCGACCTCCGCAAGCCCGATTCGCCCGCTGTCGACGTCCCGACGGACACGACGGAAGCCGCTGCCCCCGTCGCCTAGGGCAGCGTCAATGCCTCGTTCGCACCGCTGACTGTGAGGCCGGGCTCGGTGCCGCCGCCGATGACGTAGACCCGGCCGGCGATCGTCGCCACGCCGATCCCGTGTCGCGGCGTCGGGAGGTTCGCGAGACGGCGCCAGCGCTTCTTCGCGAGGTCGTAGCCGTAGACGGAGCCGATCGTGCCCTCGGGTTCCTCTCCCCCCACGGAGACGACGAGACCCTTGGCGAACGCAGCACCGGTGCCGCCCCGCGCGTCCGGCACGGGCGCGAGCTTCGTCCAACGGCGCGTCTTCGGCGAGTAGGCCTCGAACGCGCGGAGGTTCGTGTCGACGCCGGCCAGGCGGCCGGCGACCGCGTACACCTTGCCTCCAGCCGCTGTCGCGGCGAGATGCTCCCGTGGAGTCGGGCCGGCAACAGACGCCCAGCGACCGGTCTTCAGATCGAGCGCGTACGCGCGCCGGGCGAGGCCGTTCGGGCCGACGCCCCCGACGACGTAGAGCTTGCCGCCGACCACGGCCGCGCCCGCAGCTGCCCGGGCGGCCGGCAACGGCCTCAGCCCCCGCCAGCCGTCGCCGTCGAAGACGTACGCGTTGCGGAGCCTCACGCCGGGCCCGCCGTAGCCGCCGACGACGTACAGCTTCCCGCCTGCCGACGCGGCCGACGCGTGGTTGACCTCCACCGGCAGATCCGGCACACAGCTCCAGTTGTCGGACGCCGGATGGTAGAGATCGACGTCGTCGGACGAGCGTCCGTCGGGCAGGTAGCCGCCGACGACGGCGATGTCGCCGCGGAACGGCGCGGCCGCGACCTCCGTCCTCGGCAACGGCAGCGACGCGCGCGGCTCCCACGCAGCGCCGCCGAGCACGAGAGACGCGGCGGTGGCCGCGAAGACGAGTTTCATCGCGTCCCTGGGGCGCCCCTGGCCAAGGAGGCAAGCGAGCGGCGCGCAGGACAGTATTCCGATACGGACGAGCGCCGCGAGCGCAGGATCCTGCCGCCAACGGCATCAGGCCGGGCGAAGGACGGCTCCGCCGGCCGAAAGCCCCGGCCGCCCAGGGACGCGAGGGCTAGACCAGAAAGAACTGCCGCCAAGCCTCCCACCATCGATCAGCTGTAGACGTGATCGTCCGCTCGCCGGTGAGCACGACGCCGGGCTTGCGTGCGTATTCGTCGAGGGCACTCGTCCGCATGAACTCGACCTCGATCGTGCAGGGACTGCCGGGGTCGTAAGGCGCCACGGCCTTCAGGTCGGCGAGTGCCTTCTTCGCGCCCTCCTCGATCAGCTCGCGCGCACGCTGCGCCGGCAGCTGGCGCGCGCTGAACGCGCCGAGCCCGGTCTTCACGGCGACGGTGGTCAAGCCTTCGCCCAGCAGCTCGCGGCCCTCGCGGCAAACCGCCTCGTCGCCGGTCACGAGCAGAACGGGGCAGCCCCAGGTGCCGCAGAACGCCGCGTTGATGCCGGTCTCGCCGACGAGCGTGCCGTTGAACGAGAGGCTTTGCCAGGACTGACCGGAGACGGTGTGATTCATGACGCCGTCGCGCGTGCCGGCGCGAGCATGCATGCCGACGAAGAGCGCCGCGTCACAGCCTTCCTCGAGGAACGCCGTGTACTCGGTCCACTCCTGCTGCACGACGAACTCGCAGGCGGGATCGAGCAGGTCGGGGATGAGGGAGTTGAACGACCAGCCCTTGCCGGCGCCGTGGCAGTCCATGACGACGATCTCCGTTGCGCCCGCGGCCTTCGCACCCCGCACGGCGGCGTTGATCCCCTCGGTGTACAGCCGGCGGCCCTCCTCGTACATCGGGTCACCGCCCGTCGTCTGCTCCCACTTCACGATGCCGGCGACGCCCTCCATGTCGCTGATGATGTGGACCTTCACCGCGTTGCTCCCTGCGCCCGAGCCATGATCTCGTGGACGACGGCGGTCTTCGCGTCCGCGTACTGCTGCACGTAGGTCCAGTCCTTGCCAGCGAGCTCGCGCTTGGCCGCGGCGTAGCGGTCGCGCTCAGCAGCGTTCTCGCGCAGCCGGTCGCGGAAGCGGAGCATGCGGTCCGTCTCCTCGCAGCCGGCCGTGAACACGTGGAGGTTGACGTTCGTATCGGGACCTTTGAACACCCGGTGCTCGAACCACTCGGGCTCGCGGATCGTCAGCGGGTAACCCGCCGCCTCGAGGTCGGGGACGTACGCGGCCTCGTCGGCCGAGTCGGGCACCTCGAGCACGATGTCGATGATCGGCTTCGCCGGGAGGGTCGGTACGGACGTCGAGCCCGCGTGCTCGATCCGGACGACTCGGTCGCCGAGGATCGCGCGGATGCGAGCCTCCTCGCGTTCGTAGAGCCTCGGCCACTCCGGGTCGTACTCTCTGATCTCGATCGGCTTGTCGAGCTTCGGCGGCTTCTTGACCCAGGCCTTGGCGAGCTTCTTCTCGTACGCCGCAACATCGGTGGGGTCGAGCTCGACTGCACCGACAGGCTCTCCGCGCGCGCTCACCACGGGCACGGTACCCAGATCCGCGTCGAGGAATCGCGCGAGGGCCGGACGTAACGGACGTGGATTACCGTCCTCGCACTTGACCGCGTAGCCGGTGCCGTCCGGCGCGAGGGCGCAGAGCAGTCCCTCCGCTCCGCCCTTCGCCACCCAGCCGGGCTGCTGGCGCATGAGGTCCGTGTCGAGCGAGCCTTCTCCGCCGACGAGCTCCGGGTGAGCGCGCATCGCGGCGAGGACGCGGTCGGCGTCGTCCCGGTCCGCAAGCCGGGAGAACGACGCCGCCATCTGCTCGAGCGACATCCCGAACGTGACGACGCCGCAACCGTCGGTGGCCGTCGCGAGTTCCGCGGCTGGCAGCTCCGCTGCGCGGGCGATCTCTTCCCGCAGAGCTCGCTGCAGCGGGTGGTCGGCGAGCCGGTAGCCCTCGGTCGCCCAGCTGCGCGCGCGACAGACCGTGAGAAAGCCGGCGTGCTTGCCCGAGCAGTTGTGATGAATCGCGCCGGGTGGGCGGCCCTCCTGCTCGCCGCACTCGAGATCGTCCTCGGCCGCCGGCGCCTTGGCCAGCAGGCTGCGAACGGCCACGATCTGCGCCGGCTCGGCTCTGTGGGACGCGCACGCGATCGCGATCTCGGCGTCCTCGAGATCGGGTCTTGCCCGCGCGAGCAGCAGGGCCTGGATCGGCTTCGCACTCGAGCGAAAGAGGCACACGAGGCCGGGGTCTCCCGCGGCCGCGATCACCTCGCCGTCCCGAACGGCGACCGCGTGCACGTGGTGTCGCGCCTCGACGGTCGTCCCGCGGCGGACGGATACGCTGATCGCGTCCATGGCGAGAAGGCTAGTTCTTTGGCCGCGTGGCGGGCTCTGGCGGCATCCTGACTTCCTCAAGCTCTGGTCTGCGCAGACGATCAGTCAGTTCGGGACACAGATCTCCCAGCTGGCCATCCCGCTCGCGGCCGTTCTCGTGCTCGATGCCAGCGCCTTCGAGGTGGCGCTGCTGGGCACCGTCGAGTTCCTACCCTTCCTGCTGTTCGCGCTGCCGGCGGGTGTCTGGGTGGACCGGCTGCGCCGGCGGCCGATCCTCGTCCTCGCCGACTTCGGGCGCGGGATCGCGCTCGCCTCGATTCCCCTCGCCTACGCCTTCGACGCGCTGACGATCTGGCAGCTGTACGTCGTCGGCTTCGTCGTTGGCACCTTCACGGTCTTCTTCGACGTCGCGTACCAGTCGTACCTGCCGGCGCTCGTCTCGCGGGAGCAGCTCGTGGACAGCAACTCGAAGCTGGAGGTGAGTCGGTCCGCCGCCCAGCTCGCGGGCCCGGGGGTCGCCGGAGTGCTGGTGGGCGCGCTGACGGCACCGGTAGCGATCCTGTTCGATGCGATCAGCTTCGTCGCGTCGGCCGCGTTTATCGTCGGCATTCGCCGACGAGAACCGGAGCCGGAGATCGCAGAGCAGAGCAGCATGCGGCGCGAGCTGATGGAAGGCCTTCGCTTCATGCTCGGGCATCGCTTCTGGAGGCCCATCGCGGCTACGGTGGCGCTGTCGAACTTCTTCGGGTCGGTGGCGTTCGCGACCTTCGTCGTCTACGCCGTGCGCGACCTCGGCATGTCCGCACAGGCGATCGGGCTCGTCTTCGCGATCGGCAACGTCGGCTGGCTCCTTGGCGCGCTCGCCGCAACTCGGGTGCAGGAGGCGCTCGGAGTCGGACACACCGTCGTCGGCTCGACGTTCCTCTTCACCCCCGGGATCGTGCTCGTAGCGCTGGCCCCCGCGTCGTTCCCGTATCCCCTGCTCGTGGCCGGGCTCGTGATGATGGGCTTCGCCGCCGTCGTCTTCAACGTCACGGTAATCAGCTTCCAGCAGGCCGTCACTCCTGAGCGGATGCTCGGCCGGCTGAATGCGTCACGGCGCTTCATCGTGTGGGGAGTCATCCCGCTGGGAACGCTGCTCGGCGGGGCCCTGGCCGGATCGATCGGGCTGCACGAAACGATCTGGGTCGGCGCCTTCGGGTCGGCCCTCGCCTGCCTGCCGGTGCTCTTCTCAGCGGTACGCTCGATAGGACGCATGGACGACGCGATCCGCGAGCATGCTCCCGCCGTCGCGGCTTCACCGCTCGATGCCTGAGCTACCGGAGGTCGAGGCGTGGGTGCGGGAGCTCGACCCGCTCGTCTCCTCGGCGCCGGTCCTGCAGGCGGGTCCGGCCCACATCGCGACGCTGAAGACGTTCGACCCGCCGCTCACGGCACTCGACGGACGCCGGCTGCAGGGCGCCGAACGCCGCGGCAAGAACCTCCTCTTTCCCACCGACACCGGCGATCTCGTGCTTCGCGTCCACCTCATGAGCGCCGGGCGCATCCGCTATCTCGCGCCCGGCGCGAAGGGCCCGAAGACGCCGATGTTCCGCCTGCGCTTCGACGACGGCGGCGAACTCGTGCTCACCGAAGGAGGCAAGAAGAAGCGTGCCGGTGTCTGGCTGCTCACGCCGGAGGCGCTCGACGCCGAGCTCGCCCACCTCGGCCCGGATGCACTCGATCTCGACGCCTCAGCGCTCGCCAAGATCCTGGGACGGGAGCGCCGGCAGCTGCACCCGCTCCTCCGCGACCAGCGCGCCATTGCCGGCATTGGACGCGCCCACGCGAACGAGATCCTGCTCCGCGCGCGGCTGTCGCCGTTCAAGGCGTCCACCGAGATGAGCGAGGAGGAGATCGAGCGGCTCGACGTGGCCATCCGCGAGGATCTCGAGCGCGCGCTCGAGCTGCGCCAGCAGGGGAAGGACGACAAGGCGGTGTACCGCGTGCACAACCGGCTCGGTGCGCCCTGCCCGCAGTGCGGAACGCCGATCGCACGGGTCGACTACGAGGAGCACACGGTCTTCTACTGCCCGTCCTGCCAGACCGGCGGGCGGGTGCTCAAGGACCGCCGTCTGTCGCGGCTACTCCGCTGAGCCAGTCGACGAGCTTTCGCTCGTACTCGCGTGCGAAGGTTCCGTCCTGGAGGGTCAGGTCGTGCTCGGCCTCGGGGATGACGACGATCTCGACCTCGTCGCCGCGTGCAGCGCGCCAAGCCGCGACGCTCGGCTCAACCGGCGTCCAGGAGTCGTCCTCGCCATAGAAGAGCAGCGTCGGCACACGCACCCGGGCGAAGACCGGCCGCGGATCGAAGTCCATCTCCTCGATCCAGAGGCGCCTGCCTTCCTCGTCCAGGAGGCCCGGCGGCAGCCAAACCTGTGACCACCACGGCTCGTCGAGCCCCGACAGAAGGTCGGCAGCGAGCTGCTCGGCCCGCTCTGAAGTCCCTGCGTGGACCCACTCCTCGAATCGTCGGCGCAGATCGAGCGCGCGTGCGACGACGTCCTCACCAAAGCCGGCAAGCCGGAGCTGACATTCGACGGCGTACATCATCTGCTCGGCGGGCGTCGTACCCGTCGAGGCGATTAGCACGAGGAACGCCACGTCGTCCGATGCCGCTGCGGCAAGCGGACCGATCCAGCCGCCTTGGCTGATCCCCCAGAGCCCGACGCGCTTCGCATCGAGTGCTTCGATCACCGCCAGAGCGTCCTCGACCTGGAGCTCGAAGCGGCCACGCGTCGAGTCGCCCGTCGATTCCCCTTCCCCGCGGCGGTCGAAGGTGAGCACCCCAATGCCGGCGGGCGGGAGCAACTTGTGAAGGTGCCTGTAGGACGGGCTGTCGCGGGTCCCTTCGCCGGCGCCGTGGAGCGCGACGACCGCGGTATCGCCGGCCGGCGAATAGCTCGCCGCGAGCGTGATGCCCTCCCGGTGGATCGTCAGCTCCTCCATGGCGGCCGACGTTAGCGACCGCCGCTCCGAGGCCGCCGCGGCGCGCTAGCGTGTCCGCGTGAGCGACTCCGCAAAGCTCAGCCTGACGGACGATCTCCAGGCGTCGACGCCGGACGTCCGCATCGGCCTCTCCCGGGCAGGGGTCACGGGCGTCTCGAAGGCCGTGCGAATCGCCGGCAAGGAGTCGGAGACGATCATGGCGGCGACGATCGACTGCACCGTCGACCTCGCTGCCGACCGGAAGGGCGTCCACATGTCTCGCTTCCCGGAGCTGTTCGACGAGGCGATCGACTCCGTGGTCTTCGACGAGGCACTTCTCGTCGAGACGCTCGCCGAACACATCGCAAGCCGCATAGTCGAGCGGCAGGAGGCGCTCCGCGCCGAGGTGACGATTCGCGCCCTGTGGCCGATCCGCCGCGAGACTCCGGTCACCCGGCTCGCGACCCAGGAGATGGTGACCCTGATCGGCATCGCGGCCGCGTCGCCCGGCAAGTCACGCCGCGTCGTCGGTGTCGAGGCGACCGGCATCAACGCGTGCCCGTGCGCGCAGGGCCTCGTCCGCGGCCGCGCCTCAGAGCGCCTGCTCGACGCCGGCTTCGGCGACGACGAGGTCGAGCGCATCCTCGAGCTCGTGCCGCTGGCGACCCACAACCAGCGCGGTCGCGGAACGCTGCTCGTCGGGACGGAAGCGGCCGTCGATGCGGTCGATCTCGTGGACGTCGTCGAGCGGTCGATGAGCGCCCCCGTCTATGAGCTGTTGAAGCGCCCCGACGAGCTCTTCGTCGTCGAGCACGCGCACCTACGGCCCCGCTTCGTCGAGGACTCAGTCCGCATCGCGCTCCAGGAGACGCTCGCGGCCTATCCCACCCTCGTCGACACCGACTTCGTGTTCTCCCGGCAGGTCAACCTCGAGACGATTCACGACCACGATGTGCTCGCCGAGCGTGCGGGCACGGTCGGGGAGCTGCGCTCGGAGCTCGAGTCCGGCGTGGCCGTCGGCACGCAGACGGAGCTGGCCGAGTGGCTACGGTCTTAAACGACTCGGTTCAGGAACGAAGCCTTGAGTCGCCCGTATCGGCCTGGACGGTGCGCTACGGCGTCCTCGGTCGCGACCACATCTCGGCCGATATGGCCGCTCCCTGCGTCCTGGTACCGCATCCGACCAGGCCGCACGGTCAACGAAGCGTCGTTCTGAACCAAGTCGTGACCCCACCGGAGACGCGAGAGCGACCATCGAGGGGAGGCGGCAGCGGATTCGGGTCGCCGTGGAACGTCATCGTCCTGAACGACAACCACAACACCTTCGAGGGCGTCGCCGCCGCGTTGTCGCGCGTGTTACCCGGCATGTCATACGAGCAGGGGCTCCGCATCGCGGACCAGATCCACTCGACCGGCCAGGCGATCGTGTGGTCGGGCCACCGCGAGCAGGCCGAGCTCTACTGGAGCGGGCTCAAGGACTCCGGCCTGACGATGGCGCCGCTCGAGCAGTAACGGCACGCAACTGCTCCCGCCACGGCCTGGCCCGGCTCTCGGTGCCGGCAAAGAGCCGCCGGATGTTTTGCCGATGGAGGACGACCACGACCGCAGCGGCCGCAGCGCCGAACGCGATCACCGGCCAGGGCTCACCGAAGCCCCAGGCGAGGAACGGCAGCGACGACGCCGAGAGGATCGACGCCACGGAGGCGTAGCGCGTGGCGGCGAACACCACGATCCAGATGCCGGCGCCGACGAGTCCGACCACCGGAGCCACGCCGAGGAACACGCCGCCAGCCGTGGCCACCGCCTTGCCACCCTTCGCGAACCTGAGGAAGAGCGGACGCGCGTGCCCCACCATCGCCGCGGCCCCCGCGAGCACGCCGGCCAGCGAGCCGACGACCTCGGTCGCCACGAGCGCCGGCACGAGGCCTTTCGCAATGTCGAAGAGCATCACGGCGAGGCCGTACCGCCACCCACAGAGCCGCCAGACATTCGACGCGCCGATGTTCCCGCTGCCGACCTTGCGGATGTCGACGTGCTTCGTCGCGCGCACGAGCCAGTACCCGAACGGCACGGAGCCGACGAGATACGCAGCGGCGACGAAGAGCGCCGTCGTCATCTCTCACTACTTACGGGCGAATGCCGTACGCCTCGATCCAGCCGTTGACGACGGTCCAGTCGAGGTTGTCGAAGAACGCGTCGATGTACGCGCCGCGGTCGGTTTGGAAGTCGAGGAAGTACGCGTGCTCGTAGACGTCGAGCGCGACGAGCGGCGACGCGTTCCAGATGGGGAACGTGTTCTGGGCGTCGCCGACGTAGTTGAAGAGACGGCCCTCGTCCCAGTCGTAAGCCGTCCAGGCCCACCCGCGGCCTGCCATACCCGAAGCTTTGAGGTCGGTCCGCCAGGTGTCGATCGAGCCGAAGTCACGCCGGACGAGGGTGCCGAACGGACCGTCGGGGTCGCCGCCGTCGCCGCCCAGGTGCGCGAAGTAGATCTCGTGGTTCTTCACGCCGCCGACGGCGAACGAGAGGTCGACCTTGAGCGCGCGAATGTCCGAGTAGACCTGATTCGCGGCCGAGGCATCGACCTCGGCAAGCTTGGCGAGGATCTCGTTCCGCTTCCCCACGTAGCCCTGGTAGAGCTTGTAATGGGCCTCGATCGACTGGCGGGAGATCCCGTCCAGCTCCAGCAGGCGAGGGTCGAGCGGTCGCGCCCCGATCTCCTCGGCGTTGTATGCCAGCGTCGCCATTCGTTTCCTCTCGTTTCGTCGGTACTGTCGTGGGGGAGGATATCGCGGTGAAACCGAATCGGGCCCGGCGCCCTAATAAGGGCCAGATGCCCTCGGCGATGTCGCAACCCGTCGCTCTGCCCATGCCTGCGAGGCTCGGGGAGACGCCACGGGCGCGCACGCCGGGTGACGACGAGCAGCTACTGACGCAGGTGGCCACGGGTGACCCGCGGGCCTTCGAGATCCTGTACCAGCGCTACGCGCGCCCGGTCCTCGGGCTCGCCCTACGGCGCCTCGGCGATCACGGCCGCGCCGAGGATGCGGTCCAGGAGACCTTCGTCTCGATCTGGCGCTCCGCGTCGACGTACCGGCCCGAGCGCGGACGGGCGACGGCCTGGCTCTATGCGGTCGCGCGCAACGCGATCGCCGACCGGGCTCGCCGTCGCGGGGACTCGCTCGCCGAGGCGCCCGACGCGCCGTCCGACGCTGGGGGCCCGGAGGAGCATGCCGAGCAGTCGTGGCTGGCCTGGCGCGTGCACCGCGCTCTCGAAGAGCTCCCCGACCGAGAGCGCGAGCCGATCGAGCTCGCATACTGGGGTCAGCTTTCGCAGAGTGAGATCGCCGAGCGTCTGGGGATCCCGCTCGGTACCGTGAAGACGCGGACGCGCGCGGGACTGGCGCGTCTCGCAGAGGCGTTGGACGAGGAGCTGGGGTGACCGAACTAGACGACCGCATCGAGCGCGTTGAACAACTGCTGCGCGCAGCCGGCCCTGCGCCCGAGCTGCCGCCCAGCCTTGCCGAGCCGCCGCGCGTCGACGAGCCGCGGCGCGTGGACGAGCCCACGCGCGGGCGCCGGGCGGCGCGAAGGCCGTGGCTCGCTGTCGGATTCGCCACCGCTGTAGCCGCGGCCGCAGCCGCCTTCGCAGTCGGCTACCTGGCCGGCGATCGCGGCAACGGCATCGACCCGGTCGCGGAGATCGCGATGCACGGCGTCGCTCCTGCAGCGGCCGCGAGCGCAGAGCTCGTCGTCGGCGAGCCGGACACAGACGGCAACGTGCCGATCGAGATGCGCGTAAGCGGACTGCCACGATTGCCCGAAGGCGGCTGGTACGACCTGCTCCTGTCCAAGGGAGGTCGGCCGACGGTCTCCTGCGGCACGTTCAAGGCCGCCCCCGGCACGACGACCGTGCGCCTCAACGTCGGCTACGCGCTCGGCGAGTGGCGGGACGAAGGCCGCTACGACGGCTGGGTCGTGACGGCGTTCGTGCCGGGCAATCCCGCGGCATCGAAGCGGATCCTGCTGACGACCTGATCCGGGCGGTTACGAACGCGCGACCCCGCCTAGCGTGTTCGGGGCGCTGCTCGCCAAGGAGGCAAGCGAGCGGCGCGCAGGACAGTATTTGCATACGGCCAAGCGCTGCGAGCGCTGCATCCTGCCGCGAGCAGCGTCAGGCGGCGGCTTCAGCCGAACCGGCCGAACGCGCTAGGGCGCCACTCTGCCGGCGGCGACGAAAGCGGCGTGCGTCACCGGCATCTTCTCGGCGAGGAACGTCTCCACCGCCTCGGCGTAGCGGCGGATCTCGCGCTGGGCCGTCTCGTGTGCGCGCAGCGAGACGAAGTTCATGAGCGCCCGCGCGTTCACGGTCCAGTAGAACTCGGTGTAGGCCCCGACCGGGATGACCGAACGGGCCAGCTCTCTCGCGACGCCCTGTTCGACAAGCCGCTCGTACGTCGCGAACGCTTGCTCGTAGACCGCCTCCAGCGCCTCGCGGGTCTCCTCGGCCAACTCCGCCGCGACGGGCTCGAACGAGTACGCGCCCGGCTTGCCCACCTGCGTGCGGACGTCCTCAGCCTCGGGGACGTAGAAGTCGTCCGTCGCCTTCGCGTAGCGCATCGAGAACTCGTTGAAGGACCCGACGCGGTGGCGCATCCACTCGCGCACGACGAAGATCGGCGCCCGGATGTGGAAGCGAAAGGCGTTATGCTCGAAGGGCGTGCCGTGCCGGTCGCGCATGAGAAAACGGATGAGGCCCTCGTCGGACTCGTCCATCTCTTCCTTGCGCCGGCCGAAGCTCACCCGCGCCGAGTTGACGACCGAGAGGTCGCTCGCCATCGCGTCGTCGAGCCGGACGAAGCCATGGTCGAGCACGGCGATCGCACCCTCCGGGATCACGCGCTCGGCCATGGCCACAGAATCGACTCTACTCAGGCGGTCCGCTGGACAGCCATGAGGCTTGCTACCAGCTGACCTCCTCGATGACCTCGTAGAGCCCGTCCGATTCGACCGCGTCGATGTGCGGCTCCATCTTCGCGAGACGCGCCTGCTCCTCCTCGGCCGTCGGCCGGTACTTCTCGAGCTCCTCCATCTCGCCCTCGATCATCCCGAAGGCGAGGATCTCGTTGGGGTCGCTCAAGCTGCGCGCGATGTAGGCCTTCGCACCCTCGGGTCCGTCACTCGAGCCCCAGGCCTCACGCCAGTCGTCGTACGCCCCCGGCCTGAGCTTGCGGACGGTCAGCGCCACGAGCTTGGGCATCTCGGCTCCTTTCGTCGGGAGCCCTGGACGCTACTAGGGATTGACGTGCAGGTTGATGCCGAGGAAGAGCAGCGGCCAGAGCACGACGGCGAGCACGGCCGATGCGATCTGCTTGCCGGTGTCGACGTTGTCGAAGTAGTCGTACGCCGCGGCTACGGCGACGCCCACCCCCAGCCACAGCAGGCCGAACGTGCTGATCATGGGTCGGGTCAGGGGCATGGGCGGAGCCTGCCCGATCGGCAGATTCCCAAAACCGCGGTGGCGCCCGGCTACTTCAGGTAACGGTCGAACCACTCGACGACGATCTCGAGGCGCGTGACGCGATGGAACGGCGACCCCGAGCGCGTGAGCTCGTGGCTCTCTGCCGGGAAGCGCACGAACTCCACCTCACGGTCGAGCAGGCGCAAGATCGTGAAGAGGTGCTCGGCCTGCTCGATGTTGCAGCGCAGGTCGTTCTCCGAGTGGAGGATGAGCAGCGGTGTTGTGATCTCGGCCGCATGCGTCGTCGGCGACTGTGCGAGGTACGGCTCGACGTCCTCGAAGGGCCAGACCCCCGTGTACGCCCGGTGGAACCACCCGAAGTCGGACGATCCGAACTCCGAGAGCATGTTGTTGACTGCGCGCTCCGAGCAGGCAGCCTTGAAGCGCTTCGTGTGGCTGACGATCCAGGACGTCATGTATCCGCCGTAGGACCCGCCCATCACCCCGAGCCGGTCAGGGTCGATGAAGTCGAACTGCTCAAGCGCCGCGTCCGTGACGGCCATGAGGTCCTGGTAGTCGAGCGTGCCCCAGCCGTCGCCCCCGCCCACTGGGCCGCGGATCGCGCGTCCCCAGTCCTCCGAGTAGCCGGACGACCCGCGCGGGTTCGAGTAGACGACGGCGTAGCCCGCGCGGGCATACGCCTGGAACTCGTCGAAGAACTTGTTCCCGTACTGCGTGAAGGGCCCGCCGTGGATGTTCAGCAACAGCGGGTAGCGCTCGCCCTCCGTGAAGTCGTGAGGACGCACGAGCCACGCCTCGACCTCCTCACCGTCCGCGGAGGTCGCGACGAAGCGCTCGGACGGTTGCGACGGCGCCTGATCCGAGAACGCCTTGCTCACCTTGGTCAGCCTCTCGTCGCCAACGAAGATCTCACCGGGCATCGTCGGGGTGGAAACGGCGTGCACCACCACGCCGCCGACGGCGTCGAAGCCGTTCACCCAGAGGTCGCCGGAGACGACCGGCTCGACGTCACCGCCGGCTGCGGGCACGCGACGGACGTGAGTGTTCCCGTGCTCCTCGACCGCGAAGAGGAGCGAGTCTCCGTCCCAGATCGGCTCTCGCACCGGGGGATACGCGCCGCACTGGAGGTCGAGATCCTCCGTCAGCACCGTCCGCTCACCGGTCGCGACGTCGACGACGGCGACGCGGTCGTGGCGCGGCCGGTCGAAGCCTCCAGGGGTCCAGTTGCACGCGATCGCCGAGCCGTCGGGAGACCAGGAGGGAAGGCCGTAGAGGTCGTCGTCGGGCGTCACGCGCCGCGGCTCGCCGCCTCCGGCGTCGACGATCCAGACCGCCTCGCGTAGCTGGACGTCCCAGTCGTCGTCGCGCGCGGAGGTGAACGCTATCTGGGTCGAGTCGGGTGACCAGGTCGGCGCGTCGTGCTCGTAGTCGCCGTCTGTCAGTTGCACTGCTTCCCCGGATCCGTCAGCGGGCACGACGAGGAGGTGGGTCCGCCGGTCTCCCGTCCAGCCCACGGAGTCGAGCTTGTAGCGATGCCGTGTGAAGCGGCGCGGCAGGCGCTTCTTGTCGTCCTCTTCCTCGTACGCCGGGTCGGGGACACGTGACGTGAACGCGAGTCGCGTGCCGTCCGGCGACCACACGGGCTGGGCGGCGTCCTCCTTCAGCTCAGTGAGGCATACCGGCTCCCCGCCCTCCAGCGGAAGCACATAGAGGTGCTTCTTCTCGCCATCCCGGTTCGACGTGAAGGCGAGGCGCGCGCCGTCCGGCGACCAGCGAGGAGCGCCGTCCGACTTCTTGCCGGCAGTCAGCTTGCGAGGCGGCGACGAGCCGTCGACCGCGGCCAGCCAGATCGCGCCGCGATACGTGTTCTCCTCGCGGTCGATCGAGTTGACGACGTACGCCACCATTTGCCCATCGGGCGAGAGGCGCGGGTCCGATGCCCACGTCAGGTCGTAGAGGTCCGCCGGGCGCACGAAGCCCGGAGCCTACAGAGCCGAGAGCCGCACTGGACGGCTCTCGGCTCGCTTCCTCCCGTGATGCTCAGGCCGGAGCTGGAACCGCGCCGAGCTGCTGCATCAAGCCGAGCGCGTCCCACTGCGTGTAGTCCTCGACGATCTTGCCGTCGACGATGCGGGTCATGCTGATGCCCGACGTCGTGACGCTGCGCCCCGTGGGCGCGATCCCCTCGAGGTCGCCCTCGTGTGTCCCGCGCGCCGTCCAGCGCGTGACGACATACTCGCCTTCGGCTACCTGGTGATCGATCGTGAGCTGGAGATCGGGAAATGCAGCGCGATACCCCGCCGCCTCCTCCTTTGCTCCCTCGATGCCCCGGATCGGCTCGGGCTTCGCGGGGTCGTACGCGATGTAGTCCTCGCTGTAGAGCTCGTCGGCGGCGCTGTAGTCGCCTGTCGAGAACATCTCGGCCTCGCGCCGCGCGATCGCCTTGACGTCGTCCGTCATGCTCCCCTCCTTGCCTCGATTTGCGCCGAGTCTATGAAACTTTCGCCACGAGGACGAGCCGCGTGTCGCGGGAGAGCGGCTGACGGTCCCAGGTGCCGAAGCATTCGACGTGGAGAAAGCCCGCGTCGCGGACGAGGCGAACAACTTCCGTGGCCGTGTAGCAACGAAGGCGATACGTGATCGACTCGCGCCGGCCCCCGGACTCGATCAGCGTGTGCGTCGTCTCGATCTCTCCGGCCACGTAGTCGATCTCGCGCTCCTCGACGAGAAGGTCGCCGTCGGGGAGCGGATCCCAGCCGCGGCGCTGGTAGATGTGCATGAGGCGGTCGCGGTGCATCGTCTCGAGGACGAGCACGCCGCCCGGCCTCAGGACACGCCGTAGCTCGCCCAGTGTCAGGCGATCCCCTTCCTCACCGCGGTAGCCGATGGCCGAGAAGAGATTGAGCGCGACGTCGAAGCTCGCATCCTCGAGCGGCAGCTCGCGATGGTCGGCCTGCACCCACTCTGGCGACGCACCCTCTCCCGCGCGCTTCCGCGCCTCGTCGAGCAGGGCCGGCGAGCGGTCGACGCCGACGACGCGGTATCCGGCGCGGGCGAGGACGATCGAGTGACGTCCGTAGCCGCAGGGGCAGTCGAGCACGTCGGCGCCGTGCTCGACTCCGGCCAGTGCAATCGCCCCGAGCGCCTCGTGCTCGTCGTCCACGCCACGGTCCATCCGCGCATACGTTCGGAGGTACAGCTCGTCGAAGAGCCTGTCCCAATGATCTTGCTGCATCCTGGGTAAGCCTAGGCAGACCGATGAGTTTGCGTACGCACGCGGGTCGTACGTTGCGAAGACCACCCAGAGGAGGACCTCATGCCCACACCTACGCTCGTCGTCGGAGCCCCCTGCTGGATCGACCTCTACAGCTCCGACATCGACAAGGCCACCGAGTTCTACGGCCAGCTCTTCGGCTGGACGAAGGAGATGCAACGCGAGGAGTTCGGCGGCTACTTCACGTTCCTCAAGGACGGCAAGCACGTCGGCGGCTGCATGGCGAACGATGGCGAGCAAGGCCTGCCGGACACGTGGACCGTCTACCTGACTACGGACGACGTCGAGCGGACAGCCGCCGACGCCAAGGCGAAGGGCGGCCAGGTGCACGTCGAGCCGATGCAGGTCGCCGAGAACGGCTGGTTCACGATCGTGAGCGATCCCGGCGGGGCGGGCATCGGCGCCTGGCAGCCCGGAGAGGTGTCCGGCTTCGAGATCTGGAACGAGCCCGGGGCGCCCCGGTGGTTCGAGCTGCACACGCGTGCCTACGACGCGTCCGTCGACTTCTACCGCGACGTGTTCCGGTGGAACACGAACACGTATCGTGACGAGCCCGACTTCCGCTACACGACGCTGCGCGAGGGCGACAGCGACCTGGCCGGGATCATGGACGCGACGCAGTTCATGCCCGAGGGAGCGCCCGCCTTCTGGACGGTCTACTTCGGAGTCGACGACACGGACGCCGCCCTCGAGCGTGCCGTCGAGCGCGGCGGCACCGTTACGCAGCCGGCCAAGGACACGCCCTGGGGACGGCTCGCACAGGCAGCCGATCCCACGGGGACGCCCTTCAAGCTCCTCGCCGACTCCTGAGGCTCGGTCGGCGGGGCGGTGTTGACGAGGATGGCCGCGACGAGGAGCACGGCCATCCCGACTGCCGCCTCGCCGGCCAGGCTGCGGGGGAGCCGCGAGACGACGCCCGGCCTCCCCAGTCGGGGCTCGACGACGAAGTGGTGGACGGCACCCCACGTCAGGGCGACAGCCACGAGGCCGAGCTTCACGAGCAACACCTGTCCGTAGCTCGTCGTCCACAGATCGTCGAGCTCCGGGAGGCGGAGGAAGGAGAGATAGGCGCCGGCGGCGACGAGCATCGCGATCAGTACCGGAGCCAGGCGCGCGAAGCCGACGAAGGCGGTGCGGGCCACCTCGCGGGCGGTGAGCACCGCGACGAGCAGCATCACGACGCCACCCGCCCATAGCGACGCCGCCGTCAGGTGGATCCAGTCGGCGAACTCCGACCAGCGCGACGCGTTCGGCCCGGCCGCGGAGTGGCCTGACAGCGAGTAGCCGGACGCGAAGAGCACGGCGATCGCGAACGCAGGCCAAAGGAGGTAGCGCCGTTCTGTGAGCCAGGCGAGGAAGACGAGGCTGACGACGAGCACGAACGCCAGCGTCATTGCGACCCATGCCGTGCCGAAGGGCGTGCGGACGATCGGCCGCAGGTCGCCGTAGAGAAACGTGCCGAGCGGCAACTGAAGCACCGAATCCGAGCGGAGGATGAAGGCAATGAGCCCGACCTCGACGACGCCGATGGCTCCCGCGATCGTCACGAGGTAGAAGCGTCGCTCGAATGTTCGCGGGACCGGCCCGCGGAGCACGAGCAGCCGGAACCCGAGCCCGCCGATCACGAGCGCCAGTGCAGCGAACGCGAGCCAGCGCGCCGCGTTCTCGGCGCCGGTCGGCCCGCGTGCTCCATACGCCGCCGTCGCCTCGGGCGCCTTCATCCGCACCCCGAAGGTGAAGACACCTGCGACGACGTGACCGTCGCCGCCGAGCGCTTGCCAGCGCACGGTGTAGCCGCCGCGCGACAGGGGTCGCAGCGACGCGACGATGGTGCTCCCATCGGCGAGCAGCCGCGGCTCGCCCGCGACCGAGCGACCGCTCGAGTCGAACACACGGAGGGACGACGGGACGAGCGTGACCGCCTCGTCGAAGGCGAGTCGCACCACCCGCGGTGCGGACGAGAGTCGTTGCTCGTGGGCCGGGCTGTTCGAGGCAAGCGTGGCGTGCGCGAGGGCTGTGCCAGGCAACCCGAGGGCGCACAGGACGACGGCGGCGAGTGCCGCTCGCCTCATCGGTGCGGAACACCCGCCTCGGGTGACAGGTGGCCAAAGACGGGCGCGGCGTCGCGGTCGGCATAGAGGACGACCGCTAGCACGACGAACGTCAGTCCGAATGCCGCGGCGAGCGGAGCCGAGCGTGGACGGAACGTCAGGCCCAGCGCGACGAGCGAGCCTCCTATGAGGATCCAGCCACACAGGTGATGGACGAACGCCGAGCGCGCGAACAGCCACCCGTTCTGCTCGTGGACGAGAAAAGCTGTGCCGGACACCGCGAACGCGAGCGGCATGGTCAGGCGCCAGAGCGGATTCTGGAGCTTGCCCGCCGCGAGCGCCAGCCCCACGGCGCCGGCGAGCATCGTCACCTGGGCCCAGGCCGCGTGAGCGATCGTGTGCATCGTCGAGCTCGTGAAGAACACCGCCACCGGCCACAGCGCGATGCCGAGCCCGAAGAACAGCGCGGGCGAGAGGTACCGGCGCCAGCGACGCCGGTCCCAGACCTCGACGCCGACGATGCCCCGGGCGAGCATGCAGAGCCCGAGCAGGAGGAGTCCCGTCGCGAACCACCAGTGGACGTGCTCGGGCGGCGGCATGAGCCCGAGCGTCACGGCCGGTCCTCCTCCAGGTCGGAAACCACGCCCGGCGCGATGACGAGGTGGAAGAACAGGCCGGCCGCGATCACGTACAGCGGCGGCTGCGCGAGGAGCCACCAGAACCCCTGGCCGGCGGGGTCGAGCATCGTGATGCGGTAGGGCTGGACCACCGCCCAGACGAGGCCCGCCAGCGCCGCCGCGGGTCCGATGGCAAGCACGGCGAGCGCACGCGACGAGCGGCGCACCCGCTGCGTCGGGTCGGCCTTCGTCGCAACCTGCGTGCTCACACCTCCTCCTTCCGTAGCGTCGAAAACGAGGAGCCGCGCGATGCGGCTGCCGCGCGGCTACGCGGGAAGCGGAGGTGGCCGGCTCTCGAAGGCGAGCCCGTGGAGCGCCCGCGGCGTCAGCACGGGCGCAGCGGTACGCGGCAGCTCAGGACTCGTCGAGGCAGGGCGCCGACGCGCTTGCTCGGCGGCGGCTGCGGCGAACTTCTCGTACGCGGCGAGCCACTGCTGGACGCCGTGCCAGACCACCGCGAGCAGGACGGCAAGGACGGCGAAGACCGGCAATGCCGACGTGTGGAGCCATGGTGCGAGCAGCGGCCACCGCCCGGCCGCTGCCCACTCGGCGTCCATCTGGACGAGATACATCGACGACGTGACCGCGAAGAACGCGAGCCACAGGCGCGGCGAGAGCCGGAGCTTTAGCCGCGGGGCTCGTGTTGCGAAGCCCGTTCCCCCCAGCGCTCGGCGAGCCGCGTCCGTCGTCGCGCGGGCCTTGGCCACTCGCCAGGCGAGCCGGGCGAGCAGCAGTGCGATGCAGACCTTCACGCCTGTCAGCAGGAAGGGGTAGTAGTCGGCGGTCGCATCGCCCGGCGTCCTGAAATGGCGCCCGATGTCGACCGATGCCGTGATGGCGCGCCCTGCGAGCTCCGCGACGAACGCGAGCAGGCAGAAGGCGAGAACCGACAACAGACGGGCGTGATCCCTCGCCCACCGCATGCTGCGGATGATACTTCCGGAAGCGCTGCGTGACATGGTCGCCGGTCGGGCGACACCGCAGCGGCGGAACTGGTACCCGCCACTGAGGTCTTACGCCGCCAGGCTTGCCATGGCCTGAATCCCTAGGGCGCGCGCGCGATGACCTCGATATTCGTTGCGAAACGCCCAAGAAGTGGGATGCGCGCGCACTGCGAACTGGCAGCAAAGACAACCCTTGCAGTGGCATCGCCCACGCGTCCTGTTAGCGAAAGCGGGAGCATGTTCGCGTACCTCAGTTCGACCACCTCGTATCCGTGATCCGACACGAGTTGTTCCGCGGAACCCGCCGTGTAGAGACGGTCATACGGGTCTTGTCCGTGATAGTAGAGGCCCGTCGCTCTTGCTACGCGCTCGAGATACGACCCGCGATTCGGCAGCTTGTAGACGTAGAGCGTCCCGCGTGGTCGTAGCACGCGCTTTAGTTCTTCCAAACTGGCATCAGGGTCTTGGACGTGCTCGAGCACCCCGCAGCTCAGCACTGCGTCGAACACCCCTTTGTCGTATGGCAGTCGGATGGGGTCTGACCCGATATAGACGGCAAGATGGGGATAGTGGAGCAGCGGAGTCAGGCCATTCGGGGCACTCGGCCCGCCGTAATCGAATGACTCAACGTCGAGCCCGGCCCTCCTGAGCATCTCGCTCACCTGACCCCAGCCGCAACCCCAATCGAGCACACGAGCTGGACCGTCTCGAGCGATACGAGCCACGATCGACTCGTACTCGAGCATCTGCGCTGCCGCCCTGATATTGACGTCGTCCCCGCGGGGATTGTGGCGACTACGAGGTCGTCCCAAGGACCAAGATCGTACGCCCGCTACGTCCGAGACGATGCGCGTCGAGCGGCGGTGCACTCATCACCTTCGCCATCACGGATAGTGCTGGTCGCTATGCGTAATGCGTGACGGACCGAGCTCGCGACCGAACTCACGGCCCCGTACTCGCGCACGGCTGAGTTCAGCCGAGCAGCGTGAGTGTGTAGTCGGCGCACGCGTCGCCGTTGAAGCCGAAGAGGAGCACTCGCTGCCACTGGCCCAGGCATAGGCGGCTGTCGGTAAACGGGATCTGTTCCGTCCGTGACCCGAGGAGGGCCACAATCAGACGCTCCCGTTCGTTCACCTCGTGCGGCACGAGGCGGGCGAGCATCGCCTCGAAGTCGTGGAAGAACCCGGCCTCGCGTTCGGTCACGCGCACGACGGCGAGCGGCGATGTCGCGGCCACGTAGGCCAGGCCGGCCTCGTGCTCCGCCCTCGCGATCGCGCGCGAGACGTCGTTCGTGATGTCGAAGACGGACAGCGTCGGCAACGCGGCCGCGACCGAGCTGGGGATCTCGACGCTCGTCATGCCACCACTTCTTTGGGCAGCCGGAAGTGAACGTCCTCGCGCGCGACCGTCACGTCGTCGACGTCGTCGTAGCCGCGGGCGGCGAGATCGGCGAGGACGTTCTGGACGAGCTCCTCGGGCGTCGACGCGCCCGCGGTCAGCCCGATCACCGTGTGCCCGGCCAGCAGCGCCTCGTCGAGGACGCTCTCGCCGTCGATCAAGGTCGCGTCGGCTCCGGCCACCCTCGCCACCTCGACGAGCCTGTTCGCGTTCGAGCTCGTCGGCGAGCCGATCACGAGGATGAGCGTCCCGCCGAGCCGCGCGATCTCCTTCACGGCGTCCTGGCGGTTCTGCGTCGCGTAGCAGATGTCGTCGGCGCCCGGCCGCTTCAACGCCCCGAACCGGTCTTCGAGCGCCGTGACGGTCGACGCGACGTCGTCGAGCGAGAGCGTCGTCTGGGAGATCACCGCGACCGGCTTGCCGTTGGTCTCGAGCTCGGCGGCGTCCTCCGGCGACTCGACCACGACGATCTCGGCGGGCCGCTCGCCCTTCGTCCCGATCACCTCGACGTGATCGGCGTGGCCGATGAGCGCGACCAGGTGACCCGAGTCCGCGTATCGTCGCGCCTCGGCGTGCACCTTGGAGACGAGCGGGCACACCGCGTCGACGACACGCAGGCCGCGTGCGACGCAGTTCTCACGCACGGAAGGCGCGACGCCGTGCGCGGACAGGACGCAGATCTCTCCGGGCGGGATCTCGTCCTCCGAGTCGACGAAGACGGCGCCCAGGGCCTCGAGCCTCCGCACGACGTTGTCGTTGTGGACGATCTCGTGCCGGACGTAGACGGGGGCGCCGTGCGACTCGAGGAGACGCTCGACGATCTCGATCGCGCGGTCGACGCCGGCACAGAACGACCGCGGAGCAGCCAGCAGCACCTTGCCCTTCACGCCGCCGCCTCCTCGAGGCTGCGCAGGGCCTGACGCACGCCCTCGAGCGCCGCCAAGGTCCGGCGAGGACGGACGAGCGCACGGGCGACGCCGCCCCAGACGACCGAGCCGCGCTCGTCGACGACGTCGGCGAGGGGCCCGAGCGGGCTCGACGGCGTGTCGGAGATCGCCCGCACGCAGCCCGCGAGCCTCCCCGACCGAGCGAGCTCGCCCGACTCCATGTCGGCGGCGTCGGCTCCCGTCTTGCGATGGAGTGCTCGGCGCTCCTCAGGGTCGTCGATGACGCCGCTCGTCGCGAGAATCGTCGCCTGCCGTGCACCCGCGGCGCCGAGCGGCTCGCCTTCCCACAGGATCGCGCCCTCGACGTCGACGACACAAGTCGCGTCCAGGACCTCGCCGCGGGCGATGCCGTCGTGGAGCGCCCCTGCAAGCCCGAACGAGACGAGCGGCCCCTCCGGCAGCGCGCGCCGGACACCCATTCCGACGACGGCGGCCCGGTGACCCGTGCGGCGGGCGACCCGGGCCTCGGTTCTCGTGGCGCAGACGGCCAGTGGGCCGCCCGGTGACGCTGTCGATGTTCGGACGCGCGAAAACGGCGCCAGGCGAGGACGCAGGGAGTGCGCGTACCGCAGCAGGTGAAGCGTACGTGCACGACCGAGGACGAC
>JBKPGF010000030.1:0-18391 GCA_046729255.1 Actinomycetota bacterium
TAGCTGACGGCGTGGAGCTTGCGGGCCTCCGACACGATGCGCGGGTCGGCAGTGAAGACGCCGTCGACGTCCGTGTAGATCTCGCAGACCTCGGCGCCGAGCGCGACGGCGAGCGCCACGGCCGTCGTGTCCGAGCCGCCGCGGCCGAGCGTCGTGATATCGAAGTCGGTGGAGACGCCCTGGAAGCCGGCGACGAGCACGATGCGGCCTTGGTCGAGCGCGTCGTGGATGCGCTTCGCGCGGACGTCGACGATCTTCGCCTTGCCGTGCGTGGTGTCGGTGACGATCCCCGCTTGGGAGCCCGTCAGCGAGATCGCCTCGTGGCCGAGATCGTGGATGGCCATCGCTGCGAGGGCGCAGGAGATGCGCTCGCCGACGGAGATGAGCATGTCGAGCTCGCGGGGAATCGGGCGCGGCGACATCTCGTAGGCGAGCACGACGAGATCGTCGGTCGAGTCGCCCATGGCCGAGAGGACGGCCACGACGCGCTCGCCCTGCTCGCGCGCGGCGACGATCCGCTTGGCGACCGCCTTCAGCCGCTCGGCGTCGGCCACGGACGTGCCGCCGAACTTCATGACGAGCGTCTTCTGCGACGTATGCGCGTCGCCGGCGACCGCAGGGACGGCCTCGTATTCGGTGGTGGTCACGCTTCGATTGTAGGTTCGGCGCGCCCGAGACCAGCTCGCGCCTAGAGACTCTCGAGAATCATGTGAGCTTCGACGTCGTCCATGAGCTGCGCGCGGTACGCGATCGCGATCGCCTCGGCACGGCTGTGCGCACCGAGCTTGCTGAGGATGCGCTGAATGTGCGTGGCGACCGTTTTCGAGCTGATTACGAGCCGCTCGGCGATGGCGGCGGTGCCGAGACCCTGCCCCAGCAGCGCCAGCACGTCTTGCTCGCGCGGACTGAGCTCGAACGGGTTCGAATCGGTCCGTCCGTTCGCGCTCTTCTCGGCCAACGCCGCCCGAGTGACGCAACGCCGCACGCGTGCCAGGAGCTCACCGGGATCGAACGGCTTCGTCACATAGTCGTCCGCGCCGATGAGCATGCCGGCGGCGCGGTCGTGAGGTTCTGTGCGCGAGCCGGAGACGAGGATCACTTGTAGTCGCTCGCCGAACTCGTCCTTGAGCTCGCGGCACACTTCGTAGCCGGAGATGCCGGGAAGGCAGACGTCGAGCACGGCCAGCGCCGGCCGCTCGTTGCGACCGACCTCCAGCGCTTCCTCACCGTCCTCCGAGAGAACGGCCACATAGCCGGCCCGCGCAAGCAGGTCGGCAACGAGCGTCCGCGTCTTCGCGTCCGCATCCGCTACCAAAACGGTGCCGATCTCTCTCCCCAAAGCCCCCCTTGGGACATGCCTCCAGGCATGTTTAGCTGATCCACGTGCGTTTTGCAACTACAGCGCGGACTACGGTGCGGATAGTACTCAAGATCAGGCGTCCGCAGTGCGCCGCGAGAGCCCGGCCTGCTTAGGCTTCGTGTCCGCACTTCAATCGAGGCGAAAGGGAGGAATCTATGCGTTACCGAGCACTCTGGGCCGCACTTGCTGTGGCCGTACTCGCCGTCGTCCTCGCCGTAGGCGCGAGCGCCATCCTTACTGGCTCGACCTTCGAGGGCAACGACGGCAACCTCGTCGTCAACACAGCAGGGAACAAGGACTGGGCGAACGCGCCCAATCTCTCTGCCGGTCAGGACTTATCGTCAGGAGCCACCGACAACTCGTTCGGGCAGGGCACGTCGGAGAACGACATCAACGTGACGGTCGTTGACGGCTCGATCCCGAACTCGAAGGCCGACCTCGCCCGCTTCGCAGTTGCGGGGGAGACGGTCGGTGCCAACAGCTTCCTCTACCTCGCATGGTCGAGGGAGAACGACTCGGGGTCGGTGAACTATGACTTCGAGATCAACAAGCTGGCACAGCCTGACCTGACGACGCTCGGGCCGAAGACGCTCGTGCGCTCGAATGGTGACCTGAACATCTCGTACTCGTTCCAGGGCAACAACCTCACGCCCGACCTCTCGGTTCGGACGTGGAACGGTTCGGCTTGGGGAGCAGCACAGCCTCTCGCCGGCTGTTCAGAGGGACTGGGCAACGCGGCGACTGTCAGCGACACACTGTTGTCACCGGCAGTAAGCCGGACGCCGGGGCGCTTCGGCGAGGCCGCAATCAACCTGACCTGCGCCGGGATCGTCCAGACGGGAGCATGCGAAGCGTTCTCTTCGGCGTACATCAAGAGCCGTGCGTCGCAGTCCTTCCAGTCGGAGATCAAGGACTTCATCGCTCCGGTCGCCTTGCATCTCTCGAACTGCGGCTCGATCACGGTCATCAAGCACACGAATCCGGGTGGCCTGGATCAGGCGTTCGGATACACGACCACGGGTGGTCTGAATCCGGCGACGTTCAGCCTGAACGACGCGGGCACGGACACCCAGACCTACTCGAACCAGCAGGCAGGGACGTACACCGTCTCCGAGGATGCTGACCCGTTTGGGTTCGCGTTCGCAAGCCTGATCTGCACAGGCGGTGGCGCTAACACGTCTACGTCGGGCAGAGTCGCCACCATCGGGCTCGAGGCTGGCGAGAACGTGGTCTGCACCTACATCAACGACCAGCAGCTCGGGGCGATCAAGGTGTCGAAGTCCTCGATCAAGGGGCCGACGCCGCTAGCCGGTGCGACGTTCGCGGTCACCGGGCCGGGAGGCTTCTCGACGACGCTCACCACGGGCGCTGACGGGACGGCCTGCGTCGGTGGTCTGGTCTTCGGCTCGTACTCCGTTACCGAGACGGCGGCACCGCCCGGGTATCAGAGAGACGACACGTCGGCGCACACGGTCGTCGTGAATGTGAACGAGGGCTGCGCTGTTGCGGCCGTCGACTTCGCTGCCACGGATACGCCGCTGACCGACATCGCAGCCTCGGCCAACTCGCAAGCGACTGGCCCAGGTGCGACGAACTCAACGGTGACGTGCAAGAACGCAGCGAACGCGAATGTGGGGAACTCCCCGCAGGGTCCTTCTGAGGATCCGGCAGTCGCAGCGACTGGGCTCTTGCCCGGGACCTACACTTGCACGATCGTCATCGACCCGTAAGACGCGACCGAATCCAACACGAAGCGGGGGCCGGCTCAGCCGGCCCCCGGTGTCTTGTGCGAAGAATGCGGCGCTAGTTGACGGTGAACGTCACCGTCAGGGCGGCGACGTTCCCCATCCGATCCGTCGAACTGAAGGTCGCCGTGTGCTTCCTGCGGACCTTGCGGAGCGTCCACCTATAGGAGAGCTGGCAGCTGTACGAGATGTGTCGCAGGTTGAGGTCGTCTTGTAGACGCCGTCGATGTAGAGCTCGATCTGCTTGACCGCGTGGTCGTCTCTGGCCGAGACGCCGACGGAGTAAGAGCGACCACTGATCGCCGCTCCGTCCCACGGGTTCGGCCAGTACAGAGTGGGCGCGGCGGTATCGGACGAGTAGACCTTGTAGTAGCTGGTGGCGGACCCGGTCGGACTCGACGTCCCTGCTCGCGTCACCGTGAGCGTAAGCGGATAGTTGCCGTCAGCGACTCGACTCGTTGCGGGCCGAAGGTACCCGTTGAGGTAGGACGGCGACGGCGCAGGCTAGCGCGGAAGTGGCCGGGAGCGGTTCGTCACGCACGGGCGGGCTCGTCAACCCGAAAGCTCCCAATTTGCGGGCCTTTCGAGCGAGGCTTTACAGACGGCGGCGTCGGACGGCCTCGTACTCCGACGTGGCCATGCGTCGATTGTACGGTCGGGCCTGCGCGCTCAGGCCGCCGGGAAGGCGTGGCGGGCGCCGTTTGCGCTGTTCGCCCTGATCAGCGCCCGCCTGATGCGCGGGAGGAGGTCGCCGGCGGTTACCGGCTTGACCAGGTAGTCGTCGGCGCCGATCAAGAACCCGGCAACGCGGTCGAGCGACTGGGTCCGCTGGGCCGACACGAGCAGGATCGGCAGCGTCTCGCCCAGCCGGTCCCGAAGACGCCGGCAGACGTCGTACCCGGAGATCCCGGGCATCTCGACCTCGGCGATGACGACCGCCGGCCGCTCCTCGAGAGCAGCGTGCAAGGCATCCAGGCCTGTCGCTGCCTGCGTGACGCGGTACCCCGCGCGCTCCAGCAGCACCGCGAGCGACTCACGTGCCTGCCTGTCCTGGTCCGCAATAAGTATTGAGCCTGCCGCAGTGGCTCCTTTCCTCAAGACCGCCTACGTCGTGATTCGCACGACGCCCCAGTTCGGTTCGGTCCTACCCGCTGGCGCGCAGAATTACTCGACGGCTTTGATGAGCATGTGGGCCGTGACGTCCTCGACGAGCCCGAGTCGGTACGCGCGCGAGACGGCCTCTGCTCGGCTGTGCACGTCGAGCTTGCCGAGGATGCGCTGGATGTGTGTGGCTACCGTCTTCGGGCTGATCACGAGCCGACCTGCGATCTCGGACTGTGTGAGGCCCTCCGAGAGCAGGCTGAGCACCTCGCGCTCGCGCGGGGTCAAGCCGTTGGCGGATGACCCGTTCGCTCGCTGGAGCTCTACCGACCGGGTCAGTGCCCGCCGCACGCGGGCGATCAGCTCCGCCGGCTCGAACGGCTTGACGACATAGTCGTCGGCTCCCACCAGCAGCCCTGCGACGGAGTCGAGCGGGTCGGTTCGCGTCCCGGACAGGAAGATGATCGGCAGCGCCTCGCCGAACCGGTCGCGGAGCCTCCGGCACAGCTCGTACCCGCTCACCTCCGGGAGCACGACGTCGAGCAGCACGAGTGCCGGCTCTTCGCAGTCCGTGATCTCGAGCGCCTCCTGGGCAGTCGACGCCTCCTCGACGGCGTAGCCCGCCTGGCGAAGCAGGGTCGTGACGAGCTCGCGGTAGTTCGCGACGTCGTCAACGACGAGGATGGGTCGACCGTTCTGAGGCATGCCGCTCTCGCAGGGTAGTGCGAGAACGCAGGCCTGTCTACTCGAACGTACTGCAACGACCGTACAGCACAGGTACTGCGGCTGCCCACTAGGCAGCGAAACGATCGCCACTTACCCTTTGGGACGAGCTCGGACGGACCGGGCTCACTGCGGCAAATGGGGAGAGGGGCATGGTTGAAGTGCGGCTTGCTGACGGCGCAAACCCCGGAGGCGGCGCGGACGCCGTCATGCCTTCCCCTCGACGCAGAACCATCTGGACAAAGGGGATAGGTAGATGAAATTGATCAAGAGGCTGCCGCTGCTCGCGGCAATGCTGGTGGCGCTGGGCCTCACGGCCAGCGTTGCCCTGGCCTTCGACTCCGGTGGTAAGCCGGGCGGCACAGGGCCGGACGAGATCACCTGGACGGGTCAGGGCGTCACGGACGGAGTACTGAACACGGAGCTCTGTGGCGAAAACGCCGACGTCCCTGACGGGATTGACCCGAACAATTACCTGCACTGGATCTTCACCACAGACGGCGGTTCGGCCGAGGACGCCGTGCTGCATCTTGGTGGCACCGGTAGCGGCAACTATACGCCGCTGGGAGGCGGCGAGGCGGGCAGCATCTCGTTCTACACGCCGTTCTTCACGCTCGCCGGTCTTGAGGCGTACGCAACCTTCAACGTCCTGGAGACAGGCAACGGAGCCTGGAACCTTGTCATCAGCCACGGTTGTGCCGGTGACGACATTCCACCCGCGGCCGACCTGACGGCGAGTAAGACCGCCGACGGGACCTACGACAAAACGTACACGTGGACGATCGAGAAGTCGGCCGCTATCGCGGACGACAGCCTCACGACGATCGACTACGAGGTCACGGTGAGCCCTGACGCTGGGACGATCAGCGACGTGAAGGTCACGGGCCAGATCACCGTGAACAACCCGAACGACGAGGCCGTCGTCATCTCGGGCATCACGGACAAGCTCAGCGACGACACGGACTGTGTGGTGGACCTCGACACGGACAACGACAGTGATGTCGACGCCGACGACCTTACGATCGCAGGCCTGGGCTCGAAGTCCTACGACTACAGCTGCGACCTGTTGGGTCTGCCTGCAGGCGACCTCACGAACAAGGCCACCGTGTCCTGGGATGACCAGACGCTCGCGGACGACTCGGAGCTCGAGGCCGGTTCGGCCAACGCCGAGTCCGCCACGATCGTCTTCACGGGGACGGACATCGACGAGTGCATCGACGTCAAGGACGACAATGGCACGCCGGGTAACACGGCGGACGACGTCGTTCTCGGCAAAGTCTGCGTCGGTGACGCGGACATGACGTTCAACTACTCGAAGACCGTGGACGCCGCCGACGCGAGCTGCGTGTCGGTCACGAACACCGCATCCTTCGAGACGACCGATGACGAGAACGACACGGACGCGAACGGCTCAGATAGCGCGACGATCGCGGTCTGCAGCCCAGCGACGCAGGGCTACTGGCGGAACCACCTCGCGCCCATCAGCGCTACGTGCAAGTCGAAGGATGGCTGTAGCGCGAACGGTCCGTGGACGGTCACGTACCTGCCTGTTTCGCTTGGCAATTACCCTGTGAACACCATTGCCAACGCGAAGTCGGTGTTCGACGCGAACAGCTGCGGTAGCAGCACTGACAAGTCGGCGATCAACTGTCTTGCCGCTCAGCTGCTTGCGGCGGAGCTGAACGCGAAGTTCATCAACGCCTCGGGAGGCGACGCATCGTGCATCTCTGACGAGATCGCAGACGCTGACGCCTTCCTCATCGCTGTGGGCTACACCGGCCCGAACACGGGTGCGTTCAACGCCACCCACACGAAGGCGGATGCAATCGCCCTCAAGGACGCGCTCGACGCGTTCAACAACACGGGCGCTTGCTAACGACGACCGCCCAGTAAGTAGCAGACGGAAGGGGCCCCGCCAGGGGCCCCTTCTCGTTAAGGGGAGGGCGCGGTAACTGAGAGGCTGAAGCTCAGCGTGCCCTTGTAGCCGCTGCCCGACACGACGTAGGTGTAGGACCCGGCAGGGAGGCTGGACACGTCGAAGCTGATCGGCGACGTCGCACCCGAAGCCTCTCCCACCGTCGCGCCCGTCGAGTCCACGAGCTTCACGGTCATGAGGGCCTGCTTGGAGAACGTGAGCGTCGCGCTGGCCTGGCCGGCCCCGAACGAGAGCGGGAAGGCGAGCGACGTCGTGTTCTTCGTGAGCGTGCCGGTGACGGTCATGACGTTCGTCACGAGTGCAGTCTGTGAGCTCGTTGCGATCGCCTGACCGGCGCCGTTCGTGGCCGTCGTCTGCGCGCGGATCGTCTTGCCGACGTCGGCCGAGACGAGCTTGTAGCTCCAGGCGGTGGCGCCCGCAATTGCCGCGCAGTTCGCCCCGGCGGAGTCGCAGCGCAGCCACTGGTTCGCGTAGCTCATGGGAGACGTGCCCGTCCACGTGCCTGCCGTGGCGTTGAGCACCTGATCCGGCTTCGTCGTCCCCGAGATGGCCGGCGACGACGTGCTCTGTGGTGGCGCGGCGGCTACGACGGCGGTGGGCGCCGACTGTGCGATCGCCTGGCCGGCGCCGTTCGTGGCCGTCGTCTGCGCGCGGATCGTCTTGCCGACATCCACCGACGTGAGTTTGTAGCTCCACGCAGTGGCGCCCGCGATCGCCGCGCAGTTGGCGCCGGCGGAGTCGCAGCGCAGCCACTGGTTGGCGAAGGTCGACGCGTTCGTCCACGTCCCCGCCGTTGCCTGGAGGGTCTTGCCGTCCTGAGGCGTTCCGGAGAGCACGGGTAGCGACGTGTTGACGGGCGGTGAAGGAGGCGGCGGCGGTGGTGGGGAGGGTGCGCCTCCGACGGCCGCCGACAGGCTGGAGAGCACCGTCGTCGTGCCGAGGTCGTTCTTGACGGAGATGGAGAGCTGCAACCGGTATCCAGCATCGGTCGCCTGCACCGTGTACTTCGCGCTCGTACCCACGGTCGTGCAGTTCGCCCCGGCGCTGTCGCAGCGGAGCCACTTGACGACGTTGATGCTGAGTGGCGCCGAGCCCGTCCAGGAGCCTTGCCCGCGCAGGAGCGCCTCGCCGATCTGAGGCGCGCTCGTCCCGAGCGGCGTGTAGTTCCAGTCGCCGTTCGTTTCGATGTAGATCTTCGGTTGAGCCGTGTTCACCGGGACGCTTGCTGGTTGCGGGTCCGAGAAGCCGACTGAATTGAGCGCTGCGAGCGCGTCGACGCGTCCGCTGGCGACGGGGAAGCCAAGCGGCACGGCCGTCTGAGTGAGCGCCTGCTCGACCTGTGTGTTAGTGAGCCCGGGGTTCGCCGAGAACATCAGTGCTGCGATTCCAGCGACAACCGGCGAGGCAAGCGAGGTTCCGCCGACCGGAGCGTAGCCTGGGCCACCGTTGATCGTCGGCCAGGAGGTCATGTTGCTTTCGGGCGCGGCGATCTTCACCCAGTTGCCGTAGTTCGAGTCACCCTCCTTGGCGTCAGTGGAGGTCGTCCCGGCGACGCCGAGCACGTGGTTACTGGCTGCCGGGTACTGTGGGCAATCGCAGTTCGAGTTGCCGGCCGCGGCAACGACCACGAGGCCTTTCGAGTGCGCGTAGTCGATCGCGCTTTGGATCGTCTGCGAGCTGCCAGGCCCCGCCCAGCTGAGGTTGATCACCCGCGCCTCGTGATCTGCGGCCCAGGTGATGCCGTTGGCGATGTTGGCGTCGGACGCCCCGGAGTCGGTGCCGACCTGGACCGGCATGATCTTGCACAGAGGGCAAAATCCGGCGTTGCCGTCGCCATTGTTCAAGGCGAGCCCGGCAACGCCCGCGACGTACGTCCCGTGGTATCCGGCCATGCTCGCCGTGTCTGACGAGCCGTTGAGGACGTTCCGACCGGAGACCAGTTGGCCGGAGTAGTCGTCGAGGCCCGCCGTCTTGAGGCCCGTGTCGAGGATCGCGACCACGACGGAGGAGCTGCCCTTTGTGATGCCCCACGCCTGTGTCGTGCGCGTCTTGTACCAGCCCCACGCGCCGCCGCCGATCGCAAATTGCTTCGGGAAGGATGGGTCGCTGGGCAGCGTCTCCTGGGCTGCTCGCATGGCGTCGAGCTCGGCGAACTGCACGCCGGGAGCGTTCTTCAGGCGCGCGAGCGAGCTCGCCGCTGCGGCGGCGGGCACGGAGACGACGTCGACGCCGATGCCGGAGATCGAGCTGACCTTCTTGCCGTTCGCCGCTTCGAGCGTCGTGCTGCGGTGGAGAAGCGACGCCCCCGGCGCGAACTTCACGAGCAGCCGGGTCTGGCCGCCGTCGGCCGCCGTCCCGCTAGCGGCGAGGAGCAGCGACACGACGGCGAGCAGCGCCATCGCGAGCAGCCGCGAGCGCAGCCTCCGGGGGGACGAGTCGCTCAGCATCTGGCCGATGCATCGGCGCATAGCCTGGCCTTCGTAAGTTGGGGCCCCTCACCCGGGGGTTACCCGAGCGAGGGAGGGGGAGATCCGGGAGATCGCCCCTACAGTTCGCGGTGGCCGGCGAGAGCCCTGCCCATCCGGGCCATCTTGTGTCGGCAAGGGCTCGGAGCAATCCTGTTCGAGGTGGAAGAGACGCCCGAGCCGCTCATCTACCGAACCGAGGTGCTGGCTATCATGGGCACGCTCGCCGACATCGTCGTCGAGTTGAGGGCAATTCGAGACCTCATTCGTGAGGAAGAAGATGAAGAAGAAGAAGAGGACTAAGAAGGAGATCTACGAACAGTCGCGGCGCGAGTCCGAGAACTCGCCGATGGTACGCCAGCTCCGCGAGCTCTACGAGCGCGGGATGGCGGAAGTGCGAAGGCGCGAGGCAGAGCAGCAGCGCGGCTAGCGCGGCCCGGCGCTACATCTCGCGGCGTCCGGCCAGCGCGCGCCCCAGCGTCACCTCGTCCGCGTACTCGAGGTCGGAGCCCACGGGCAGACCGCTCGCGAGCCGCGTCACGCGCACGCGTGTGCGAAGGCGGTCGGCGAGGTACGAGGCCGTGGCTTCGCCCGTCATGGTCGGGTTCGTCGCGATGACGACCTCCTCGATGCCGTTCCGCTCGACCCGGCTCATCAGCTCGTCGATGCGCAGCGACCCGGGATCGACGCCGTCGATGGGCGACAGCGCGCCGCCGAGCACGTGGTAGAGGCCGCGGTACTCAGCCGTGCGCTCGATCGAGAGAAGGTCAACGGGCTGCTCGACGACGCAGACGACCGTGCGGTCGCGTCGCGCGTCCTGGCAGATGCCGCAGACCTCTTCCTCTGTGAAGTTGCCGCACTCGCGGCAGAAGCGCACCTTCGCCTTCATGTCCTCGATCGCGTGCGCGAGCGCGAGCGCCTCGTCGTCCTGTGTGCGCAGCAGGTGGAAGGCGAGGCGCTGGGCTGTCCTCGTGCCGACGCCCGGGAGGCGCGTCAGCTGGGAAACGAGGTTGTCCACGGCGGGGCTGAACACGGCCCCATTGTGCCTGGCTAGGCTGGCGGCGTACCTGCGACGAAGGGACGACGATGGCCTTCATCTCGATGATGCGGATGTACGGAGACCCCGACGAGCTCTCCGGGAAGATCATGGAGCACGTCCGGCCGGTCGCGCGGCGGCTGTCGCCGAAGCACGGTGGCCTCGGCACGATTCTCGCCCGCACCGAGGACGGCGTGCTCGCGATCAACCTCTGGACGTCGGTCGACGGACGGCAGGCGATGGCCGCCGAACCGGAGATGCAGGAGGCTGTTGCCAACGCCGGCTTGCCGCAGCCGAACTTCGAAGCGCTCGAGGTCGTGAACCTCGAACTGCGGCCCGAGGCGCTGAAGGCTTTCTCTAACCCAAGGTGAACTGGCGCCAGTCGTCGGGCACCGGCGGGCTCCAGTCGGTGGGGCCGGGCGCGCGCACGGCGAGGTGGCAGATCGGCTCGTCGTCGTTCGCGCCATGCATGTGGAGGACGCCGGCGGGCACCACGACGACGCTGCCCTTCTTCATCGATTGGCGCTCCTCGCCGGCGATCCACAAGAAGCCATTGCCGCGGATGAAGCAGAGCACCTGGTCGGTCGAGTGCGTGTGCGGCCGCGTGTGGGCTCCGGCGTCGAAGTAGACCGCGAAGTACTCGAGCTCTGACGTGTCGCCCGCGGCCGAGATGTTCTGCATGCGCACGCGGCCGGCGAAGTTCTGGGGCTCGGGCGGCTCCTTCGCGAGCCCCTCGTCCAGCCGGAGGATCTCGGGCGTCACTCCGGTCAGGTTACCGGCCGTCCGGCGCGCGAAGAGCGAGCCGGGCAAGGACGCAGGGAGCATTCGTATTGGCAAATACGGGTGCGACCGAGGACGACGCCCGGCGATGCTCTGCAGCCGCTCGGCGGCCGCGATCATCTGGCCTGAGTGACGCCGTAATCAAAAGCCGGGCAGGCCGAGACCGCCGGTCATCGCGCCGAGCTTCGACTGGGCAAGCGACTGCGCCGAGCGCAGCGCCTCGTTGACGGCGGCGAGCACGAGGTCCTCGAGCAGCTCTGCGTCGTCCGGGTCGATCGCCTTCGGGTCGATCTTGATCTCGACGATCTCCCCGTTGCCGGTTGCCTTCACGGTCACGAGGCCGCCGCCGGCCGAGGCTTCGACGGTCTCCGACGCGAGCTGCTCCTGCGCCTTGGCCATCTCCTGCTGCATCTGCTGTGCCTGCTGCATGAGCTTGTTGATGTCGATGTTTCCCGCCATCCGTTACTCGTCGACCTCCCTCGCGTCGAATGTCTCCTTGAAGAGGGCTACGAAGTCCTTCTCGTTGTGCGGCTCGGGCTCCTCGTCGTTCCCCGTGCGCTCGCCGAGCGTGAACTCGAGCGCGAGCTTGCGGCCGGTGACGTCGTAGAGCGCGTCGCGGATGATCGCGCTGTTCTTCGGCTCCTCCGCGAGCTTGCGGTGGAACTCGGCCTCGCCGGCGAACTCGATCGTCAGCCGGTCGTCCGCGAGCGCGACCGGATGGGCCTCGCGGAGCATCGATGCCACCGGGATCGAGCGCTGCTCGACGGCTTCGAGGACGGCCCGCGACCAGGCTTCCTGGAGCTGCTGGAGCTCGAGCGGCGGCGGCGCTGGAGGTTCAACGTCGTCCGCCTCGGCCGTGTCCGCCTGGGCCGCGGGGTCAACCTCAGTGTCTGACACTGGGTCTGACCCCATGACCTGTCCGGAAGAGCCACGGCGCTCCAGCAGCTCGAGGCGGTAGGCGAGCGACTCCTGGGAGAGATCGGCGCCGGGGCGCGTCACCTTCACGAGGGCGAGCTCGAGCGGCAGCCTCGGGTCACCGCCCTGGCGCATGTCCTCGACCGCCACGGCCAGCAGGTCGCAGAGCCGCAGGACGGTCGCCTCGCCGATCTGGTTCGCCTGGGCGCGCAGCCGCTCGCGCGACTCGTCCGTTACCGGCACGTTGTCCGGTACCTCGCCCAGATGCTGCACGAGCATGAGATGCCGCAGGTGCTCGAGCAGCTCCACGACGAGCCGGCCGATGTCCTGGCCCTGCTCCGAGAGCTCCTCGACGTGCGTGAGCGCGCCGGCCGGGTCGCGGTCGATGATGAGATCGCAGAGGCGGAAGAGCGCCTCCTCGTCCACCGCCCCCAGCAGCTGGAGCACCGACTGCACGGAGATCTGGCCGCCTGTTGCCGCCGCCAGCTGATCGAGCGTCGACACGGCATCGCGGAAGCTCCCCTTGGCCGCCCGCGCGACGAGCGCGAGCGCGGCGTCCGGCGCGTCGAAGCCTTCGCCGTCTGCCACACGTCGCAGCAGCGCGACGAGCTCCGGCAGGCGCGGTCGCGCAAAGGGGAACGTCTGGCAACGCGAGCGAACGGTCGCCAGCACCTTGTCGAGCGACGTCGTGCAGAAGACGAAGACGAGGTGCGGCGGTGGCTCCTCGACGATCTTCAGCAGCGCGTTCCACGCCGCGTCCGTCAGCTGGTGCGCCTCGTCGAGGATGTAGACCTTGTAGCGCCCCTCGACCGGTTGCAGCACGACGCGCTCTCGGATCTCGCGCACGTCGTCGATCCCGCGCTGGGAGGCCGCGTCCATCTCGATGACGTCGAGGGACGTCCCATTCGAGATCGCGACGCACGCATGGCACGTCCCGTCCGGCTTCGGGGTCGGCCCCTGGGCGCAGTTGAGTGCCTTGGCGAGGATGCGCGCGAGCGATGTCTTACCGGTGCCGCGTGGGCCGGCGAAGAGGTACGCCTGGCGAACCTTGTCCGTCTCGATCGCGTTGCGCAGCGTCCGCACGACCGCCTCCTGACCGACGACCTCGTCGAAGTCCTGCGGGCGGTACTTGCGGTAGAGCGCGGTCACCCAAGCGATTCAAGCAGAACCGTCGCGGCAGCTCGCGACAGCCCGTCAGGCGACGAGGCCGTGCTCGTACGCGCGGGCCACGGCCTGCGCGCGGCTATTGACGTCGAGCTTGCGGAAGATGCTCTGGAGGTGGCTCGAGACGGTCTTCGGGCTGATTCCGAGCTCCGACGCGATCTCCGGGGCGCGCTTGCCGCTCCCCAGCAGCTGCAGCACCTCGAGCTCGCGGCGGGTGAGCCCGAAGCCGGCGGACGCGTTGTCGTTTCGCTCCTGTGAGCGCTCGATCAGCCGGCGCACGCGCGCCAGCAGCTCGTCGAGGTCCGGCGGCTTCACGAGGTAGTCGTCACCGCCGATGAGCAGGCCGGCCGCCCGATCCATGCTCTCTGTCCGGTAGCCCGACAGGAAGACGATCGGCAGCCGCTCGCCGTACTCGGCCCGCAGCTCGCGGCAGACCGTGTATCCGCTCATGTCCGGGAGGTTGACGTCGAGCAGCACTACGTCGGCGTCCCGCGCGCGCTCGAGCGCTTCCTCGCCGTCCCCTGCCTCGATCGTTTTGATCCCCGCGCCTTCCAGCTGCGCCGTGAGCAGCTCACGGAACGACGAATGATCGTCGACGATCAACACGGTGCCGAGATGAGCGATCCGAACCACCCCCAAGGTTGCGGACTAGGTCCTGCAGTATGCGTGATTTCCGAGACAGAGTAGGGCAATTGCCCTAGATCAAAGATCGGGCGGTTGTCCGATTGTGCCGCCGTCGCATCGCTCGTACCCTGTTACCCGTATCCCGATGAGCGCTTTCGGGAATGGGGGCGATACAGCTACACCCTCTGGGGAGATCGGACGGAGGCCGGTGGAGACGCCGGCCTCTTTCTTTTCGTCACCAGCCGACGGTTAGGTCTTCCTCGCGCGCCGGACACGCTTACGCATCACGCACTTGTTCTTGCCGATTGCACGCGCGTACTCGAAGCCGGCGTTCTCGAAGAGCGTGCGCGTGCCGTTGTAGAGGAACGACGCCGAGGTCTTCTTTCCGCCCGTGTCGTGCGGATATGCCTCGACGAGTCCGCCGCCTGCGGCCGCGATGAGGCCCAGTGCACCCTTCAACGCAATCTCCGCGACGCCGCGTCGACGATGGTCCCTGTCCACGAAGAAGCACGTGATGCGGAACCGTGGAAGCTGTTCTGCGCCGGCCTCGTACTCCTTGCGGTGGTAGATCCGAGGGAGCTCTTCGGGTGACCCATACTCGCACCACGCCACCGCGGATTCGCCCTCGAACACCTACGCGGCGTGTGCTTGACCCTCTCGGACGAGGAGTTCCTTGTAGGCACGGTTCCCTTCCGCGCCGGGGCCTTTCTCCGCAGACTTGGGATGGAACCAGGTGCACCAGCATCCGCCCCAGACACCGTTGTGCTTCACCGCGAGAGCTGCGATGCATCCCAGGTCTTCGGCGACAGAGGCTTGACGACGTAGTCACTCACACGCGCTCCTAGGATCGACGGGCCACTAATGCTCTTCGGGAGAGTGGCAGACCGCCTCCAGCTTGAATCCGTGGGGGTCAAGCCAGTAGGTCGCAAAACAGTGTTCCCCGTACTGGGGGAACTCGCGTGGTGCATTGAGGATGGTTGCCGCACGTGCACATGCCCACTGGTGTGCTTCTCGGACGACCGCCCTGCTCGCGACCAAGAAGGCGAGGTGATGGAGGCCGGGTTGGCGGCGGAAGTAGCTTCCCGGTTCCTCGACTTGGTAGAAGAACAGTTGGGAGCCTTGGGCACCGTTGGGCCCGTAGTTGAGCGGTCCTGCGGGCCCTGTCTGGAACCATTCGCACAGCCCGAGGACATGCATGAGGTCGTCGTAGTACTGCTTGGCCGCGGCGATGTCCGGAACGCCAATCCCGATGTGGTCGATGAATCCGGTTCGGGGCAAAGGGGCACCTCCCTCGAGAAGCGAAACAAGCCCGGTCGCGCGGCCGCTGTCGTTGCGGGCCACCCGGACGGCGCCTGCGCCGCTTGCTCGAGCCAGGCTGTTCCGCGGCACCTGGGGGACACTGCTTAGCGCTGCTTCCTTCCGGACCTGACGCGGTTCGCAGACTCCCAGTGCGCGGGACCTGGCTGTCAACGCTGCGCGCGCTGGCCCAGACCCCAGACGACTCCGCCCCTCGGGCGGTGTTCGGCCCCGCTATAGCGGATTGCGGGTTCAGGGAACCGCTAGCTCCCCGCCTAGCGCGACCGGGCAGGACGATGGTAGCGCAGTCGCTTGCGCTCACCTCGGTTGACCGCGAGCATCGGCGCATGGAGGCTCCAGCCGAGGTCGTCGAGGCGGTCGCCGGCGCGACAGGAGATACGCCGGCGTCGTGGCAGCACGTGTTCGCGGGCTACACCCACGCGGAGAAGTGGATCGTCGATCTCGGTCGTCGGACAGCCTTCGTCAAGGCGAGCGCGGACGAGGTCGCTCGTGGTCAGATCAAGCGGGAGGCGTCGATCATCGAGGGCATCGCGGCGCCCTACATGCCTCGGTCGTACGGATCGGCGACCGTCGACGAATGGACGGTGCTCGTCCTCGAGGATCTGCGTGACGCGCATTGGCCACCGCCCTATCCGGACGGCGGCAAGGCTCTGCTCGAGACGGTTGCCCAGGTTGCGGCGACCACTCCTCCGCCCGGACTCGCTCGTCGCCCCGAAGGCCGTCCCCACGGCACGTACTGGCAGCGGATCGCTGCCGACCCGAAGCCGGTGCTCGCGAACGGGTCGTTCTCGGCGGCGTGGCTGGAGGCCGCGCTGCCGGCGCTCGACGCCGCCGAGTCGAGAGCCAGGCTCGACGGCGACGAGCTCATCCACGACGACGTGTGGGCCGGGAACACCTGCTACGCGAGCCGGGGCGCGCTGCTCATAGACTGGCCGGGTGCCGCGATCGGCGACCGCAGAATCGATCTCGCGTATGCGGTGCTGTCGATTCGATCGAGCGGAGCCGAGCCGCCGCGTGTCGAGTTCCCGGACGAGGCTGCCTACGCCGCGCTCCTGGCCGGTGCGAATGCGTACCAGGCGGCGCAGCCCGTCAATCCGCTGATCGCGTTCGGCGACCAGCTGCGCGAAGGCTGGCTCTACGACCTCGACTATGCGCTTGTCTGGGTGAGCGAGCTACTCGGCCGGCCCCCGCCGCGCGCGTAACACCCCCTTAAGCTGCGACTCGACCGATGACTTCTGCGGCTCTGGTGGGTCGGAATCGTGAACGACGGGAATCAGATCTGAAGAGGAGGAACTGTGCACGCTGTTCTTGTGAGCTTGACGATCGATCCGGAACAGGCGCCGGCGGCAGCGGTGGCGCTCGAGAGCGACATCCTGCCACGAGTGCGCTCGGCCCCCGGCTTCGTCGCCGGCTATTGGCTAGAGCCTGTCGACGAACAGGGTTTCTCGGTCGTCCTGTTCGAGACCGAGGAGCAAGCACGCGAGGCAGCTCCGCCGATCAGCAGTTGGGCTGCCCCCGGGGTCGTCATCACCGGCGTCGAGTTTCGGCGGGTAGCAGCGACCGCCTGAACACGCCCCACGGGACGGGCACGGTCAACCAGCGAGGACCCCCACCTGACGCTGCGGTACCCTGGCTTTTCCCGGGCGCGTAGCTCAGCGGGAGAGCGCTCGCTTCACACGCGAGAGGTCGCTGGTTCGATCCCAGCCGCGCCCATGAACGTCCGAGCCGTCAAGCGGGATCCGCTTGGTACTGGTGTCAGGGGTCGTCCTGAACGTCTCGAAAGCTCGCGGCGTGCGTCCCTCCCGATGAGCATGAGGACGATGCCGATGATCCGGCCCTCGACGCCCTTCCGGTAGAGGTCGCCGTAGCCGACCGTCGTCACCGTCACCACCGCCCACCAGATGCCGTCCCATACGCTTTCGAACTCATCCGCGTCTACAGCGGCCTGGGCCGCGGCACGCGACGACGACGACGAGCAAAGTCCCGACCGCGACGAAACGGAACGTCTGCCCTGACATCAGCCGACGCTCACGTTGCACGATCCAGACATCTCCTTACGCCCTCGGGCGCTGCGGCTGATCGTGGCTCCAGTCGTCCAGCACTCACGCCGACACCGCGCTTCGAGAAGTTGAGGCGCAGGCCGGGAAAGATTCGCTTCGACTTTCGAAAGCCCCAGCCCATTGCTAGGACGGATCATTCTACGACGACTGACCGACGACCACTACGACCCGAGCCGCAGCGCCGAAGCCTGCCGCACTGATCAATGGCGGGCGACCCTAGATCCGGTCGCTGAGATCGCGCGCGAAGAAGAGCGCCACCTCTCCGGGAACCAGGGCGGGGTCGTCTGGCCGGTAGAGCGTCTCGTCCAGTCCGCAGAGGCGGAAGCCCAACCGGCGATAGAACTGGATCGCGGGGTAGTTCACGTTCTGGGTCTCCAGCCAGAGGCAGCGGACAGCCGCCCCCTCTTCCCGTGCGCGCTCGTCGAGAGCATGGAGAAGCGCACGTCCAGCGCCACGACCACGATGGGTGGCCGACACGTAGAGATGCTCGATCCTCGCCCGTCCGTTCCAAGATTCGAACGCAAGCTCACCGAAGCCAACGGTCTCGTCCCCGACGCACGCCACGAACAGGCGGTCGCTCAGCGTCAGCGATGGCAGCGGATACGTCTTCTCGACGGGGGTTCCGACGCGCTCCTCCTCAAGGTGAAAGCCGAGATCACACCGGCTGACGCGGTAGATCCGGTCGCAGGAGAAGGAGGTCTCGATTCGACTGATCGCCTCTACATCGCCAGGCGATACGGCGACTCTGACAACAACGTGCGTCGTTTGCACTGTCTCATCGTGGCACCTCAAAGCCCGGCAAGCGGCGGGTCTGTGGCAACAACGGAACCGCGACCTATGGACCGCGCCAACTGGAAATTCCGCAGCCACGCGGATTCCGCATGGTTATAGGGGTCAGGTGTGCCGCACATGCCAGAAATGCGCATGTGGTGCCTGCCTCGGTGCCTACCTCGGATCTCGCCTATAGGCAACAGCGAGCGGACGCCCAGCACGAGTGCCTAGCTGCGGTCGGAGAGCCGTCGCCCGCCGCCGCAGGTCGGGGGTGGTGGCGGCGTTGAAGCCGCCACCCTTGTATCTCCCCTAGTGGTGGTGACTCTGGTTGCCGGGCTGGCCCTCGTAGCCCTGGTGGCCGCCGCCGCCCTGGTTGCCGGGCTGGCCTTCGTAG
>JBKPGF010000031.1:0-62797 GCA_046729255.1 Actinomycetota bacterium
AGCTCAGGCGGCTTGCCGCGGGCCTGAAGCCGCTCCGCGTGACGCCGGCGCGGCTCGCTCGCTCCCGCTGATCGCCGCGGAGGAACGTCCGGGGCGGTCCCTAATGTCTCGGCGTGAAAGTCCTCGGCATCGACCCGGGCACGGCTGCATGCGGATACGGCATCGTCCACGAAGAAGACGGGCGCCTCAAGGCAATCGACTTCGGGTCGTGGACCACGCCGTCCGGAGAATCTCCGGCGCAGCGGCTCAGGACGATCTACGAGCGAGTGGAGGAGCTCATCGAGCTCCACGCGCCGGTTGCCGCCGCGCTCGAGGAGTCGTACGTCGGCGCCGACGCCCGCATCGCGCTCTCTGTCGGTCAGGCCAGGGGCGCGGTGCTCGTCGCATGCGCACGCGCCGGCGTTGATTGCGTCGAGTACGCGCCCGCCATGGTCAAGAAGTCGGTCTGTGGCTACGGCCGCGCGGACAAGGCGCAGATGCAGAGGATGGTGCGTGCGGTGCTCGCTCTCGACGCGGTACCGGAGCCGCATCACGCGGCCGACGCGCTCGCCGTCGCCATCTGCCACGCGCTCGCGCCGCCACTATTGAGGGTCGCGGGATGATCGCGCAGCTTCGCGGCAAGCCCGTGAGGCGAGGCGCCGAGGGGCTGGTGCTCGACGTGGGCGGGGTCGGCTACCTCGTCCAGGCGACGCCCCGCGCACTCGCACAAGCCGCGGGCTCGAAGGACGTGACCGTCGAGACGTACCTCCACGTGCGTGAGGACGCGCTTCAGCTGTTCGGGTTCGCCGATGCCGCGGAGCGAGAGCTCTTCGAGCAGCTGCTCGCGGTGTCGGGCGTGGGCCCGAAGGTGGCGCTCGCCATCGTCTCGGGCTCGACGCCCGCCGAGCTGCGCCGCGCCATCGCCCGCGAGGACACCGCCCGCTTCGAGGCGATCCCCGGTATCGGCCGCAAGACGGCCCAGCGCGTCGTGCTCGAGCTCAAAGGATCGCTGGCGACAGAGGCCGAGCCTGAGGCAGACGGTGACGGCCACGTGGTTGCCCGCGACGCGCTCGTCGAGCTTGGCTACACCGTCGTCGACGCCGAGGCGGTGCTTGCGGACATCGACTCGGGGCTCCCGCCCGAGGAGCGTGTCCGGCTCGCGCTGAGGCAGGCCGCATGAGCTCCGAGCGCCTCGTCTCCCCGGTACTGGAGCGGGAAGGCGACGAGGAGCTCGACCGCTCGCTCCGTCCCCGGACGCTCGACGAGTTCGTCGGTCAGGAACGCGTCCGCGAGCAGCTCGCGATCGCTCTCGAGGCGGCGCGCGGCCGCGGCGAGGCGCTGGAGCATGTCCTCCTGGCCGGGCCGCCCGGCCTCGGCAAGACGAGCCTCGCGCACGTGATCCGCGCCGAGCTCGGCGTGGGGCTGCGGTCGGTGGCGGGCCCTGCCCTCGACCGCAAGGGTGACCTCGCGGCCATCCTCACGGCGCTCGACGAGCGGGACGTCCTGTTCGTGGACGAGATCCATCGCCTCGCACCTGCCGTGGAGGAGATCCTCTATCCGGCACTCGAGGACTGCCGCCTCGACATCGTCGTCGGACAGGGACCCGCGGCGAGGACGCTTGCGCTTGATCTTCCGCCTTTCACGCTTGTCGGCGCCACAACCCGCACCGGGCTTTTGACGACACCGCTCCGCGACCGCTTTGGCATGACGTTCCGACTCGGCTACTACGAGCAGCACGAGCTCGCATCGATCGTCCGGCGGTCGGCGCGCATTCTCGCCGTCGAGATCGACGACGACGCCGCGGACGAGATTGCCCGCCGCTCGCGCGGCACGCCGCGCGTCGCGAACCGCATCCTGCGCCGCGTCCGCGATGTCGCAGAGGTTCGCCACTCCGGAACGATCACCACCGAGGTCGCCGAGGATGCGCTGGCGCTGCTGGAAGTGGACGGCGAGGGTCTCGAGCGGATGGACCGGGAGCTGCTCGAAGCCGTCGCCACGAAGTTCGACGGCGGCCCCGTAGGGCTGTCGACGCTCGCAGTCGCGCTGGGCGAGGAGCCGGACACGATCGAGGACGTCTACGAGCCGTACCTGCTCCAGCTCGGCTTCCTCCAGCGCACCCCGCGTGGCCGCGTCATCACGAAGCTCGGCCTCGCGCATGTGGGCGCGGAGGCGGCAACGGACGGCGCGCTCTTTTGATGCCCGACGGTCAGATCTGGGTGCCGGGAGCGCCGCAGCCCTCGCTCGAGGACTTCATCAGTCGCCTGAATGCGCGCATCGAGCGCTTCGCAAAAGAGCAGGCCGGCGGTCAGGTCGCCGTCGAGGTCGAGTTGCGCGACGGCTCGCTCCACCGGCTCGTCTCCATCGACGACGAGCCGGGCTACGGCTTCGTGACGCTCTCCCCGTATCGCGAGGACGGGCTAGCAGAGGAGATGATCGTGCCGGTCGCCTCGATCGCCGCGGTGAGGATGACTCCGATGGAGGAGCATCCACCCTTCGGTTTCGCCAAGCCGAAGTCGTAACTACGGGCGGAATTGCAGCTCGTGCCAGGAGGGAATTGGCGCGAGCTCTAGGAGTGCGCGGTCGCCGTTCGGCTCCGAGTAGGTGAACTCGCCCGAGTCCTCGTCCCACTCGACGTCGAGCAGACCCTGCTTCACGCGGTGGTCGAGCCACGCGCTGCGAAAGACGAGCTTGCGCAACCAGTAGACGAGGGACTCGTCTCCCACCAGGGAGATCCGCTCCCAGTGCCGAACGACGTAGTGGCCGAGCGCACTGCGCGGCTCGTTCAACTGACCGTTCGCAGTGAGCTCGACCAGGTCGGCCGTCTCATCGCCGTCGAGCTCGTTTCTCTCCACGAGGCCGAGCTTGACGGCGGCTGCCACCACGCGCTCTTCGAAGTCCTGGCGACCGAACGAGTACCGCGTCTTGAGGTACTCGACCTCGTAGTCCTCGCCGGAATGGTAGTCCTCGTTGGCCATCAACGAAGGAGGGGGCTCACGGGGGAACCATGGGTTCCCCCGTGTTGGACGTCGTAGTCGTCGCCCGAGCGGTAGTCGTCCTCCACGCCTGGAGGATAACCGTGCGCTGTCCGACCCTGTTCCTAGCCTCGAATGAGAGATGGACTGGGTGCTCGCCCCCTGCGACACGCACGAGGCTCGCAGCCTCGCCGCCGAGCTCGGCGTTTCCGAGATCACCGCGCGCGTGCTCATTCGCCGCGGCTACGGCGAGGTCGGGGCGGCGCAGACCTTCCTCGGCGGGGCGCTCCCGGGGCACGATCCGCGACTGCTCGGAGATGTCGAAAGAGCGTGCCAACTCATCCACAAGGCGATCGCCGACGGCACGCGGATCTGCGTGCACGGCGACTACGACGTCGACGGCATCTGCGCGACCGTGCTCGCGGTGGGATGCCTCGAGGAGCTGGGCGCGAACGTCGGCTGGCATCTCCCGAGCCGCTTCGAGGAGGGGTATGGGCTGGCCGGCCAGACCTTGGAACGGCTCGCCGAGGAGGGCTACGGGCTCGTGCTCACCGTCGACTGCGGCATCGCTGCCGTCGAAGAGGTGGCGGCCGCGCGGCGGCTCGGGCTCGAGGTCATCGTCACCGATCACCACCGGCCCGGCGACGAGCTCCCCGACTGCCCGATCGTCGCGACGCGTCCCTCGTCGTATCCATTCCCCGAGCTCTGCGGCACAGGCGTGGCATTCAAGCTGCTACAGGCGCTTGCGGACGACCCGCTCGAGCGCCACCTCGACCTCGTCGCGCTCGCGACGATTGCCGACGTCGTCCCGCTCGTGGACGAGAACCGGGCGTTCGCCATCGCCGGCCTGAGGCAGCTCGCGCGGACCAGCCGACCGGGGCTCCGCGCCCTCATGCGGTCGGCGCGGGTCGACCCGGCGGTCGTCGACGAGGGCGCTGTCGGCTTCCGCCTCGCGCCGCGCATCAACGCCGCCGGTCGGCTCTGCAGGCCGGAGTGGGCCCTCGACCTGCTCATGTGCTCCGAAGAATCGAAAGCCGCCGAGCTGGCCGCGCGGCTCGAAGAGCTCAACCGCGAACGACAGGCCGTCGAGGAGCGGATCCTCCGCGAGGCGTCGCAGCAGATCGACGAGTGGCCCGAGGCGAGGCGCAGGCAACGCGGCTACGTGCTTGCCGACGAGGGCTGGCACGAAGGCGTCGTCGGCATCGTCGCCTCACGCCTCGTCGAGCGCTACCGCCGGCCGGTTGTCCTCATTGCCGGCCGGGACGGCGAGTGGAAGGGGTCGGGACGATCGCTTGCCGCTTTCGATCTGCACGCCGGGCTCACGGCGTGCGCCGAGCATCTCGACCGCTTCGGCGGTCACCGCGCTGCGGCCGGGCTCTCTATCCATCCCGACTCCGTCGATGCCTTCGCCGAGGCATTTGCTGCTCACGCGGACGCGAACCTCACCGACGAGCAGCTGCGTCCCGTGACCGTCGTCGACGCGGCCGTGCCCGGTTCCGCGCTCACGCTCGGGCTCGCCGAGGAGCTGCGGAGGCTGGCGCCGTTCGGCCTCGGTAACCCCGGTGTGACATTGCTCCTACCCGGCTGTGAGCTGACCGACCTGCAGACGGTCGGCGAGGGCAGGCATCTCCGCTTCCGGGTCCGCGAGCGCAGCCGACCTGCCGGCAGCGCCATCGCCTTCGGCCTGGGCACGCAGCTCGATCGCTTCCGTCGCGAAGGCCCATACGACCTCGCGTTCCGGCTCGAGGAGAACCGGTGGAACGGCACGGTGGCGCCGCAGCTCGTGATTCGCCACATCCTCGAGGGCGACGACCGCTACCCCGCGCTGCGTGCGCAGCTGGCGGCGGAGTGGGAGGCAGGCGAGAGCGGCTGGAGCCCGGAAGGGCGAGCGATCTTCGAGGAACTCGCCCTCGACGGCTCGCGCGTGGTCAGCCTGTACGAGTCAGAGAGGTTCCGCGCGCTGCTCGAGCAGGAGCCGGCGTTGCTCCAGCAGGCCGCCTGACGGCCGCTAGCCCCGCGAAGCGGCGAGCGAGTCGAGCTCGACGAGCATGCGGGTAAGTCGTCGAATCGCTCGCGCGCGGGCTCTCATGCGTAGTCGATAGATCACGGCCGTCACTGGTTCGCGGTTTCCCCTGCCATTCCTTTCGGAAACGCGGCAGTCGTCCTTGACCCCCTCGTTCGCGATCTGTAAGGGCCGCTGGACGCCCGTCTACACTTGGACTATGGCCGTTGTCGAGACCCACGAGCGTCACGAGCATCTCGTCGACGAGCTGATCGCGGACGTCGAGGCGTACAAGCCCGACGTCGACGCCGATCTCCTGCGCCGCGCGTTCGCTTTTGCAGAGCGCGCCCACGAGGGCCAGCGGCGGCGCTCGGGAGAGGCGTACATCCGCCATCCGTGGGGCGCGGCGAAGATTCTCGCGACGCTCCATCTCGACGAGCAGACGCTCTCCGCGGCACTGCTCCACGACGTCGTCGAGGACACGGGCTCGGACATCGCGGACGTAAAGGCCGAGTTCGGCGACGAGATCGCGCGGCTCGTCGAAGGCGTGACGAAGCTGACCCGGATCCAGTTCGCGAGCCGCGAGCACGCGGAGGTCGAGAACTACCGGAAGATGATCGTCGCGATGGCGCAGGACCCGCGCGTCATCCTCATCAAGCTCGCCGACCGGCTCCACAACATGCGGACGATCGAGTACCTCGGCCGGCAGAAGCAGCTTCAGAAGGCGAAGGAGACGCTGGAGGTGTACGCGCCGATTGCGCACCGGCTCGGCATCCACGCCATCAAGTGGGAGCTCGAGGACCTCGCGTTCGAACGCCACCACCCCCGCAAGTACGCCGAGATCGAGGCGATGGTCGCCGAGCGCCGGGGCGACCGCGAGGAGCACATGAAGAAGGCGTCACGGGTCCTCGCGCGCGAACTGGAGAAAGCAGACGTTCCGGCCGACATCTCGGGCCGCGCCAAGCACCTCTATTCCATCTACGACAAGATGGTGCGCAAGGGCCGCGAGTTCAACGAGATCTACGACCTCAACGCCATGCGCGTGATGGTCGAGCGCTCCGGCGAGGAGGGCACGCGCGACTGCTACGGCGCGCTCGGCCACATCCACTCGCTCTGGAAGCCGATGCCCGGCCGCTTCAAGGACTTCATCGCGATGCCGAAGCTCAACCGGTATCGGGCGCTGCACACGACCGTCATCGGGCCCGAGGGAAAGCCGCTCGAGATCCAGATCCGCACGCGCGAGATGCACCGCGAGGCGGAGTTCGGCATCGCGGCGCACTGGGTCTACAAGAAGGGCAAGCGAGGCAAGGGCGACGAGGAGTGGACGGCGTGGATGCGCCAGCTCATCGACTGGCAGACCGACGAGGCCGATCCGCGCGAGTTCATCAAGACCTTCCGCACCGACCTGTTCTCGGACGAGGTCTACGTGTTCACGCCGAAGGGCGAGGTGAAGACGCTTCCCGCAGGCGCGACGCCGATCGACTTCGCCTCTGCAGTCCACACGGACGTCGGCCACCGCACCGTCGGCGCGAAGGTCAACGGCCGCATCGTCCCGCTCCACTACGAGCTCGCGAGCGGCGACTTCGTCGAGATCCTCACGGCGAAGACGGTGCGCGGTCCTTCCAGGGACTGGCTGTCGCTCGCGGCTTCCTCCCGGGCCCGCAACAAGATCCGCCAGTGGTTCTCGCGGGAGACCCGCGAGGAGACGGAGCAGAAGGGCCGGGACGCGCTCGAGCAGGCGCTGCGGGCCCAGAAGCTGCCGTACAAGAAGCTCCAGGGCTCGGCGGTGCTCGCGCAGGTGATTCGCGAGACGGGCTTCAAGAAGGCGGACGACTTCTACATCGCCCTCGGCTCCGGAAAGCTCCAGCCCTCCCAGATCGTCCGCAAGGTCATCCAGCGACTGAAGACGGAGGAGGTGGCGGAAGAAGAGACGGTCACGCGCAAGCCGACGCGTGCCCGTCCCGCGACGAGCGACGCCGTCGGAATCCGGGTCGAGGGCGTAGACGACGTCCTCGTCCGCCTCGCGAAGTGCTGCACGCCTGTGCCCGGGGACGAGATCCTCGGCTACATCTCGCTCGGCCGCGGTATCACGATCCACCGTGAGGACTGTCCCAACGTCAAGGCGCTGAGGCGGAACCCGGAGCGGCTGACGCCCGTGTCCTGGGACGGCGACAGCTCGCGCAGCTTCCGCGTCCAGGTAGCCGTCGACTCCTGGGATCGGCCGCGGCTGCTCGAGGACGTCGCGCGGACGTTCGCCGAACACGGCGCGAACATCGTCGCCTATGGCGGCGTCGTCGAGGACCAGATGGCACGCAACCGCTACACAGCAGAGCTCGGCGACGTGAAGGCGCTGCGCGCGCTCCTCAACGCGCTCCGCCAGATCGACGGCGTCTTTGATGCGTACCGAATGACGCCCCAGTGACGGGGATTCATCCGACCGCGGCAGCCGGCTTCTCGGCCGCCGCGGAGGTCTACGAGCGCGCGCGACCCGGCTATCCGGACGAGGCCGTCGCCTGGGTCGCGGAGCGGCTCGCCATCACGCCTGGTCGGGACATGCTCGATCTCGCCGCGGGCACCGGCAAGCTCACGCGTCAGCTCGTCCCCTTCGGCGCGCGCATCGTCGCCGTCGAGCCGATCGACGCCATGCGCGCTGAGCTCGAGCGCGCGGTGCCCGACGTCGAGGCGCTCGCCGGGACTGCCGAGGCGATCCCGCTACCCGACGGGAGCGTCGACGCGGTCACGTGTGCCCAGGCGTTTCACTGGTTCCGGGCGGAGAAGGCAGCGCGTGAGATCCAGCGCGTCCTGCGGCCCGGCGGCGGGCTGGCACTGCTCTGGAACGGTCGTGACCTCGACGACGAGAAGCACGCTCACGTCGACGAGCTGTTCGTGCCGCACCGCAGCGAATTTCCGTCTGGCGAGGAGCATTGGCGCTCAGTGCTGGGCCCTCTCGAGCATCGGCGGTGGCACTTCACGCAGATTCTGAGCCTCGAGGAGTACGTCGACCGTGTCTCGTCGACGAGCTTCGTCGGCGCGATGTCAGCACGGGAACGACACGACTTCCTCGACGACGTGCGCGAAGCGCTCTCGCCGTTCGGCGAGTCGCTGGAGCTCCGCTATCTCACCGATGTCTATCTCTGGGAGGCATTCGGCACGAACCCCTCGGACGAGGGATCAAGGCCAACGACGTAGCGGTACCCCTTCCGAGGGAATGATGGCTCCTCACGGGCGATTTGCAGGGCCTTTGTGCTCGTTCGAGGGATGTCACTCCTCGAGGTCGTCGCCCTCGAATGCGCGGATCGTCTTCCGAAACGACTCCGGGACGGGCGCCGCCGTGTGCGTGGCGAGTTCGACGAGCACGACCGTCTGGTGAGCGGTGACCATGTGGAGGTCGTCCTCCACCCGGTAGGCGGCGCACTCGTACGTGACGCTTGTCCGCCCGATACGCGACACCCGGACGAAGACTTCGATCAGGTCGTCGAAGCGCGCGGGCGCGAAGTAGTCGACGGCCAACGCGCGCATCACGAACTCGCGCTTCCGCCGCCTGCCGCCGAACGTCATGCCGAGGTGGCAGTGGTACTCGACGCGGGCCAGGTCGATGTACGGCATGTACCGGCCGTAGTAGACGATCCCCTGGGCGTCGGAGTCCGAGAAGCCCACCCGGTCGAGCGCCGAGTACTTGAACGGCGGCTTGCGGTCGGTGGGGCGGCCGAGCTCGAGCGGCATCGAGCGATGCTAACGCGCGGCGGCATTGTTTCACCTGGCACGGGCGGGGTAGGGATCTTCCGTCTCCCCGAGGAGGGTGCTATGCACACACGCATCACGACGCTGGCTGCAGCGATGCTCCTCGCGCTCGTCGCGGCTGTAGGCGTCTCCGCATCGATCTTCGTGCCCGATCCCATCGTCCAGGTTTCAGGCGCGTCGCCGTTTGCCGGCTGCAACGCCGACGGCGGGCAACCCGGCATCGTCTACGTGAACAGCGAGGTCGAGCCTTGGCTGGACGTCAATCCGGCGAATCCGGCCAACCTCGGTGGTGCCTGGCAGCAGGACCGCTGGAATAACGGCGGGGCTCGTGGGCTCGTCGCGGGCCGGAGCCTGAACGGGGGTTTGACGTGGGCGACGGCGCCGATCCCCGGACTCACGAAGTGCGCGGGAGGAGCCTATGATCGCGCGACCGATCCGTGGGTGAGCTTCGCTCCCAACGGCGACGCCTACCAACTGGCGCTCGTCTTCAACGCTGCGGACTTCGACCACGGCCTGCTCGTCAGCAAGTCGACCGACGGGGGTCTGACCTACGGCGCTCCGCAGTTCGTGATCCGCGACCTGGACGCGAACGTCTTCAACGACAAGCAGTCGATCACCGCCGATCCGACGAGTGCGGACCGTGTCTACGCGGTCTGGGATCGCCTGGTATTCCCGACGAGCGAGCGGGCGAACGTGATCGCAGGCTTCGTCACGGCGGCGTTCCGTGGTCCCGCATGGTTCGCGCGGACGACGAATGGCGGCTCTTCGTGGGAGCCGGCGCGGCAGATCTACGATCCGGGCCAGAACGACCAGACGATCGGCAACCAGATCGTCGTCCTGGCCGATGGGACGCTCGTCGACATCTTCGACGAGATCCACAACGACAACTCGAAGAAGCAGCGCGGCTTTAGCGTCCGCGTCATACGGTCGACGGACCACGGAGCGACCTGGTCGGGGTCGATCTTCATCGACCTGCTCGGGACAATCGGTGTCACCGACCCGGAGACGGGCGACTCCGTGCGGACCGGGGACATCATCCCGGACATCGCCGTCGCGCCGAACGGCGATCTCTACGCCGTCTGGCAGGACGCTCGTGTGAACGGGGGTCAGGCGGACGGCGTCGCCCTCTCACGCTCGACGAACGGCGGCCTGACGTGGTCGCCTCGCGTGAAGGTGAACCAGACGCCGACGAACATCCCGATCGGCAACCAGCAGGCGTTCACGCCTTCCGTGGACGTGGCAGCGGACGGGACTGTCGCCGTCACGTACTACGACTTCCGCAACAACACGCCGGCGGAAGACCTGCCGACCGACTACTTCATCGTCCACTGCCATGCGGCGTGCAACAACGCTGCGAGCTGGGGCGGCGAGGTCAAGCTGACGAATGTGTCGTTCGACATGCGCCAGGCGCCGAACGCCGGCGGGTTCTTCACGGGTGACTACGAAGGGCTCGCGTCGGCCGGGAGTGACTTCGGAGCATTCTTCGGGCAGACGCACGGCACCGACCCGGGAAGCATCTTCTTCCGACGCGTCGGTCCGTAACTACGCGGCAGCCCGCCGTTCAACTGAGACCCATGGCCTGCTTCAGCAGTCCGGGCTCGAGGGCGTAGACGGTCGCTCCTCCACGGCCGGTCATCGCCTCGGCAGCGAGCAGCGAGTTGACGATCGCCTCCTCCGTCGCCTCGATGACGCCGTAGAACAGGGGGTCGAGCCGCTCGGGCGGCAGGGGCTCCGGCCTTTCCGTCGGTCTCGTGGAGAACGTCAAAGCGAAGTCGCCACTCGAATGCTCGCCGGCACCGCCCGTTCGCCCGAGGCCGAGCATCGAACGCAACGCGAGAGCGCGGCACTGGTGAGGGAGCAAAGGAGCATCCGTCGCGACGACGGCGACGATCGAACCGGCACCTTCTGGCGTTCCCCGGCGGGGAGGCAGCGGAACACGGTCCGGCCCGATGATCCGGCCGACCGGAACTCCTGCGATGGTCAACCGGCGCCGAGCGCCGTGATTCGTCTGGACGAGTACGCCGACCGTCTGGCCGTCCACGACCCGCGATGCCGTGCCTATGCCGCCCTTGAAGCCGTGACAGATCATCCCCGTTCCGCCGCCGACGTTGCCCTCGGCCACGGTGCCGGCGGTGGCCGAGTCGAGCGCCGCCCGCGCGTGCTCGGGTCGCACGTGAAAGCCGTTCACGTCGTTGAGAACGCCGTCCCACGTCTCGCCCACCACCGGGAGGCTCCATGTGCTGCGGCCGCCGGCCACCGCCGCGGCGATGAGGGCTTCGTGCACCGCACCGACTGCATGCGTGTTCGTCAGGGCGATCGGCGACGTCAGCAGGCCAGACTCCTCCATCCACTGCAGACCGGTGACCTCGCCGTTGCCGTTGAGCCGGAAGGGTGCTGCGAACGCCGGAAGGCTCGGCGGCACAACGACGGTGACGCCGGTGCGCACGTCGTCGCCCTCGATGATCGTCGTGTGTCCCACACGGACACCGGGGACATCCGTGATTGCGTTGAGGGCGCCGGGGTCGAGGTCGCCGATCACGATGTCGAGTTCTCTTAGCCGCACGAGGCAATGCTAAGACGGCTCGTAGACTTGAGTCGCATGAAGGTGGGCGTCATGCTGCCCGTCGGCGACATGGACGCGGCGAAGGGCTCGTCGGCGACGTGGTCGCACGTGCGCGCCGTGGCCGAAGCCGCGGAGGGCTCCGGCCTCGACTCCGCGTGGATCGCGGATCACCTGCTTGCGCAGATGCCGGACGGCACCGTCCACGGCATGCAGGACGCCTGGACGCTGCTGACCGCCGTCGCGGCAGTCACGTCGCGGTTGGAGCTCGGCCCACTCGTTCTCTGCGGCTCGTTCCGCGACCCGAGCGTGATCGCCAAGATGGCCGTCACCTTCGACGAGGTCTCCGGAGGTCGACTCGTGCTCGGGCTGGGGGCAGGGTGGCATGACCCCGAGTACGAGGCCTTCGGCTTTCCGACCGACCACCGCGTCAGCCGCTTCGCGGAGGCGCTCGAGATCATCGTGCGACTACTGCGTCGGGAGCAAGTGTCGTTCGCAGGCCGCTATCACCGACTCTCCGAGGCTCGGCTGCTCCCGCCCCCGACGCGTTCCATTCCGGTCTTGGTGGCGGGGCGGAGGCCCCGCATGCTGCGATTGACGGCCAGCTGGGCCGATGCCTGGAACACGGCGTGGTACGCCGAGCCGAACGACAAGCTGCAGGCCGAGCTGGAGGAGTTCGAGCGGGCGCTCGCGGACACAGGACGCCCTACGGACGACGTCCAGCGCACTCTCGGGATCGTCGTCGGCGAGGATCCGCCCGACACGATCGCGCGGAGGCTCGACACGTGGGCCGGCATCGGATTCGACCATGTCATCGCCGAGGTTGCGCCCATCACGCCCGAATCGGTCGAGCGGCTCGGGTCAGGCGTGCGGCTGTTCCGCGGCGCCTGAGATGACCGCGAGCACCTGGTCCCGCTTCTGCTCCATCAGCTTCTGCGTCCGTGCCTCGAGGTTCAGACGCAACAGCGGCTCGGTGTTCGACGGCCGCACGTTGAAGTGCCAGTCGTCGGCATCGACGGACACGCCGTCGAGGTGTGAGACGCGGCCCTCGCGACCGAAACGCTCCTTCAGTTCCTGGAGCTTGACCGGCACGTCGGAGACGGTGGAGTTGATCTCGCCGGTGATGAAGTAGCGCTCGCGGAAGGGGCGAAGGATCTCCGACAGGGGCTTCTCGGCTTGCGACACGCGCTCGAGCATGAGCAGGAACGGTATGACGCCCGAGTCCGCCTGGAAGAAGTCGCGAAAGTAGTAGTGGCCCGACACCTCGCCCGCGAACACCGCATCCTCCTGTCGCATGCGGTGCTTGATGAACGCGTGGCCGACTCGGTTGACGAGTGGGGCACCGCCCGCGCGCTCGATGGTCTCGGGGACCGCCCAGCTCGCGCGGACGTCGTAGATCACCTTCCCGGCGGGCTCCTTCGCGAGGATCGACTCGGCGAAAAGGGCCGTCGCGAAGTCGCCCGGGACGAACTCACCCGTGTCGTCCACGAAGAAGCAACGGTCCGCGTCGCCGTCGAACGCGACACCGAAGTCGGCGCCCTCCTCGAGCGTCTTGCGCACGATGAACTCGCGGTTCTCGGGCAGCAGCGGGTTCGGCTCGTGGTTCGGGAACGTGCCGTCGGGCTCGAAGAAGCACCGCACGGCATCGATCGGGACGCGCTCGAGCACCGGCGGCAGCATCGCGCCCGCCATCCCATTGGCGGCGTCGATGACGACACGCAAGGGCTTGATCGCCCCGGCGTCGACGAACGACAGCACGCGCTCGACAAACGCGGGCCACACGTCTGCCTGGGCCACCGCTCCATGACGCTCAGCGTCGCCAAAGCCGGCGAGCGCGCGGTCGCGGATCTCGAGCAGGCCCGAGTCGCCGCCCACGGGCAGCGCGCCGCGGCGGACGATCTTCATGCCCGTGTACTCCTTGGGGTTATGCGAGGCGGTGACGGCGATGCCGCCTTCGAGGCCGAGCTCGCCGACGGCGCAGTAGAGCATCTCGGTGCCGCCCATCCCGATGTCGACGACGTCGGCGCCGGCATCCACAGCCCCATCGATCGCGGCTGCCGCCATGGCCGGCGCGGATGCCCGCATGTCGCGACCGACGGCGATCGTCCGGGGCTCGAAGTGCTCGACGTACGCACGCCCGATCGCGTACGCGCCCACCTCGTCGAGCTCGTCCGGATAGATGCCCCGGACGTCGTACGCCTTGAAAACAGCGGGATTCAGCACACGCTGATGCTATGCAGGAAGCACGTGACGCGTGGCGGCGTTCGTACACTTACATGGTGGCAGGCCACGTAGAACGCAAGCTCGCGACCGTGCTGTTCATCGACATCGTCGATTCGACACAGCTCGTCACGGGCAGTGACCCCGAGATCGTCCGCCGGCGTGTTGCGGAGTTCTTCGACCGTGTCTCGCATTGCGTCACTGTGCACGGAGGCATCGTCGAGAAGTTCGCGGGCGACGCAGTTCTTGCCGCGTTTGGGATTCCCCAGGCGCACGAGGACGACGCAGAGCGGGCGGCACGGGCTGCGCTCGGCATGCGGGAGTCCATTCGCGAGCTGAGCCTCGAGGTGCGCGTCGGCATCGAGGCCGGCGAGGTGGTGGTCGACCAGGCCGATTCGACGTTCGCCACCGGGGAGGCTGTCAACATCGCCGCTCGCCTGCAGCAGGCCGCTATGCCCGGCGAGATCCTCATCGGCCCCACGGCGCACCGGCTTGCCCGAGGCACCCTCCTCGTCGAGGATGCCGGGCCGCTCGAGCTGAAGGGGATGGGAGCCGCGATGCGCGCCTGGCGCGTGCTCAGCGCGGTCGACGCAGCTCACGTCCATGTCAGCGCGCCGCTCGTCGGCCGCGAGACCGAGCTGGAGCTGCTCGCGCACACGCACCAGCGGACGCTGCGCGACGGCCGCGCGCACGTGTTCACGATCTACGGCGAGCCGGGCGTCGGCAAGAGCCGCCTGGTACGCGAGTTCGTCGACTCCGTCGACGGTGCGAGCGTGCTCAAGGGCCGCTGCCTGCCGTACGGCGAGGGTGTCACGTACTGGCCGCTGGCCGAGATGATCAAGGCGGCGACGGGCATCACCGACGCCGAGCCGCTCGAGGAGGCGTTCGAGTAGCTCCGCGCCTGCTGCGAAGACGATGCCGTTGCCGACCTGATCGGCCTGGCCTCAGGGTTGCTCGAGGCCGTCGAGGGCGAGCGCAGCCCGCAGGAGATCGCGTGGGCCGCACGCGAGGTTATGAGCACGCTCGCGGACGTCCAGCCGCTCATCCTCTTCTTCGAGGACATCCACTGGGCGGAAGAGCCCATGCTCGACCTCGTCGAGCACCTCGCCGACTGGGTGCGCGCGCCGCTGCTCATCCTCTGCCTGGCGCGCCCTGACCTGCTCGACGTCCGTCCGGGCTGGGGCGGAGGGCGCGTGCGGTCGACCGCCATCGAGCTCGAGCCGCTCTCGGACGAAGAGAGCGAGGAGCTCGTCACGGCCCTGATCTCTGAGCTGGTCGATCCGCCTCCGTTGCCCAAGAGCCTGCTCGACCGGACGGAGGGCAACCCGCTGTTCGTCGAGGAGACGATTCGCATGCTCATGGAGGGCGGCGACTCCGAGCGCGTCCCCGACACGCTCCAAGCCCTCATCGCGGCCCGCATCGACCACCTCGCGCCCGATGCGAAGATCCTCTTGCAGCGGGCGGCGGTCATCGGCCGCGTCTTCTGGCAGGGCGCCATCACGTACATCGCTCCGAGCCTCGACGTCGAGAGCCTGCTCGACGACCTGCTGCTGCGCGAGTTCGTCCTGCGCGAGGAGCGGTCGTCGATCTCGGGTGAGAAGGCATTCCGCTTCAAGCACATGCTGATCAGGGAGGTCGCGTACGCCGGATTGTCGAAGGAGACGCGCGCACGTCAGCACGCCGGATTCGCGGAGTGGATCAAGGAGCGCGCCGGCGACGAGTTGGTCGAGATCCGCGCGCACCACCTCGATCACGCGGCGCAGCTGCTCGCCGAGCTGGACGGCGCCCCACCCGAGGAGTTGACGCGAGAGGCGGCGGAAACATTGACGAGCGCCGGCAAGCGCGCGCTGAACCGCGAGCAGTACAAGTCGGCTCGCAGGCTGCTCGTACGGGCCGTCGAGCTGGAGCCGACGGTCAGGCGGCGCTACTACGCGGCGCGGGCAGTGTGGAGGATGGGTGACCTGACCGCCGTCTCTGTGGAGATGGAGAAGGTTCGTGCCGAGGCGGAGACTTCGGGCGACAAGCTTATGGAGGCGCTCGCGCTGACTGCGCTCTCGGACGCCGCTCTCAAGCAGTCGGGCGACGCGCCGCGCGCCGAGCAACTCATCGACAGGGCGCTCGAGCTCCAACAGTCGGAAACCGACGTCGATGCCCACTTCGACTCCCTCATTGTCCGAGTCGGTATCGCCGTCGTACGCGGGTCGATGTCTGAGGCTGTGCCGTACATGGAGCAGGCGTTCGCCGTGGCCCTGGCCGCCGGTCGGAAGGATCTCCAGACCATCGCCTCGGAGGCGTTGGCTCAGGCTCACATCATCCGGCTCGAGTTTGACAAGGCGGAGCGCCTCATCGACAAGGCAGTCGAGCTGGCGGATGAGAGCGGTAGCCCGCGCGCACGTGGCCAGGCGATGCTCACGCTCGGCTGGCTCCACCGCATGCGGAAGAACTACGACACCGCCGAGGCGGCCTACGAGCTGGCGCGAGAGCTATTCGCAGAGATCGGTCACGCCAGCATGCTCTCGGCGACGCTGTCGCGGCTCGCAGATACCGCGTACGAGAAGGGAGACCTCAAGCACGCGGAGAAGCTCATGCGCGAGTCCATCCGGTTGCTCGTGCCGCTCGGCCAGCACCGCGAGCTGGCCGAGTCGCGTGCCGATCTGGGGAGGATCCTCGCCGAGCAGGGGAAGGTCGACGAGGCCGAGCGCCTCGTCGTCGAGGCCCAGGAATACCTCCCGGCGGCGGAGCCGCAGCTGCGACTTGTCTTCCTCCGTGCGCACGCGGCTGTGCTCACCGCACAGGAGCGCGAAGACGAGGCGGAAGCCCTCTACCTCGAGGCGCTCGAGATCTGCGACGACCTCGACTTCCCGGCCTTCGAGGCGTACATGCTCGAGAGCATCGTCCGCTTCTTCGAGGAGACCGGCCGCAACGGGAAGGCCGCACCCTACGAAGAGCGTCTGGCCGCTCTCGTCCCCGCCGAGAGCGCCGCTGAGATCGCCTGATTCGACTCCTCGTCGGGAGACTCGCCGATGACGATCGCCGGCCTGTCGAACCGACCGAGCGCGTCACGTAGCGGGTCTGCTCGTAGCGTTCCCTCGCCGTAGGGGACGTGCTTCGTTTCGTTCCGGTTCGCGAACGCGATGTCCGAGAAGTGGATATGGAAAGGCGCCTCGGGTTCCAGGAGCTCGTCGACGGCCTCGAGAGCGGCCTGGAACGGCTCGACGTCGGTGAACTCGCCGTCGCTCGTCGCGTGCAGGTGCGCGAAGTCGAGCACCGGCCGCACCCATTCCGTTCGCCTCGAGATCTCGAGCACGTCGTCGAGCGAGCCGATCTCCCGTACGCGACCCATCACCTCCACGCCGAAGGGCACGGCGCGATCCTTCCCCTCCAGACGCTCGCGAAGCTCGCCCAGCTGCTCCACGACGGCATCCAGCGCGTCCTCACGCGAACGGCCGAGCAGGAAGCCCGGGTGGAAGACGACGAGCTCGGCGCCGCACGCCTTGGCGATACCCGCAGAGTGGTCGAGCATGCCGACCGCCATGTTGAGCTTCTTCCCGCGCTCCGCGTGGCCCATGAAGCCGGCGAGCGGCGCGTGGACGGAGAGCGCGATGTCGTGCTCGCGCGCGAGCTCGCCGAGCCGAGCCGCAAACTCCCAGTCCATCCAGAACCGCGTCTCGAAGTCGATCTCGCACGCGGTGTAGCCTCGTTCCACGAGGAGCTCGACCGCTTCTTGCGGTCCCGTCTGGGACGGGACGCGCGCCGGCCCGAAGCGCATGTGCCCCATGTGACGGACGCTACCGCACGCGGTCCACGTCGTCCGACGCTGTTTCTACGGTTTTCGCATGGCTAAGAGACCTTCCCGAGTTGACTTGCTCGAGCTCGATATCGACCTCAGGCTCGCCGACCTCTGGCGCGAGATGTCCGAGATCACCGACTGGAACCTCGAGATCGCGGCAGCGTTCATGCGGGCTGCGTACGGCAAGGGGTACTGCGACGCGCTCTCCGAGGACGACCCAGGGTCCCTGTGCCTCGACCACGGGTACCGGCTGCCCGACAAGCGGGACGCTCAACGCTCGGGCTGATCAGAAGGCCAGCGCGCTAGAATCGGTGCCGTGGCGCGAAAGCGCAGTCCCGCGCGGCTCGTGGTCGCACTCTCCGTCGCGGCGGTGCTCGCCGTGTTCCTGCTCTACACGTCGATCGCGGGCGGCACGACCGCGTCGCTCCGGCCGAGCCAGCTCACCGCCCACCCGAACGAGAAAGTGCAGCTCGCCGGGCTGGTCATCGGCCCGGTGGCGGGGGACCCGTACAGGGGCGGCATGCGCTTCCGTCTGCGCGACATCGACGGCAAAGCGGTGGTGCCCGTCGTCTACACGGGCACGAAGCCGGATCTCTTCCGTCCGGGACGACACGTGTACCTCAAGGGGCGGCTGCAGCAGGGCACGTTCGTCGGCGAGCGCAACTCGCTCGTGACGAAGTGCCCGTCGAAGTACGTCCCCAAGAAGAACACTTAGGCACATGGCGGAACTCGGGCGCGCAGCGCTCATCGTCTGCTTCGGGCTCTCGATCTACGCGCTCGGGGCGGGCTCGCTCGCTGCGTACGAGGGCCGGCGCCGCCTCGCCGCGTCGGCGCAGAACGCGCTCGTAGCTGCCTTCGCGGCCGCGGCCGTCGCGTCCGGCGTGCTCATCACCGCCCTCGTCAGGCACGACTTCTCGTTCGTCTACGTCTCCGACTTCACGAGCGAGAAGCTGCCGCTCGGCTACACACTGTCCGCGTTCTGGGGCGGGCAGGCGGGGTCGCTGCTGCTCTGGCTGCTCGTCCTCACGGGAATGACCACCGCCGCGGTGCTCTTCAACCGCTACGCGGGACGCGAGGTGATCGCCTGGGCAGTACCGGTGCTGGGGCTCGTCGCGGCCTTCTTCTCGTTCCTGCTCGTCGCCGTCGCGACTCCCTTCGAGACGCAGACTGCGCCTGCAGACGGCGCGGGGCTGAACCCGAGCCTCCAGAACCCCTACATGGTCGCTCACCCGCCGATGCTCTATCTCGGCTACGTCGGCCTGACGATCCCGTTCGCGTTCGCCATCGGCGCGCTGCTCGCCGGCCGCACCGACGAGCGGTGGATCGTTGCCACACGCCGGTGGACGCTTGCCGCCTGGGCGTTCCTCGGGTTCGGCCAGCTCCTCGGTGCCCACTGGGCGTACGTCGAGGTCGGGTGGGGGGGCTACTACGCGTGGGACCCGGTCGAGAACGCGGCGCTCATGCCGTGGCTGGCCGCCACCGCCTTCCTGCACTCGGTCATGGTGCAGGAGAAGAAGGGGATGCTGAAGGTCTGGAACGTCCTGCTCGTGATCCTCGCCTTCTGCCTCGCGATCTTCGGGACGTTCCTCACGCGTTCGGGGATCGTCAACTCCATCCACTCGTTCACGCAGAGCTCGATCGGGCCGTGGTTCCTCGGCTTCATCGTCATGGTGACTCTGGGCTCGCTCGCACTCGTCCTCTACCGACTGCCGCTCTTGCGCGCGAAGACGAGACTCGAGTCGGCGATCTCGCGCGAGGCCGCGTTCCTCTACAACAACCTCCTGCTCGTCGCGCTCTGCTTGACGATTCTCTGGGGGGTCGTCTTCCCGATCGTCTCCGAGGCGGTGCGCGGCGAGTCCGTCACGGTCGGCCCGCCGTACTTCAACTTCTTCCTGCGCGTCTTCGGGCTGCCCCTCTTGCTGTTGATGGGTATCGGGCCGCTCATCGCCTGGCGCCGCGCGTCCATCGCATCGCTCAGGCGCACGCTGGCCTGGCCTGCGCTCGTCGCGCTGGTCACGGGAGGTGTGCTCCTCCTCGTCGGCGCCGGGTCCTCGCTTCCGGGTCTTGTCACGTACACGTTCAGCGCGTTCGTCCTGGCCTCGATCGTGATCGAGTTCGCGAAGGGCACGCAGGCACGGAGGGCGCTCACGGGCGGGAGCTGGGCGAAGGCTTTCTCGGGGCTGATCGCCCGAAATCGTCGCCGCTACGGCGGCTACGTCGTTCACGCGGCGATCGTCCTGCTGGCCGTCGGTGTCGCCGGCTCGTCGGTGTACCAGACGATCCGCGAGGCAAAGCTCTCGCCGGGTCAGTCGATGGAGGCGGCCGGCTACACGATCACCTACCGCGAGCTGACGTCCGAGGCGCGGTCGAACCACACGGCCGTGCGCGCGCACGTCGACGTCTCCCGTGACGGCGAGCTCGTGTCGCGACTCGAGCCGGGAAAGAACCGCTATGCCGCCGAGCAGCAGGTCTCGAGCGAGATGGCGATCTACACGAGCTGGCTGCGCGCCGAGGACGTCGACGTCATCGCCGACCAGATCAACCCCGACCAGAGCGTGCACTTCAAGGTGTTCGTCAAGCCGCTCGTCAACCTCATCTGGCTGGCCGGCTTCGTGTTCGTCGGAGGAGCGCTGATCGCGCTGTGGCCGGATGCTCGCGAGAGCCGCCGCTTCGCCGAGCGCTACGAGCGCGCCGTGGGGGTGAGGGCATGAGCACCTGGGCGCTGCTCCTCGGCGGTCTGCTCGCCGCCGCCTGTGCGATCTACGTCGCACGGCCGTTTCTCCGTGAGCCGGCGGTGAGCACCGCGGACGATCGGCTGAGCCCGCTCGACGACCGAGGTCGCGCGCGGCTCGCGCTCGTGGAGGAGCGCGATCGCGCGCTCGACGCCCTCAAGGAGCTCGAGCTCGACCATCGCACGGGCAAGGTGTCCGACGAGGACTACCGCGCGCTCGTCGCGCCGCTGCGGGCAGAGGCGGCCCGGGCGATGAAGGCGCTCGAGTAACGCGTTGTAACCACGGGGGAGGGGTCGCCCAGCCTCCGGCGAACGTCGCCGCATGGTCCGCCGAGCGGCTCTCGTGCTCATGCTCGCCGTCGTCGCGGCCGCGCCAGCAGGTGCCGACACGATCATCGAGCGCAAGCAGTCTGTCGACGCGCGCATCGCAGCGCTCGGCGAGCGGGTGGCGGCCAACCAGCGCAAGGAGGAGTCGCTGCGCGCCGACGTGGAGGCGGTCTCGTCCGAGATCCGCGCACTCGCCCAGCGTGTGGACGACATCTCGGCAGACCTCGACTCCCTGGAGCACGAGCTCGATCTGCGCCGCGAGCGGCTCCGCCAGCTGAACGAGCTCTTCCGGCTCCAGACCGAGCGGCTGAAGCTGCTGAGGCGACAGCATGCGATCGCCCTGCGTCGCCTGGGAGATCGCGTCGACAGCCTCTACCGCCAGGACCGACCCGACACGCTCTCGCTCCTGCTGTCCTCCACGAGCTTCGCGGACGCGCTGGACGTCTTCGACTATCTCCAGCGCATCGCCGACTCGGACCGGCGCATCGCGAACGAGGTGGGCGCCGCCAAGAACCGCATGCGGGCACAGCGCGAGGAGACGCGAGCCACGCGGAAGCGGCACCGCCAGGAGACGCGGGTCGTCGCCGTGCGGGTGGCGCAGGCGCGCGCGCTCCGCGACAGGCTCGCGGCCTCGCAGAGCGGACTCGTGGCCGCGCAGGCACAGCGTCAGCAGGATCTAGCCGAGCTGACCGCCGCCGAGCGAGATGACCTTGCGGAGATGGATGCGCTCCAGGCGGTGAGCGCGACGCTCGCCGCGAAGATCCAGGCTGCTCAGGCGGCCGCGGGCACGACTAGTGGCTCGCCGTCCGCTTCAGGCTTCATCTGGCCGGTGCTAGGGCCTGTGACGAGTCCCTTCGGCTGGCGCTGGGGACGGATGCACGAAGGCATCGACATCGCCGCCGCATCGGGCACTCCCATCGGGGCCTCGGCCGCAGGCACGGTCATATATGCGGGCTGGTTGGGGGGCTACGGCAACGTCGTCGTCATCGACCACGGAGGCGGGATCTCGACGACCTACGGACACCAGTCGAGCCTCGCCGTCGGCAACGGCTCGTACGTCGCGCAGGGGCAGACCATCGGCTACGTCGGTTCGACCGGGCACTCGACCGGCCCGCACCTGCACTTCGAAGTGCGTCTCAACGGCGTGCCGCAGGACCCGCTCGGCTATCTGTCCTAGAGGCTCGCGAGGTGAAGGTCGGGCAAATTCCGGTAGAGCTCGTCGAGATCGAAGCCGTAGCCGACGAAGAACTCGTCGGGCGCAGTGAAGCCGACGTAGCGGACAGGCAGGTCGTCGACGAGGCGCCGGTATGGCCGGTCGAGCAGCGTGACGACTGCCAGCGAGCGCGGTGAGCGGAGCCCGAAGGACTTCGTCAGGTAGTTCAGCGTCAGCCCGGTGTCGACGACGTCTTCGACGACGAGGACGTCGCGGTCGAGAATGTCCGCGTCGAGGTCCTTCAGCAGCCGTACGGCAGTCTCTCCGCCTGTCGACCGGCCGCCGTAGCCGGCGAGCTCGACGAAATCGACACGGTGGACGATCGGCAGTGCTCGCGAGAGATCCGCGAGGAACATGAAGCTCGCCTTGAGCGCCGCGACGAGCACGGGTTCCCGCCCGACGTAGTCGGCCGCGATCTCCGCGCCGAGCTCCTGCACGCGCGCATGGATCTCCTCGGCGGAGAGGTAGACATCGCCGATGCGAGGATCGGCGTGCGGGGCGCTCTCGAGGGGCGCTAGCTGGCTAGATCGAGTCGGTATCGCTGGGCGAGGCGTTCGATGTCGCGCTTGTAGAAGAGCTTCACTCGGACGTCCGGATACCGCTCGCGTACCTTCCGCAGCTTCCGGTTCTTGCGGGTGACGAGCGACTGCTTCATCACCGTCACCTCGATGTAGAGATCCTGCTCCGGCAGGTAGAAGTCGGGCGTGAAAGCCTCGATCACGCGCCCCTCGTCGTCCTCTTCGAGGACGAACGTCCGTGGTTCATACGCCCACGGGATGCGGTAGTAATCGAAGATCTTCGCGCACTCGAGTTCCGCTTCATTGGCGAATTGCGGCGAGCCAGAGCCGGAATATGCCTGGAAATCGGGGATTTCCGAGAGCATCGCTGGAAGGGTAGCAACCGGTCCGGACACCCCATGAGGGGCGACGTGGTAGAAGGCTGACCAGGGATCCTTCGAAGGGAGAGCGATGAAGCGGGCATACGACGAGCTGAAAACCCGGCTGGCGGAGGTCGTCGACCTCGGCGGCGCGGCCGCCGTGCTGGGCTGGGACCACCGGACGATGATGCCCCGCAACGGCGCCGTCGCCCGTTCCGAGCAGCTGGGGACGCTCTCGAAGCTCATGCACACGATGTTCGTCTCGCCCGAGATCGGGCAGCTGCTCGACCAGGCCGGGCCGTGGGCGGAGAAGCAAGGCTATGACTCGCTCGAAGCGAGCTTCGTGCGCGTCGTCCGCCGTGACTACGACAAGCTCATCCGCGTTCCCCCCGAGCTTTCCGCCGAGCTCGCTCGAACGTCGGCGATCGCCGAGCCCGTGTGGCAGGAGGCTCGCAAGGCCTCCGACTGGGCGATGTTCCAGCCGCATCTCGAGAAGGTGATCGAGCTCCGGCGGCAGTACGTCGACTGCTTCGCGCCCGCCGACGAGGACTACGACCACCTGCTCGATATCTACGAGCCCGGCATGAAGACGGCCGAGGTGCGGGCAGTGTTCGACGAGCTGAAGGCAGGGCTCGTGCCGCTCATCGCTGACGTCGCAGACCGCGCCGATGCCGTTGACGACTCGTTCCTCACGGGCGACTTCCCGATCGACGCCCAGAAGCACGTCGAGGGCACGATCCTCGCCGACTTCGGCTTCACCAAGGACTCGTGGCGCCTGGACGAGACGGTTCACCCGTTCGCCACGCGCTCGGGCATGGACGACATTCGGCTGACGACGAAGCACCTGCCGGACAGCCTCAGCTCGATCTTCTCGTCGATGCACGAGTTCGGTCACGGCATCTACGAGTACGGCGGCGACAGGGCTTTCGCGCGCACACTGCTGGCCCGCGGCGCATCGCTCGGCTTCCACGAGTCGCAAAGCCGCATGTGGGAAAACCTCGTCGGCCGGAGCCGCCCCTTCTGGCAGCACTACTACCCGCTCGTGCAGGAGGCGTTCTCGTCGCAGCTGAACGGCGTCGATGCGGAGGGCTTCTATCGCGCGGTGAACCGCGTGCGGCCGTCGCTCATCCGCATCGAGGCGGACGAGGCGACCTACAACCTCCACATCATCCTCCGCTTCGAGCTGGAGCAGGAGATGATCACCGGACGCCTGGCCGCCGCGGACATCCCCGAGGCCTGGGACGCGAAGATGATGGACTACCTCGGCGTCGAGGTGCCCGACGTCGCCGACGGTGCCCTCCAGGACACGCACTGGGCCGGCGGCTCGATCGGCTACTTCTCGACGTATGCGCTCGGCAACGTCGTCTCCGCGCAGCTCTGGCAGCGAATCTCGAAGGAGATTCCGGACGTGTACGACCAGATCGGTCGCGGCGAGTTCGGCCAGCTACGCGAGTGGCTGCGCGAGCACATTCATCAGCACGGGCGGAAGTACATGCCGCAGGAGCTGCTGCAGCGCGTAACGGGCGAGAAGATGGACCCGAAGCCGCTGGTCGCATACCTCCGGCGAAAGCTGGGCGAGATCTACGAGCTCGATTCGTAGACTTCCGGGATGGCGGGCGGCGTGGAACGTCCCTTCCGGATCGCGCACATCTCCGACGTTCACTGCGGCGGTCCGTACTTCGTGCCCACGCTGCTCGAGCGGGCGATCGCCGAGATCAACGACTGGCACCCGGACCTCGTCGTCTGCTGCGGCGACCTGACGACGTTCGGCTACAAGCCGGAGTTCGCCGAGGCGCGGGCGTATCTCGACCGGATCGCGTGCGAGTCGTTCGTCGTCATCCCGGGCAACCACGACTCGCGCAACGTCGGCTACGTCCACTTCGAGGAGTTCTTCGGCGAACGGAACTCCGTATTGCAGGTGGGCAACGTCACCGTCGTCGCCGTCGACTCGACGGAGCCCGACCTCGACCACGGGCGTATCGGCCGCGGCCGCTACGAGTGGATCGAGGAGCAGTTCTCGACCGCCGCCGAACTACGTGTGTTCGTGCTCCACCATCACCTGCTGCCCGTGCCGGGAACGGGCCGCGAGCGGAACATCGTCTACGACGCGGGCGACGCCATCGAGTGCCTGCAGCGCTCAGGGGTCGATCTCGTGCTCAGTGGCCACAAGCACGTGCCGTATGCATGGCGTCTCGAGGACATGTTCATCGTCAACACCGGCACCGTCTCGACCCTTCGCCTCCGCGGCAACACGCGACCCTGTTACAACGTCATCGAGGTGGACGGCGAGCACGTCGAGGTGCGGCGCCGCTATCCCTACCACGGCGAGGAGCTCATGATCCGCTTCTCGACGCAGACGCTCGACTACGAGAAGTCGACCGAAGAGATAGAGGAGGAGGTCGGCGCGCCGTGATCCTCGCGTCCCTGGTCGGCTCGAGCTATGGCCGGGTGGAGCCCGGCCCCGCCGAGCCTGTCGCCGCTGGCTGCAGGATCCGGCGCTCGCGGCGCTTGGCCGTATTTGAATACTGTCCTTCGCGCCGCTCGCTTGCCTCCTTTGCCAGCGCCGGCCCAGGAACGCGATGAGGGCAGTGGCGCTCATCGACGGCGAGCACTACGCGGACGTCGTCCGCTCCGCGCTCACCGAGCTGCCGTACGAGTTCGTTGCCGCCGTGGTCGTCGGAGGTGTCGAGAAGCTGCGGGGTGGGGAGGAGTACGGCGTGCCGATCGTCCAAGACCTCGAGTCCGCCCTGGCGTACGAGCCTGAGGTCGCCGTCGACCTCTCGGACGAGCCGGTGCTGACGCCGGAAGGTCGCCTCGAGCTCGCCTCCCGTTCGCTTGCGCTAGGGCTGCGCTACCTCGGTCCGGACTTCGACTTCGAACCGCCCAGCTACGAGCCCTTTACGCTGCCTTCGCTGGCCGTCATCGGCACGGGCAAGCGCATCGGCAAAACGGCCCTCACAGGCCAGCTGGCCCGTGCGCTATCGGGCGACCGCGACGTCGTCGTCGTCGCAATGGGCCGCGGCGGTCCGGCTGAGCCCGAGCTGATCGAGGTGACACCGACGCTCGACAGCCTGCTCGAGCTGTCCCGATCCGGTCGACATGCCGCTTCCGACCACCTGGAGACAGCGGCGCTCGCCGGCGTGCGCACCATCGGCTGCCGGCGCTGCGGCGGCGGCCTCGCCGGTCAGGTTGCGACCTCGAACATCGCCGAGGGCGCGCGCTTGGCAGAGGAGCTCGCTCCCGAGCTCGTCGTCTTCGACGGCAGCGGAGCGGCCGTTCCACCGGTTGCGACCGACCGCCGCATCCTCGTCACCTCGGGAGCACGGGACGTCCGTGCCGGGCTCAACGCCTACCGCGTGCTCGTCTCCGACCTCGTCGTGGCGATCGGCGTCGACGAAGCCCAGACATCGGTTATTCGTGGACTGAAGGACATTCCTGTCGTCCGCTGCGAGCTCCGGCTGAAGCCGATGGAGCGGCTCGAAGGACGCGTGGCGGTGTTCGCGGCGGGGCCGGCGCCGACCGGCCATCTCGAGGCAGACGTCGTCGCGACCTCCGCGAACCTTGCGGATCGCGCTCGCTTGCGCAACGATCTCGCCTCCATCGACGCCGAGACCTACATGATCGAGATCAAGGCAGCCGCCATCGATGTCGTCGCCGAGGCCGCGCTCGAGCGCGGTGCCCGGGTCGTGTTCGCGCGGAACGACGTCGTGTCACTTCCCGGCGAGCCCGACCTCGACTCCGAGCTGCGCGCGCTCGCCGAAGCCGCAGTGGGCTCGGCGGAAGCCTTTGCCGGCAAGGGGCGAGCATGACGGAGCCACGCCGGGTAGACCATCTCCCTCTGGGCGGCGAGGGCGGTCTCCCGTACTCGAAGGGGCTGCTGGCGCGGGCGCTCGTCGCCACCGGGCTCTCCTCGGTTCGCGCGTGGGAGCTCGCGCTCCGCGTCGAGGGCGATCTCGCTCTCCGCGGGGAGACCTCCGTCGACCTCGAGCGACTCGAGGAGCTAGCGCAGGAAGTGCTGGGTGAGAGCGAGGGCGTCGACGCCGTGCGACGTCTGCGCCGCTACCGCGAGCTTCAGGCGCTCGACCTGCCGATCGTCGTGCTCGTCGGGGGTGCCACCGGCACCGGGAAGTCGCGGATCGCCACGGAGATCGCGTACCGGCTCGGCATCACGCGCGTCACGTCGACCGACTTCATCCGCCAGACGATGCGCGCGTTCTTCTCGGAAGAGTTCATGCCCTCGATCCACTACTCGAGCTTCGAGGCCGCTCCTGCGGCGCCGGAGGCGGAGGATCCGACGATCGCGGGCTTCCTCGAGCAGACCCGTAACGTGCTCGTCGGCGTGCGTGCTGTGACCGAGCGAGCACTCCAGGAAGGCTGGTCGATGGTGCTCGAGGGCGTCCACCTCGTGCCCGGGCTCGTCCCGCCGATCGAGGGAGCGCTCGCCGTTCAATGCGTGCTCGAGATCGAGAGCGAGGAGGTCCACGCCGGTCACTTCTGGGTGCGGGACACGACCACCGAGGGGCTGCGGCCGGTCGAGCGCTACCTCGGGCAGCTCGACGACATTCGCCGTGTGCAGCAGTTCATCCTGGACCGCGCACGCCGCTGCGACGTGCCGGTGATCGAGAACTCGAATATCGACTCGACCATAGGCGCCGTCATGGATCTCGTGCTCGCGAGCGCGGAGAGGCTCGGCGCGGTCGGCAGTGGCCTCGAGCGTTGAGAGCGGCCTAGGCCGCTCCTGCATGTGCGAGCTCTACGCTCGCGCCACCGAGCGGGCGGCTCTCGCGAGCGCGCGCTTCCTCGGGGCAGGTAGCCAGCGGAAGGCGGAGGAGGCGGCGTTCTCGAGCATGCGCTCTGCCCTCGAGTCGCTCCCGATCTTGGGACGAGTCGTCATCGGCGGAGACGAGGGTGCCGAGCTGTTGCTCCCGGGCACCGAGATCGGGGCCGGTGGCGAGGCCGTAGACCTGGCTCTCGACCCGCTGGAGGGCCGCGGAGTCGTCGCGCGTGGCAGCCAGGGAGCGATGTCGATCGTCGCCGTCGGCGCGCCGGACTCGATGCCGGCACTCCCCGACATGTACATGAGGCAGCTGGCCGTGGGGCCTCTCGCGCGAGGCAAGGTCGACATTCTGCGGCCCGTCGAGGACAACGTTCGCGCAATCGCCGAGGCGTACGGCCGCGCGCCCAACGACGTGACGACGATCGTCCTCGACCGCCCACGTCACGAAGACCTCATCGACGAGATTCGCCGCGCAGGAGCGCGGATCAAGCTCATTCCCGACGGCACGGTCACCGCGGCCATCTCTGCTGCCATCCGGGGAACGAACGACCACCTCGCCATCGGCATCGGTGGGACTCGCCAGGCCGTGATGACCGCCGCCGCGCTGCGCTGCCTCGGAGGCGAGCTGCAGGCGCAGCTCTGGCCAATGTCGAGACGGGAGATCGTCGCCGCGCGCGAGCACGGAATCGAGGACGTCGAGCGGGTGTTCAAGACCGAGGATCTGGCGCCCGGCGACACGATCTTTGCTGCGACCGGCGTCTCCACGGGCGACCTCCTGCGCGGTGTTCGCTTTCTCGCCGACAGTGCCTGGACGCACTCGCTCGTCATGTGCAATCGCTGCAACTGGGTGCGGTTCGTCGACGGCATTCACTTCTTCGCGCACGAGCGGCGCGAGGAAGTGCGGCTACCCGGTCACTAGCCTGCCGCCGACTACACTCCTGGCAATGCCTACGAAAGACGACGTGCTCGTGGCGCTGCACCGGGTCGAGGACCCGGAACTCGGCATGGACATCGTCGATCTCGGCCTCGTGTACGACGTCGAGGTCGAGCCCGCGAAGGTCAAGGTCATCCACACGCTCACGTCGATGGGCTGTCCCGCGGGACCGATGATCCAGGACGACATCGCGGCGACGGTGCGAGAGACCTTCCCCGACGTCGAGGACGTGGAGCTCGAGCTGACCTGGGATCCGCCGTGGACGCCGGACAAGATGTCCGACGACGCGAAGTTCATCCTCGGCTTCGGTTAATCCTCCCGGCCTGCTGACCGTTGCCGTCGTGAAGCAGTAACGGTTTCGCAGTTTCCCGACAAGCGGCCGCAGAATCACTACCGCTGCGAGTACGGTGGGGGCAGCGCTTTGCGCTTTCGTTGTCGCAGTCTAGGTCGACCGCTTCGGCTGGAGGTGTTAGACGATGACGTCCGGGGAACTCGCGGCGCAACGGCAGACCCGCGACCGGCCGCAGCGCTGCGTCCTGCCAGGGGGTGCCACGTCCCGACTAGGGGTGGAGTCGGCTGGTGTCAATTGGCCGATCGCGGCTTCGGGCTAACCGCTACTCAGGGGGTGCCTCGAAAGCGACACGTCGATGATGAGAGCAGCACGTATTTCTCCCAGCGGGCTCGCGCCCCAGCAAAACAGCCCCGGCGCGAATCGTCCGCCCTTCAACTTAAAGCGTTCTCGTCCGGGTCTTCTCCGGATGCCAGCTCGAGCGACGTCTCCTTGACGCGCTTCAGGTGACCTTCCTGGATCGGCAAAGCCCAGCTCACGAGCTCATCGATCTCGGCCATGCCTTTCTTCTCGTTCAGCTTCTTGAGCACCGACCAGTGCCCAACCTCTCCGGCTTCGGCCATCGTGAGGAACTCGAAGCCGTCGAGCGCGTCGGCGTCGTCGTCGAGATAGGTGCCCATCATCTCGGCGCCCTTGCTCTTCGTGGCGCGCGCCTCCTCGAGGATCGCGGTCTTCTTGCCGTCCAGGGTGTCCGCGAGGCCCGTGCAGCGCCGCTCGGTCTCGGCCGCTTCGTCGTGCATCTGCTCGAGCCTGGACACGAGCTCGGGATGCTCCTCCTTGGCCAGGTTGCTCACTTTCTTCGTCGCTGCCTGCGCCGCCATGGCCAGACCGGTCACTTCTCCGAGTTTCGCCTCCAACTTCGTCAGTTCTGACACGTCCGCTCCTCTCTCAGTGGGTGGACATGCCTCATACCCGGAGCGGCGGTACGGAAACGGACGCAGCGGCTCGATGCCTCCGCGACGACCTACTCTGGAATGCTCAATACGATCTTCCCGAACTGCTCGCCCGCTTCGAGGCGTTCGTGGGCGGCGCGCGCCTCGGCGAGCGGGAAGACCGAGTCGACGATGATCTTCGCCCGGCCGTTCTTGACGAGCTCGTAGGCGGCCTCGAAATCCTCCGGCGTCCCCATCGAGGAGCCGAAGATCACGAGCTCTTTCCACCAGGTCCGATGGAGCGCCGCCGGCGGGTTCGGGCCCGTCGTCGCGCCACAAACGACGATTCGCCCATGCTGCGATGCTACGTCCTGCGACGTCCGCCAGGTCGCCTCGCCGACGTGCTCGACGACGACGTCGGCGCCGTGGCCGCCCGTGGCCTCGATCACCGTTGCCTTGACGTCCCCCGTGACGTGGTTGACCGTCACGTCGGCGCCGAGCTCCCGCGCGCGCTCGAGCTTCGCATCGCTCGACGACGTGGCGATCACGCGGCCGCCGAGGGCCTTCGCGATCTGAAACGCCGCGGTGGCCACGCCTCCGCCGATGCCCCACACGAGCACCCACTCCCCTTCGCGAAGCCCTGCCTTGGTCGAGAGCATGCGATAGGCGGTCTCGAAGACGAGCGGGAACGCGGCCGCCTCCTCGAACGACAGGTCGTCCGCCAGCGGATAGACGTTCGTGGCGGGGACGGCGATCAGCTCGGCGTGGGTGCCGTCCGTGTGCTCACCGATCACGCTTATGCGCCCCTCGTGCATGACGCCGGGGTTGATGACGACGCGGTGGCCGAGCTCGAAGCCGTGTACGCCATCCCCCAGGGCGTCGACGACGCCGGCGCCGTCCGCGCCGAGGATCCGCGGCTTGGGCACGGACGGTAGGCCCTTGCGCACCCAGACGTCGAGATGGTTGAGCGACGCCGCTCGCAGGCCGATGAGCACTTCCCCGGCCGCGGGAGTCGGGTCCGGGACGTCCTCATATCGCAGTACCTCTGGCCCGCCGTCCTCGTGGATGCGAACGGCTTTCAAACCTTGACGCGCAGGCGTGCGAGCTTCAGCTCGGAGAGCAGCTCGCGGGCTCGCCGGGCGACGCTGCGCCGCAGATCCGGCGGCTCGATCACGACAGCTTCTCCGCGGAAGCGCAGGATCTCGCCGACGAGCCATTCCGGACCGCCGACCTTCTGCTCTGCCGTGGCGCTTCCGTCACGGAGCGGCTGTGCGCCGCGCTCGACCTCCCAGCGGGCTACCTGCTCCGAGTAGTGGATCCGCGCCACGCGGGCGTCGCGCAGCCGGTCCGGCTCGAAGCCCTCCCGCGGCTCGTACTTCTCGGAGGTGAGCGTCGCCGTGCGCATGCGGTCGAGCCGGAAGCTCCGTGCATCGCCGCGCGTCCGGTCCCACGTGTGGACGTACCAGTGCGGCAGCTGCCGCTCGAGCCAGTACGGCTCGACCGAGTGGGTGACGACAGCCTCTTGGCCGACCTTGACGTAGTCGATGTCGACGAGGCGCCGCCGCTTGATGCCGTTCGAGAGCGTGGCGATGAGCCGCTCCTCGACGCGGTCGCCGCGCGGCTCGGCGGTCTGCGCGAGATCGAACTCGCCGAAGGTCTCTTCGAGCTTGCGGCGCACCTTGTCGAGCGGCCGGTGCGCCTCCGCGGCGATCATCGGCCCGACGAACTCGAGTGCGAGCCTGATCGCGCGCGCCTCGAGGGGGGTAAGCCGCGGGGGCGAGCGGAATGTGTCTCCGAAGAGCTCCTTGTCGACGTGCACCGTGTCGCCGCGCAGCTCTGCGTAGACCGCGTAGCACCCGCCGCCGAAGTTCACGAGGTTAAGCAGCGACAGGTGCTCCTCGAGCGCCTCGGGCGGGATCATGAACCGTTCGCCGAGATCGGCCGCCGGGATCTCCGCATGCGTTTCCTCACCGCAGGCGTCGAGGAGGTACGCGAGCAGCGCCTGGAGCAGCCCGAAGCGCTCTGGCGCCACCGGTCCGGCAGGACGCTCGGGCAGCGGCTCGTCGGCGTCGGGCGCCGGTCGAGCCACCTTGGGCGGCACGCCTTCGTGCCGTTCCCGGACCTTCCTGAGGCTCGCCGCAACCTCGCGTCGCAGCTCGTCCGGCTCGAGCGGGACGGCGCGCCCGTCGAGGCGCAGCACCCAGGCGGCGAGATGCTCGAGGCTCGCGTAGGGCGTGACGAAGACGCCGTCCTCCACGCGCCCGGAGCCCCGATGCGACCGCTCCACCCACCAGGCTGTGTCACCCGTCAGCTCGATTCGTGCCTCGCCCACGATGTCGCCCATCTGCCAGGCGGGAGGCGGCCGGTGCTGCTGGGCATTGAACTCGGCCGGCAGCCGGAAGTCACGCTCGCGACGCGTCGCGAAACGGATCTCGCCGCGTATGCGCGAGACCCGGAACGTCCGGATCTGGTCGGCAGCATGGTCGCGACCGATGACGTACCAGCTGCCCTCGTGCGGGAGCAGCGCGTACGGGTCGATGGTTCTGTCGCGAACCTTGTCGCGCGCAATGCCCCAGTAGTCGAACTTCAGCGTCCGCTGCTTCGAGATCGCCGTCTCGAGCTTGCTCAGCCGCCCTGCAAGCTCGGGCGAGTAGTCGGGATCACGAACCTCGACGCGCACGGCCGTCTCCGTCGGCGCCTGGGCGAAGCCGGGGCGGCCCAGCGCGAGGTTCTGGAGAGCCAGGCGGAACGGCTCCGCGTAGGCGAACTGCCCCTCGAGCAGGTAAAGGCATGTCTGAAGCGCCGCCAGCTCGTCGTCCGTGAGCTCGAGCGGCGGCAGGAAGTAGTTCTCGGAGCGCAGCGTGTACAGCTCCTCGCCCGTGAACTCGTCACGCTGTGACTGGAGCGGGACGCCGAGCGAGAGCAGCTCCGACCGGTCCGAGTAGAAGCGGCGGGCGAATGCCTCGTCCGACATCTCGGAATAGCCCTCGACGTTCTGCTTCACGTCCCGGGCGGTGAGCGGGCGCCGCTCGGCCATGAGAAAGGCCACGAGCGAGAGCTGGCGGATCAGCTTGTCGGTGTCGTGCGACATCCTCCGCGACTCTACAACCTCGCGACCCACAGTCCATCACGGTGTTCGGGCCCAGAAAAAACGCGCCGCCCGGCGCGTTCGAGATTTAGGCCGCGACCTTCGAGCGCTGCTCGAGGTGCTGGTGCGAGGGGCAGTACTGCCGCTCGGGAAGGGGCGTGCGCTGGCACGGCTTGCCCTTCCGCGTCATCGCCTGGCACCGGGCGACACCGCCGTCGAACGCGCCCGCCTCGATCTGCTCCTCGATGAAGGCGACGGCCGCGCCCACAACCTTATTGACCGACCAGGCCACCTGGGCCTGGGCCGTGATCGGGAAGTAGCGTCGGATGTCCTGGAAGAGCGACTTGTCGGGGTTCGCAAAGTAATGCGGGTCCGTCGCGAGCCGCTCCATCGTCTGCTCGCACGAGTCGAGAACGTCGCGACGGTACTCGAGCTGCGTCGCGGAGTCGACGTAGGGGTCGATGAGATCCTTGATCGGGCGGTAAAGCGCACGCGAGTACTGATACATGCACGCGCGGATCTCGACCACTCGCTCGTCCATGGTCATGAGTATCCCGTTTGCGTGTGAAGTTCGAGAAAGCGCATTGTTGAGCGGACGTTAAAGGTGTCCGTCGCGCTACGGACCGGAGTCTAACCGGTTTCGTCCGCTGTTACAAAGTCTTGTCGAGAAGTGTCACAAAGTCGCGGTCGGCTGCTACCGCGCGATCTGCTGCGTGTACGCGCCGCGCGCATGCTTGGCGGCCTTCGGCAAGCCTGCCAGCGCATCGTCGAGCGACCGGTAGCGACCGCTGAAGACGATCCAGTACCCCGGGTGGAGGCTGGAGAAGCGAGACGAGTCGAGGACGCCGACCTCGGGCACGCCTGCTGCCGCGGCCCCGAGCGCCCGCGTGCGCGCCGCCGTTGCTCCGCCCGTGCTCGGGATGGCGGCGAGGACGATCGTGTAGCCGTTTCGACGAGGCCAGCGCACGAGCTTCCCGGTCGGCGCGGCGGGGAGAGGCAGGGAGCGAAGCGGCGTCAGCGCGACGATCGTGGAGCTCTCGCTGTCGTTCGCGCCGGCGGCGATCGCCGCGGCTGCACCGCCGGCGGCCACGAGCGCGGCGACCGACACGGGCCAGACCCAGTGAGCCCGCTTCCGCCGTGGCACGTGGTGGTGGCCGCACTCGACGCAGTACTCCTGGCGCCAACCGAGGGGCGCGCCGCAACGGGGACAGGCCTCCTCGCCGGTCACGCCTCGGGCTCGGACTCCGGCCCGTCGACGGCGGCGGGCTCGAGCTCGCGGCCGCAGCCGGGACAGAACCGCGAGAAGGGCGGGATCTCAGCACCGCAGTCGCATCTGCGCAGCGGTGCGCGGTGTGTGGCGGCTCGCATCAGCTCCTCGACCTCGTCGAGGCGGCGATCGAGATCGACGAGCTCGGTGCACCGCTCGCGGACGAGCTCGTCGTTGAACCGGTTTTGACGAAACATCTCGAGAATGAGCCCGCCGAGGTCGCGGAGGCGCTCCTCTCGCATCTGGAGCAGCACTCGCCGCTCGCGCCGCAGCGCGCCCGGGGACGGGAGCGCGACACGCGGCGTGCGCTGGCGGCGGAGAGCCACGCGTTCCTAGAGCTGCAGCACGACCACGCGCTCCTCGGTCATCTCCCTGACCGTGTAGGCAGGCCCCTCGCGCGTCGTGCCGGAGTCCTTGACGCCGCCGTACGGCATCTGGTCTGCGCGGAACGTCGGCGCCTCGTTGACCGTGACCCCGCCGAACTCGAGGCGCTGCGCCGCATCGAGCGCACGCCGGACATCGGTCGTGAAGATCCCGGCCTGGAGGCCGTAGCGCGTCCCGTTGGCAAGCTCGATCGCCTCGTCGAACAAGTCGTAGGCCGACACGGTCACGACCGGTCCAAAGACCTCCTCGCACGACACCTTGGCGTCGCCCGGAGCGCCCGCGATCACCGTCGGCTTGATGACCGAGCCTTCCGCGTCGCCGCCTGCGAGCACTTCGGCGCCGAGCGTCCGCGCCTCCTCGATCCACTCGAGAATCCGGTGGTGAGCGTCGTCGTCGATCACGGGCCCGACGTCAGTGTCTTCGTCGGCCGGGTCACCGGCCTGCAGCGCCTCGACCCGTGGGAGGAAGCGCTCGAGGAAGCCGTCGTACGCGTCGCGCTGGACGTAGATCCGCTGAACCGAGATGCAGCTCTGTCCCGCGAACGAGAAGCCGTTTGCAGCCAGCTTCGTCGCCGCCTCGTCGAGGTCGGCGTCGGCCTCCACGATCACGGGGGTCGCGTTGCCGAGCTCGAGGGCGACCTTCTTCCTCGCCGCGCGCTCGCGGAGCGCCCAGCCGACACCCGAGGAGCCGGTGAACGTGATGACCTTCACCCGCTCGTCCTCGACGAGGACGTCGCCGATCTCCGGCGCCGGGCCCGTGAGCACGTTCAGCCACCCGGGGGGCAGGCCGGCTTCCTGCTCGAGCTCGGCGAGGAGGAGCGCCGAGAGCGGAGTCTGCGATGCGGGCTTGAGGACGACGGCGCACCCGGCCGCCAGCGCCGGGGCGATCTTGTGCGCGACGAGGTTGAGCGGGAAGTTGAACGGCGAGATCGCGCCCACCACGCCGATCGGCCGGCGCAACGTGAACGCGAGCTTGCCCTCGCCGGCCTGGGATGCATCCATCGGCACCATGTCGCCCGCGAGCTTCCGGGCCTCGACGGCCGCGAACGTGTACGTCGACATCGCGCGCGCAGCCTCCACGCGCGCCGCTTTCATCGGCTTGCCCGCCTCCGCGGAGATGGTCTGGGCGACTTCGTCGTGCCGCTTCCCCAGATAGCCGGCTACGCGGACGAGGATCTCTGCCCGCTTGTGTGCCGGCAGCGGATCGGCCATCGCCCGCTCGGCTGCCTCGACGGCACGTCGCGCGTCCTCGGGGCCCGCCTTCGGCACCCGCGCCACGACCTCGTTCGAATATGGAGACCGCACCTCGATCCACTCGCCCGTCTCGATCCAGTCGCCGTCGACGAGCAGTTTGCGCTCGGTGACCGTGGTCGCCACGAACGCAGTGTAGATGGGACACTTTCGACCATGGACGTGCCGGACGTCCGCTACGCCCGGAGCGGTGGAGTCGCGATCGCGTAGGGTGGTCGGCGACGGCGGAGAGCACGAGCTGAAAGGCGTCCCGGGCTCATGGCGGCTGTACGCTGTTTCCATGCCTGACGCCCTCATAGTCGACGCCGTCCGCAGCCCCATCGGCAGGAGGAACGGGACGCTCGCCAGCGTCCGTGCCGACGAGCTCGCCGGACAGGTGCTGAACGGGCTCGTCGACCGCGTCGGCATCGAGACGGGGGAGATCGAGGACGTCCAGATGGGCTGCGTCAGCCAGGTCGGAGAGCAGGCGCTCAACGTCGGCCGCGTGGCGCTGCTCGTGGCCGGCTGGCCGGAGACGGTGTGTGCCGCGACGACGGATCGCCAGTGCGGCTCGTCCATGCAGGCCGCGTTCAACGCTGCGGCTGCGATTCAAGCAGGGCATCTCGACGTCACCGTCGCCGCGGGCGTCGAGAACATGTCTCGTGTCCCGATGGGCTCGAATCTCGGCCCCGACGGCTTTGCCGGCTTCTCCGAGAAGCTCTTCGAACGCTGGGAGATCGTTCCCCAGGGCATCTCTGCAGAGGTGCTGGCGGACGAGTGGAATCTCTCGCGCGAGGCGCTCGACGAGTACTCCTACGAGTCGCACCAACGGGCCATCAGGGCGATCGACGAAGGGCGCTTCGAGCGTGAGATCGTGCCGATCGAGGTCTCGAATCCCCACGTGGGCACGCTGTTCGCCGTCGACGAGACACCTCGCCGCGACACCTCACCTGAGAAGCTCGCTGCGCTGGCACCCGCGTTCAAGGCCGACGGAGTGGTCACCGCGGGCAGCTCGAGCCAGATCTGTGACGGAGCGGCGGCGATGCTCGTCGTCTCCGAAGACGCCGCCTCCAAGCTCGACCTCGAGCCGCGCGGGCGCTTCGTCTCGTTCGGTCTCGCCGGCGTCGACCCCTATCGGATGCTGCACGGCAATCCGCAGGCGTGTGAGCGGGCGCTGGCGAAGGCAGGCCTGGGTTGGGACGACATGGCCGTGATCGAGGTCAACGAGGCGTTCGCCTCCGTCGTGCTCCAGTTCCTTGCCGACACGGGCCTCGAGGAGCGGTGGCAGGCGGCTGACGTCAACCCGAACGGCGGCGGGATCTCGCTCGGCCATCCGCTCGGCGCGACCGGCGCGCGGATCACGGCGACGCTGCTCTCGGAGCTCGAGCGACGCGAGGCCCGGTACGGCATCGCGACGATGTGCATCGGCCAGGGTCAGGCCATCGCGGGCGTCATCGAGAGGCTTTAGCTACATCCCGAAGAAGCCGATGGGTACTCCGATGCTCCGCATGCCCCTCAACTTCGTTCGCCCGCTGCCGCGCGGGCGGCTCGCGCTTCTCCACGGCCCCCGCTAGCGGCGCGAACGAAAAAGGTTGTCGAGCCGCTCGACGTCGCCGACGTCGACGACGAGTTCGAGCTCGTCGCCTGCCTCGACGACCGTTTCGCCGCGGGCCGGCAGGAGGTTGCCGTCCCTGATCACGGCGCGCACCCAAGTTCGCTCCCCTAGGGGAAGCTCGCGCAGCGTGCGTCCCGCGGCTGACGAGCCGACATCCACGACGCGGAGAACGATCCCTCCGGGATCGGTGTCGCGCATGGGGATGCCGAGACGGGAGGCGACGTACGGGATACTCGTTCCCTGGACGAGTACGGAGAACGCGACGACAACGAAGATCAGGTCGTAGACGCGTTCGCCGTCTGCGACTCCGTCGAGCAGTGCGAGTGTTCCTAGCACGATCGGCACCGCCCCTCTGAGGCCTCCCCACATCACGAAGAGACGCTCTCCCCAGCGGAGCCTCATTGGCAGGGACAGCAGTCCGACCACCAAGGGCCGGGCGACGAAGGCGAGCACGAGGGCGAGCAGCAGGCCGTCGAGCCACACGCTGTTGTCGTCGAAGTCGCCGAGCGAGATCGTCAGGCCCAGCACGGCAAACACGGCGATCTCGGCGAGGTTGGCGAGCGATTTGTGGAAGCGCTCGATCTCCCCCTTGTACGGGGCACGGACGTCCCCGAAGAGCACCCCCGCGACGAACACGGCGAGGAAGCCCGAGCCGTGCGCGACGGTCGTGATGCCGTAGAGGACGCCGGCGAACGCGAGCGCAAGAATCGGATAGAGCGTCTCGTTCGCAAGGTCGATCCGACGCATGGCCTCTCGAAGCGCGATCGCACCGAGGACGCCGAGAACGAGGCCGACTGCCATCGACGAGACGAAATCGAACGCCGCCGGCGAGAAAGCCGCATCGTCGTCCGTCGCGTACTCGAGAGCGCCGATCATCAACGAGATCGCGACGGGGTCATTGACCCCGGACTCGCCCAGAAGGGTGGTCCCGGTACGGCCTCGAATCTCCTTACGGCCGAGCACCGAGAACATCACGGCGGGGTCCGTGGGCGCCAGCGCCGCCCCGAGGACTGCTGCGATCGTCCAGCTGACGTCGAGCACGGCGTGTGCAAACAGCGCGACGAGCAGCCCAGTACCAAAGGTGCCGACGACGCCGAGGATCGTGATCTCGGGCCACGAACGACGGAAGCGACGCCAGCCGACGTCCATACCGCCCTCGAAGAGGATGACGATGAGGGCAACGACGCCGATGCGCGACGCCGTCTCAATTGACACGACCGAGAGGCCAGGGAAGACGTCCGTGGCGACGGCGGTGACGATCAAGAAGATGGCGGGCCCGGGAATGGGGAACCACGCACTGACCTTGCTGGTCGCCACGGCGACGAACAGCCCACCCGCGACGATGAGCACGACGGCCCCGAAGTCGAGAATCTCGGACATCGCGCCGGTAGTCTCGCAACCCGAGTGTCGACCTATCGTGCGATCGCCGATCTAACGCTCGAGATCGAGGGCTACGAGCTCGAGGGCTTTCAGCGCCCCGTGTCGAGCGGCTTCGTCCGCCACACGACCGTGGTGCGCCTGCGCGGACGTGGGGAGGAGGGCGTCGGCGAGGACGTCACGTACGACACTGCCGAGCACGAGCGGCTTCAGGCCGGAGGCGAAGCACACGACCTCTCCGGCACGTACACGCTCGACTCGTACTCCCAGCGCGTCGGTGGGCTCGACCTGTTCCCGGACGGCGCGCCGGAGCACGACGGCTACCGGCTGTACCGGCGATGGGGGTTCGAGAGCGCTGCCCTCGACCTCGCGCTGCGGCAGGCCGGCCTGTCGCTGGCATCGGCTCTCGACCGGACGCCGGCGCCCGTGCGCTTCGTCGTCTCACGGCGGTTGCCGAAGCCGCCGAGTGCGGAGCCGCTGCGCACGATCCTCGATCCGTACCCGGAGACGCGGTTCAAGCTCGATCCCACGAGCGACTGGACCGAGGCCGTGGTCGCTGACCTTGCCGAGCTCGACGCCGTCGAGATCCTCGACCTCAAGGGCGCCTATCGGGGGACGCCCGTCGACCAGCCACCCGATCCACACCTCTACGGGCTCGTCGCCGAGGCATTCCCTGACGCGGTGCTCGAAGACCCGGATCTCGTCGACCCGGCCTGTGCCGAGGTCCTCGCTCCGCATCACGAGCGCGTTAGCTGGGACGCCGTCATCCACTCCGTGGCCGATATCGAGGCGTTGCCGTTCTCGCCCCGCTGGCTGAACATCAAGCCGTCGCGATTCGGCAGCTGCTCCGCGCTCTTCGACACGTATGACTACTGCCTGGCCGCGGGGATCACGATGTACGGAGGAGGCCAGTTCGAGCTGTCCGTCGGGCGGAACCACATCCAGGCTCTCGCGTCGCTCTTCCACCCGGATGGGCCGAACGACGTCGCCCCGCTGGGGTACGACGGCCCAGAGCTGGAGCCGGGGACGCCCGCGAGCCCACTGCCGCCCAGCGGCTCTACGAAAGGCTTTGCCTAGGGTCGCGTTGCGCACGAGCTCGCGCGGGCGTACGGTGTAAGGCGCTCCGGAATGTACGTCCACCGTAGATTCGACCCCAACGATCGGTTCCGGGAGCGGCGCCATCGGGCGCGTAGACGCAAGCGGCTGCGCCGCGCTGCGCTCGCCGGTGCGTTGCTCGCGGTGGCGGCCGGCATCGTGCTGGGCGCGTCGTACTTCACCGGCGAGGACACGACCGTGAACGAGGCGAAGCGGGTCGTGCTGAAGACGAAGACGGTCTCGAAGCCGCGGGTGCCACCCGAGATCCGGGGCGTGCACATGACGATGGGCCTCGCGTCGGTCGAAGGCAAGCTCAGTGAGTACCTCGCCCTCCGGGGATACGGCCTCAACACGCTCGAGCTCGACGTGAAAGACGAGAACGGCTCCATCGGGTTCACGTCCCCGAACCTTCCGAAAATGGCAACCGACATCGGTGCGGCCGGTCTCCACTACGACGGTCACGCGGCGGCCCGCGCTGCCGAGGAAGCGGGTGTCTACCTGGTCGGCCGGGTCGTCGTGTTCGCCGACCCGACTCTGGGGCCCGCCCGGACCGAGCTCGCGTTGCAGTGGCCCGACGGGACGGCCTGGCGGGATCCGGCCGGCCTCGCCTGGCTGAACCCATACGACAGGCGCGTGTGGCGGTACGTCGTGGAGGTCGCCGCTGCCGCCGCCAAGGTGGGGTTCGACGAGATCCAGTTCGACTACGTCCGCTTCCCGAGTGACGGCGACATCGGATCGATCGTCTACCCGATGAGCCGACGCGAGCCGAAAGAGCGGACGATCGAGCGCTTTCTGGCGTACGCGAGCCGCCGGCTGAAGCCTCTCGGCGTGCGCGTGTCGGCCGACCTCTTCGGGCTTGCGGCGACGCGGGACCTCGGCGTGGGACAGTCGCCGAAGCGGCTCGGCCGCCACCTCGATGCGATCTACCCCATGGTCTATCCATCGCACTACGTGCAGGGCGAGTACCACCTGACGGATCCCGAGGCTTTCCCTGGCCGGACCGTCGCCGCGTCGATCGCCGACTACCAGAAGGCGACGCGCGGCACGGACGTCCGCATCGTTCCCTGGCTCCAGGACTTCTCTCTGAGCCGCACGTACGGGCTGGACGAGGTCACCGACCAGGTGGATGCGGCCAGGAGTGCGAAGGCGGGCGGATTCATGCTCTGGAATCCGCTCGGCGTGTATACGCAGGAAGCTCTTTCCTCACGGTGATACGGCTTCTCGAGCAACTGGGGTTCACACCTTCCTTACACGCTGATCAACCTCGGCACACTCTGTACGGCGATACTTCAGGACGAATGCGGAAGGTCGCTGCCGCCTGCCTGCTGTTGCTCGCGCTCGTTGCCGTCGCCGGCTCCTCGCAGGCACGGCCCGTGGCGCAGGACGACGGCTGCCTCGTCGTCACCGCCGGTCGAGGCGTTGTTTCCATCAACGCGAAGGGCTTTCTTCTCGGCCGCTTCGACGAGGGAACGCTCGACATCGAGGACCCGCTGGAGAGTGACGGCAACGTTCGCGTCACCGGCTTCGACAAGAAGCGGTTCCTGACCGACACGAAGACGCGCTACATCGGCGCTTTTGTCCGCTTCCGGGCGAGCGGGCTGTTCAAGGTTCGCATCGAAGCGTTGGGCATGGACTTCAGTCTGGCCGGGAAGGGCACCGCGACGGTCAGTTCCGACGGGTTCCTCGACGCCGGCCACTACTCGACCGACGCACAGAGCTTCTGCGAGACCCGTTTCCAGCAGATGCCGGATCTCCCGCGCAAGATCGTCATCGCGGAGCAGACAGCCTCGTAGGCATCCTCTGACCATGGCGGCGAACTCCGCTCCCATCCTGGTCGTGGAGGACGAGAGCTCGATCGCGTCCTTCGTCGCGCTCTATCTCAAGAACGCTGGCTACGGTGTCCGCACGGCGGCTACCGGGAACGAGGCGCTCGAGGCGATGGAGGGAGACTCGCCGGCGCTCATCGTGCTCGACCTGATGCTGCCGGACATCGACGGCATCGAGGTCTGTCGCCGGATCCGCGCGAGCTCCGACGTCCCGATCCTCATGCTTACGGCGCGGGACGAGGACGTCGACAAGATCATCGGTCTCGAGGTCGGCGCCGACGACTACATGACGAAGCCGTTCAATCCTCGCGAGCTCGTCGCGCGCGTGAAGTCGATCCTCCGCCGGGCGACGCCCGAGCGGCGCATTCCCGAGAGCGCCGTCATCCGGCACGGCGACCTCACAGTCGACGCCGGCCGGCGTGAGGTCCACGTCGGGGACGAGGAGATCCAGCTCGCGCCGAAGGAGTTCGATCTGCTCTGGGAGCTGCTCGATCACCGGGGGCTGGTGCTCACCCGCGACCAGCTGCTCGAGCGCGTGTGGGGCTACACGTTCGCCGGCGACACGCGTACCGTGGACGTCCACGTGCGCCAGATCCGTCGCAAGCTGGGTGACGCGTCACCGGTCGTCACCGTGTGGGGCGTGGGGTACAAGGTGTCGCCGGCTAAGGACGCCGCCGCGAGCTAGCCCGCATGCTCCAATCCCTCCGCTTCCGGCTACCCGCCCTGTTCCTGGCGGGCGTCATGCTCGCGGGCATCGTCTCTGCCGCCATCGCCTTCCGGCTGCTCGAGAGCTACTCGGAGGACCGGTCGCTGAGGGAGCTGCGCCGCGAGGCGGGCGGGCTGACGTCCCTCTACGCGAAGCAGGCCATCAAGTCGAGCGACGAGGGTGGCATCGCACCCGCGTTCGTCGGGGCCGAGCTCGAGAAGGCAACCGGCGACCGAATCTACTACGCGGGTCTACCCCTCTTTCCCGGAGAGACCGCCGGGCTGCGGCGCCTGCCCGCCGGCCTTATCGACTGGCGGAAGATCCGCGTGGGAGATTCGGTGACATTCGAGTTCACGCCGCCCGACGAGGACCGGCCATACCTGGCGGTCGGCTCACCGGTCGCGCTCGAGGGCACGACGTTCGGAACGCTCGTCGTCGCGAAGCCCAAGACGGTGCTGCGTGACACCTGGCTGACGCTGATGAAGTTCTTTGCGGTGTCGCTGCTCGGCGGCCTCGTCGTGGCCGCAATCGTCGCCTGGTGGGCGTCCCGCCGAATTACGCGACCGGTGCTCACGCTGTCGCGTGCGGCGGACGAGATCGCCGAGGGCCGCTACGACGTGGCCGTGCCCGAGCTGTCGGGTGGAGACGAGATCTCGCAGCTGGCCGGCCGCTTTCGCGAGATGGCAACGCGTCTGGCCGAGGCGGAGGAGCTCGAGCGGAACTTCCTCATGTCGGTCTCACACGAGTTGCGCACGCCGCTCACGGCAATTCGAGGCCATCTCGAGGCCGTGCGGGAAGGTGTTGTCGCCGAGCCGGAGGCGCAGGCAGAGTCGCTGGACGTCATCGCCGCCGAGACGGATCGGCTCGAGCGTCTCGTCGGCGACGTGCTCGACCTCGCGAAGCTGGATGCGCGCCGCTTCACGGTGCTGCGCGAGGAGGTCGACATGGGCCGGCTGCTCGACCAGGCGTACGCGTCGTTCGGCGAGGAGGCCCGGCGGCGCGGCATCGACTACCGCTGCCTTACCGACGAGCGGCCCGTGATCACGACCGACGGCGATCGCGTGCTCCAGATCATCTCGAACCTCCTCGCCAATGCATTCCGCTGGACGCCCGACGGCGGCTCCATCGAGCTCGCCCTCAGCGCCGAAAACGGCTCCGTCTCGGTCGCCGTGGCCGACTCGGGGCCCGGGATCAAGCGAGAGGAGCAGGACCGGATCTTCCGGCCGTTCTGGTCGCTGGACGGCGGCGGCACGGGGCTCGGCCTGACGATCGCGCGAGAGCTCGCCGTCGCTCTCGGGGGACGGATCGACCTGGCGAGCACCACCGGCGAAGGTAGCCGCTTCGCGCTCGTCCTGCCGGAGACGCCGGCTCAGTAGCTACTGCTGCTCTGCGCGGCGCTGGCCGAGGCGGTGGACGGTCGCCCCCGACGAGCCCACAGCCTGCTCGATGCGTGACAACCGCTCGTCGACGCTCTTCCAGCCGGCGTCGATGAGGTCCACCAGCAGCCCGAGATCGTCGACCCGGGCGTGTCGTTCAGCAGTGAGGTCAGCCTCGAGACGGTCGAGCCGCCGAAGCAGCTGGACCGCCATGCCCCGCACCTCGGCCAGTTGCCTGCCGACAGGCGCAGCTTCGCGCCGAACGCCCTCGCGCACCGCATCTGCCACCTGTGTGGGAAGGGTCGAGCCCAGGCCATCGGCGGCCGTCGACAGCTCGACGAGCTGCAGGTGGGTGCGCTCGAGCATCGCGCTCACGTCGGCCTCTCCGGGCCGTCCGGCAGCCGCCTCTGCGAGTCGCTCCCGAGCCCGATCCATCGCGTGTTCGTGCATGGCCGGTGAGGTTAACGCGACGTTCGGACAGCTCTCCTGCACCCATAACACAACTGCTGGCACACTACTGGCTGGCCCGGCCCCACCCGGCCCGTCAGAAGGAGTTCTCGTTGTCGCTACTGCTCATACTCGTACTGCTGTTCGTCGTCATGTGGCTGCTCGTGATCCGTCCGCAGCGCAGGCGTCAGGCTGACCAGAAGCGCATGCTCGAAGAGCTCTCGCCGGGCCAGGAAGTCATCACCACCGGCGGGCTGTACGGCACCGTCCACTCGATCGTGGACGACGACGAGGTGCGAGTGGAGATCGCGCCGGACGTCCAGGTACGTTTCTCCCGCGGCGCGATCGCGGCCGTCCTGAACGACGAGGACGAGGAGCTAACCGAGATCGAGCGCGCTCAGGAGGAAGCAAAGAAGGAGCTGCTCGCGGCGCGAGACGCCGGCGAGAGCTAGCCCCGCCTACACCGCATGCGCGAACGACGGAACCACCTCATTCTCGTCAGCCTGATCGTGGCTGCGCTCATCGGCGTGGGGCTCCTCGCGATCCCCGGCTCGCCCGTCCACCGGGGGGCGACCCTCGGCCTCGACCTGCAGGGCGGCCTCGAGGTGGTTCTCGAGGCAGTCCCGCCGAAGGGGCACACGCTGACCGACGAAGACCTCGATCGCTCCGTCGACATCATGCGGAACCGGATCGACAAGCTCGGCGTCTCCGAGCCCGAGATCCGCAAGCAGGGCTCGAACCAGATCGTCATCCAGCTGGCCGGTGTCACCGACCCGGAGAAAGCAGCGGCACTGATCGGAAAGACCGCCCAGCTCGAGCTCTTCGACCTCGAGCAGGACCTCACGGGACCGTCGATCGGCGCCCAGGGACCCGTCGCGACACCGAGGCTCTTCGACCTGCTGGGAGGCAGCAACGGCAGTGCTCCGGACAACGCGTCGGCGTACTACCTCTTCGGCAAGGGCGGACGGCTGCTGGAGGGGCCGGCAAACACCCGCGACGCGCTCTTTACGCGCAAGCACCCGAGGGTGCCGCCGGGGGGCAAGGTGCTCGGCGTCGCTCGCGACAACGTCGTCGTCACGTGTAACCCGACGGAGCAGCAGCCGTGCCCGCCGAACCTCACGACAGGCGGGCCGGTCTACTACCTCTTCCGCTACCAGCCGGACAACGCCGAGAACCCGATCCCCGAGATGTCGGGCGGCGACATCAAGGCGTCGGGCACTCGCCAGGACTTCGACCAGTTCGGGCAGCCCATCGTCCGCATGGACTTCACGGGCAAGGGAGACGACCGCTTCCAGGACATCACGAGGCGGCTGTGGCAGCGCGGCAGCTTGCGCGGCGTCCCCCAGCACTTCGCGATCGTGCTCGACCGCGAGATCAAGTCGTGGCCGCAGATCGATCCCCAGGATCCCACGCTCTCCGACGGCATCAGCGGCGGAGCGCAGATCACGAACATCGGCACGCTCGGCGAGGCGAAGGATCTCGCCCTCGTCCTGCAGACAGGTGCGCTCCCGGTCTCCTTCGAGCAGGTCGAGCGCTCGGACGTGTCCGCGACGCTCGGTAAGGACTCGCTCCAGGAAGCGAAGAAAGCGGCGCTGATCGGCCTCCTCATCGTGGCGCTCTTCCTCATCGTCTTCTACCGGCTGCTCGGTATCGTCGCCGTCACCGGACTCGCCATCTACGTCGCGTTCATGTACGCGGCCATCCTCCTCCTCAACGTCACGCTGACGCTGCCTGGCTTCGCGGGCCTGATCCTTACGATCGGTGTCGCGGCCGATGCGAACGTCGTCATCTTCGAACGCATCAAGGAAGAGGTGCGCGCCGGGAAGTCTACGAGGGCGGCGATCGCGACCGGCTACCAGAAGGGCTTCCATACGATCGTCGACGCGAACGTCGTCACGGCGATCACCGCTCTCGTGCTGTTCGCAGTCGCGACCGCGCAGGTCAAGGGCTTCGCGCTCATGCTGCTCGTGGGAACGGTCGTCTCCGTGCTCACGGCCGTCGTCGCGACGCGGGCGATGCTCGGCCTGCTCGCCGGGTTCCGCTGGTTCGACGACCCCCGGTTCATGGGCGCTGAGGGGCAGGCGATCGCGAAGTGGCAGCGCATCGACGTGAACAGCCGGAGCCGGCGCCGGATCTGGCTCTCGATCGCCACAGCCGCGATCGTTCTCAGCATCATCGCCGTCGCCGTCAAGGGACTGAACTTCGGCATCGACTTCCGGGGCGGCACGCAGGTCACCTTCAAGACGCCCCAGCCCGTCGCCCTCTCGGAGGTCCGCAGCCAGCTGGCTTCCATCGGTCGCGGGGACGCCGTCGTCCAGGGTCGCGGATCTTCGGAGGGCGACCGCTACACGAGCTTCCAGGTACGAACGAAGTCCCTGACGGAGCAGCAGCAGAACGATCTCGCAGGCAAGCTCCGGAACAACATCGGGGCCACGTCGTCGAGCGTGAAGAACGTCTCGTCGAGCTTCAGCCGTCAGATCGCACGCGGCGCGATCATGGCGGTCGTCGTCTCGTTCGCTCTGATCATGCTCTACATCTCCTTGCGTTTCCAGTGGCGCTTCGCGGTTCCGATCCTCCGCACGCTGTTCAGCGACATCCTCATCACCCTGGGCGTCTACGCGCTCAGCGGGCGCGAGGTGACGACTGCGACGGTGGCCGCCGTGCTGACGGTGCTCGGGTACTCGATCTACGACACGATCATCGTGTTCGACCGAGTGCGCGAGAACATCCCGCTCATGCGGCGTGCGTCGTTCGCGACGATCGCGAACGTCTCGCTCTGGGAGACGATGCGACGCTCGATGGCGACGACGTTCATCACCCTGCTGCCGATCGCCAGCCTCCTGCTGTTCGGCGGCGAGACCCTGAAGGACTTCGCGTTCGCGCTCTTCGTCGGCATCGGCCTCGGTGCCGTCTCGACGTTCTTCGTGGCGACGCCGTTCCTGACAGTGCTCATGGAAAGGAGCCCGGAGTTCCGCGGCCGTGTCGGTGCCGACGTGATGGAGAAGGGCGTCGGCGGCCCGGTCGAGGCCGAGGAGCTTGCCGAGGCCGAGCTCGAGGAGGAGCCTGCCGTTCGGGAGCCGGCGGGAGCTCTGGCCGGCCCGCCGAGCGACGGCGTCGCGCCGAGGCAGTCCAAGCGGGAGCAGCGACGGCAGCGACGCCGGTCTCGTCCTCATGGCCGAGCCCGATAAAAGCGCGAGGGACTTCGCGGAGCGGCTAGGGCTCGTCGCTGTCGGCGCGGTCGTGCTGACAGCGGAGCGCATCGACGAGCTCGCCGGTGAGCTCGCAGAGCGGGGAGGCATGCGGCGCGACGAGGCCCGGCGGGTGATCGACGAGGCCGTCGCCCGCTGGCGCGGCGATGCCACACGATTGACCTCGCGTGCGAGCCATGGCATGCAGGGGGTCTTCTCCCAGCTCGGACTGGTCGTTCGCGAAGAGCTGGAGGAGCTCGAGCTGCGGTTGGCACAGGTGGAGCACCGGCTGCGTCTGCTCGAGGAGCCATCCGAGCGGCCTCTGCCCTCCGTGCAAGACTGACGGGGTGGCTTCAGGCACCCGAACGCGCAACATCGGTCGGATGTCGGAGATCGCGCAGGTCGCGGTCAAGCATGGCTTCGGCTACTTCTTCTCGCGCAACAAGCTGAACGACCTCGTCCCGGGCGAGACGATCTCGGCAGACGGCGCCGCCATATCGGAGCGCGGCCAGCACCTTCGAGAGATGCTCGACGAGCTGGGCCCGACGTTCGTGAAGTTCGGCCAGCTGCTCTCCACGAGGCCGGACATCGTCCCACCGGACATCGTCGTCGAGCTACGCAAGCTCCAGGACCAGGTCAGCCCCTTCCCGTTCGAGCAGGTCGAGAACGTCGTGCTCGAGGAGCTCGGCCAGCCGATCGAGCGCCTGTTCACGGAGTTCAAGGAGCAGCCGATAGCCGCGGCCTCCATCGGCCAGGTGCACGAGGCAGTGCTGCCCAACGGCCATCGTGTCGCCGTAAAGGTCCAGCGACCGTCGGCGCCCAGGCAGGTCGAGGCCGACCTCGCGTTGCTCTACCAGGCGGCGAAGATCGCCAAGGATCGGGTTCGTGCGCTCGACTTCATCGACGCGCAGAGCCTCGTCGACGAGTTCGCGCGCTCGCTGCGCGAAGAGCTCGACTACCGGCAGGAGGCACGGAACGCCCAGACGTTCCACCGGAACTTCGTGGGCCACCCGCACGTTCATATCCCGCGCGTCTACTGGAGCTACTCGGGAGCGCGCGTGCTCACGCTCGAGTTCCTCGACGGAACGAAGCTCGTCGACCTCGAGCCAAACGAGCTCTCCGCCGACGAGCGCGGTCGCCTCGCGTACGTCATGGCGGAGACATGGATGACGATGGTCTTCCGCCATGGGATCTTCCACGGAGATCCGCACCCGGCGAACATCCTCATGCTCGGACATCCGGAGCGGATCGGGCTCGTCGACTTCGGTCAGGCAGGCAGGCTCACGGACGACGACATGTCGAAGCTCACCGCCCTCTTCATCGACGCTGCCGCAGAGAACGTCGAGGCGCTGCCCAAACGTCTCGCCGACCTCGGGGTTCGCTACGACAGGACGCGAGAGTCCGAATTCGTCGGACGCCTGAACGAGTTCTACTCGCGGTACTACGGCGTCCCGCTGTCGGAGATCGATCCGATCCAGGTCATCCGCGAGGGCTTCCAGCTCATCTACGAGATGAATCTCCACCTGCCGTCGCGGTACGTGCTTCTGGACAAAGCGATCGCGACGCTCGGCTCCGTCGGCGCCGAGCTCTATCCCGACTTCAACGTCTTCGAGGTCGCGAAGCCGTACGCGCGCGACCTGATGATGCAACGGTTCTCTCCGGGACGGCTGGCGCGCGACGCACGCAACGAAGCGCGGGATCTCGCCCGCGTGCTGCGCGTCGCTCCGCACCAGATCCACGACATCCTCGAATCGCTCCGCAACGGCCAGATCGAGGTGCGGCTCGCCCGGGACGAGCTCGACACGGTCATGCGCAATCTCGACGTCTCGGTCAACCGACTCGTGATCGCTCTCGTGGTGGCCGCGGGCCTGATCGGCTCGAGCTTCCTCGCCGCGGCTGCCACCGGCCCCGGCCTCCAGTTGCTCGCGGGCCTCGGCTTCGCCCTCTCCTTTCTGCTCGGTGTGTGGCTGATGTGGGGCGTCGTCCGTCACGGACGGTTGTAGACAAGTCGGCACAGATTCGCGGGAAAGAACACCTAGACGGCGCCGGGTGACCTCGCTACCGTCGCCACATGTCTCAGGCACTGCTCGTTGCCCAACCCGAGGAGAGTGTAGGGAGCTTCCTCGAGCGGCATCTCGCGGATGACGGGTTCGACATCGTGAGAGCGGACGACGTGGAGAAGACGCTCGAGCTCGCCGAGCGGGTGCGGCCCGATCTCGTGCTCCTCGCCACGGAGCTCGATGTCTGTCGTCGTTTGCGGGAGGGCGAACCGGGTCGGTCGTGGAACCGCCGCGTGCCGGTGATCGTGCTCGGCGATGCACACGCCGATGCCGTCGACCGGGTTCGGGCGTTCGACCGCGGCTGCGACGACTACGTGACGCGCCCGTTCCATTACGACGAGCTGCTCGCGCGCATCCGCGCGGTGCTGCGTCGCAGCGACGCGCCGCTTCCGGAGGACATGCTCGAGGCCGGGGAGATCGTCGTCGACCTGCCGACCCGGTGCGTCACGGTGGCAGGGCAGCTCCTGCCGCTTCCAGCCAAGGAGTTCGGGCTCCTCGTGCGCCTGGCAACAGCCCCGACCCACGTGTTTCCGAAACAGGAGCTCCTACGAGACGTCTGGGGCTACCGCTCAGTCGCGCGGACCCGGACGGTGGACTCGCATGCTTGCCGCCTGCGCCGGCGGCTTGCGGAGTTGACAGAGACGCCCTACGTGCTCAACGAATGGGGGGTGGGATACCGGCTGATGCTGCCGCTGTTCGCGGACCGAGCCGGTTGACTCAAGTCCGGCGCGAACACGGGCGATAGACGATAGGTATGGCTTCGCCAGAGGTGATCGCATGGAAGCCGCTCGGTGAGCTGCTCATCGAGCGCGGGCTGCTCACTCCCTGCCAGCTCGATGACGCCCTCGGCGAGCAGGCACGCACCGGCGAGCGGCTGGGCGCCATCCTCGTCGCGCGGAAGGCGGTTGCGGGCGCCGTGCTGACTGCACTGCTCGCCGAACAGGCTGGCGTCGAACTCGAGACGCAGGGCGGGTTCGGAAGCGGGCTGTTCTCGAAGCTGGCGCGCCAGGAACCTTCGGGCTCGCCGCCCGCCCACACAGCGGCGATGACTACACCGCGCTCGGGAGACCGGAGGGCGCCGTCCGGCGCCGCGGCGGCGCCGGAGCTGCCTGACCCGGCATACGAGCTCTCGGCGCTCCGTGCAGAGCTCGAGCTGCTCCGCGCGCGCAACGCGGAGCTCGAGGCCGAGGTCGCCTCGCTCGCATCGAAACGCGAGGAGGCGAAACCTCGTAGTCGGCGCCGGGCGTCGAAGACGACTTAGGAGGGCCTGGCGAAATAGTGGCTATGCCTCCGAATCACGCTGGAGGCCGCGGCCACGAGCACCATTCCGCCAAACTCTCCTAGGCGATTGCCCCCTGATACCGGCCGAGCACATGGCCCCAGCCGGAGTCGTACGAGCCGCGCTCCTCGGTACCGCCTGACGGGTAGGCCTCCCATCCGCGATGCTCGAGCTCCACGCGCGTCGTGTCGCCGTCCTGGCTGAAGAGCACTTCGACCTCGGTGGGCGGCGCAGCGGGATTGACCTTCCACTCGAGCACGACGCGATGCGGCGGCTCATAGACGAGGATGTTCGCCCAGTCGTGCTCTCGGCCCTCAGCCGTCCGTTCGTACATCCGCCCGCCCGGTCGCGGCTCGAAGTACGGGGTCGCGCCCTCGCCATTCATCGAGTGGCTTTCGACGGGCCACCACTTCGCGATGTCCTCCGTGAACGTGCGAAACGCGCTCTCGACGTCGCAGTCGACTGAGATCTGCTTGCGCACGGGCTCGGTTGCCGTGTGCTGGGTCATGCGTTCCTCCCTCGTTTGCGAGCGGCGGCTTGCGCGAACTGCGCGAGCGCAACCGACCAGAAGTTGTCGAGGTAGGCACGGAGCGCCTCCAAGCCCCCTGGTTCCAGGCGGTAGACGCGAGACGTTCCCTGCTGCTCGACGCTGACGAGCCCGGCGCGCTTGAGCACGCCGAGATGCTGCGAGACCGCAGGACGGGTGACGGGCAGCGGTGTCGCGATCTCCTTGACCGGCAGCGGTCCGCTCAGCAAGCGCTCGAGGATCGCCCTTCGCGTCGGATCGGCGAGTGCCTCGAGCGCCAGTCCTGAGTTAGCCATCGCTTACGTAAGTTATCACTTACACTGGCGAAAGATCAAACGAGCGCGACACCCTCCAGAGCGAGCAGCGCCTGCTTACGGTCGAGGCCACCCGCGTAGCCGACGAGGCTGCCGGACGCTCCCACGACCCTGTGGCAAGGGAGGATGATCGGCACGGGGTTGCGGTTGAGCGCGCCGCCGACGGCACGGGCCGCATGTGGCTTGCCGATACGGTCAGCGAGCGCTCCGTACGTCGTCACTTCGCCGTAGGGGACGCGTGCCAGCTCGTCGAGCACGCTGCGCTGGAATGCCGGCGCGGTCGTCACGTCCACGGCGACGTCGAAGGTCGTCCGCGAACCAGAGAAGTACTCGTCGAGCTCGCGCTTCACCGGCGTCAGCCGACGAGGTACGCGCAGCAGTCGATTCCCGAACTGCCGGGCGAGGCGATCGAGCGTCTCGTCGGGCGAGAACTCGATCCAGCAGACCCCTCGATCTGTCGCCGCGACGAGCAGCTCACCGACGGGCGAGTCAGCGATGTCGTAGGCGGCGTCGAGCAGCCCGGCGGCTGACGCCGCATCGCGGAAGCGCGTATCGAGTTTCGCGGGAAGTGTCATGCCAGCTCCTTTCGCAGGCGGCGTACCCCCGCCGAGGCTGCCTGTCTCGCTGCCGTGGCGTTCGAGCCCAGCACGGCGCCGATCTGGTCGTAGTCGAGGTCGTAGCCGTAGCGAAGCACCACAGCGGCCCGCTCCGTGGGCGGCAAGGCGCCCGCGAGATGCTCGAGCTCAGCATGAGCGGGGCGACCGTCCCAGGACTCCGCTTCACCTAGCTCTTCCGTCGACCGGCTGCGCCTGTGGGAGTCGATGGCCACTCGTTCCGCGATGGTCGCCACCCATGCGCCGAGCTGCTCGGCATGACGCAGCTGGTGGTAGCCGCGCAAGGCGCGGAGGAAGGTCTCCTGGAATGCGTCCTCCGCCTGCTGTCGACCAAGCCGACGGACGAGCAACCGATACACCCTTTCGCGGTTCATGGCATAGAACTCCTCGAATGGGGGGAGGGGCACAAGTCCCATCATGTGCTCTAACGCGAACCAGCGTCGAGATGTGAGACTCGGTGTATGCAGGTGGCCGTCGTGGGTCACGTCGAGTGGGTCGACTTCCTGGTCGTCGAACGCCTCCCGCAGCAAGGCGAGATCGTGCAGGTGCAGTCCTCGTGGCAGGAGGCGGCGGGCGGCGGTGCAGACGCTGCCGTGCAACTGCGCAAGCTCGCCGGTAGCGCGACGCTTTTCACGGCGCTCGGCGACGATGATCTCGGACGGAGGTCGCTCGACGAGCTGACGGGGCGTGGTGTGCGAGTCGAGTCGGCATGGCGCGAGGATCCCCAGCGACGTGCAGTCTGCTTTCTCGACGCGGGCGGTGAGCGAACGATCACCCTGCTCGGCCCGAAGCTCGTCCCGCGCGGCTCGGATCCGCTGCCCTGGCAGGAGCTCGAAGAGACGGACGGCGTCTACTTCTCGGGCGGCGACGTGGACGCGCTCCGCGCGGCTCGCACTGCGAAGGTCGTCGTCGCCTCTGCGCGCGAGTTGCCCGTGCTCCTCGACGCGGGTGTCCAAGTCGACGTGCTCGTCGCGAGCGCGGCCGACGAGGGCGAGGCCTACGAGGGTGGTCTCGCGCCTGCGCCGCGGTACGTCGTCCGCACGTCCGGCGCCCACGGTGGCACGGTGGAGCCGGGCGGGCCGTTCCCGCCGGGTGCGGTGCCCGGCCCGGTCGTGGACACGTACGGCGCCGGGGACGCGTTTGCCGGTGGATTGACATTTGGCCTGGCCAGCGGCCTGCCGATCGACGCGGCACTGGCACTCGGCGCTCGCTGCGGCGCGGCCGTGCTGGCAGGCAGAGGCGCGTACGAGTCGCAAATCTCATTTGATCCCTGATCGGGGCGGGAAGGGCTTGCGTAGCGGCCTGTAGTGGTCTAAAGTGGTACGAAGTGGACCAGCGATGAACGGCGGGATTCGATGTTCCTCGGCGAGCACGAGCACACGCTCGATCAGAAGGGCCGGCTTACGCTTCCGGCGAAGTACCGCGACTCCTTTCCGGAGGGTCTCGTGCTGACCCGAGGCATGGACGGTTGTGTGTTCGCCTACGCGAAGGCAGACTGGTCGGAGCTCGCGTCGCGCCTTGCGGCGCTCGACACACTTGGCCGAGACGACCGCATGATGAAGCGCCACTTCTTCTCCGGCGCCGCTGAGGTCATGCCCGACCGTCAGGGTCGCGTGATGATCCCAGCAGCGCTCGCCAGCCATGCCAAGCTCGACCGCGACATCGTCGTCGCCGGTGTCTTCGACCATCTCGAGATCTGGGACCGAGCTGCATGGCGCAAGCAGATCACGGACGTGGAAGGGAGGGCGGAGGATGTTGCCGAACGCCTTGCGGCCAAGCGCGACTGATCACGTTCCGGTACTCGCCGACGAGGTGCGGCGCCTGCTCGACGTGCAGCCTGGAAAGACCGTTGTGGATGCGACGTTCGGAGCCGGCGGACACGCCGAGCTGCTGGCGCTCGATCTGCAGGGAAAGGGCCGCTTCATCGTCATCGACCGCGACCCGACCGCTCGCCAGTACTTCGAGGGCTTCCGTCGGAAGGCAGGCGTCCAGGCCCGCTTCTTGCGCGGCGAGTTCGCGACGGTGCTCGAACAGCTGGCGACGAACGACGTGCGCGTGGATGCCGTGCTGCTCGACCTCGGTGTGTCGAGCATGCAGCTCGACCGGCCGGAGCGCGGCTTCTCGTACGCGGTCGACGCGCCGCTCGACATGCGGATGGATCCGTCCGCCGACGAAACCGCGGCCGACATCGTCAACGACGCGCCCGAGCGTGAGCTCGAGGAGATCTTCCGCCGCTACGGCGAGGAACGCTATTCGCGGCAGATCGCACGGGCGATCGGCCATCGGCGACGGCGCGAACCGTTCGCCCGCACGGGCGAGCTCGTCGAGGTGATCAAGACCGCTATCCCGACGCCGGCGCGCTTTGGTGAGGGGCACCCGGCTAGGCGCGTCTTCCAGGCGTTGCGCATTGCCGTGAACGACGAGCTCGGCCAGCTCGAAGAGGCACTCCCGGCGGCGATCGGGCTCTTGCGTCCCCAGGGCCGGATCGCCGTCATCAGCTTCCACTCGCTCGAGGACCGGATCGTCAAGCGCTTCTTCCGCGCCGAGGCGCGGGGCTGCGAATGTCCGCCGGACTTTCCGGTCTGCACATGCGGGCGTGACCCGGTGCTCCGCGTGCTGACGTCCAGGGCGGTGCGCCCGGACGCTCGGGAAGTCGCTCTCAACCCCCGATCGCAGTCCGCACGGCTGCGGGTCGCGGAGAAGGTCTGATGGCCGCTGCCGCCCCTGCCGCCCGGCCGCGGAGACCGCAGCCCTCGAGGCCGAAGGCGCGGGTCCAGCACCGCACCGCGCAGCGCCGCGTCGCCGGGGGCATCGTCTGGATCGCGGTCGTCGCCGCGCTCCTTGCGGGTGTGGTGGCTCTCAACGTCGCCGTGCTTCGGGTCAACCTCCGCTTCGACGAGCTCGGCCAGAAGCGCGCGAACCTGCGGGCGGAGAACGCGGCGCTCGCGTCGCAGCTCGCAAGCGCGGCATCGACAGGCCGGATCCAGAAGCTCGCCGCCGAGCAGCTCGGCGCGACATCGGCCGTCTCCGAGCAGACCACGTACCTCGACCTGTCGCGTTGATGCGCGCGCGGAGGCTGTCCGACCGCCGGATTCGCCTGTTGCTGGTCCTGCTGCTCACGGTTTTCGGACTGTCGCTGGCGCGCGCGACGTGGCTGCAGACCGTGCGCGCCGCGGATCTCGGCCAGCGCGCCTCGAGCCAGCAGCACGAGACCGTCACGATCCCCGCGGGCCGCGGGACGATCGTCGATCGCATGGGCGTCCAGCTCGCCATCAGCGAGGAAGCGGTCACGGTCTACGCGAATCCACGGCAGATCACGACTCCGCGCGAGGTCGCGGTCGCTGCCGCGAAAGCGTTCCGCATCGATGCCGATGTCCTGTACCCCCAGCTGCTCGACAGGTCGAAGGGCTTCGTCTACATCAAGCGCAAGGCCGACGCGGAGCAGGCAAAGGCACTGCGAGAGCGCAACTTCGCCGGAGTCGGGTTTCTACCCGAGGAACAGCGCGTGTACCCCCAGGGTGGGGTCGCCGCTCACGTGCTCGGGTATGCCGGTACCGACAACCGTGGGCTCGCCGGCCTCGAGCTGCAGCTGGAGCGGGTTCTCGGCGGACAGCCAGGCAGCGAGACGTACGTGAAGGATCCGTTCGGGCGTGTCCTCAACGTCGTCAAGTCGAGCCCGGAGCGCCCGGGACGAGACGTCTTCCTCACGCTCGACCACACGATCCAGGCGAACGCCGAGTCGGTGCTCCAGTCGACCGTGTCGCAGTGGGGCGCTCAGCGCGCGACTGCCCTCGTCCTCGACGCGCAGAGCGGTGGCGTCCTCGCCATGGCAGTCGCGCCGGGCTTCGATGCCAATGCCTATGGCAGCACGCCGGCCGATCGCCATCGGAACGTCGCGGTGACGGACACGTACGAGCCCGGCTCGACGTTCAAGCTCGTTACCGTCGCCGGCGCGCTCTCGGAGGGCCTCGTCGACGAGAGCACGCCCTTCACGCTTCCGTACGGCATCCAGGTAGCCGACCGGGTCGTGCACGACGCCGAGCCTCGTGGAACCGAGACGATGACCGTGGCGCAGATCCTCTCGAGATCGTCGAACGTCGGCGCGATCACACTGGCGCAGCTGCTCGGGCCACAACGGCTCGGGCGGTGGATCGAGCGCTTCGGCTTCGGAGAGAAGACAGGGGTCGACTATCCGGGAGAGACGGCTGGCATCGTCCTGCCCGTCGACGAATGGTCAGGCTCCACGATCGGCAACGTTCCGATCGGCCAAGGCATCGGCGTCACTGCGGTGCAGATGGCCGCCGCGTATGCGGCTGTCGCCAACGGCGGGGTGTGGATCGCGCCGCACCTCGTCGATCACGTGAGCGGTGGACGACGGACGAAGGCAGAGCGCCGCCGCGTTCTCTCCGCGCCGATTGCGAGGCAGGTGCTCCGGATGCTCGAGAACGTCGTCTCCGAGGGGACGGGGACGCTTGCGGCAGTGCCCGGGTACACGATCGCGGGCAAGACGGGAACGGCCGCGAAGGTGGATCCCGTGAACGGCGGCTACTCGACGTCGAACTACGTCGCCTCGTTCATCGGGATCGTCCCCGCCAAGAGGCCACGGTTCGTAATCCTCGTCTCCGTCGACGAGCCGCGGGGTGCGATCTGGGGCGGTGTCGTCGCGGCGCCTGCTTTCAAGCGCATCGCGGACTTCGTGCTTCAGTACCTCGAGGTGCCTCCCGACAACCCGGCCTCTCTCGCGACGTCCCGTTAGGACGATCCAGCCGGGGCCACCAGCCTCCTCCCCGCTGTGAGCCTAACGAGCGCAGCTCACGAAAGCCAGGGCTTAGTGCGAAAAGTCCCGCAAATGGAACACTTCTGTGACGAATCGCCTGCTCGGCAACGAGGGAGCGCGCTGGTAGACTCGCCCGGCGTGAGCCTGGAGCGAGTCATCGACGTGCTCGCTCCGGCGGCCGTCCTCAACGAGGCTCCCGTGGACATTCAGGAGCTCGCGTACGACTCGCGAGCCGTCGTTCCGGGGACGCTCTTCTTCTGCGTCCGAGGCGAGCGCACCGACGGCCACGCGTTCGCGATCGAGGCGATCGAGCGCGGGGCCGTCGCCCTCGTCGTCGAGTCGCCAGTCGACGCGGCGGTGCCCCAGGTCGTCGTCCCCGACGCACGGACCGCCATGGCAGCCGTCGCGGTCGCCTTCTTCGGGCAGCCCTCACGCGAGCTCACGGTCGCCGGCGTCACCGGCACGAACGGCAAGACGACGACGTGCTTCTTGCTGTTCGCGATCCTCGCCGCCGCAGGGCGACGGCCCGGCTTGCTCGGCACGATCGAGAGTCGTGTCGGGGGTGAGCGCCGGCCCGCGATGCGCACGACGCCTGAGGCCATCGACGTGCAGCGGATGTTGCGTGAGATGCTCGATGGAGGGGACCGCAGCTGCGCGATGGAGGCGACCTCGCACGGCGCGCAGCTGGGGAGGCTGGCCGGAGTTCGCTTTTCGGCGCTCGCGTTTACGAACCTCAGCCGCGATCACCTCGACTTCCATGGAACGGTCGACCAGTACTTCGAGGCGAAGCGGAGCCTGTTCGTGAGCGACGAACGACCGCCGGCCGCGCTCAACGCCGACGATGCCCACGGTCGGCGATTGGCCGCCGAGCTCCGCGCTCTCGGCCATGAGCACGTGGTGACCTTCGGCTTCGGTGAGGACGCCGACATCCGAGCGACAGACGTCGAGCTGAGCCGCGAGGGGGGTCAGCTCAGAGCTTCGGGCATTGCCCTGCGTACGCCGCTGCTCGGCCGCTTCAACGTCGAGAACGTCCTCGCCGCCGTCGCCGTTTCACGACTGCTCGATCTGCCCGAGGACGCGATCGCCCGCGGAATCGAGTCCGTGCGCGGCGTCCCCGGCCGCTTCGAGGCCGTGGAGGAGGGGCAGCCGTTCTCGTTGATCGTCGACTACGCGCACACGCCGGACTCCCTCGAGACATCGCTCCGCACCGCGCGCGAGCTCGCCGCCGGCCGCGTCATCTGTGTGTTCGGCTGCGGAGGAGACCGCGATCAGGGCAAGCGGCCGGTCATGGGTGGGGTGGCCGCGCGTGGAGCCGACGTCGTGATCGTCACGTCGGACAACCCGCGAAGCGAAGATCCCCAGGCGATCGTCGACGAGATCACGCAGGGGCTCGATGCAGACGTCGAGGTGGAGCTCGATCGTGCGCTCGCGATTCGGCAGGCGATCGAGGCAGCCCGACCAGGGGACGTCGTGCTCGTCGCCGGCAAGGGTCACGAGCAGGGGCAGGAAGCGGCCGGCCAGATCCTCCCGTTCGACGACCGCGAGGTGGCGAGAGAAGCGTTGCGTCGGCTTACGGCCACGGCATGATCCCGCTCGAGCTCGACGAGATCGCGACCCTCTGCCCGGGTCGTCTCGAGAGAGTGCCTGGAGCGCACACGGTGACCGGCGTCCAGATCGATTCCCGTCGCGTATCCGGAGGCGATCTCTTCGTCGCCGTTGGCAGCGGATCGAGATTCATGGACGAGGCGCTGACGCGGGGCGCGTCGGCTGCTCTTCATCCTGACGATGCATTTCAGTCGCTCGCGGCCCTCGGTCAGGTGGTCCGCGACCGGAGCGGGGCTGCGGTCGTTGCCATCACGGGATCGACCGGGAAGACGTCGACGAAGGACATCCTTGCTGCGATCTGTCGCTCTCGCCGAAAGACGGTCGCGGCTGAGGCGAGCTTCAACAACGAGCTCGGCGTGCCTCTCACACTGTGTCGGCTCGAGCCGGACACTGAGGTGTGCATCCTCGAGCTGGCGATGCGCGGCATGGGCCAGATCGCGTCGCTCGCCGTCATCTCCCGCCCAGCGGTGGGCGTGATCACGAACGTCGGCCCCGCACATCTGGAGCTCGTGGGCTCGCTCGATGCCGTGGCCGAGGCGAAAGGAGAGCTCGTCGCAGCGCTGCCGTCCGGGGGCACCGCTGTCGTACCCGAAGACTTTCCAGTCGATCGCGACGACATCGAGGTCGTGCGACGGGGTCAGCCCGATGCAGCCTCGGAGGACGGCCGCACACGGCTGCGCTTCGACGGGCGCGACGTCACGTTCTCCTTTCGCGGACGGCACCAGGCCGAGAATGCGCTCAGCGCGCTGCTCGCCGCGCGTGCGATCGGCCTCGACGTCCAAGGCACGGTGGACGTGGAGTTCTCACGCTGGCGTGGCGAGGAGATCCCGCGTGCTGGCGGCGGCATGCTCGTGAACGACTGCTGGAACGCGAATCCGGCATCGATGCGCGCGGCGCTCGAGGATCTCGCCGACCGTGCGGAGGGGCGTCGCACAGTGGCGGTGCTCGGTGGGATGGCCGAGCTCGGAGCCGACTCGGCCGCGTACCACCGCGAGATCGGAGCGCTCGTCGTAAGCCTCGGCATCGACGTCCTGATTGCGGTCGGCGGCCTCGGGCGGCACTACACGGAGACGACCGAGGGCGCTGTTGTGACGGCGACGGCCGCCGACGCGGGCGAGGCAGCACGGGTGGCGGGAGACATCGTCGAGCCGGGAGACTTCGTGCTCGTCAAGGGCTCGCGGGTCGTCGGGCTGGAAGTCGTGGCCGCCGCGCTGACCGACGTGCCGGTCTAGGCTTCTCCCGCGTTGGTTCGCGTCCTCATCGCCGGCGTCGTCGCGCTCCTGATCGCGATCCTCGTCGCGCCGCGCCTGATCGCCTTCCTCCGCCGGCGCGCGTACGGGCAGCACATCCGCGAGGAGTTGCCGAAGCACCACGTCGTGAAGGCGGGGACGCCCACGCTCGGTGGGCTCGTCATCCTCGCCGCGCTCTCCGTGGCCTTTCTCGCGCTCTCGCACTACACGACGAACGCCCTGCTCGTCCTCTTCGTCACGCTCGGCTGCGGGGCGATCGGCTTCCTCGACGACGCGATCAAGCTCACGCACAAGCGCTCGCTCGGACTCAACGGTCGCTGGAAGCTGCTGCTGCTCGCGGTGATCGCGGCGATCGTCGCCGTCGTCACCGAGCACCGCGAGTTCTCGACGAATGTCTACCTGCCCGTCGTGAACGGCGAGCTGCCGCTCTCGTGGGGCTGGTTCCTGCTCGTGTTCTTCATGATCGCCGGCACCGCGAACGCGGTGAACTTCACCGACGGGTTCGACGGCCTGGCGGCAGGGACAGGCATCATCGCCGTCTCGACGTTCACCGCCATGGCCGTCATCGCGTGGATCCGCTCGGGCCCTCCCGGCGAGCGCAACGACCTCTACATCGACCTCTCGATCTTCGGGGCGGCCCTGATCGGTGGCATCGTGGGCTTCCTCTGGTACAACGCCTGGCCCGCCGAGATCATCATGGGCGATACGGGCTCGATGGCGATCGGCGGCGCGCTCGCGTCGTTCGCGATCGTGATGAAGACGGAGTTCCTTCTGCTCCTGATCGGCGGCATCTTCGTGATCGAGATCGTCTCCGTGATGATCCAGGTGTTCACGTTTCGGTACATGGGCAAGCGTGTGTTCCTGATGACGCCGATCCATTACCACTTCGAGATGAAGGCGTGGTCGGAGACGAAGATCATGGTGCGCTTCTGGATCGTCTGCGCGATTCTCTGCGCTCTCGCCTTCGCCCTGTACTACCGCTACTACTTCCAGTTCTTCCGAAGCTGAGCGTGCAGCGAGACAAATGGGCTGAGTGGCTCGTCGAGACGCGCTTCCGCGGGCGCTCGCAGGAGGAGATCGACGAGGCTCTGGCGTCCCTCGATGCGGTTCGTGACCGCGTCCTCGAGCGAGCGCGCCTCGCGCCCGCGGACACGGTCGTCGACGTCGGCGCGGGAACGGGCCTGCTCGTATTCGGCGCGCTCGACCGCATCGGGCCGGACGGTTCCGTCATCGCGCTCGACATCTCCGTGGCTTGCCTGGAGGACCTGCGGGCGGCATGTGACGACGGGCGGGTCTCGTACCTCGTCGGCAGCGCGGAGGTGTTGCCGCTGCCGGACGCGTCCGTCGACGTCGTGCTAACTCGCTCCGTGCTCATCTACGTACAGGAGAAGGCAGAGGCCGCGCGCGAGTTTCTTCGCGTGCTGCGCCCCTGTGGGCGGGTGTCGCTCTTCGAGCCTGTCAACCGCCGCAACACGCAGCTCTGGGAGCTCGTCGACTTCGGCGACCTGGCCGACCGCGTGGAAGCTGACTTCTACCGTCGCTGGCCGCCGGACCACCCCATGCAGGACTTCGACGTCGCAGAGATGGTGGGGTGGTTCGAGGACGCAGGCTTCGCGGAGCTGGACGCGGATCTCGTGATGTCCACGGTGCGGGTGACGCCCGACGCCGTGCTGTACGGCGTCGGCGCGCCCGGTAGCCCGTCGCTGGTCGACGCCTGGCGCGAAGGGTTCTCGGGCGAGGAGATCGAGCGCCTGGAGGCGGCCGTGCGGGAGGCCGGGCCGACGGAGCCAGAGTGGCCGGCTCTCTACCTCGCCGGCCGAAAGCCATGACGTTTCCGTCGCGTGTGCTCATCGTGGGCATGGCGCGTTCAGGGCAGTCGGCCACCGCCGCGCTGGCGCGCCGCGGCGTCGACGTCGTCGTCGCCGACCGCAAGCTCGGCTCAGACGACGATCCGATGCTGCTCGACGGCGTCGGTCTCGTCGTCAAGAGCCCAGGCGTGCCTGGAGAGAGCGTACTCGTGGCGCGAGCTCGAGCCGCCGGCATCCCGGTCTGGAGCGAGGTGGAGCTCGGCTATCGCCTGCTGCCGGGCGCGCGACTCGTCGGCGTCACCGGCACGAACGGAAAGACGACGACGGTGGAGTTGCTGGGAGCGATGTTCGAAAACGCCGGCCGCTCGGTCGTCGTGGCCGGCAATGTCGGACGACCGCTGACCGGTGTGGAACCGATCGACTGGGTCGTCTGTGAGCTTTCCTCGTTCCAGCTCGAGGACGTCCACGAGCTGGCGTGTGAGATCGCCGTGCTTCTGAACCTCGAGCCGGATCACCTCGACCGCCACGGAAGCTTCGACGCCTACAGGGATGCAAAGCTCCGCATTTTCGAGCGGGCGCAGACGGCGGTCGTCCCGCGCGGCCTCGGCCTGCCCGGGATCGAGTTCTCGCGTGACGATCCTCTGCCTGCCGAGCCCCGTATGCCGGGCGACCACAACCGCGAGAATGCCGCCGCCGCCACGGCCGCGGCACGGGCGGCGGGCATCGACGACGATGCCATCGCGCGCACGCTCGAGACGTTCCCTGGAGTCGCCCACAGGCTAGAGCTCGTAGCCGAGATCGACGGGGTCCGCTTCGTCAACGACTCGAAGGCCACCAACACCGCCGCAGCGCGGCGAGCGCTCGCCGCGTACGACGCTCCGCTGCACGTCATCCTCGGCGGCTCGCTCAAGGGCGAGGACTTCACGCCGCTGGCGGAGGCGGTCGCCGCTGCACCCGTTCGCGCCGCGTACCTCATTGGCGTGGCGGCAGACGAGCTGGAACGGACGCTCCGCTCCACCGACGTCCCGCTCGAACTCTGCGGCAATCTCGCAGGCGCCGTCGAGCGGGCCGCGGCCGTCGCCGAGCCCGGTGAGATCGTCCTACTCTCGCCCGCGTGCGCGAGCTTCGATGAGTTTCGCGACTTCGAGCACCGGGGCGAGGAATTCCGCCGTCTCGTGCAGAAGTTGAGGGGGTGAAACGGGCCCAACTCGAGGCTAATGTCCTGATCCTCGTCACGCTCGGCCTCGTTGCCTTCGGGCTGGTGATGGTCTACAGCGCGACGTCGGCTCGCGCTGCGGTCGGCGACGGCGAGCCGATGCACTATCTCATCCGGCAGACGCTCTTCGCGCTCGCCGGGCTCATCGCGCTCGTCGTCTGCGCGCGCACGCCGTATGCATGGTGGAGGAAGGTCGCGCCCACCCTGGTCGCGCTGAGCATCCTTGTGCTCGTCGCCGTGCTGCTCGTGAGCGACCCGGTCAACGGCGCTCGTCGTTGGGTGACGATCGGGCCGGTGACGTTCCAGCCCTCGGAGCCGGCAAAGCTTGCGCTCGTCGTCTGGGTGGCGGCCTATCTCTCGCGAGCGCGCTCGAGGCCTCCGCAGACGCTCGGCGAGCTGGCGAAGC
>JBKPGF010000032.1:0-5195 GCA_046729255.1 Actinomycetota bacterium
CGAGCAGGAAGCGCGGAAAGTCGCGCGTGCGCGAGAACACGAAGATCGAGCCGAGCAGGACGGCGAAGTACACGAGCGGCACCACGCCGACCGGCGAGCCGAACGCGAGATAGAGCGCTGCCCACATCGCCGCCACCGGCAGGATCAACACGGAGATCAGGACCAGCAGCGCCTTTCGAGCGCGCAGGTCGTCGTCGTCGCGGGGATCGGCGCCGATGAGCATCAAGCGCGCGGCTGCGCGATCCGCCCCTGCCCGGATCCGTTGCATCGCGTGAGACGTTACTGGGAGCGCCGCTGGCCGCGGCGAAGCGCGTCCAGTCGTCGGCGGTCGCGCTTTGTAGGGCGAGCGCCGAGGTCGGCGCCGAGCGGCCGGCTCGCCTTCGCTTCCAGGTGGCGCTGCTTGCGCGCGGCTGAAGACTCCGGCGTCTCCTCGTAGAGCTCGCGCGCCGCGGACGCCGGGCCGCGCCGTTCCGCGAGCGCTCGTACATCGACGGTCCACCGCTGTTGGTCACGCCTGATCTCGAGCCGGTCGCCGACTGCGACCTCGCGCGACGGCTTCGCGCGCTCGCCGTTCACCTTGACGTGACCGCCCAAGACGGCTTCGGTAGCTGCCGAACGCGTCTTGAAGAAGCGAGCCGCCCAGAGCCACTTGTCGATGCGCACGCGCTCCACGGCTCGCTCAGCTCGGCTCGGCGGCCGCCATCTCCACGACCTCGCCGCTCGCGAGCACGACACCGTCGGCGGCGCGCGCCTCGACAAGGCCGCCGGCGAACTGCTCGCGATTGAGCGACGCGTACAGGCCGCCAACCTCGAGCAGCTCCTCGTGCGTGCCGCGCTCGACGACGCGGCCGCGATCGACGACGAAGATGACGTCGGCCGAGAGGATCGTCGACAGGCGGTGCGCGATGGCAATCGTCGTCCGGCCCTCCATCAGCGGCTGCAGCGCCCGCTGCACGAGCCGCTCGCTCGTCGTGTCGAGCGACGACGTCGCCTCGTCGAGGATGAGGATGCGCGGGTCCTTGAGGATGACGCGGGCGATGGCGAGCCGCTGCTTCTCGCCTCCGGACATGCGGTAGCCCCGCTCGCCGACGAGCGTGTCGTAGCCCTCGTCGAGCTCCATGATGCGGTCGTGGATGAGGGCTGTCCGGGCGGCCGCCTCGAGCTCCTCCTGCGTTGCATCCGGATTGGCGTAGAGCAGGTTCTCGCGGACGGACGTGTGAAAGAGGTACGTCTCTTGCGTGACCATGCCCATCGCGTCCGCGAGGGATGACATGGTGATCTCGCGTACGTCATGCCCGTCGATCTCGACGGCTCCGGACGTGACGTCGTAGAGACGGGGGATGAGGTAGCACATGGTCGTCTTGCCCGCGCCGCTTGGGCCCACAAGCGCAGCGAGCTGCCCGGGCGCGATCTCGATGTCGATGCCGTCGAGCGTCCACGGCCGCGCTCCGTCGCTGTCGACGTCGTAACGGAAGTACACGTCGCGGAAGCGAACGTCGCCTCGAACGTCCGGCTTGGGGATCACCTTCGCGCCGGGCGCGTCCACGATCTCGTGCTCGAGGTCGAGGTACTGGAAGACCCGTTCGAAGAGCGCGAGCGACGACTGCACCTCCACCGACGTCCGCAGCATGTCGCCGACCGGCCAGAACAGCCGCTGCTGGAGGGCGGTGAACGCGACGATCGTCCCGGCCGTCAGGCCCAGATCGCCGTTCGAGATGGTCAGGCCGGCTACGAGGTACACGAGCGCCGGCGCGATCGAGAACGACGCCTGCACGAACCCCCAGAACGTCCGGCCGACCATCTGCTGTCGCACCTGAAGCTCGGCGAGGCGGCGATTCTCGTCCCGGTAGCGCTGGATGGCGTCGGTCGAGCGGTCGAACACCTTCGTCAACAGGACGCCGGACACTGAGAGCGTCTCCTCCGTGATCGCGCTCATCTCGGCCAACGAGCGCTGGGTCGAGGCACGGATCTTTCGCCTGGCGCGACCCACGCGGTACGTCATGAACACGAAGAACGGGACGATGACGAGCGACAGCAGCATCAGCTGCCACGAGAGGATCGCCATCGCGACGAGGGTGGAGACGATGATGACGACGTTGGCGAAGATGGAAGAAGCGGTGTCCGTGACGACGGACTGGATGCCGCCGACGTCGTTCGCGATCCGCGACTGGATCTCTCCCGTCCGCGTGCCCGTGAAGAAACGGAGTGACATCCGCTGCAGGTGCGAGTAGAGGCTGTCGCGCAGGTCTTGCATCACGCGCTGCCCGACGACGCTCGCGACCCACGTCTGGAAGACGCCGAGCGCGCCACCGACGAGCGCGATCACGATCATCACTCCGACGAGGACGTACAGCAGCGTCAGATCCGGCCCGCCCTCCGGGAACAAGGCGTTGTCGAACACGGACTTCGTGAGGAGGGGGTTGACGACGCCGATCGCCGCGGAGGCGACAATCAGGAGGGCGAGGACGGCGACGCGCTTCCGGTAGTGGCGGAACAGGCCGAAGACGCGCCTGACGAGGCGGGGGACGTCGCCGTGGGGCTTGTCGGGCTGGTCGGGATCAGCGGCCGTCGTGCGCGGGAGGGGCGGCATCGAGCAATTGTGGCTGAGCGGGATTGCGTGGCCGCTGCATCTTCAAGCGCTGAGATGGCCTCCCTGCCCGACCGCGTATGCCTCGCACAGCCAAGCGCCGAACTCGTCATCGAGCTCGTCGAGAGTGGCGACTCGGAAGTGGTTCACGTAGAGACGCTTCGTGTAAGGGCTAGACCGCTTGATGCGAGGGTCGCCGATGCGCCGCTGGAGGTCGAGATATCCCGTCAAGGAGGACTGTCTCGGCGTGGCGCCGGCGAATCCTCGGCGGCTGCCTTTGAGCGTGATCGCGGTCTTCGACACTGAGTAGACGAACGGGCCGCACGCGTCGGCAAGTCGGATGAAGCGGTTGTACAGCGCGACGATCTCCTCCGGCTTGTCCTGCAGATGTCGCTCGATGGTCCACTCCTCGGCCACTGACCGACGTTAGCCGTCGGCCGCTATCTCAGGCCGGGCGCGAGCGCGAGTTGAACGACTCCGGACGGAGGCCTCAGTCCTCGCCCTCCCAGTAGTCGAGCTCGGGCCCGGGCTTGCCGAACATGATCCGCTCGCCGGCCACGCTGCGCGCGCCGACCTTGCCCGTGTCGAGGTACTCGACGATGTCCGGCGCGATAAGGGTCGAGAGCATGAGCACGCGGATCGGCGCGTCGGTGGTGTTCTTGATCTGGTGGGCGCCGTTCTTGCCGCGCGGGAAGGCGACCACGTCTCCCTCGCACAGCTGTCGCTCCCCCTCGTGCGTCCGTAGAGTGGGCTCACCTCGGAGGACGATCACCCACTCCTCGTTCGCGTGGTGCGTGTGGAACGGCCCTTGCTTGTCTCCCGGCTCGACCTCGTACATGCTGCCGCCGATCAGCTCGGCGTCGATGTGCGCGCCGACCCAGGCGTCCTTAATCCGCCAGCCCTCGCGTTCCTCTGTGCGATCCCACTGCGGGTCGCCGTGCAGGTTGAAGATCTTCACACCGACAGCCTACGAGTTCACGCTGGTTCGAGCCTGTTCCACCTGGCGCGGGAGTCAGACGCGCCAGCGGTCGCCGCGACCGTCGGGCGTGATCGCGAGCAGTTCGTGAACGAACTGCTTGTCCTCTTGCGTGACGATCGCGCGCTCGGTCGCCGCGCGGATCTCGTCCTGGCCCCGCAGCGGCTCTGCCCACAAGGCCCCAGGCGTAGATGGCGTCCTCCGTGAAGCAGGCGACGAACGCGTCGACGTGCTTCTGCTCCCACGCGCGGCCGTAGGCGTCGAGCCAGCGGTCGAGCTCCTCGAGCGTCACGAGCGGAGTCGGTCTAGTCCTCGTCTTCCCAGTACTCGACCGTGGGTCCGGGCCTCGCGAACATGATGTCTTCGTCGTCGACGCCCTTGGCGAGAACCTTTCCGGTGTCGAGGTACTCGATGATCTCGCCGGGGATCATCGAGGAGAGCATGAGCACGCGAATAGGCGCGTCTGTTCGGTTGATGATCTGGTGAGCACCGTCGTTGCCCCGCGGAAAGCAGGCGACGTCTCCCTCCTTCAGCACCTGCTCACCCTCGGGCGTGCGTAGCGTCGGCTCGCCGCGGAGCACGATCATCCACTCCTCGTTCAGGTAGTGGGTGTGGTAGGGCCAGAGCCTGCTGCCGGGCTCGATCTCGGACATGGTCGCGCCGATCAGCTCACCGCCGATCCGTTGACCGACGAGCACGCCTTTGACGCGCCAGCCCTCGCGGTCCCTCGTCCCATCCCACTCATCGTTGTTGAGGTTGAAGATCTTCATGCCAGGAGCCTAGCCCGGGATCCGTTCAAGCAAGAGAGCCGCGTCGTCGCGGCTCTCAGCAACGCCATGCGAGGGTCGCTAGCTACAGCCGGTGTTGGTGCCGCAGTCCCGGCACGTGTAGCAACTGCCCGTCCTGACCATGCGGCCGCCGCAGCGGGCGCATTCGATGGCGTCCTCGTGGGTGTTGAAGAGCGCCGTCTGGCCGGGCGGGGGCGCCTCGAGCGGCACCGACGCCGACTCGGCCGCCGCCGGCTTGCCCTCGCCGTCCGTGTAGCGCTCGGCGAGCCGCGCCCGGACCTCGGGCGAGAGGATGCCGATCTCCTCCTGCTGGTCGACGGTGAGGAACTTCTTGCCCATCCAGCGGAAGATGTAGTCGACGATCGACTTCGCGACGCGGATGTCCGGGTCGTTCGTCGGGCCGGCCGGCTCGAAGCGCATGTGCGAGAACTTCGAGACGTAAACCTCGAGCGGCACGCCGTACTGGAGCCCGAGCGAGACGGAGATCATGAACGAATTCATGAGGCCGGCGAGGGTCGTGCCCTCCTTCGCGATGTCGACGAAGATGTCGCCGGGTGTCCCGTCGTCGAACAGGCCGACGTGGATGTAGCCCTCGTAGTCGCCGACGCGGAACTTCCGGCCGATCTCGGTGCGGTCTTCGGGCAGCCGCCGCCGCTGCGGCGCGAGCTGCACGCCGGGCATCAACGCCGCCACCTTCTCCTTGTCCTTCGAGGAGAGCGGCTGCGCGACCTTGCAGTTGTCGCGGTAGATCGCGATCGCCTTCACGCCGAGCTGCCAGGCCTCGATCCAGAGCTGCGCGACCTCGTCGACGGTGACCTGCTCGGGCAGGTTGACCGTCTTCGAG
>JBKPGF010000033.1:0-36314 GCA_046729255.1 Actinomycetota bacterium
GATCACCTCGACGGTTGTCAATCGATCGCTCGACGACCCTCGCCGGGTCGTGACCGCTCGTCTGCCCGTCGCGAACTCGGTGCCGGTCGAGGAGGCGAGTGTCTCTGTCGTCGACGTGGGGGAGAAGACGACGTGGCTCGCCGTCACCGGGTTCGCGCCGCGGCCGACGGCCGTCGATCGCGCCGCAGCGGTGCTCCGCGAGCGGGCGCTCCAGGCGCTCGCGGCGGAGGGGTGTCTCCCCACGTGACTCGCCGGGTCGCCTGCGGTCATGAGGCTCTCCAGCACGCTCAGCCGCTCGAAGGAGGAGCTGCCTGCACCCCCGGGCCCGATCCGCATGTACTTCTGCGGGCCGACGGTGTACCAGCGCATTCACATCGGCAACGCCCGACCCTTCGTCATCTCGATGTGGCTCAGACGCTGGCTCCAGCTTTCGGGCTACGACGTCACGCTCGTCGAGAACATCACGGACATCAACGACAAGATCTACCTCGCGGCGGCCGGGGACAGTGCCCGTCTGGCGGCCGATGCCTCGGCGTGGTACGTCGAGGACACCGACCTGCTCGGACTGGGTCGGCCGGACCACGAGCCGAAGGCGAGCGAGACGGTGCCCGAGATCGTCGAGCTGATCGGCGAGCTGATCGCACAGGAACTCGCCTATCCGGCCGGCGGCGACGTGTACTTCCGTGTTGCAGGGTTCTCCGACTACGGCACCCTCTCGGGTCGAACCGACGAGGACGGAGCGAGGAACCCATCGGAGGAGCAGGAGCCGAGCGAGCTCAAGGAAGACCCGCGCGACTTTGCGCTCTGGAAGGGGCACAAGGAGGGTGAAGACACCTGGTGGGAGTCGCCGTGGGGGCGAGGGCGCCCAGGCTGGCACATCGAGTGCTCGGCGATGGCGGAGAAGTTCCTGGGGCCGGCATTCGAGATCCACGGTGGCGGGCTCGACCTCGTCTTCCCTCACCACGAGAACGAGCTCGCGCAGTCACGTGGAGCCGGTCGCGAGTTCGCCCGCGTGTGGATGCACAACGGCATGCTGCGACTCGCCGGCGAGAAGATGTCGAAGTCGCTCGGGAACATCGTCTCGCTGCAAGAGGCGGTGACGGAGTGGGGCCGGGAGACCGTGCTGCTGTTCTTTCTGACCGCGCACTGGTCGAAGCCGATGGACCTGTCCGACGCCGTTCTCACTCAGGCGGCGGCCCAGGCCGAGTCGTTCCGCAACGTCTGTCGCTCTCCGTCCGAGCCGGCTCCGGCTGGGGCCTGGGAGCGATTTGCGGCTGCGCTCGACGATGACTTCTCGACGCCCGAGGCGCTCGCGGTCATGCACGAGTGGCGCGACCACGAACTGCTGGCGAAGGCGCTCGACGTGTTCGGGCTCGCCTCCCTCGCGGAGCAGGCGGAGGCCCCGCCCGCCGTCGTTGAGCTCGCCGAATTGCGCGAGCTAGCTCGGGGGCAGCGCGACTTCGAGGAGGCGGACCGCCTCCGACGGGAGATCGAAGAGCTGGGGTGGGAGATCCGTGACCTCGCGGAGGGTTACCGGTTGGTTCCGCGATGACTCGCGAGCTCGTCTACGGTCGGCGGCCGGTGTACGAGGCGCTGCGCGGCCCCCGTGCCGTGCTGGAGCTGCACGCGACAGAGCGGGCGTCGCAGGCTGAGCCCTGGCTTCGGGCGGACCCTGCACCCCGTGTCCAGACCGCGGCAGAACGGGAGCTCACGGAGCTCGCGGGCACGCGCGATCACCAGGGCGTCGTCGCCTTGTGCGAGCCCTACCGGTATGCCGATGGGTACGAGCTCGCAAGTCGCCACCAGCCACTGCTCGTCTGCCTGGACGGCGTCACCGACCCGCAGAACCTCGGCGCCGTGTGCCGGAGCGCCGAGGGCGCCGGCGCCACCGGGCTCGTGTTGCCCGCGCACCGCTCGGCACGCGTCACCCCGTCCGTCTGCCGCGCCTCCGCGGGTGCCGTCGAGCATCTCCCCGTGGCAGTCGTGCCGAACCTCGCGCGGTTCATCGCCGATGTGAAGGGACCCGAGCTCTGGGCGTACGCAGCCGTGGCCGATGCCGGCACGGACCTGTGGAGAACCGACTTCGACGGCGGCGTCGTGCTCGTGCTCGGGGCGGAGGGCAAGGGCATTCGCCCGCTCGTCCGCCGGCAGTGCGACGTGGAGATCGCGATTCCGCTCTCCGGCCGCGTCGAGTCGCTCAACGTCAGCGTTGCTGCAGCGCTCCTCCTGTTCGAGGTCGCTCGCCGCCGAGCCGCCACCCGTGTCTGAGCCGACGCTCTACCTCTTCGACGGCTACAACATCCTCCACGCGGGCGGGTTCCGCGGGCCAGCGGATCTCGTCGACCGGCTCGCAGACTTCGTCGCGCTGAAGGGCGCCCGCGGCATCGTCGTGTTCGACGGGGGAGGCGAGGACCGCGTCGTGGGGCGCCTCGAAGTGCGCTATGCGACTCACGCCGATTCGCTCCTCGAGCGGCTCGCCGCCGAGCACCGCGTCACCGAGAGCGTCTGCCTCATCTCTTCCGACTCGGCGCTCCGCGGCACGGCCGGCCGCGAGGTGGAGCAGCGCTCGTCCAGTCGCTTTCTCGCGGACTTCGAGGCGCCCACGCACGAGCAGCGCTCCACCTCGCGCGTCGGCGATCGTGTCGACGACGAGACGCGGGCGGCGCTGGAACGGCTTCGCCGCGGTGAGAAACCTTAGCTAGCTGCAAACTTGCAAGTACCCTTGTAACTCTGGGCGGACCTTGCTATCGTTCCGCCTCAACTTGAGGGTGAGACTTTCGTCGGCGCCGCAGGTTGGCGAAAGAGCCCGCTGAAGGGGGAGAGCGCATGGCAGCCCGGCCACAACCCGCGGTTCGCACGGCGCAACGACAGAAGCGCGAGCTCGAGGATCTCCAGCTCGTGATGCGGGTCCGCAACGGTGACGACCGCGCACGGGAGCTGCTGATCCGTCGCTACACGGGATTCGTGCGCATGAAGGCAAGCTCGTACTTTCTCGCCGGCGGCGAGTCCGATGATCTCGTCCAGGAAGGCCTCATCGGTCTCTGCAAGGCGGTCCGCGACTTCCGGCCTGACAAGGAGACGTCGTTCCGGAGCTTCGCCGAGCTCTGCGTCACGCGGCAGATCATCACCGCCATCAAGACGGCGACGCGCATCAAGCACCGCGCCCTCAACAGCTACGTCTCCTTCAGCCACACGCCTGCCGGCCAGGACCCGGAGTCGGATTGCACGCTCGGGGACGCCCTTCCCGGCTCGCACGTCGAGGAGCCCTCGGTGCAGGTGATCTCGTCGGAAGAACTGCAGAGCCTCGTTTTCTCGCTGGGGAGTGGACTCTCGACGCTCGAGGCCGATGCGCTCCGCCTCTACCTCGAGGGCAACTCGTACGAGCAGATGGCGGACGTGCTCGGTTGCGACACGAAGACGATCGACAATGCGCTTCAGCGCGTGAAGCGGAAGATCGTCCTCCATCGGCAGTCGCGCGCGGTCCTCTCCTAGAGGTTGCGACCTCCCCAGACGCAGGTAGCCTCCCCCGAGTGACGCGGGCCCTGCTGCACACGGCGGTCGCTGCGGCGTGTCTTCTCCTGGCCGGCGCGGCCGCCGGCGGCCAGGAGGCGAAACCGAAGCCGAAGCCGAAGACGGGGCTTGCTCAGCCTCCTATCAAGCTCGTCACGAAGGATCCGAGCGTGCTCACGCTCACGACGCCTCGGTACCGCCTCACGCTGAGGAAGGAGAACGGCGAGCTGATGGAGCTCCTCGACCGGACGACCGGCGTTCGCGTCATCCAGGGCCAGAACGGCTGCTGGTGGGGGGCGAAGCAGACGACCGGAGAGGCGGCCACCGGCTGCGCATTCGGCCGTGCGGACGAGAACCGGTTCTCCTACCGGTGGTCGCGTCTGTCCTCGACCCTCACCATGACGTACGACTCGGCTCCATCAGGCCCGGGGGTCGACGCGACCGTGACGCTCGTCGCGCGCGCCGCCTCGTTCGACATGCGGCTCGAGATCGAGTCGGGGGTCGAGTATCCCGTCTCGGCGACGCTCTTCCCCGCTGATCTCTTTCTGCCCGCGGCCGACATCCGGGCCGCGTACATGCCGACCTTTCTGCCCGGCACCCGCTTTCTGCCCGGCTTCTTCCGGAGCCCGCACAAGAACGTCGAGACGTACCCGTCGCGCTGGGCGTTTGCCGACTACCTGTCGGCGGACGTCGGACGCTCGCACGTCGCTGTCTACACGGTGAACCCGGCGTCGAAGCCGCTCGCACCCGTCGATATGGGCTTCATCCGCAACGCCGAGCCCGCCCCTTGCAGTGGGCCATCCGCCTGCGCGACGCACGCGTTTCAGACGTGGGTGGAGCGCGGCGAGAAGTGGACGAGCCCGACGATCAGATTCCGCGTCGGCGGTGCCGTCGAGCAAACCCTCAATGCCTATAGAGAGGACAACGGCATCGCGAAGTATCCCTCGCTCGCCGACAAGCTCGGCAGCCGCCTTGAGGCTCTCGTTCGCGCGCCGCTGATCAAGGCCGACCTCTGGAAGGGACTCCCCGAGTTCAACCAGTGGGCGCCGCGCCTGGCGCAGCTGCCGTCGCCCGCCCTGATTCACCCGGTCGCCTTCCAGTCCGGCGGCTTCGACGAGTCCCATCCCGACTTCTTGCCGGCCGACCCGCGCTGGGGTGACACGGGCGACTTCAACCGGATGGCGGCAAGCGTTCGTTCGCTCGGGCAGCTTCTCATGCCGTACCTCAACGTCAGCTGGTGGGACACGACGGCGCCGAGCGTGCAGGCGCTGCCCTCCTCCATCGAGCCGAAGGACATCGCCGTCCAGAACCTCCGCGGCGTCGCCGTGCGGGAGCAGTTCGGCTCCCACGACGGCTACATCGTCTCGCCGCACGTGCCTGCAGTGCGCGACCGCATCAACGGCGTGTTCGAGGAGTGGAAGGACGTTGTGCCTGCGGATTGCCTGTTCTTCGACCAGATCGGCGCTCGCCCCTGGCGGCGCGACTTCAACCCGGCCGCCCCCAGCCCGCTCGCGTACTACGACGGCTGGCTGTCGCTGTTCGCCCCCTACGCCGGCCGCTGCGTGATGGTGGAGGACGGCTGGGACCGGCTGGCGTCGATGTCCTCCGGCTTCCACGGCGGCGTCCTGCAGATGTCGCGCCAGTTCGAGTGGCCGAACTCCCGCTGGGGCGAAGGCAGCTGGGAGCCGTACCCGATCGCCAGCCGGCTCTTCGGAGACAAGGTGGTCATGTACCAGCACGACCTCTACGAGCCGACGATGACGACCGACCCCGAGACGCTCGCCTTCAACGTCGCGTTCGGCTTCATGCTCTCGTACGCCTGGGACGATTCCAGCCCGCCGGACAGCGAGTGGGCGAAGCTCGTCGGCCAGGTGCAACGGACACTCGGCCCTTACTACGGGGGCAAGCGTTTGGTCGAGTTCCGGGACGTGCGGCCGGGAGTGACCGAATCGGTGTTCGAGGGCGGCTTCAGCGTCCTCGCCAACTGGAGCACGCGCGCGGTGGACGTCGCCGGGCAGCTCCTCGCGCCTCACGGGTTCGTCGCCCGGATGAGAGGCGGCGACGTGCTCGCGACCGCCCTCGGCTTCAACTGGAGCGGCGTCTCCTTCCCGTCGGGCGCCCGCTAGTCTGAGTTCGTCGGCCGGAGTAGCTCAGCTGGTAGAGCAGCTGATTTGTAATCAGCAGGCCGTGGGTTCGAGTCCCTCCTCCGGCTCTTTTGGCCGTCGAGTGGGCTTTCAGGCATTGGCGAGGGCCTGCTCGAGGTCGGCCCAGAGCTCGTCGGCGTCCTCGAGGCCGACGCTCAGGCGAAGCAGCCCTTCCGGGACGCGTTCGCCCTCCCAGCGCCGTCGCGACTCGATGCTCGACCGGACGCCGCCGAGGCTCGTCGCGTTCGTGATGACCGAGACCGATGTCTCCACAGCCACCGCATCGCCTCGAACATCGAAGGACAGCAGGCCGCCGTACCCGCCGTCCATGTAGCGCGCGGCGAGCGGATCCGGACCCAGGCCCGGGTAACGGACGCGCTCGACCGCCGGATGCCCTTCGAGCCTTCGGGCCAGGTCGAGGGCGGTCGCCGACTGGCGCTCCACCCGCACCCGGAGGGTCTCGAGGCTCCGCAGGAGCAGGGCCGCGGCATCCGGCGTCGCGATCGCGCCGGTTCGCTTCCGGAACACGAGCAGTTGCTCGTAGTCGTCTTCGCGCCGGCACACGAGGACGCCCAGCAGCAGGTCGTGATGGCCCCCGAGGTACTTCGTCGCGCTGTGGAGCACGACGTCGGCGCCGCGCTGGAGCGGACGGAGGTGGATGGGCGTGGCCGCGGTGGCGTCGACGAGCACCCGCGCGGGGTGCGCCGCGGCTGCATCGAGGTCGGGAAAAGTGAGGAACGGGTTCGAGGGCGCCTCGAGCCAGACGAGATCGGCTTTCGCCGGCGGCGCGGCCGTCTGGTCGAACTCCGTGCAGGTGAGCCCCCAGCGCTCGAGGTCGCGGATGAGCAGGCCCACGCCGTAGTACGCGTCCGCCGCGATCGCCACCGTCTCGCCCTGCCGCAGCAAGCCGAGCAGCGCGGCGGCCGCTGCGGCCATCCCTGACGCAAAGAGCAGGGCGCGCCCGCCTTCGAGCGCTCCGAGAGCTTGCTCGGCGGCCTCGCCCGTGGGGTGCGCGTCCCGCGCGTAGGAGAAGTCCTTCGGCTCCCCGTCGGCGTACGGCCAGATCGTCGAGCGGTCGATCGCCGTCCAGCGATGCACGTTTGAGACTATAGGCCGGTGACGGCCCAGAAAGACTCGAGCCAGTCGGATTCCACGCAGGCCAAGCTCGAGCGACTAGTCGACCTTCGCGAGACTGCGTCGACCCAGGGCTCGGAGAAGGCCGTTGAGCGCCACCGCTCACAGGGCAAGCTCCTCGCCCGCGAGCGGCTCGAAAAGCTCCTCGACGCCGGATCGTTCGTCGAGATCGACCGCTACGTCCGCCATCGTGAGGTCGAGTTCGACATGCGGGAGCGGCGGCCGTGGGGCGACGCCGTCGTCACCGGCTACGGGACGATCTTCGGCCGCAAGGTCTTCGTCTTCTCCCAGGACTTCACGATCTTCGGCGGCAGCCTCTCGGAGGTCTTCGCCGAGAAGGTCTGCAAGGTCATGGATCTCGCCGTGAAGTACGGCTGCCCCGTGATCGGCATCAACGACTCCGGGGGCGCTCGCATCCAGGAAGGTGTCGTGTCCCTCGCCGGCTATGCGGAGATCTTCTGGCGGAACGTCCAGTCGTCGGGGGTGGTGCCGCAGATCAGTCTCGTCATGGGCCCCTGCGCCGGTGGCGCGGTGTACTCGCCGGCGATCACCGACTTCGTCTTGATGGTCGAGGGGACGTCCTACATGTTCATCACCGGCCCCGACGTCGTGAAGACCGTGACGGGTGAGGACGTGACGTTCGAGGAGCTCGGCGGGGCCGCCACGCATGCGGCGAAGTCCGGCGTGGCGCACTTCATCAGCCCAAGCGAAGAGGCATGTCTCGAGGATGCGCGGTACCTGCTCTCGTTTCTGCCGCAGAACAACCTCGAGCAGCCGCCGTACGCGGAGCCGTCGGATGCACCCGACCGGGAAGAGGCGGAGCTCGACACGCTCGTGCCCGACGATCCCGCGAAGCCGTACGACATCAAGCGCGCCATCGAGCTCGTTGTCGACGACGGCGATCCGCTCGAGGTGCACGAGCGCTACGCCGGCAACATCGTGTGCTGCCTCGCGCGGCTGGGCGGCCACGTCGTGGGCATCGTCGGCAACCAGCCGCGGACGCTCGCCGGCGTTCTCGACATCGACTCGTCCGTGAAGGCGGCGCGCTTCGTGCGGACGTGTGATGCGTTCAACATCCCGCTGGTCACGTTCGTCGACGTCCCCGGCTTTCTGCCCGGCACCGACCAGGAGTGGCGCGGCATCATCAGGCACGGGGCGAAACTGCTTTACGCCTATGCGGAGGCGACCGTGCCGAAGCTCGCTGTCATCACGCGCAAGGCATACGGCGGCGCGTACGACGTCATGAGCTCGAAGCACATCCGCGGCGACTTCAACTTCGCGTGGCCGACGGCCGAGGTCGCGGTGATGGGTCCCGAGAGTGCGGTCAACATCGTGTTCCGCCAGGAGCTGGCCGGTGAGAATGCCGACGCGAGACGCCACGAGCTCATCGAGGACTATCGCGAGCGTTTCGCCAACCCGTACGTCGCTGCGGAGCGTGGCTATATCGACGACGTCATCGAGCCGCGCCGCACGCGGCCGGTGCTCATCGACGCGCTCGAGACCGCGCTCTCCAAGCGCGAGCCCCGGCCCAAACGCAAGCACGGCAACATCCCCCTGTGACCACCCGTTCCGAGCTCGAGATCACTCCCGAGCCGACGCCTGAGGAGCGTGCGGCGATCGAGACTGCGGTCGAGGAGCTGCTAGCCGGCCGCCGGGGAAACCCGGCGCCTGGAGCGTGGTGGCAGGCCGGAATCCTCGAGGCGATCGAGGAGGCGGACGAGGTCTAGCCCGTAGCGGGGCCTCTGAGGAGACGCGGGGCAGCGCGCGCGTAGTCGAGGCCCGATACGAGCGTGAACACGAGCGCGACGAGCAGCGCCCACCAGGCAACGTCGTCGCTCCAGAGCCCGGCCGCCGCGAAGCCGCCGATGGCCGCTGCGACGGCCTGCGCCCAGGTCTTCAGCTTGCCGAGATCACGCGCGGGTATGACGACGCCGCGTTCGATCGCCGCCAGGCGGAGGCCCGAGACGAGAAGCTCGCGGGCCACGATCAGCGCGACCATCCACGACGGAAACGCTCCGGTCCCCACGACCATGATCAGCATCGCGAGCACGAGCACCTTGTCGGCGACCGGATCGAGCATCGACCCGAGCGCCGATGTATGTCCTTGCCTGCGGGCGAGCCAGCCGTCGATCTGGTCGGTTGCCATCGCCGCCATGAACACCGCTGTCGCCCAGTACAGGTGGTTCTGGAAGTCCCACTCGAACAGCGCGACGACGAGCACGACCGACGCAGCGCGCGCGACGGTCAACTGATCCGCGAGGGTCATCTCTCCGGGAGAATAAGCGCGTGGCTCCGTTTTCCCGCGTACTGGTGGCAAATCGGGGCGAGATCGCCGTCCGCATTTTTCGAACGCTTCGCGAGCTGGGTATAGGCACGGTTGCCGTGTACTCGGAAGCCGATCGTGGCGCCGTTCACACTCGCGTGGCCGACGAGGCATTCCTCATCGGTCCGGCGCCCGCGGCCGAGAGCTATCTCGACATCGAGCGGCTGATGGAGACGGCGCAGCGCGCCGGCGCCGAGGCGATTCACCCGGGCTACGGCTTCCTCGCAGAGAGCGCTCGCTTTGCGCGAGCCACAGAGGACGCGGGCCTTACGTGGATCGGCCCGCCGCCCGAGGCGATCGAGCTGATGGGCTCGAAGACCGCGGCTCGCACGGCCATGCAGGCTGCGGGCGTACCCATCGTGCCGGGCACGACCGATCCCGTCGAGACCGCCGACCAGGTGATCGAGATCGGCAACGAGATCGGCTGGCCCATAGCCCTCAAGGCTGCATCCGGCGGCGGAGGGAAGGGGCTGAAGGTCGTCACAGCGCCGGAGGCCGTGCCCGCGGCGTTCGAGTCGGCTCAGCGCGAGGGCCAGGCGTACTTCGCCGACCCGACGGTGTACGTCGAGCGGTATCTCGAGGATCCACGCCACGTCGAGGTGCAGGTACTGGCCGACGCCCACGAAAACGTCATTCATCTTGGGGAGCGTGAGTGCACGATTCAGCGCCGCCACCAGAAGCTCGTCGAGGAGACGCCGTCACCGGCGGTCGACGACGTGCTCCGCGCGCGGATCGGCTCGATCGCAGTCGATGCGGCGAGGGCCGCCGGCTATCGGTCTGCGGGGACCATCGAGGGACTTCTCTCCTCGGACGGCGACTACTACTTCCTAGAGATGAACACGAGGATCCAGGTAGAGCACACCGTGACGGAGCTCGTGACGGGACTCGACCTCGTACGCGAGCAGGTTCTCATCGCCGCGGGCGAACCGCTATCGCTGGGCCAAGACGACGTCCGTCTGCGCGGTCACGCCATCGAGTGCCGGATCAACGCCGAAGATCCATCGAACGGCTTTCTTCCTGCGCCGGGGCGGATCACGAGCTACCGCGAACCGGCAGGCCCGGGTGTTCGCGTGGATTCGGGTGTCGAAGCGGGCCTCGAGGTCAGCGGCTTCTACGACCCGCTGCTCGCGAAGCTCGTCGTGCACGGAGTTGACCGCGAACACGCGCGTGCCCGCATGCTCCGTGCCCTCGAGGAGTACGAGATCGGCGGTGTGGAGACCCTCATCGGCTTCCACCGTGCGCTGCTCGCCGAGCCGTGCTTCATCGAGGCGGGAACCTGCCATGGCATCGTCGAGTCCGAGGAGCTGGCCGAGAAGGCGAAGCAGTTGTCTCATACGACAACGACGATAGCTCCGCATGCGGACGGCAAGCTCCGCCCGCTGGTACTGCCGGTCGAGCTCGATGGGCGCCGGTTCGACGTGCGCGTGCTGCGGCCGGAGCCACCTCACGCAGCGCTGGCTCGCGCGCGTCGCGACCGGAGCACAGGCTTGGGCCAGAGCGGCGCCGCCGCGGATGCGGTCGTGAGCCCGATGCAGGGCACCGTGCTGCATGTCCGGGTCGAAGACGGCCAGAAGGTCGCTGCCGGCGACGTGCTCTGCATCGTTGAGGCGATGAAGATGGAGAACGAGATCGCGGCGCACCGGCCGGGCGTCATCACCGGACTAGCAGTCAGCCCGGGACAGGCCGTGACGCTCGGGCAAGTCATCTGCGTCGTGGAGCAGGAGAGCGAGCCTGGACCCGCCTAGGCGTTTCTGCTCCGACGTCTCACGGGATCACGGCGAGCCGCTCGCCGCCACCGCCAGCCGTGTCGACCGTTGGATCCTCGTCGAGTACCACGGCGCGTGGGGCAGGAACGCCGTCGACGCCAGTCAGCTCACCGCAGAGGTGAAGGCACATCTGGCCGAGTGCGCGGGGGCCCTCAGGCCGGCGAAGGTGCTGTTCGTTCGGCGTCGCGAGCGGCGGAGCGCCGAAGGCATCCACGTCTTCTGGGGGCAATCGGCGGAGCGTGGATCGTGGCTGTCGACGACCGTCATCGATCGCTACGAGGAGTTGCTGGGCTTCGACTTCGCCGATCCCGGATCGGCGTCCCCGCATCCGCTGCTTCTCGTGTGCACCCACGGCAAGCACGACGCCTGCTGTGCCAGGCGGGGCGTTCCGGTCTTCGAGGCGATGCGCGAGCTCGTCGACGAAGGCTGGGTATGGCAATGCTCACACGTGGGCGGCGACCGCTTTGCCGGCAATGTCGTCTGCCTGCCGGAGGGCGCGTACTACGGGCGTGTCGAGGCCGGCGACGTGCTCGAGCTCGTCGACGGGCATCTGGCCGGGCGCGTTCAGCTCGAGCTCTACCGCGGCAGGTGCTGTTACACGTTTCCCGTCCAGGCGGCGGAGCGGGCTGTTCGCGAGGCGTCCGGCACCCTCGAACTGGACGGTTTAGAGCTCGTGTCGACGGCGCCCATTCGGTTCCGTGCGGGCGGCACCGACTACGAGGTCGAGGTCGAGCGCCAGGAAGGCGAGCTCGCACACCTCACGTGCAACGCCGCGGGGCTCAGTCATCCCCGGCGCTACGCCGCACGAATCCTTCGCGAATCAGCCGCCTGAGGAGGACGAGCCGGCCCTCCTCGTCGAGCTCCCCCGGCAGGTCGACCGCTCGAAACGGCGCGTCCGAGACTGCAACGGCCTTCAGCTCCGGCAGCGCGTGCTCGGGCACGCGGACGGTCTTGCCCTCGAAGACGAGAGCGCCGTCGTCGAGCTCCGAGATCACGGTGGGCCGGCGCTCGAGAACGGTCTCCGCCGTGAGGGAGTCGAGGGCGCGCAGCTCCGACAGGCCACCGTCCAACACCGGCCTTCGAGTCCTCACGAGCTTCGACTGCCGGCGCCGCACGACGTCGTCGGGCTCGAGCCGCTCTCCCAGCGCTGCGAGCAGATCCGTCGTGGGCACACCGTCGTCCGGCACCGAGCGCCTGAACTCGACATCGTTCGCGCAGGAGTCCAGCGCAGCCTTGAGCGCGTCGAGCCACGTGTACGCGTTCGCGCCGATCGTGAGGTGGAGCGAGTCCGTGTCCGAGGTCAGCGCCTGGTGGAGCCAGCCGCGCGGCATGTACAGCATGTCTCCCGGTTCGAGGACGAGATCGAGCACCGGCTCGCCGGGCTCCCCGAGCTCCGAGCGGTAACGCTGGTCACGCAGCGGGAGCTCGAGCGCCGGCTCGTAGACGAGCCAGCGCTTGTTCCCGGCCACCTGGAGGCAGAAGACGTCGTGGGTGTCGTGATGGACCGGCAGGCCCTGCGAGTCGCGAGGCGTGAAGTACGCGTTCGTCTGCACGGGCTGTCCCAGCTCCTCTTCGAGTGCGCGGCAGAAGGCGGCGAGCGGCGGGTGCGTGTGGTGGAGCGCCTGCAGGACAAGCGTCGCGCCGTCCGCGAACGCGGACAGAGCGCGCGGGACGTCGATCGTGCCCGTGAACGCCGCCGGGCGCCACGGGACGTCGGTCGCGTAGTCGCCGAGCTCCAGGCGCTCCCCGGCCTTTACGAGGCGAAACGCCGGATGGCGGAGCGCGCCGGAGCAGACCATGCGCTCGACGTCCTCGACCGAGAGCAGATCGTCGTATCGCCCAGGCTCGGCCCTCGCGACGGCGAGCGGCTCCCGCTCGTAGACGTTCTCGAGGAACTCGTGCTCGTCGGTTGGCTCGATACAGCGGGCGAGCGCGCCGGTGCTACGACGGGTCGTCGGTGTCCGCGTCGGCGTCGGTGTCGTCCGTGTCGACATCCGTGTCGTCGGTGTCGGCGTCGCCCGACTCCGAGCGCGTGCGGCCGCCCGCGAGCGGCGTCGTCACGATCTTGTCGTCCGTGAGGCTCTTGCGGGTCTCGTCCATCGTTCCCTCCTCGTGTCGGCGGAAGCTTGAGTCTAGACGGACGGTTCTTTCCCCGTCGTGGCCGGGCCGCAAACGCGTAGACTCGCCCGCGCGGTGGACCTCTACGAGCACCAGGGCAAGGAGCTGTTCCGCCGTTACGGGATTCCCGTCTCGGACGGGCGTGTCGTGCGAACGCCGGCAGAGGGTCGCGAGAGCGCCGAAGAGCTCGGAGGCGACGTCGTCGTCAAGGCGCAAGTGCTGACGGGTGGACGCGGCAAGGCCGGCGGGATCAAGCTTGCAGCCACGCCCGGCGAGGCAGAGGCGCACGCCGAGGCGATCCTGGGGATGGACATCGGCGGGCACGTCGTGCGCCGGCTCTGGATCGAGCAGGCATCTGACATCGAGCGCGAGTACTACCTCTCGTTGACATTCGACCGCGGCGCGAAGCAACCGCTCTTCATGTTCACGACCGCAGGTGGGATCGACATCGAGGAGGTCGCGGCAACACATCCCGAGCGGCTCGTGCGCCTGCACGTCGACCCGCTCGAGGGCTTACGGCCCTGGCATGCCCGCCGCCTGCTGTTCGGCTCCGGTGTCGAAGATCCGGAGGAGCAAAAGCAGATCGCGGCGGTCGCGAAGAAGCTCTACGACTGCTTCGTCGGCTGCGACGCGATGCTCTGCGAGATCAACCCGCTCATCGTCAAGCCGGGCGGCGTCGTGCACGCCCTCGACTCGAAGTTCACGGTCGACGACAACGCGCTCTTTCGTCATCCGGACATCGCCGAGATGCGGGATCTCGACGCGTATCCGCCCGAAGAGCGCGCTGCTCGCGAGAAGGACGTCACGTACGTGAAGCTCGACGGGGAGGTCGGGATCCTCGGCAATGGGGCCGGCCTCGTCATGTCGACGCTCGACGTCGTGGGGCTCGCAGGCGGCCGCGCGGCGAACTTCTGCGACCTCGGTGGAGGGGGCGACGCCCAGGGCGTGGTCGACGCGCTCGAGGTGATCGTCGCCGACCCGCAGGTCAAGTCGATCCTCTTCAACATCTTCGGAGGCATCACGCGCTGCGACGAGGTCGCACGAGGGATCCTCCAGGCGCTTTCGCAGATGACCATCGACCTGCCGATCGTCGTTCGGCTGGACGGCACGAACGCGGAGGAAGGAAGACGTCTGCTGACGGAAGCGGCGCCCCCGAACCTCCACGTCGAGCCGACGATGCTCGAAGCGGCGCGCCGGGCGGTGGAGCTGGCGAAATGAGCGACCGCTGGAGCCCATATGCCGAGGCGTATAGGGAGAGCGATGCCCATCGACAAGGGCCCGACCTGGATCTGCTCGTCGAATGGGCCGAGGGCAAGACCGCGCTCGACGTTGCGACGGGCGGCGGCAACCTTGCGAGGCGATGGCGGGAGGCAGGCTTCGAGGTTGTCACCGTCGACCCCTCGCCGGGGATGCAGGCCGACGTGCTCGCGCGGGCCGAGGACCTGCCCTTCGCGGATGCCAGCTTCGACACGGTCGGGACGCGGATCGCTCCGCACCACTTCGCCGACATCGATGCGGCGGTCGGCGAGCTGGCGCGGGTGGCGCGCCTGGTCCTCGTCCTCTCGGACCTGCGCTACCTCGACAAGACGGCCGAGCAGGCCGAACGGTTACGCGACCCGACGCACGTCCGTAGTTACTCGGAGCAGGAGTGGCGAAAGCTCTTCGAGCAGGCCGGCCTCGAGGTCGAAGCGGTCCAGCTGCTCGACGTGGAGATCGACCTCGAGTCGTGGCTCGCGCGGGCGGGATGTGAAGGCGAAGAGGCCGCAAGAGTCAAGGAGCTGCTCGCGGACCGGATCGAGGACGGCCGCCTCCAGGTGCCACGCGTCGCCTTGAAAGGACGGAAGTAGTGGCGATCGTCATCGACAACGAGACGCGGCTCGTCGTCCAGGGCGTCACCGGCCGCGAAGGCTCGTTCCACACGCTCCGCAACCGCGCGTACGGGACGAATGTCGTCGCCGGCGTCACGCCGGGCAAGGGTGGGGAGGACGTCGAAGGCATCCCGGTGTTCGACACCGTGGCGGGCGCCGTCGAAGAGGCAGGCGCAAACACGTCTCTGGTCTTCGTTCCCGCGCCGTTTGCCGCCGACGCCCTCTCGGAGGCGGCAGGCGCGGGCGTCGGCACGATCATCTGCATCACCGAGGGCGTGCCTGCCCACGACATGCTGCAGGTCTACGGCACCGTCCGATCACGCGGCCTGACGATGGTCGGCCCGAACTGCCCGGGCGCACTCTCGCCCGGCAAGGCGAATGCGGGGATCATCCCCGCCGAGATCTTCTCGGAGGGCGCCGTCGGCCTCGTCTCGCGCTCGGGCACGCTGACATACCAGATCGGCCACGAGCTGACCCAGCTCGGGCTCGGCAACTCGACCATCGTCGGCATCGGCGGCGATCCCGTCGTCGGCTCGTCCTTCGTCGACATCCTCGCGAAGTTCGAGGCGGACGAGGAGACGGAGATCGTCGTCATGGTCGGCGAGATCGGCGGCGACGAGGAGGAGAAGGCGGCTCGCTATGTCCAGGAGCACATGACGAAGCCCGTCGTGTCGTACATCGCGGGCTTCACCGCTCCGCCGGGCAAGACGATGGGCCACGCGGGCGCCATCATCTCCGGCTCGTCCGGGACCGCCCAGGCGAAGAAGGACGTACTCGAGTCGTCCGGCATCCGCGTCGGGACGACGCCGACCGAGACGGCCCAGCTCGTCGCCGAGATCGCCCGCTGAACCGCTAGCTACGTGCGGCTCTAGACTGGCTCCATGCCGACGATCTCGCTCGCGCGCGGCATTCCGGCCTCCGTCTGCCTGCCCGTCAGGGAGCTCGCCGACTGCGCCCGGGCCGTGTTCGAGCGGGACGGCGAGACGGCGCTGAACTACGGGCCGGCCGGCGGCTACGGGCCGCTGCGCGAGTGGCTGGCCGATCGTCACCGCGTGTCGGCCGGCCAGATCATGCTCACGAACGGTTCCCTCCAGGGGCTCGACCTCGTCATCGGCCGTCACGCGACCGAGCGGCGCCTCATCGTCGAGGCGCCGACCTACGACCGGGCGCTCCACGTCGGTGCACGGCGTGGCGTCGACGTTGCCGCCGTGGCCCACGACCAGGAGGGAATCGACCCGGACGCGCTCACGGGCGAGCTCGCCCGCGATCCTCGTCCGGCGCTCCTCTACCTACTGCCGACCTTCCAGAACCCGACCGGTCGCACCCTCACGGTGGAGCGCCGCCAAGGGCTGCTCGAGCTGGCCGAGGCGCATGACCTCCTGATCCTCGAGGACGATCCGTACCGGCTCGTGCGGTTCGAGGGCGACCACGTGCCTACGCTCCACGAGCTGGCGGAAGGGCGAGGTGTCATCTACTCCTCGTCGTTCTCGAAGATCGTTGCGCCGGGACTGCGCGTGGGCTACCTCGTGCTGCCGGAGTCGCTGGCGGGCGAGCTCGAGGCCACCGCGGCGAGCACCTATCTGTCGCCGGCGTTCTCGACGCAGGCGATCATCTTCGAGTTTCTGCACCGGGGCCTGCTCGAGCCCAACGTCGAGCGGGTGTCGAGCCTCCTGCGCGACCGCCGCGACGCAATGCTGCGCGCGCTCGAGCGCGATCTTCCGGAAGCCTCGTGGAGCACCCCGGAGGGCGGCTACTTCCTGTGGCTCGAGCTCCCGAACGAGACCGATGCGCGCGAGACGTTGGCTGCCGTGACGGAGGCGGGTGTGACGTTCGTCCCCGGTGACGACTTCTTCCTGCTGCCCGAAGAGGGTCGCAGTGCGGCGCGGCTAGCCTTCAGCTTCGCGTCACCGAGCGAGATCGACGAAGGCGTGTCGCGGCTGGCGGGCGTTTGCGCCGCCGCTGTCTAGGGGGTCTGGCGGAACGGTGCTCGTCGCCAGGGCGCTCCGGGCGTCGCGCAGCAAGGACGCAGGGAGCCCGCGTACTGACTGAAGTACGTGGGCGACCGAGGACACCGCTGCGCGGCGATCCGGTGCTTTCTGGCGACACAGTCACTGTTTCGCCAGACTCTCCTACTAGGCAGCCGCGGCTTTCAACTGCCTGCGAACGACCTCGGCCAGAGGCTTCCGTGGCAGCCGCACCGGCTCCTGGTGCGCGAAAGGCTGGCTCGTGTAGGGCCGGAACGTCGGGCACGCCTCGCTGAGCTGCAGCGCGCACAGGTCGGCGCGGCGAAAATAGCAGTTCTTGCAACACACACTAATAGAGTTGATTTCCATCTCCCCTGCTCTGCTGCCTCAGGCGGGACAAGACCGGATACTAGGGATCCTCGTCCCTGATGCAAAGAGGGTGCGCCACGGACTTCCCGCTATTTCCGGCGTATTTGGAAAACGCATGGGACAGGATTAATCCTGTCCCCCATCCAGTCTCCTCAGCCGGATCGGTTTACTGCAGTTTCGAAAGGCGCCTGACGGCCTGTTGCACGGACGTCACGGGGACGATCGTCAGGCCGCCGGCGTACTGTCTCGCCTCCGCGGCGTTCTCGACCGGGACGAGGAAGACGTCGACGCCGGCCTGCCGAGCGCCGAACGTCTTCTGCTTGATTCCGCCGATCCGGAGCACCGAGCCGTCGAGCGTCAGCTCGCCGGTGGCGGCGACCTTCCTCCCGTGGTCGACGTCCCGTCCGAGCTTCTCCATCACGTCGAGGGCGAATGCGAGACCTGCCGATGGGCCGCCGATATTGCCGGCGTCGATCGACACGTCGATGGGCAGCCTGATGTCCGCGGCCTGCTCGACGAGCACGCCGATCACCGACCGGGAGGCGTCCTCCGGGTTGGGCGCCGTCGTCAGCTGAACCTTCCGCCTGCCCTTCGAGTGCGTCAGCGTCAGGGTTACGTTCGAACCGGGCTTCTTCTCCGAGATGAGTCGCTGAAGATCGACTGTCGAGCGAACGGGCTTTCCGTCGACGGCCACGATCACCTCACCGGGGGCAAGCTTGCCGGCCGCCGGCAGGTCCCTGAAGATGCTCGCCACGAACGCGCCGTTCACGCGCACCTTCACGTCGTATCCCAGCTCCCGAAGCGCCACCGCCGCGGCGATCTCCTGCGAACGCGCCATTTGGCCGAGGTCGGCCTGGCGGCGCACCGACTCGGCGATGCCGTGCGGGTTTACGCGATCCTCCGGCACAAGGGTCGCGCCGTCGCGAATGCCGGGGAAGATGCTTTCCGCCAGTGACGCGCGTCGCTGGATGAGGTCGACGAAATACATGCCGTCCCTCCCGCCGCCGCGCTTCGGCTTCGAGACGGAGACGAGCGGCGCCACCGGGTGCGCCTCGTCCGGCAGCAGCAGGTAGTCGTCGGACGGAGCGAGCCAGAGCACGCCGAACGTGATGACGGCGAGCACGGCCCCTGCGATGAGCAGCCGCCCCGGACTCAACAGACGCCGCACTACAACAAAGAGCGGAGCAACCCGCCGTCGACGGGAATCGTCGTGCCGCTGATGTAGCCGCCGCGATCGGAGCAGAGGAACGCCACGAGATCGCCGAGCTCGCGCGGCGTGCCCAGCCGCCGCAGCGGGATCGTCGCGAGGTCGGCCTCGGTAGGGCCGTCCGGATAGACCTCGAGCAGCCGGTCGGTGTCGATTCGACCCGGCGCGATGCAGTTGACCGTGACCCCTTTCGGCCCCAGCTCGCGCGCGAGCGTCTTCGACCAGCCGACGACGCCTGGTCGCACGGTGTTCGAGAGCGCGAGGTTGTCGACCGGCTCTCTCACCGTGCTGGAGGTGATGTTGACGATGCGGCCGTGCCCCGACCGCTCCAGGTGGGCGCGGCAGAGCGCGGTGAGGCGCACGGCGGAGACGAGCATGAGCTGCACGGCGGCCTCGATCGACTCTTCGTCCATCTCGAGCGCGGTCGTCCGAGGTGGGCCTCCGGAGTTGTTGACGACGATGTCGACGCCGCCGAAGGCCTCGAGCGTTCGCTCGACGAGCCGCTCGAGGTCGGCCGGCACGCTGACGTCGCCCCGGACGGCAAGACCTCCGAGCCGCTCCGCCTCGCGCTCGAGAACGTCGCGTCGCCGAGCGAACATGGCGACGTTCGCACCTTCCTCCGCGAGGGACTCGGCGATGCCGAGCCCGATGCCGGCGGACGCGCCGCAGACAATCGCAGTGCGGCCTTTCAGTTCGAGATCCACGGAGCGAGCGTAGCTGGCGCGAGGTGGGAGGGCCTGGGGGAACGTCACTCGCCGTCGTGACGCGCTGGTGGTTCCGAGGCAAGGACGCAGGGAGCCCGCGTACCCGCAGCCGGCGGAGCGTACGTGGGCGACTGAGGACACAGCCTCGGGGCGCTCCAGCGCGTCAAGGACGGCTCAGTGGATGTTCCGCCAGGCTCTCCTGTCGGACGCTACTTGTGAGTTAAGACGCCGACGACGTCGCGCACTGCAGCGGCGGACTCGCGCAGCGCTTTCTTCTCCTCGGCGGAGAGGCGGAGCTTCACGATCTCCTCGATGCCGGACGCGCCGAGCATCACCGGCACGCCCATGTACAGGCCTTTGATCCCGTATTCGCCCTCGAGGAGCGCGGTACAGGGAAGGATCCGCTTCTCGTCGAGCAGGATGGCGTCCACCATCTGCGCCGCGGCCGCGCCGGGCGCGTGCCACGCCGATGTGCCGAGGAGGTTGACGATCTCGCCACCGCCGACGCGCGTGCGCTGTACGAGCTTCGCGATCCGTGCCTTCGAGACGAGCTCCGTGAGCGGGACGCTGCCGACGGTCGTCGCGGACACGACGGGAACCATCTGATCGCCGTGGCCGCCGAGCACCATTGTCTGCACGTCCTTGATCGACGCTCCCGTCTCCCACGCGATGAACGCGCGGAAGCGGGCGGTGTCGAGGATGCCGGCCATGCCGAAGACGCGCTCGCGGGGCAGCTTCGAGATCGCCTTCGCCACGTGGCACATTGCGTCGAGCGGGTTCGAGACGACGACGACAGTGGCCTTGGGCGAGCGCCTGACCGCGTCTCTCGTGACCGCGGCGACGATCGCCTCGTTCGTGGTCACGAGATCGTCGCGGCTCATGCCCGGCGCGCGCGGCTTGCCGGCGGTGACGACGATGACGTCGGAGCCGGCGGTCTCCTCGTAGCTGTTCGCGCCGGTGATGTTCGGCTCGTACGAGAGCACGGCCGCCGCCTGGTTCATGTCCAGCGCCTTGCCCTGTGGGAAGTTCGGGATGATGTCGACGAGGACGACGTCGGCGTAGTCGCGCCGTGCGACCTCCTGCGCGCATGTGGCGCCGACGTTGCCGGCGCCGATGACGGTGACCTTCCGCCTCACGCGACGAGTGCGCCGAGTTTGTCGATGATCGCGTCGGCAACCTCGCTCGTGCCGACGGCGGTCGGATCGTCGCGCGTGGGCTTCATGTCGTACGTGAGGCTGTGCCCCTCGGCGATGACCGCCGCGACGGCGGCCTCGAGACGGGCGGCGGCGCCCGGCTCGCCCAGGTGCTCGAGCATGAGCTTCCCGGAGAGGATCATCGCGATCGGGTTCACGCGGTTCTGGCCGCGGTACTTGGGCGCCGACCCGTGCGTCGCCTCGAAGACCGCTGCATCCGGGCCGATGTTCGCGCCCGGCGCGACGCCGAGGCCGCCGACGAGCCCCGCGGCGAGGTCGGAGACGATGTCGCCGTAGAGGTTCGGCGTCACGAGGACGTCGTACTCCTCCGGCCTCTGGACGAGGCCCATGCACAGGGCGTCGACGAGATTCTCGCGCGGCTCGATGTCCGAGTACTCCGGGGCGACGTGCCGGAAGACCTCGAGGAACAACCCGTCCGTGTGCTTCATGATGTTCGCCTTCGTGATGCAGTGAACGGCGCGGCGGGCCTGCGCCCGCGCGTAGTCGAAGGCGAAGCGGATGATCCGTTCGGACGCCTCGGGGCTCATGGGCTTGATCGAGAGGCCGGACTTCGGCGAGATCTGCTTCGGCTGCAACTGGCCGAGCGTCTCGATGAGGTCCTGCGTCGCCTCGCCTCCCGACTCGAACTCGATTCCCGCGTAGAGGTCCTCGGTGTTCTCGCGGACGATGACGACGTCGACGGCCTCGTACCGCGTGCGCACGCCGGGGTATGTCTTGCACGGCCGCAGGCACGCGTAGAGCCCGAGCTCGTGCCGGAGTGCGACGTTGACGGAGCGGAATCCCGTGCCGATGGGCGTCGTGATCGGCCCCTTCAGCGCGACGCCGGTGTCGCGGATCGACGCGAGCGTCTCCTCCGGTAGCGGGTTACCGTCGTGTGCCTGCATGACGTCGGCACCGGCCTCGTGGACCTCCCAGTCGAAGCCGACACCGGTTGCCTCGAGGACGCGTCGCGTCGCCTCGGTCAGCTCGGGCCCCGTGCCGTCGCCAGGTATGAGGGTGACTCGGTGGGCCACGGGCTCGACTCTAGCCGAGTCCCATGGCAGCAGGCCTGAGGTAGATTCATGCTCGATGCCCGACTTCCAGCCAGGTCTCGAAGGTGTCGTCGCCGTCGAGACGGAGATCGCCGAGCCCGACCGCGAGGGCGGGACGCTTCGCTACCGCGGCGTCGACATCGAGGAGCTCGTCGGCCACTACCCGTACGAACGCGTGTGGGGATTGCTCGTCGACGACGACCTCGATTCGAAGATGCCCGATCCCGAGCCGTATGAGCCGGTCTCGCTGACAGGCGACGCGCCGGCAGATCTCCAGGCTGAGACGGCACATCTTTCGGCCGTGTGGAAGCTCGGCAAGCTGCACGAGATCTCCGACGACCAGGCTCGCGACGATCTTGGGCGCCTGTCGGCCCAGATGATGGCGATCGTCGCGCGCTCGGCGCGGCTCGCCGACGGGCACAAGGACTCCGTGCTCGACGAAGCCGTGGCCGCAGGCGAGACGGCAGCGGAGAAGTTCCTTCTTCGCTGGCGTGGCGAGGCCGATCCGCGGCACGTCAAGGCCATCGACACGTACTGGATCTGCACGGCCGAGCACGGCCTCAACGCGTCGACGTTCGCGGCGCGCGTCGTAGCCTCCACTGCAGCCGACTGCGGAGCAACCCTCTCGTCGGCAGTCGGCGCCCTCTCTGGCCCGCTGCACGGCGGCGCGCCTGCGTACGTAAAGCCCATGCTGGAGGAGGTCAAAGCGACAGGCGACCCGGAGGGCTGGGTGCGCCAGGCGCTGGAGTCAGGCAAACGGATCATGGGCTTCGGCCATCGCATCTATCGGGCGGAAGACCCCCGCTCCCGGATTCTCAAGCGCACTGCCAAGGAGCTCGATGCGCCGGACATTGACGTCGCCGAGGAGCTCGAGGCCGTTGCGCTCAAGGCGCTGCAGGAGCGACACCCCGAGCGGGTGCTCGCGACCAACGTCGAGTACTACTCCGCCGTCGTCCTCGACGTCGCCGAGATCCCGCCGAAGCTCGCGCCGGCGATGTTCGCCTGCTCACGCGTCGCCGGCTGGTCGGCGCACATCCTCGAGCAGAAGCGGACAGGGAGGCTCTTCAGGCCTTCGGCTCGCTACATCGGCCCGGCGCCCCGGTCGCTCACGACCGCTTGACGCTCGCCGAAGCAGCCGCCCGTGCGGACGCGCTCGCAACCGAAGGGTCAGAGAGGGAGCTCGCCGACCTGCGCCGCGAGTGGGACGACGAGCTCGAGGCGGAGGCACGGAACGCCGACTACCGTCAGAGAGCGGTCGCCTATCGCGCCGTCGGGCAGTTTCGCTACCGGCAGAAGCTCGAGCTATTGCGGCGCGGCCTCGAGGACGAGAGCCCCGCGTGCCGCGGCTCCGCTCTCATCTCGCTCGAGCTCCTGTCGCGTGACGCGCCGGGCGGCATCAACGCAGCCCGTCCGCTGCTGCACAGGCTCGTCTCGGCGGACTCGAATCAGGCCGTGCGGCGACTCGCCGTCGTCTGCCTCCGCAACGGCTCCCCGAGCCGCGACACGATCGTCTTGCTGAACGGCCTGGCCGACGACGACGAAGCCGACCGCGATCTGCGCCAGGTGGCAAAGAAGGTCGCGGCGGGGCTGAAGAAGAAGGCCGACACCCGTTAATCCGTGTCCCGTAGGGACAGGGGACAGTCACTGTGACTGTCCCCTGTCAGTTTTGGCGAAGCTTGGCGTGTGGGTGGGCGGCGAAGTACGCGTCCCGGCGGCGCTTGTCGGTGACGTGCGTGTAGAGCTCGGTCGTCGCAAGGTCCGCGTGGCCGAGCATCTCCTGGACGCTGCGGAGGTCGGCGCCACCCTCGAGCAGGTGCGTCGCGAACGAGTGGCGCAGGAGATGGGGATGCACGCGATCCGGCTCGAGGCCGGCCTTCTCGGCGAGCCTGCGGAGAATGAGAAAGGCACCGGCGCGCGTCAGCGGGCCGCCCCTCGCGTTCAGGAATAGCGCGGGCGACTGGCGCCGGTCGAGATACGGCCGCCCGCGTGAGACGTAGCGGCGGAGCGCGTCGCACGCCTCCCTGCCGATGGGAACGATTCGCTCCTTCGACCCCTTGCCGACGCAGCGCACCAGGCGTTCGTCGAGATCGACCGATCCTCGCTCGAGGCCGACGGCCTCGCTCACGCGAAGCCCCGCGCCGTACAGCAGCTCTACGAGCGCGGCGTCGCGGAGTGCCCGTGGCGTCGTCCCCGCGGCAGCTTCCATCAGCCGCTCGGCCTCTCCGGGGGAGAGCGTCCGCGGCAGCCGCCGCACTCTGCGGGGTGCGGCGATCTCGGCGGCCGGGTTGTCGGGGCGCTCGCCGAGCAGCTGCTCGTGCCGGTAGAAGGCGCGGAGCGCTGCCAGGCGCCGCGCGACCGTCGACCCCGCGCGACCGGCGGCCCGAAGCTCCGTGAGATAGGCCTCGATCTGCTCCTGCGAGGCCGAAGCCGCCTCCGCACCGCTCCTGCTTTCGAAGTCGTCGAGATCGCGCCGGTAGCTCTCGACTGTGCGCGGCGCCAGCCGTGCGCGCGAGACAGCGAGGAAGCGATCGACCGCGGTGCTCACGTTCCCTCCGTCCGGGCGCGAAGGCTCAACGGTCTACGCACGCCGGCGCGACGCGCCCAGAACCGCGCAGCGAAGAAGACGACGGCGGCCTGCAATACGGCCAGCACGCCGATGACGATGGCGGTGTCGAGCCAGAAGCGGTCCGGATAGAGGCGGCGGAGCGTGTCCGTCTCTTCGAACCGCCAGCTTTCGCCTTCGAAGAACAGCGAGTGGAACGGCGTCTCGAAGGAGCCGTAGCTCGTTGCGGCCACGACCCCGACCACCACTGCGACGACGACCGTGAGCACGGCGCCGCGCACGAGCGCGACGGGAACGACGGCGCGCGTCGTGCTCAAGAGGCCCAGCAGGACGGCGAGGATGGCGATCGCGATGGCAGCGACGATCTGAAAGCGGTACGCGCGCGAGACTGCCGTCCTCACGTCTTCCATGTGGGCGAGCTCGCGGGCGCTGAACGCGGGCTCGCCGTTCGGGAGCCGGGCTGCCCGCAGCAGGTCGATGCCTTCGGCCGTCGACGGCTCGATCGAGCGCAGGCCGACGAGCGCGAGGCGCTCCCGCTCGGCGGCGGGAAGGCCATAGCGGTCGTCCGGTACGCCGCCGTGGTCGTAGACCGCCTCCACGTACCGGTCGTTCGTCACGAGGCGGATCCCGTTGACAGCAAGGATGGCCGGGACGGCGAGCGTCACCGCGACGCTGACGACGATGAGGGCGATGCGGGCGGCCACGTTACGACCGGGGGTGCGATCGGTCGTACACGCGGCGTAGGCGGCGGCCGTCCACGTGACTGTACACCTGCGTGGTGCTTAGCGAGCTGTGGCCGAGCAGCTCCTGGATGACGCGGAGGTCGGCCCCCCCTTCCAGCAGATGCGTCGCGAATGCATGCCGCAGGTGGTGGGGATGCGGAATCACCCGGCGGAGGGTGCTCGTGTCCAGACGGCGACCCCGTGCGGAGAGGAAGAGCGCGTTCTCCGCGCCGCGAGCCAGCTGCGGCCGGCCGTCGCGGAGATAGAGGGCGAGCCAGTGTGCGGCTTCCTCGCCGAGCGGCACGACGCGTTCCTTGCCGCCCTTGCCGAGCACGCGCACGGCTTCCTGCTCGAAGTCGACGTCGGCCAGATCCAGCTCGACTGCCTCCTTGCTGCGTAGGCCGGCCGAGTAGACGAGCTCGCCGAGCGCGCGGTTGCGAAGCGGGATCGGCCCCTCGCCCTCGAGCGAGCGCAGCTTGCGGGCGACCTCGTCGGCCTTGTCGACGTGGGGGAGCCTTCTCGGGCGTCGCGGCGCCAGCCGGACGTCGGGGACGCGGCCGGGACCGAGCGCGGAGCGCAGGAGCGCACGGACGGCCGCCAGCTTCCGCGCGATGGTCGCGGGCGCCAGCCGTCGCGGCCGGCCTCGACCGAGCATCGCGGCGTATTCGGTGAGCACGCGGGCGTCGACGTCGTCGAGGCTCAGGCCCTGCTCGTCGAGCCAGCGCGCGAAGCCACGAAGGTCCGACCGGTATGCCCGCTGAGTCCCGTCCGAGAGCGCGGCCGAGGTGAGAAGCCGCTCGATCGCGGCATCCGTGCTCATGGGCACCAGTTCGTCGCCTTGCTCAGGCTTCCCCCGCCAGATGATTGATCGGGAAGTGCGGTGCCACGGCATGCCCGAATTCCCGATCAGTCATCTACAAGCCTCGAGTACATGACGAAGTCGACGCGGCGCTGCTTGCGACGGCTGAAGCGAATAGATCGCAGGACGCCCTCGCGCTGGAAGCCGGCGTTCTCGGCCACGCGCTGGGAGGCCGTGTTGCCGACGTCAGCGCGCAGCTGGAGGCGGATAACGTCTCCCTCTGCGAAGGCCCAGGCGGCGGCGAGCCGCACCGCGCGCGTCGCGATACCGCGGTTGCGGCTCTCGGCGCGTATCCAGTAGCCGATCTCGGCCACGCCGTGCGGGTGGTCCTGCCAGCCGACGCCACAGGAGCCGAGCACTTCGCCGGTGGCGGCGTCGGTGACAGCGAAGGCCCACAGGCTGCCGTCCTTCCAACCGCGGCGGCACGCGGCGACGTAGGCGCGGGCGTCGGCACGGGTGTACGGCGCGGGAATGTCGTCGATCCACCGCGCGATCTCCGGATCGCGGCAGGCTTCGGCGATGACGGGGACGTCGGCGTCGGTCCATGGGCGCAGAAGCACGACGCCGTCGGCAAGCGGTGGATTGGGCGGGCGAAGCCGCACCGTTCGAGCGTAGTGGATTGAAATCCCCGCGGGAGACGTAGGATTCGGGCGATGGTGGCAACGGCGGGAGTCGAGATTCGCGGCCCGGTGGGGCTCGACGCGCACGGCCTGTCTCCGTCCGGCCAGGTCTACTGGAATCCCACGACGTCCCAGCTCTACAGCCACGCGCTGCTTCGTGGAGAGGCGCAGCTGGCCGAGGGCGGCCCGCTCGTGGTGGACACGGGCGTGCACACCGGCCGCTCGCCGCTCGACAAGTTTCTCGTCCGCGAGCCAGGTTCGGAAGACCGCCTCTGGTGGGGCACCGTCAACCAGTCGATCGAGGAGGAGAGCTTCGACCGCCTGCGATCGAAGGTCGCCTCGTTTCTCGACGAGCAGGACGTCTACGTCGTGGATGCGTTCGCCGGTGCCGACCCGGCTCACCGCCTGCCGCTGCGGGTCGTCACGTACAGCCCATGGCACGCACTGTTCGCGAAGACGCTGTTCATCGACCCACCGGAGCCCGAGCTGCGCGAGCTCGTTCCCGAGGCGCTCGTGCTCCACGCGCCGGCCGTCGAGGCCGACCCGGAGGCCGACGGCACGCGCTCGGGGACGTTCGTCGTGCTGCATCCGTCTCGCGCCGAGGTGCTGATCGGCGGCACGTACTACGCCGGCGAGATCAAGAAGTCGATCTTCACGCTCATGAACGACCGGCTCCCGCTGCGCGGCGTGATGCCGATGCACTGCTCGGCGAACGTCGGCGAGGATGGGCGAGTGGCCGTGTTCTTCGGGCTCTCGGGGACCGGCAAGACCACGCTCTCCGCGGATCCGGAGCGCCACCTGGTCGGCGACGACGAGCACGGGTGGTCCGACGACGGCATCTTCAACATGGAAGGCGGCTGCTACGCGAAGGTGATCCGGCTGTCGGCCGAGGCGGAGCCGGAGATCTACGCGACCACGCGTGCCTTCGGCACGGTGCTCGAGAACGTCGTCATGGACGAGCGCGGCGTCCTCGACCTCGACGACGACACGAAGACGGAGAACACCCGCGCGGCGTACAAGCTCGAGGAGATCGCCAATCACCTGCCCACGAAGCGGGCGGAGCATCCGACGTCGGTCGTGATGCTCACGGCGGACGCCTTCGGCGTGCTGCCGCCCATCGCGCGGTTGACGCGGGAGCAGGCGCTCTTCTACTTCCTGTCCGGCTATACGGCGAAGGTGGCAGGCACCGAGATCGGCGTCACGGAGCCCCAGGCGACGTTCTCCGCGTGTTTCGGCGCGCCGTTCTGGCCCCAGCCGCCCGCGGTCTATGCCGAGCTGCTCGGCGAGCGGCTGGACAAGCACGGCTCGACGGTCTGGCTCGTCAACACGGGCTGGACGGGAGGCCCGTGCACCGGTGCGGGCCAGCGGATGCCCATTGCGGACACGCGGGCGATGCTGCACGCCGCACTCGCGGGGAAGCTCGACGACGGGGAGTTCCGCACGGACGACGTCTTCGGCTTTCAGGTGCCCACGAGCGTGCCCGGTGTCGACACGCGACTTCTCGATCCTCGGTCGACGTGGGAGGACCCGGAGGGGTACGACGTGCAGGCCGAAAAGCTCGCGCAGATGTTCGTCGAGAACTTCGAGAAGTTCGGCGACTCGGTGCCCGCCGAGGTCGCCGCCGCAGGACCTGGGTCCTAGGGGCTCGGGCGTCTTCCGACGGGAGAGCCCGGCTGCCAGCCGACGTGGATCAGTGAGTGGACAGGCGCTCCTCCGGTAGCGTCGGTTCAGCGCGCCTACTCATCAGCGGGCGCCGGACGCCAAACAAACGCCGTCATGACCGCCTCGCGCATAGTCGCCGCCGTAGCGTTCCTCGTGGCGCTGGCCACGCTCGCGCGTGCGACGAGGTGCAGTGCGGGCGGCGAGGTGTTGATCGGAGTGGCGCTGACAGGCTTGCTCTTCGCACTCTGGAACGACAACCCGAAGGGCCGCGTCGCCGGGCGGATCGCGAAGTTCATCGTCGTCGCGCTCCTGGCAGGTTTGGGCGTGGGCCTCCTGGCGGTCGCCCTGCACGTGAGGTGCGTGAACGTCGTGTGAGCGCCGCCTGCCAGGCGGGGGTTCGGCTTCTCCAATGAGCCGAGCGCGCACCCGTTCGTGTAGCGTCCGAAGTCGTGGACGCGACGCACGACGTGCTGGTCGTGGGGGGCGGCTGCGCGGGTATGCGCGCCGCGATCGAGGCGTTCGACATGGGCGCCGATGTCGCCATCGTTTCCAAGATCCACCCCGTTCGCAGCCACTCGGGCGCGGCCGAGGGCGGCATCAACGCGGCGCTCGGCAACGCGTCGGAGGACGACCCCGAGAAGCACGCGTTCGACACCGTCAAGGGATCCGATTACCTCGGCGACCAGGACGCGATCCAGGTGCTCTGCGAGGAGGCGCCGGGCGACGTCTACCAGCTCGAGCACTGGGGTGCGGTCTTCTCGCGCACCGAGGACGGAAGGATTGCCCAGCGGCCATTCGGCGCGGCCGGCGAGCCGCGAACGGCGTACGCAGCCGACATCACGGGCCACGTGCTACTCCAGGTGCTCTACGAGCAGATCATGAAGCGCGACCTGCTCGTCTACGACGAATGGTTCGCGTGGAAGCTCGTCGTCGACGACGGGCGCTGCCAGGGCGTCATCTGCTGGGACCTCGTGAACGGCGGCCTCGTCACGCTGCGGGCGAAGACGGTCATCCTCTGCACCGGCGGCGCCGGCCGGCTGTACGTCGGCACGACGAACGCCTACGCGTGCACCGGCGACGGCATGGCCCAGGCGCTGCGTGTTGGCGTGCCGCTGAAGGACATGGAGATGATGCAGTTCCATCCGACGACGCTCGCGCCGACGGGCGTGCTCATCACCGAGGGCTGCCGCGGCGAGGGCGCGTACCTCCTCAACTCCGAGGGGGAGCGCTTCCTCAAGGACTACGCGCCAAACGCGATGGAGCTGGCCTCGCGCGACGTCATCTCGCGCGCCGAGCAGACCGAGATCGACGAGGGTCGCGGCATCGACGGCAACGTCCTGCTCGACCTGCGCCATATCGGTGCCGAGCGGATCCTCGACGCGCTGCACGGCACGCGTGAGCTCTCGATGACATTTGCCGGCATCGACCCCATCTACGACCCGATTCCCGTCCGGCCGGGCGCCCACTACCACATGGGCGGAGTGGAGACCGACAACGACGGCGCCACCGAGCTGGAAGGCCTCTACGCGGCGGGCGAATGCGCGTGCGTGTCCGTACATGGCGCGAACCGGCTCGGCGGCAACGCGCTCATGGAGACGATCACGTTCGGCAAGCGGGCAGGTCGCCACGCGGCGGACTGGGCCCTGTCGAATACGACGGTGACCGTGCCGGAATCGGCGGTCGCCGACGCCGAGCGCGAGCTCAAGGAGCTGCTGTCGCGCACGGACGGGGAGCGTCCGTGGAAGATCCGGGACGAGCTCGCGATGACGATGCACGAGAACTTCGGCGTGTTCCGGCGCGAGGACCAGATGCTCGAGCAGGCGGAGATCGTCGCCGGCCTGCGCGAGCGCTACGAGCACGTCGTCGTCGAAGACAAGGGCGACGTCTTCAACTCCGATCTCACCCAAGCGCTCGAGCTCGGCTTTCTGCTCGAGCTCGCCGACTGCATGGTCGTGTCGGGCGTCGCTCGCAAAGAGAGCCGTGGCGCCCACGCGCGGCCGCGTGACTTTCCCGAGCGCGACGACGAGAACTACTTGAAGCACACGATCGTCAGCTGGGTCGACGGCCGTCCCGAGCTCGAGTGGAAGCCGGTGCGGATGACGAAGTGGCAGCCGCAGGAGCGGGTCTACTGATGGCGCGCTGGACGGGAGTGCTCGCAGCGGTTGCGCTCACGCTCGCGCTCGCGGCCTGCGGCGGTGCCACTTCGCTGGAGGGCGTGGCCTCCGCGGCGGCGCAGGTCGAGAAGGCGAAGACGTTCCGGTTCGCGTTCAGCTGGGACGAGCCGAAGTACGGCGCTGGGGAGGGTGTAGTCGACCTCGCGAACGAGCGCATCTCCCTGCGTATCGGCGACAAGGTCAGCGGGACTCTCGCAATGATGTTCGTGGGTGGCGCGATCTACATGAAGAATCCGGAGTTCGCCTCCATCACCGACAAGCCCTGGGTGAAGCTCGAGGGTCCAACGGGTACCCCGTTGCCCGACCCCGGACAGGCTCTCGACATGCTGAGATCAGTGGTGGAATTCGAGCAGGCAGGGCGGGCTGATGTCCGTGGTGTGGCAACGACGCACTACCGCGGAGACATCGGCGACGACAAAAGCGGCATCACGCCCGCTGGGTCGGTCGTCGACGCGTGGATCGACGAACAGGGTTATCCGAGGAAGATGAGCTTCATTGATGGTGAAGCCACGGCCATCATCGAGTTCTACGACTTCGGGGCCGACGTGAACATCAAGGCTCCGTCACCCGACGATACGGCGACGATGGCCGACCTCGGCGAGGGGGAGGACTCGAAGTGAAGGTCGCGCTGAAGATCTGGCGTTTCGATCCGGCCACGGGCCAGAAGGTGCTGCGCGACTACGAGGTCGACGCGCCCGACTGGGCGACGCTGCTCGACGTGCTCGACATCGTCAAGGACCAGGTCGACGGGTCGCTCGCCTACCGCAAGAGCTGCCGGATGATGATCTGCGGTTCCTGCGGCATGCGGATGGACGGCGCCGCCGTCCTCGCTTGCAAGACGCGGATGTACGAGATCGCCGAGGCCGGGCACGTGCCGGTCATCTCGGCCATGGGGAACCTGCCGGTGATCAAGGACCTCGTCGTCGACATGGGGCCGTTCTGGGCAAAGATGCACGCGATGCTGCCGTATCTCCAGCCGGGGTTCGCAGACCCCGGCGAAGGGGAGTACCGCGTCACGCCGGCCGACGTCGAGCCGATTCACAAGGAGGCGCTCTGTATCAACTGCGGCTGTTGCGTCTCCGAATGCAACTCGATGGAGGCCAACCCCGAGTTTCTCGGCCCGGCCGCGCTCGCCAAGGGAATGCGCTTCGTCGGCGACTCGCGCGACGGCCAGACGGTCGAGCGGCTTGAGCTGTACTCCGAGCCGAACGGCGTTTGGGACTGCACGCGCTGCTACTTCTGCCAGCAGCGCTGCCCCAAAGGCGTCGATCCGCGCGACGCGATCGCGAAGCTCGGCGCAGAGGCGGTCAAGCACGGCATCGACCGCGATCCCGCCGCGAAGCACGCGAAGTGGTTCGTGCATTCGGCCAAGACCACCGGCTGGCTACGCGAAGAAGAGCTCGTACCGAAGACGCAGGGCTATCTCAAGTCGCTCAAGGAGATCAAGTTTGCGACGACCCTTGCTCGCCGCGGGAAGGTCCGTCCCGTGCCGGTGCCGCACGTGGCCGAGAACGTCGACCAGGCGCGCGCGCTCTACGACCTCGTGAAGCAGCAGGGTCGCGACGGCGCCGCCGGCATCGTCCAGGGCGAGAAGGCGCTCGAGCGAATCGAGTTCGTGGAGGAGCAAGAGCGGCGCAAGCAGGAGGGCCACGAGTCGTGAAGGTCGCGTACTACAAGGGCTGCCTCGCGTCGCTGTCGGCAAAGGAGCTCGACGTCTCGACGCAGGCGCTCGCGCCGAAGCTCGGCCTCGAGCTGCTGGAGCTGGAGGCTGTCACCTGCTGCGGCGCCGGCGACATCCACGAGGCGGAGCCGGACTTCTACCTCCACCTGAACGCGCGGATCCTCGGCAACGCAGAGGCGACGGGCACCGACACGCTGATGACGATCTGCAACGTCTGCACGCTCAACCTCCGGCAGGCGAATTGGACGCTGCGCAACGACGAAGGGTTACGCGCGCGGGTGAACGAGAACCTCAAGGCGGTCGGCTCGCCGACGTACAGCGGCGGTGTCGAGGTCAAGCACCTTCTGTGGCTGATCGCCGAGGGCGACGGATACGAGAAGCTGAAGGGCGTCGCGCACAAGGGGCTGAAGGGGATGAAAGTTGCGCCGTTCTACGGCTGCCAGATTCTCCGCCCGTCAAAGCTGCTCGGCTTCGAGGATCCGGACAAGCCGTCCTCGCTCGAGCGGATCATCGAGGCCTGCGGGGGCCAGCCGATCGACTACCCGGCGAAGATCAAGTGCTGCGGCTTCCCCATCATCGCCGCGCGGGAGGACGTGGCGCTCGGTGAGCTCATCCAGCCGATCGAGCAGGCGATGGACGCCGGCGCCGACGCGATGGTGACGCCGTGCCCGCTATGCCACCTCTCGCTCGATGCCTGGCAGGGGAAGCTCGAGCAGGCGACCGGGCGTACGCTGGGCATGCCGATCCTCCACCTGTCGCAGCTCATCGGCGTCGCGGCCGGCTTCGAGGCCTCCCAGTTGAAGTTCAAGCGTCACGTCGTGCCGGTAACTAGGGCAATCGAGAAGCTCGAAGTCTGAGCATCGTCGTCGCTATCGCCCTGGCTGCGGCGGTGCTGGCCGTCGCGGCTCTCCTCTGGGGCTGGTTCGAGGCCGGGTGGGTGCGGCTCCGGACGCTCGAGGTGGACGTGCCCGGGCTGCCGACGGAGCTAGACGGGGTGCGTATCGCCCACCTGTCCGACTTCCACCTCGGGCTGCCGTCGCGCGGTGGGCGTGCCGTCGCACGAGCCGTCGCGTGGACGCGGCAGCGGGACCCCGACCTCGTGTGCATCACCGGCGATCTCGTGTCGAGGCCTCGCGGCGAGGCCACGCTGCGCGCGCTGGTGAGAGACCTCCCGCGTTGCTACGCGATCCTCGGCAACCACGATCTCGCCATCAGCCGCGATCCCTTCTCGAAGGCGGTCGAGCTCGATGCGCTGGAGCCGGCGGAGCTCCTGCTCGACGAAGGGCGAAGGGTGGAGGTGCGCGGGCAGGACGTGCGGATCGCGGGGCTCGATCCCCGCTCTCGGGGGTGTGAGCCCCTGGTGTACGAGGACGCGGCGCTGACGATTCTCCTCTCGCACTTCCCCAACGTCCTCGACCGGCGGGCTGCCAAGGGCTTCGATCTCGTGCTCGCGGGGCACATGCACGACGGCCAGATCTGCGTTCCGTACCCGGGCGGCAAGCTCAGGCTCGCTCATCCCTCCGCTCGCTACACGCACGGCCTGTACCGCCGGAACGGGACGGTGATGCACGTCTCGCCCGGCCTTGGGACGACCTTCGTCCCTTTCCGCTTCTTCGCCCGGCCCGAGGCGACCGAGCTCGTGCTGAGGGCGGCGCCCGCCCACTCCAGACATGTCTAGGGGACTGTCCCAGGGACTGTCCCTTCGTACAATTTGAGACGTGACGGCTCCGGCCAAGATCTCGGCGGACGTGCTCGCTCGATACGCGGCCGACGCAGCGCGAGACGTCGCGGGAGTTCGCAGGCTCGTGCCCGACCGGCTTCGCCGTCACGGCGGCGTTCGCGTCAAGGACGAGGGCGAAGTCGCGATCGAAGTGCACCTCGGCATCGACGCCGGCGTGTCGATTCCGGCGCTCGGCCGTGACCTTCAGCGGCGCATCGCCGACTACCTCGAGCGCATGACGGGCATGGCGCCCGCCGCCGTGGACATCGTCGTCCACGAAATCAGGAGGTAGGGCCCGTTGCCGCCCCAGGTGTCGGGCCTAACGGGCGCGACGCTGCAGAAGGCGCCTTCTGTCTGCCACGAGTGCGTGTGGTGGCAGTCGCGGGCGGGACAGCAGGCGGAGAAAGGGCCCTGGCGCGAACGGGCGGAGTCGGAGTGGGGGGCATGGGGGACGCTCTACATCGACGGCGACGGGCACCTGCTCGGCTCGATGCAGTACGGCCCTGCGTCGCTCTTTCCGCGAGCGGCCGAGCTCCCCGCCGGGCCGCCCTCGCCCGACGCCGTGCTCGTCACCTGCGCCTACCTCGCGGATCCCTCGACGCCCTGGGTGATGCAATCGCTGTTCCTCGCCGCCATCGGCGACGCGAGAGACCGCGGCGCGGCCGCGCTGGAGACGTTCGCGTACTCGTATCGGGATGGAGCGTCGGCGCGGGAGCGCTTCCTCGTGCACCGCACGGTCTTCCCGCGCGACTTCCTGGCCGACCTCGGCTTCTACACGCTGCGCGCCGCCGGGCGAGTGGAGCTCGCCCGCCTCGACTTCGGAGGCCTCCAGCCCGTCTTCGCCGGCTCTCGACAGTCTGTACTAGCTCGCCTCAAAGAGGTCTTCGCGCCGGCGAAGCCGATCCCAGCGCCTCGTCCGTAACGGACAGCTTGCGGAAGATCGTCGTTGCCGTGCACCATGGCAGAGGTGCGATGGCGCGGTTCAGAACCGGAGATCACGCGACAAGATGTCAACTCGATCATGAGCTTCCTGATGAGGATCGATGAGAAGGTGGATGACGTTCGGACGTACTTGATCGGAGAAGACGATGGGGAAGAGGATTAAGAGGGATCCTGAGCGCGAAGCTCGCTGGGCCGAGGTCGGGCGGCGGATGCAGGAGCGCATCGATCACAACGAACGCCTCATCCACGAGGCCCGGGAGCTCGAGGAGCGCCGCCGGCGTCGCCGGCACCGGCTGACGTTCGGCTTGTTTCCGCGCTAAGCGGCCAGCGACGCCTTCGCGAGCAGGAGCTCCGCGATCTGCACCGCATTCAGCGCGGCGCCCTTGCGGAGATTGTCCGCGACGAGGAAGAGCGAGAGCCCGTCGCCGGCCCGGTCGGGACGGATGCGTCCGACGAGCACGTCGTTCGTTCCGGCCGCCTTGCCGGGCGTCGGAAACTCCTCGAGACGGACGCCCGGCGCGGTGCTCAGGAGCTCCCGCGCGCGCTCTGCCGAGAGCGGCCGCTCCGTCTCCACCCAGACCGCCTCCGAATGGCCGACGAGCACGGGCACGCGGACACAGGTCGCGCTGATCGACAGCTCCGGGAGCTCCATGATCTTCCGAGTCTCCTCGCGGACCTTCGTCTCCTCGTCGAACTCCTCGCCGTCGAAATCCCAGTCCATGGCGAGGTCCTGGTCGCCCGACGGCGTCGCGCGCAGCTGCGCCATGCGTTGCCGGCCGGCGCCCGAGACCGACTGGTAAGTCGCCACCCGCACGCGCGCGAGCCCGGCCTCCTCGTGCAACGGCTTGAGGACGACCGTCAGCGGGATCGTGGAGCAGTTCGGCACGGCAACGATGCCGTGGTGCTCGAGCGCTCGCTCGCCGTTCACCTCGGGCACCACGAGCGGGACGTCCGGTTCCATCCGCCAGGCCGAGGACTTGTCGAGCACGACCGCCCCGCCGCGGACGGCGTGCGGGGCCAGCTCGCGGCTGGCAGTAGCGCCGATTGCAAAGAAGAACACGTCCACACCGGCGCCGGCGAGCGCGTCGGGCGTCGCTTCCTCCACCGGGCGGCCGTCAATCTCCGTCCCCGCACTACGCGCCGAGGCGAAGAGGCGCGGCTCGCCGAGTCCTCGCTCCTCGAGGATCCCGAGCAGGACTCCGCCGACGGCGCCCGTTGCCCCGACCACGCCGACGCTAGACATGCTGGCGCTCCGCGTCGTCCCGGTGCAGCTCGAAGGCGTGATGGAGCCCCCGCACCGCGCGCTCCACGTCCTCGCGCGGGATGTGGCAGGCGACCTTGATCGGCGACGTCGTGACGATCTGAGGCTCGATGCTCTCTTCGTCGAGCACCGCGAACATCTTCGCCGCCACACCCGGGTGGCTCTTCATGCCCGCGCCGATGAGACTGACCTTGCCGAGGTCGTCGCGTGACCGCCAGGTGACGCCGAGCCCGTCGAGGGCTCTCTCGACCGCGCCCGCGTCGTCGGTGGGCGCCGAGAAGACGATTTCGGCCTCTCCGGTCTGCATGATCGTGTCGACGTTCACGCTCCCCTCCGCCAGCGCAGCGAAGAGTCGCGACGCAGAGATGTTCTCCACCCAGTAGAGCGTCTCCTCGAGCGTGTGCGTGACGCCCGAGATCATCGCCTTCTCCAGCATTCGCTCGTCCTCCTCGATGACCCAGGTGCCTGCCGCCGGGCTGAAGCTCGATCGCACGTGCAGCATGACGCCGTGGTTGCGCGCGAACTCGACCGACCGCAGCTGCAGGACCTTAGCGCCCGAAGCCGCCATCTCGAGCATCTCCTCGTAGCTGACGGCGTGGAGCTTGCGGGCCTCCGACACGATGCGCGGGTCGGCAGTGAAGACGCCGTCGACGTCCGTGTAGATCTCGCAGACCTCGGCGCCGAGCGCGACGGCGAGCGCCACCGCCGTCGTGTCCGAGCCGCCGCGGCCGAGCGTCGTGATGTCGAAGTCGGTGGAG
>JBKPGF010000034.1:0-101094 GCA_046729255.1 Actinomycetota bacterium
GTACTGGATCGCGTTTCGGGCAGGCCCGTGGCGCCACCTCTTCCTCCTCTTCATCATTGCGCCCTTCTTCGTCACGTACCTCGTGCGGACGCTCGCGTGGCTCAACATCCTGGCCGATCAGGGGCCGGTCGTCGGGCTCCTTCGCGACCTCCACATCCTCGGTCCGGACGGCCGTCTGCTCGCCACGACATTCGCGGTCGTCTCCGGCATCACCTACAACTTCTTCCCCTTCATGGCGCTGCCGCTGTATGTCTCGCTCGAGCAGATCGACCCGCGGCTGCTCGAGGCCGCGAAAGACCTCTATGCGTCCTCGACGAAGGCGTTCCTCCGAGTCACGCTGCCCCTGTCCGCACCCGGCATCGTCGCCGGCACGTTGCTGACGTTCATCCCCGCGGCCGGAGACTTCATCAACGCCGCGCTGCTCGGCACGCCGAACCAGGCGATGATCGGGAACGTCATCCAGGCGAAGTTCCTCGAGTCGCTCGACTACCCGACGGCCGCCTCGCTCTCCTTCATCCTCATGGGAATGATCCTCGTCGGGCTGCTCGTCTACGCACGCGTCGTGGGGCCGGAGCGGCTGACGGGATGAGCAGGGCGTGGCAGCTGACGAGGCGGCATGCGCTGACTGCGTATGCCTTCTTCGCGGTCGCCTACCTGTTGCTGCCGATCTTCGTCGTCATCCTCTTCTCGTTCAACGCCCCGTCCGGCCGCTTCAACTACATCTGGGAGGGGTTCACGCTCGACAACTGGATCCACTGGGACGCGATCCTCGGCATCCGGTCGGCAGTGATCAGGTCGATCGAGATCGGAATCCTGTCCACGCTCGTCGCGACCATTCTGGGGACGCTGATGGCGCTTGCCATCGTCCGCCATCGCTTCGTCGGCCGCTCGACGACGAACGTCGTCGTCTTCCTCCCGATGGCGGCACCGGAGATCGTGCTCGGGGCATCGCTCCTGACGCTCTTCCTCAACACGAGCGGCGTCTTTCAGCTCGGCTTCTGGACGATCTTCATCGCCCACGTGATGTTCATCGTCAGCTTCGTCGTCGTGACGGTGAAGGCGCGCCTGATCGGGTTCGACCGGCATCTCGAGGAGGCGGCGATGGACCTCGGTGCGAACGAGGTGACGACGTTCCGGAAGATCACCCTGCCGCTGATCGCGCCGGCGATGCTCGCCGCTGCGCTGCTCGGCTTCGCCCTCTCCATCGACGACTTCGTCATCACCTACCTCAATGCCGGCCCGACCCAGACGTTCCCGGTCTTCGTGTGGGGCATCGCCCGTGTGGCGGTCCCGCCGCAGGTGAACGTCGTGGCGAGCGCGATCTTCCTGGTGGCCATCGCCATCGGGCTGGGCAACGTCTACTGGCAGTACCGTCAGGCCAAACGAGCGAGAGGAGCTGTGTGACAGTCGATCTCCAGCAGGCAGCGCGCGACCACCTGTGGCTCCACTTCACGCGCATGGGCGGGTATCGCGATGCCGAGGTGCCCATCATCGTCCGCGGCGACGGCTGCTATCTCGAGGACGCCCACGGCAACCGCTATCTCGACGCGCTCGCAGGCCTCTTCTCCGTCAACATCGGCTACTCGTTCGGCGAGGAGATCGGCCAGGCAGCGCTCCAGCAGATGCGGGAGCTGCCGTTCTACACGAACTGGTCGTATTCGCATCCGCGCGCTATCGAGCTCGCCGAGGAGGTGGCGTCGCTCGCGCCGGGCGATCTCAATCGCGTCTTCTTCGTCTCCGGCGGGTCGGAGGCCGTCGAGGCGGCCTGGAAGCTCTCGCGTCAGTACTACCTCGCGCGGGGCGGCAGCGAGCTGAAGGCGGCTATGGCCGAGCCGGAGACGCGCCACGACGAGCTCGTGGCTGCGCTCCGGAGCTCACCGCGGCGGTACAAGGCCATCGCCCGCCGCGTCGCGTACCACGGCACGACGCTCGGCGCGCTGTCCATCAACGGCATCCCTGCCCTGCGCATGCCGTTCGAGCCGCTCGTGCCCGAGGTCCGTCACGTCTCGAACACGAACCGCTACCACCGCCCCCCCGAGGAGACTGAGGAGGAATTCACGGCGATGCTCCTCGACGAGCTCGAGCGAACGATTCTCGGCATGGGCGCGGAGACGGTCTGTCTCGTGCACATGGAGCCCGTGCAGAACGCCGGCGGGGCGTTCGTGCCACCTGCCGGCTACCTCCAGGGGGTCCGCGAGCTCTGCACGAAGTACGACATCCTCCTCTCGGCCGACGAGGTGATCACCGGCTTCGGACGGGTCGGCCACTGGTTCGCGTCGGAGCGCTATGACATGCAGCCCGACATCCTCTGCTGCGCCAAGGGCCTCTCCTCGTCCTATGCGGCCATCGGTGGAGTCGTGGCCACGGACCGCGTCATGGAGCCGTTCCTCGGCGAGACGTCGATGTTCTCGCACGGCATCACGTTCGGCGGCCACCCGGTGATGTGCGCGATCGCGCTCAAGAACATCGAGATCATGAAGCGCGAGCGGGTCGTCGAGGGCGTGCTCGAGCACGAGGACGCGTTCCGCTCGACGCTCGAGCAGCTCCTCGAGCTGCCCATCGTCGGCGACGTGCGCGGCACAGGCTTCTTCTATGCGATCGAGCTCGTCAAGGACTCCGAGACCCGCGAGACGTTCTCGGACGAGGAGTGCGAGTGGCTGCTTCGGGGGTTCCTTTCCAGCCGGATGTTCGAGCGGGGCCTCATCTGCCGTGCGGACGACCGCGGCGACCCGGTGATCCAGATCTCGCCGCCGCTCGTCGCCCGCCAGCCCGAGTTCAACAGGATGGTGGAGGTGCTCGGGGAGACGCTGGCCGAGGCGTGGGACGAGCTTCAGCGCAGGTAAGCGTCGCGCCGGGGCTCGCGCCGCCGTGGTGGCTGCAGGACGCGCCGCCCGAGCCTGAGCAGCCGGCCCTCGAGGGGGCAACGAAGGCCGACGTGGCGCTCGTCGGGGGCGGCTTCACGTCGCTCTGGACGGCCCTCGAGCTCAAACGGCGTGACCCGGCCGTCGACGTCGTCGTGCTCGAGGCGGCGCGCTGCGGAATCGGCCCCAGTGGACGCAACGGAGGCTTCCTCCACGGCTACTGGTCAAGCCTCGCCCGCTTCAACGACGTGCTCGGCGCAGAGGGCGCGTTGGCCGTTGCCCGCGCGTCCGACGGTGCCGTCCCCGCAGTGCGCGCACTCGAGGACGACGTCTGGCTCCGCGAAGGCGGACTGCTGCGCGTGTCGACGTCGCCCCCCCAGGACGCGATCCTCGACCGCTCGCTCGCCGTCGCCCGCGAGCTAGGCGTCGAAGAGGAGGCGGTGCCGCTCTCAAAGGCCGAGCTCGACGGCCGCTGCTCGTCGCCTGCGTTTCGGCGTGGCGTGTTCTACCGCGACGGCGCGACGGTCCACCCGGCGCGGCTCGTTTGGGCGCTGCGCCGGAAGGTGCTCGCCGCGGGCGTGCGGCTCCATGAGCAGACGGAAGTCACGGAGATCGAAGACGGCGTCCTCGAGACGCCGCGCGGTCGGGTGCGTGCTTCGGAGATCGTCGTCGCAACGAACGCGTGGGGAGCCGGCTGGAAGCCGCTCTCGCGTCTGCTGACGCCGTTCGGGAGCTACGTCGTCCTCACCGAGCCCGTGCCCGAGCTGCTCGGCGAGATCGGGTGGACCGGCGGTGAGGCGATCACCGACTGCCGCATGTTCCTCCACTACTTCCGCACGACTCATGACGGCCGCGTGCTCATGGGCTCGGGCTCGGGGCCGATCGGCTTCCGCGGCCGGATCGACACGCGCTTCAGCGCCGACCGAGACACGGCCGCGCGCGCCGAGGCGGGGCTGCGGTTCTTGCTGCCCGGTCTGGCGGATGCGAAGGTCGAGCATGCCTGGGGCGGGCCGATCGACGTCTCCGCCGACCACCTGCCGGTGTTCGGGACCGTCCCGGGGACGCGGCTGCACTACGGCGCGGGCTACACCGGCAACGGCGTGGGCCCGAGCTGGCTCGGCGGGCAGATCCTTGCCTCGCTCGTCCTCGGCGCCGACGACGAATGGTCGCGGCTGCCGCTCGTCGATCGAGGCATCAGGAAGCTGCCGCCCGAGCCGGTGAACTTCCTGGGGGGGAGCGTCGTGCGAGCGGCGATGATCGCCGTCGAGGAAGCGCAGGAGGCAGGCCGGGAGCCTTCCGCGCCGGCCCGCTTCGTCGCGTCTCTGCCGCAGCGTCTCGGCCTGCGCGTCGGGACGCGCTAGGAGGGGCCAGCCCCCCTAGGCGCCGACCAAGAGATCGACGGCGGCCTCCACATTCACCTTCGCTGCGCCGTGGGTGGCGACGTAGCGGGCGGCTCCTGCCGGCCGCCACTCCGGCAGCCCGAGCTCGACGACGATCGCATCCGGGGCCGACTCGACGAGCTTCACGGCGGCGTCCCGCTGCCACTCGTGCCGATGCGCATCCTGCAGCACGATCACGAGCTGGCCGTCCCCCGTCGCGCCTTCGGGAGAGTCGGATACACGGGTATCGGGCCGGCGGACTGTGAGCGCGTCGCCGAGACCGCCGTTCCGGGCGTCGACGGCGATCGTCGGCTCCGGAAGGAGCTCGACGACGAGCGCCGGGCGGGTCAGTCGTACATCACCGTCGGCGTGCAGGGCACGTCGGGCCGCCGCCGCGCCGATAGCGCGATCGGGCGTGGAGGCGACCGCGCGCGCTTCGGTCGCGCCGGCGACTCGTGTGGCCGCTTCGGCGAGCCGTTCCTCGGACAGTGCCCCGTCCCGCACCGCACCGACGACGGCGGTGACGATGCGCTCTACCGAGTCGGCGCCGAGATCGTGGCCGAGGCAGAGCGCGTCCGCGCCGGCCGCGAGGGCGAGCACGGCTCCCTGCTCCACTCCGACCGTGGCGCTGATCGCCTTCATCTCGAGCGCGTCGGTGATCGCGACGCCGGTGAATCCCAGCTCGTCGCGGAGCAGGCCGCTGAGCAGCGTGCGACTCAGCGTCGCAGGCTCGCCGCCGACGTCGCGGACGCGGATATGCGCGGTCATGATCGCCGTGACGCGGGCAGCGATCGCCGCTCGAAACGGCAGCAACGCTTCCTCGGTGACGCGGTCGACCGTCGGCAGCTCGTGGTGCGAGTCCTCGAGCGTGTCGCCGTGACCCGGGAAGTGCTTCGCGCAGGCCGCGACGCCACCCGCCTCGAGCCCTTCCACGAAGGCGGCCACGTGGCGCATGACGAGTCCGGGGTCCGAGCCGAATGCGCGGACGCCGATGATCGGGTTGTCGGCGGTCGTGTTCACGTCTGCGACCGGAGCGAGATCGAGGTTGATGCCAGCCTGCGCGAGGTCGGCTGCCATGGCGCCTGCGACCTCCCGAGTCAGCTCGACGTCGTCGACGACGCCGAGTGCCCAGTTCCCCGGATACGAGCTGCCTTCTCGTGCCTCGAGGCGCGTCACGTCGCCTCCCTCCTCGTCGATGGCGACGACGAGCTCCGTTCGCTCGGCACGGAGTGCGTCGGTCAGCGCGCGCACCTGGTCTGCGTCGCGCACGTTCCAGGCGTAGAGGACGACGCCGCCGAGCCCCGCTTCCAGCAGGCGGCGAAGGCACTCCGGCGGTTCGTAGCCCGGGAAGCCGGGGAGGAGACAGCCGAGTGCGAGGCGCTCGAGCTCGCTGCTCAAGGCTCCGTCACCCCTTCACGCCGCCGGCCGTCAGGCCGAAGGCGATGCGACGGTGCACGAGGACAAAGAAGATCACGACGGGGATCGCGGTCAGCGTTGCCGCTGCCATCAGCGGTCCCCAGTCGGTGCCACGAGCGGTGGTGAAGCTCGCAAGCCAGATCGTGAGTGTCTGCTTCTCAGGGCTCCTGAGCAGAACGTACGCCAGGATGAACTCGTTCCAGGCTTGGATGAAGGCGAAGATGGACGTTGCCACGAGCCCGGGGGCCACGAGCGGGAGCAGGATGCGGCAGAACGCGCCGAAGCGGCTCGAGCCGTCGACCATCGCTGCTTCCTCGAGCTCCTGCGGAACGCCGTCCAGGAATCCGCGCAGTACCCAGACCGTGAAGGGCAGCACGAACATGAGGTAGACGACGACTACGCCGGTCAACGTGTTCACCAGGCTTAGGTGGAGGACGGGCGTATCGCTCAGCATGATGAACAGAGGGATGATCAGCGCGTTCAGCGGCACCAGCAGCACGCAGAGGATGCAGACGAGGAAAGCGCGACGTCCATAGAAGTGGAATCGTGCGAGGGCGAGCGCAGCGAGGAAACCAAGAGCGAGCGCGAGCCCGACGACACAACAGACCACGATCAGACTGTTCTTGACGTTTTGCCAGAAGTAGTCCCGGTGGATCGCATCGGTGAAGTTCTCGAGCGTCGCTGGTATCGGGAACCACTTCGGCGTATAGGTCACGATGTCGTTTCCAGGCTTGAACGCCGTCGAGACCATCCAATAGACGGGGAAGGTCATGACGACGAAGACGAGCGCTCCGAGGAGGTTGATCACGAGCCGCCGCGCCAGCCGGCGCCTCTTCGCGCGCCGACGCAAGGGTCGAGAGGCGGCGCGACTCACAGCAGTCACCGAACCTCTCCCATCCTCACCATCTGGCGGACGTACACGAACGTGATGCAGAAAAGGACGGCGACCATCACGAGGGCGATCGCAGAACCGAGTCCATATTCGCTCACGCCAAAGGCTTGCGTATACGCGTAGATGCTCATGAGGTAGTAGTCGGGCGTCGGATGCAGGCTGAGCATGAGCCAGACCTGGTTGAAGACCTGGAAGTTCCAGATGATCGACAGACTCGTCAGGATCAAGAAGATCGGCTTCAGCAGCGGGAGCGTGATGTCGCGGAAGGTCCGCCACCCACCAGCCCCGTCGATCGAGGCCGCGTCTAGAAGCTCCCGTGGTAGTTGCGAGAGGCCTGCGTAGAGAGTGATCGCAACGAACGGAATCGCGCCCCAGACGATGAGGGCAGTGATGACGGCGAAGCCTTCGATCGGATTGGCGAACCAGTCGTGACGGCTGAAGTCGCCAAGACCGAGCTCCGTCAGCATCCAGTTCAGGACGCCGAACTCGAAGTCGACCATCCAGGACCAGACCTGCGCCGCAACGACTACCGGCATCGCCCAGGCGAGGACGAGCCCGATTGCAAGCAGGAAGCGCATGAACGAGCCCAACCGTTCGAGCAGAAGCGCGATCAGCGTCCCGAGCACCATGGTCAGCCCGACGGTCACGGCCGTGAAGACGACCGTGCGTAGGAGCACGCGCCAGAACTCCGAGTCGTTGAAGATCGTCGTGTAGTTGTCGACGCCGATCCACCGGCCCTGATGTGCGATCAACTCCTCGAGCCCGTATTTCTCGAATGACAGTCGGACGAGGAAGTAGATCGGGTAGACGAGTACAGCTCCGATCACGATCACTGCCGGAGCGAGGAGCGCGTACGGACCGGCGCCGTGCGCCAGCCGCCGTCGCCACAAGCGAGGACGCTGTCGAGCCGGCGCAACGGCCGGCTCGACAGCTACTGCTGGGTCACCGGGGAGGGAGGACACGTCCCGGCTTTGTGGTCATCTAATCCGCGTTCAAGATCTGCTCGATTTGGTCGTCCGCCTTCTTCGCGGCCTTCTGCACCGATGACTTCCCGGTAAAGATCGAGACGAGCATGTTTTCCAGGACGAATGCCTTCTCGACCTTTGTCCAGTTCTTGGCCGTCGGGATGTACCAGCTGTACTTCGAGGCCAGCGCGAACGGGTAGAGCTGCGGGTTCTTCTTGTTGACGTCGGCAAGGGTCGTCGTGTTCGCGATGTTGCCGGCCCTCGCCATCAGGATCTCGTTTTTCGTGGTCGTGAACGCCGCGATCCACTCGGTCGCGAGCTGCTTGTTCTTGCTCGGCGCCGGCACGCCGAGAACCGACCCGCCGATGAACGTGGGCAGGTAACGCCCCTTGATGTGGCTCGGCATCGGGTAGGCGGCCATCTTGGGCTCGATGGCGGGGTTGCCTCCGCCCTTCTTGTCGATCGCCTGGCCCCACTCCCAACCGTTCGCGAGATAGGCGCCGACCTTGCCCTTCGCGAAGACGAGCGCCTGCCAAGGGTGCGCCTCGTCATTGGTCTTCGTCGCCCGCGACTGAGAGAGCACCGTCGCCTTCAGTCGTGTGAGCCCTTTGATTGCCTGCGGCGACTCGAGACCGCCGACCCACTTCCCGCCTTTGGTGAAGGCGATCCTGCCACCGTAGTCGTAGATCCACGCCATGCCGTTGTGCCAGTTCCTACCGGCGAAGTAGAAGGCCGAGAAGTTCTTGTCCTTGCCGTACTTCGCCATCAGCTTGCGGCCGACGGCGTCGAACTCGTCGAGAGTCCTGGGCACTTTCGCTCCGACTGCCTTGTACAGGTCCTTTCGGTAGATCACGGCTCGCGCGCCTGCGTAGTAGGGGACACCGTACAGCTTGCCCGCGTAAGTACCGGAGTCGGCCAGGCCCTTCAGCCAGGTCTTCGAGTTGGGGAAGTCCGACTTCGCCAGCGGCGCGAACGCCCCGGCCGCCATGTAGGCCAGCATCTCGCTGTTTCCCATCTCGACGACGTCCGGGGGATTTCCGCCCGCGAGGGACGTCTCGAGCTTCGCCAAGTGCTCCGTCCACTGCTGCTCCTCGACGTTGATCTCCGTGCCTGGGTGTTTTGCTTGCACCGCCTTCGTAGCGTCGTTGATAGCCGCCTGCCAGCCCGACTTCGCCTCGGGCTGAAGCCAGACGGTGATGGTCGCCGTCGCACGTGTCGAGTCCGCGCCCGCGGTAGGCACCGCGAGCCCGAGGACTGCGATCACGGCGAGGGCGGCGATGGAGCGTGCTCTCATAGCGCATCCTCCAATGGCTCGCTGGCTGCCGACCCGAGCTCTGAGCGGTCGGTTTCGGCGGCCAATTGGTTTAGACCACTTCTCACAACGCCGGAGACTTACACATAACCACTTCTCGTGTCAAGAGCGCCACCCGTCATCACGGGTCGTCAGTGCGATCGGTGAGCTCAGACCGCTTCGCCCGCGCCTCAACTCGGTGACGAGCCGGTAGCGATCGCCGCGGTAGACCGAGCGTACGAACTCGACGATCTCCCCCGACTGCGATCGAGTGACTCGCTCGAAGACGAACGCAGGCGAGTGCAAGGGCAAGCCGAGCGCGCTCGACTCCTCTTCGTTCGTCACCGTGGGCTCGATGGTCTGCATGCCACCGACGAGCTCGATTCCGTACTCCGACTCGAGGAGCTCGTAGAACGATCCGGCCTCGAGGTCGGCGGCTGTCAGGCCCGGAACGAGCGACTTCCGCACATGGAGGGTCTCGATGGCCATCGTCTCGCGATCCGCCAGCCGGAGCCGTGTTGCGACGAGGACAGGCTCCGATGGCGACACGTGGAGCATCCGCCCGAGGCGGGCTCCTGCAGGAATCGTCTTCAACTCCAGCGTGCGGCTGGCGGGCTCGAGCCCGCGCCGCCGCATGTCCTCCGTGAAGGACGTCATCGTCAGCTCCTGGGCGATCTTCGGCTCGCTGACGAATGTGCCCGCGCCGCGCTTGCGAACGAGATAGCCCTCGCGCACGAGCTCATCAAGGGCGGCGCGGACGGTGAGGCGGGAGACACCGAGATCGGTGCTGAGCTGCCGTTCGGACGGGATCGCCTCGCCGACCGAGAGCCGGTCAATCAGGTCGAGCACCTGGTCTCTCGTGTCGGCCTGTTTCGTCACTCGACGCCGCCCGCGGCCACGGCAGGACGCTCGGGATCCTGGTGACCAACGGGTGGACTGGTCATGGCCACACCGTTGGTCGGATCGAAGAAGTGGAAGCCCGACGGATACAGGGTGAGCTCGATCTGCTCACCGACGCGCGCTCGTGTTCGCGGGTCCACACGTGCGGCGAAGAGCGACGTATCGCCCGCGAGCAGTGTTCCCTCGTCACCGGCCTCCAGCGTCTCCGCGGTGATGCGCGGCGCGTCGACCTCGAAGAAGAGATACGCATCGGCGCCGACCTCCTCAAGCACCTCCACACGAGCCTCGATCGTGACGGGGCTGGACGGCACGAGCTCGGCGTCGGCGAAGCACTCAGGCCGAATGCCGAGCACGACCCGTGTGGTCCCTCGAGGCGGCCTGCGATCGGGGGCGAGGGGAACGCGAAACTGGCCGAACCGCACCTCGTCCCCTTCGACGACCGCGTCTACGAGGTTCATCGCGGGCGACCCGATGAACGCAGCCACGAACAGGTCCTGAGGCCTCTGGTAGAGACGCTTCGGCTCGTCGACCTGGAGGATGCGGCCGTCGCGCATGACGGCCACACGCTGGCCGAGCGTCATCGCCTCCACCTGGTCGTGGGTCACGTAGATGGTCGTCACCCCGAGCCGCGCGTGCAGCTGCGCGAGAGACGCTCGCATCGCGACACGGAGCTTTGCGTCGAGATTCGACAGCGGCTCGTCCATGAGGAACGCCTTGGGCTCCCGCGCGATCGCGCGCCCCATCGCAACGCGCTGTCGCTGGCCCCCGGACAGCTGCGCGGGCTTCCGGTCGAGCATCGCCTCCAGGCCGAGCAACTTCGCGACCTCGTCGACCCGTCTTCGGATCTCCTGCTTCGGCGTTCGCCGCACCTTGAGGCCGTAGCCAAGGTTCTGGCGCACGTTCATGTGCGGATACAGCGCGTAGTTCTGGAACACCATCGCGATATCGCGGTGACGCGGTGCCCGCTCTGTCACATCCAGCCCACCGATCGTCACCGTGCCGCCGGTCACCTCTTCCAGGCCCGCGATCATCCGCAGCAGCGTCGACTTGCCGCAGCCCGACGGCCCGACGAGCACGATGAACTGGCCGTCCGGAATCTCGAGGCTTACACCGTCGACGGCGACGAAATCGCCCGGGTACACCTTCGTGACGTGGTCGAGGCGGATGTCGGCCATGCAGGGCTGCCAGCATACTCGATTGTGAAGACAATTGGTATTGACCACTAGGCGCTCGTGTGCATAGACTAGGTCATGGCCGCTACCGATCACGACGAGCTCGTCACGGAGGCGGGAGGCGCGAGCGCCGACATCGATCTCCTGAGCTCGCACGAGCTCGTCGAGCTCATGAACGACGAAGATGACACCGTCGCGCCGGCAGTGCGCGCGGCATCCGTCCAGATCGCTGAAGTGATCGACGCGGTCGTCGAGCGGCTCGAGCGCGGAGGCCGGCTGATCTACGTCGGTGCGGGGACCTCCGGAGCGCTCGCTCAACTGGACGCTGCCGAGTGCGAGACGACCTTCTCTGCTCCTCCATCCCACGTGATGGCCGTCGTCGCCGGAAGCGGGGCGTCCTCCTCAGCCGAGCGGGATGCCGCCGAGGACGACGAATGCGGCGGTGCGCAAGCCATCGAGTCGGTCGGTGTCGGACCTCAGGACGCCGTGGTCGCGGTGAGCGCGAGCGGACGAACTCCGTACGCCGTGGGCGCCCTCCACGCGGCGGCAAAGGCGGGGGCGCTCACCGCGGCCGTGGTCTCGGCACCCGGCTCGGAGCTTGCGCAGATCGCCGATCACGAGGTCTCCGTCGTCGTCGGTCCAGAGGTGCTTGCCGGGTCGACCCGGCTCAAGGCCGGCACCGCGCAGAAGCTCGTCCTCAACACGATCTCGACCGTGACGATGATCCGTCTCGGCAAGACCTACAAGAACCTCATGGTCGACGTCCGCGGCACGAACGCGAAACTCCGCGCACGCATCGAGAGCATCGTCCTGCTGGCGACAGGCGCCGAGCCGGACGAGGTGCACGATGCGCTCGAGGCCGCGGGTGGGGACGCCAAGGTTGCGATCGTGGCGCTCATCGCCGATGTCGACGCCGACGTCGCCCGCACGCGACTCAAGGCAGCTGGTGGTCGCGTCCGGAGGGCGGTCGAGCGATGAGGCTCGGGGTCGAGGCCGCTCTAGTTCGGCGAGAGCTCGTTCCCGGTGATGTCGAGATCACGGACGGCCGGATCTCCCGCGTCGGGCTTCCTTCCGCCGACGGCAAGGGCGTCGCCTCACCGGGGTTCATCGACCTGCAGGTGAACGGCTTCGCCGGGGTCGACTTCCTCGATGCGGATGCCGCGAGCTATCGCATCGCCGGGGAGGCGTTGCTCGAGACGGGTGTGACGGCGTTTCTCCCGACATTCATCACTGCGCCCGAGGACCAGCTCGTCGCGGCGCTCGCTGAGCTGCCGCACGACTCGCAGCGGCCGCGCCTGCTCGGCGCACATCTCGAGGGGCCGTTCCTCGCAGCGAAGCGGCTGGGCACGCATCCCGAGTCGGCTCGCCGCGATCCCGATCTCGAGCTGCTCGAGCGCCTGCTCGACGCGGGGCCGGTGCGGCTCGTCACGCTCGCTCCCGAGCTTCCCGGAGCCGACAGCCTCATCGCCGAGCTGCACCGGCGTGGTGTGACGGTCTCCTGCGGGCACACGGACGCGAACGCACGCGAGGCGAACGAGGCGTTCGACCGCGGCGTGCGCACCGTCACGCACCTCTTCAACGCGATGCGGCCGTTCAGCCACCGCGACCCGGGCATCGCCGGGGTGGCGCTGGCGCGCGACGACGTCATCGTCCAGGTCATTCTCGACGGGGTTCATCTCGCGCCGGACACGGCGAAGCTGATCTGGCGCGTCGGCGCGGGGCGTGTCGCCCTCGTCACGGACTCGATGGCCGGCGCCGGCAACGGTGACGGGTCGTACAGCCTCGGCGGGCTCGACGTGGAGATCCGAGACGGCGTCGCCCGCCGATCGGACGGCGTGCTCGCGGGCAGCTCGCTGACGATGATCGAAGCCGTTCGCAACCTCCACGCGCTTGGTGTGCCGATTGCTGACGCGCTTGATGCGGCGACCGCCGTGCCGGCCCGGGTGGTCGGGCTCTCGGACACTGACGGTCTCGTCTCCGGCGCACCCGCCGACGTCGTCGTCCTCGACGACAACCTCGAGATCGACCGGGTACTCGTCGGGGGAGAGCTCAGTGGCGTTGCCTGAGCCGAGTCCAAGTTCGCCACCGGGCCCCGGCGAGCTCTTCGCTTCGGAGATCCGCGAGCAGCCGGCTGCGATCACGCGGCTCCTTGGGCAGCGGCGGCTCTACTCCTCGGTTGGCCGGCGCCTTGCCCAGCTTCGACCCTCCGTTGTGCGGCTCGTTGGCCATGGCTCGTCGGACAATGCGGCCTCCTACGGGATGTACGCCTTCGGGCTCTTGCCCGGATGGACCGCTATGCGGGATTCGATGTCGCTGGCGATCTACTACGGCGCATCGGTCGACTTCGAGCGGTCGGCGGTTGTCGCCCTCTCCCAGTCGGGCCGGACGCCCGACGTGGTGGAGTACGTGGTCACGGCCCGCCGGCACGGCGCGCTGACGATCGCGATCACGAACACGCCGGATTCGGAGCTCGGTGACGCGGCCGACCTCGTCCTCCCGTTGGAAGCAGGGCCAGAAGAGGCGGTTGCGGCGACGAAGACGTATACGAACCAGCTGGCCGCGCTGGCGCTCCTGGCCGGCTGCGCGTCGCCGAAGGGTGCCCGGGTGGCTGCGAGCCTCGAGCAGGTCGCCGCCCAGATGGCCGGCGTGATCCCGGGCCTCGCTGTGGCGGTCAACGGCCCGGCGAGCGCGTTCGGGTTCGTAGGGCGGATGTTCGTCATCGGACGGGGCCTCGAGTTCGCGACGGCGCGAGAGGTTGCGCTCAAGCTCAAGGAGACGTGCCGCATCGCGGCCGAGCCCTTCACGGCGACCGACCTCGTCCACGGCCCGATCGCCGCCCTCGATCCGCTCTTTCCCGTCTGGACCATTGCGTCTCGCGACCACGCACTGCCGGCGGTCCTCGACGCGAGTGCGCGCGCGCGAGCTGCCGGCTCGGCGATCGTCGCCAGCGGGAATGCCGCGGTCGAGGTGGAGAGTGCCGCGTACACGCTGGCCGTCCCGGAGGCGCCGCTGCCCCTGCTCGCGCCGTTCCTGTCAGTGCTGCCGGGCCAGCTCTTTGCCGGCGCTCTCGCCCGCGTGAAAGGGCTCGACCCGGACAGGCCCGACGGGCTCAGCAAGGTCACGCTGGCTCGTTGAGCGCGAGCTGTCGGAAGGGCTCGATGTTGGAGACGGCGACGCCGACGAGGCGCAGCGATCCGGCACGGTCGTGGAGCGCCCGGTCGAGCAGCTGGCATGCGACATCGCCGATCGTCTCGGCATCGTCCACCCCGGCGGGGAGCGTCGTCGAACGGCTGCGGATGGCGAAGTCCGGGTAGCGGACCTTCGTCGTGATCGTCCGGGCTGCCTCGCCACGGCCCGAGAGGTACTCGGCGAGACGCTCCGACATCCGTCGCAGCTCGGCGTGCAGCACGTCGCGGTCACCGACGTCCTGCTCGAACGTCTCCTCGTGGCTCGCGGAGATCCGCTCGACAGACTCCGCGAGGCTGCGTGGATCGATGCCGCGCGCCCTGTCGCGCAGCAGACGGCCGACCTTGCCGGGTAGGAGCCGTCGAAGCTCCGCATCGTCGAGTGCAGCCAGCTGGCCGATCGTCTCGAGCCCGGCGCCCCTCAGCCGCTGCTCCGACCTGGGACCGACCCCGGGAAGCATGCGCACGTCGAACGGCGCGAGAAAGGCAGCTTCGCGCCCGCCCGGGACGACGAGCAGGCCGCCCGGCTTACGCCGGTCGCTGGCCACCTTGGCGACGACCTTGCACGAGGCGACGCCGAGCGAGCACGAGAGGCTCGTCGCGCCGCGAACCGCCGCCTGCACCGCTTCCGCCACGCGCCGCGCCTGGAGGAAGTCCGCCGCGACGTCGCTCAGGTCCAGGTACCCCTCGTCCAGCCCGGTCCGCTCGACCGTCGGCACGACGTGGCGCACGGCGTCCCACACCGCGCGCGAATACTCGCGATAGAGCGAATGCCTCGGCTGCACGAACACCGCGTGCGGGCAGCGGCGCAGCGCTTCCGCGCAGCTCATCGCCGAGTGGATGCCGAAGCGGCGGGCTTCGTAGTTCGCCGTCGCCACGACTCCGCGGCCGTGGGGGTTCCCGCCGACGACGAGGGGCGCGCGTCGCAAGGAAGGGTCCTCCAGCTCCTCGACCGCCGCGAAAAACGCATCGAGGTCGAGGTGCGCGACGATCACCGGAACACCCCGATGAGAATGCCGCCCGCGACGATGAGCGTGGCTCCGAACACGACATGGCGTCCCACGAGCTCGGTCGAGCCGAGAATGAGCGTCGCCAGCAAGATGCCGAACAGCGCCTCGGTGGCCACGAGCGGGCTGACGACGGTGACACGCCCTCGGTAGAACGCCTCGAAGAGCGTCGCGTACGAGAGGCCCCACAGCAGCCCCGGCAAGGCAAACGGCCGAGCGGCGTCTCTGACGTCCTGCACGGTTCGCCGGCCGCGAACGGTGAACAGCCAGCCGGCCATGAGCGCGCTGCCTGCGAGAACGGTGGCCGCCGCTGCCTGCTGTGGATCGACCGTTGTGTCCTCCGCGAGCCAGCGCACGATGTTGTCCCGCGTCGCGAAGAAGACGGTGGACCCGAAGGCGAGCGCGAGTCCGATCGCCCGGAAGTGTCCCGGGCGATCCTGTTCACTCGCCAGCGCTGCGCCGCCGAGCACGATGAGCACGGCGCCCAGGAGCAGAGGCACCTCGAGCGGCTCGCCGAGCAAGGCGAGCGCGAGCGTCACGGAGACGAGCGGCGCCGCGCCGACGACGATCGCTGCCCGCGCTGCGCCGACCTCCTTCACGGCCCGGACGTAGAGGAACTGCGATGCGCCCGGTGCGAAGAGCCCGGTCAGGAGGAACGGCCAGATGTCACCGCTCGCGGTGCCCGACGCGAGGGCGAAGCCTCCCGTGACGACGAGCGCCACGAGCCCCGTGACGAGTGCGCCCGCCTCCGCGTCGGACGAGCGCCGGAAGGCGAACACGAGCGCCACCGCCATCGAGCCGAAAAGGACGGCCGAGGTGAGCGCGAGCAGGACGGCGGACACCGCGCGAGGCTAGCCGGTCGGTCGCGCGCCGATCGTCAGCCGGCCGGCTGCTCGACGCCCGGCACGTTCCGGGCGAGGAACTCGAGGATCATCCGCACCTGCTTGACGCGCTCGTCGACGTCGTACGAACCGTGCCCTGTCGCGAACACGTACACCTCGTAGGGGTGATCTCGGGCCGCGAGCTTCTCGACGTAGAGCATCGCCTGCCTGATCGGGCAGCGGCTGTCGTTCTCGCCGATGATGAAGAACACCGGCGCGCGAACGTCGTCTGCGAAGTTGATCGGGCTGCGATCGGCCATGAGCCCGGGCACGTCCTTCGGCTCGAGCCCTCCGAGCAGCGCCCGGTCGTATGCCTGCAGCAGAGGCGAGAGATCCTCATAGCCCGCCGCGTAGTCGCCGATAGGGACGCCTGCAACGCCGCATCGCCACAGGTCGGGGTGCTTCCCGAGCTCGAGCAGCGCCACGTACCCACCCCACGAGTAGCCCGCGATGACGGCCCGCTGCGGATCTGCGATCCCCTGGTCGACCAGGTTGCGCAGGCCGGCGTTGACGTCCTCCAACTCGGGGCCGCCGATGTTGCCGATGAGGACGTCGCGCCACTCGCGCCCGTAGCCGGTGGAGCCGCGGTAGTTGACCATCGCGACCGCGAAGCCGGTGTCGACGAGCGCCTGGACGTCGGGCTGCCAGCGATCCGTGTCGAGCGAGGTCGGCCCGCCGTGGACGAGCATGACGATCGGGAACGGCCCGCCCGAGTCGTCGGGGGTCACGTAGAAGCCGTGGACGCGCTGCCCGTGCGGGTTCGCAAAGTGCCAGGACTCGTACGGCCGGCCGGCGGCGGCTTCCTCGCCTTGCAGCTGCAGCACCTCGGCGCCGGAGCCGTCGACGACGAGTCGCCGGCGGTGTCCGAGCTCGTGCAGTAACCAGACGTTCCCGTCCGGCCGGACGCGCGCCTTCCAGATGAAGCCCGAACGATCGAAGAGCTCTCGCTGCTCGCCGGTCGACACGTCGAAGCGGAGCAGACGATCGCGGCCCTCGCGTCGATTGACGAGGAGCAGCGCTGTGCCGTCCGGCCACCAGTCCGAGACAAACACCGGCCCCTCGGCTTCGAGCTCGAGATCCTGCCGCTCCCCGGTCCCGAGGTCCCAGATCGCGGGCCGCTCGTCCCCCTCACGCTCGTGTTCGATTGCGAGCCGCTGGTCGCCAGGCACCGGCGACCAGCACTTCGCGCGCAGAGTCATGGCTTCGTCGAGCTGCTCGCCGACCGCCGAGCCGGTGCGCGGATCGACCACGCGCACAGCGCGATGAATCAAGTCTCCGTGCTCCGCGTGCTCGATGCAGAGGAGCGCCCCGTCGGCCGACAGGCCTCCGAGGAGAAAGCCACCGTCTTCGGCGCTGCCGATGATCAGCGACTCGACTGACCGGTGGATCTCGGTAGCGGGGCCGCCGTCCAACGAGACGTAGATCCGGAACCCCGAGCTGTCACTGATGGCGGCAGCGACGATGCCGGGAGCTTGCGCCAACCCCGTGCTCCAGCCGTGGGGAGCGCCCTCGAGGAAAGGTCTAGTCTCACCGCCGACGAACGGCTGGACGACCCAGCGCCCGGCTTCGGACCCGGTCTCGTCCTGGAACCAGAGAACGCCCTCTCCGTCGAGTGTGGGCGTACCGTCGACGACGCCGACCGGCTCGTCGGTGACCTGCCGGCGCCAGCCCGTGGTGACGTCCCACGCGTGGAGCTGCCAGATGCCTCCCTCGTTCGACACATAGGCGGCCCGCTCGGGCGCATGGGGGGACCATTCCGGCAGCAAGGAAACCGCCGCGCGGAAGCGTCGCTCCCACTTCGGCATCTCACGACCCACGGCAGGCCGACGCTAACACGAGACCGCGCGATACTGTCGCGTGCGCCTCGACTGGGAGCTGGCTCGCCGCGGGTACCGCCGCTACGCCGCGTATCCGGCGGCGACCTGGGCGGGCATCCTCACGAACACCGTCTTCGGGTTCATCCAGGCGTACGTCCTGCTCGCGATGTACGACACCCGCGACGAGATCGGCGGCTACGGCGCCTCCGAGACGCTCACGTACGTCTGGCTCACGCAGGCGATGCTGGCCGCCGTCAGCGTGTTCGGATCCACGGACTTCGCTGAGCGCATTCGCCGTGGAGACGTCGCGACCGACCTCATCCGCCCCGTGCATCCGCTTCGCGCCGGCTTGGCCTTCGACTACGGGCGCGCGCTGTATCACGTGCTCTATCGCGGCCTGCCCCCGTTCATCGTCGGCGCTCTCGTCTTCGATCTCGTTACGCCTCGCAATCCGCTCGTGTGGGGCGTGTTCCTCGCGAGCATCGCGCTCGCGGTAGCCGTGAGCTTCGCCTTCCACTTCCTCTACAACCTCTCGGCGTTCTGGCTCCTCGACTACCGCGGCGTGATGCGAATCGCGCTCGTGGTGCTGGCGTTCCTCTCCGGCTTGTACATCCCGGTGAGGTTCTTTCCGGAGTGGCTCCAGACGCTTGCGTACCTGACGCCGTTCCCTAGCATGATCCAGCTCCCGATCGACGTCTTCGTTGGTTACACCACGGGAGCTGAGCTCCTCGCAACGCTCGCGATCCAGCTCTTCTGGGCGCTCGTGCTCTTCGCCGCCTGCTACGCGACGTTCCAGCGGGGGACCCGAAAGCTGGTCGTGCAAGGTGGCTGAGTCGCTGTCGCTCTATGTCCGGCTCGTGTCGGCTCGCGTTCGTGCCCAGTGGCAGTACCGGACGTCATTCGCGCTCGATGTGGTCGGGGTGTTCCTCGTGACCTTCCTGGACTTCCTCGTCATCGTCGTCATCTTCGACAATGTCCCGCAGCTCGGCGGCTGGACGGTGCAGGAGGTCGCGCTTCTCTACGGCATCTCCGGAGTGGCGTTCGCCCTGGCCGAGCTCGCGGTGGGGCACCTGGACCTCTTGTCCCAATTGATCCGGGACGGGAACTTCGACCTCGTATTGATCCGGCCGCGGGGCTCGCTGCTCCAGGTGATCGCCTCCGACTTCCGGATTCGACAGATCGGGAGGCTCGCGCAGGCGACGACGGTGCTCGTGTACGCGACGGTCGCGCTCGACGTCGAGTGGACGGCGAGTCGGCTGGCCATGGTCGTCGTGGCAGTCGTCGCCGGCGCCGCGATCTTCTGCGCCGTCTGGGTGGCCGCGATCACCATCGTCTTCTGGGCCGTCGAGGGACGCGAGGCGACGAGCGCGGCCACGGACGCCGGCGGCTTTCTGTCGCAGTACCCGATCGACGTCTACGCGAACTGGCTTCAGCGCCTGGTGACGGTGGTGCTCCCGATGGCCTTCGTCGCCTACTTCCCGGCGCTCTACATCCTCGACAAGCCCGATCCGCTGGGAGCGCCCGACTGGGTGCCTTTCGCCTCGCCGGCGGTCGCGGTCGTCGCGGCCTTCGTTGCCGGATACGTCTGGCGCTTCGCAGTGCGTCACTACCGGAGCGCGGGCGGCTAGGAGAGTCTGGCGGGGCGTCGCTCGTCGTCGGGATGCGCTGGTCGTTCCGAGGCAAGGACACAGGGAGCCCGCGTACCCGCAGCAGGCGGAGCGTACGTGGGCGACCGAAAACGCCGCCTCGGGGCGATCCAGCGCGTCAAGGACGACATAGTCGATGTTCCGCCAGACTCTCGTTGTGGCGCAGATCGAGGTCGAGAGCGCCGAGAAGACGTTCGTCGTCCGGCGCAGGCGGGGCCGCGTTCGCCGGGAGCGCACGGTCGTGCGCGCCGTCGACGACATCAGCTTCGAGATCGAGGCCGGCTCGCTCGTCGGCTATATCGGGCCCAACGGCGCCGGGAAATCGACAACCGTGAAGATGCTGACCGGCATCCTCGTCCCGTCGTCGGGTCGGATCACCGTGGCGGGGTTCGAGCCGTCGCGGCAGCGCATCCAGCTGGCCCGGCGAATCGGCGCGATGTTCGGCCAGCGCATCCAGCTCTGGTGGGATCTCCCGCTCCTCGACTCCTTTCAACTCCTGCGCCACATCTACAAGGTGCCCGAGCAGCGGTACCGGGAGAACCTCGAGCGCTTTCGCGAGGTGCTCGACCTGGACGACTTCCTCCACACGCCCGTGCGTCAGCTCTCGCTCGGCCAGCGCGTGCGCGGCGAGCTGACGGCGGCGATGCTCCACGACCCGGAGATCGTCCTCCTCGACGAGCCGACGATCGGCCTCGACGTCGTGGCGAAGGAACGGGTGCGGGAGTTCCTGGTCGAGGTGAACGGGGAGCGTGGTGTGACGGTGCTCCTGACGACGCACGACCTCGACGACATCGAGCGACTCTGCTCGCGCCTCCTGGTCATCGACCACGGCCGCCTCATCTACGACGGCGACCTGGAGACGCTCAAGCAGCGGTACGGCGGAGAGCGCGTGCTCGTCGTCGACCTCGAAGAGCCGCGCGACCCGCTGGCCGTGGACGGCGCGAGGGTGATTCGCGTCGAGGGTGCGCGGCAGTGGCTCGCGTTCCACCGCGACGAGACGAGCGCCGCGTGGCTGACCGCGGCGGTGACGGCCGCAGCGCCGGTTCGCGATCTCGAGCTCCACGAGCCGGAGATCGAGGACGTCGTCCGCAAGATCTACGCCGAGGGGATCGAGTAGCTACGGCTGCAGCTGGAGTGGGATGCGGACCTCGTTGATCCGCGAGCCGTCCTTCGCCGAGAGCTCGAGCACGACGAGCTCACCCTTGCCGGCCTTGCCCGTGTACGGCTTCGTCGTGAACTCGAATGTGCCGCGCGTGCCACTGCCGGATGTCGCCGTGACGAAGTTCTCGTCGACGACCTTTCCGGCCGGGTCGACGAGCTCGTACTGGAAGTTCGCCTCGAACGTGTTGGCGGTGCCTCGCGCGCGGATCGGGTTGGACACCTCCTCCAACGGGAGCGGCGACTCGACGAGGATGGCCGGCGTCAAGTCCTCCATCGACTTGCGCGTATAGCGCTTGCCGCCGATCTCCACCTGCTTGACGGTGGGGAACTGGGTGAGGGTGTAGACGACCTGCGCGAGCCCGGCGCCACTGACGTCGCCGTCGACCTTCGCCACGCCCTGCTCGATGACGATCGTGGGGATCGGCGTTGCCACGTCAGAGGTCAGACCGAGCTCGTCTTCGGATGTCGTTGGTCCCTTAGCGAGCTCGTCCAGCGCCGCCCGCGCCACTGCCACGGTCTTCGGCACTTCCCGGGCGACCGGCTGCACCTTGCCGTCGAGGAGGAGGTAGACCCGGAGGCTCGTCGTCTCCTCGGTCGTCGTCGCAGTGGTCGTGGTCTCGTGCGTCGTCGTGATCGTCGTGTCGGTGTCGAAGGTCGTCGTCTCCCCATCGTCGCCGCCGCAGCCGGCGAGGCCGAGGGCTAGGACGATCAGCGAGAATGCCGTGACGATGCGGCCGCTCATCGGCATCACAGCGTACGCCGAAGACGCGAGCTGGGGCGTCTGGAAGGTGCCTGCTGCGCTCGCTCCGCTGGCGTACGTCACGAAGGTCGAGGAGGCGGGCGGCAGGCCTCTGCTGGTGCCGCCGTCGGCCGACGCGGTCGACGAGACGCTCGATGTGCTCGACGGCCTCGTCTTCACCGGCGGCCCCGACCTCGACCCCGCGCTCTACGACGCCGAGCCCCATCCGGAGACCAACAACGTCCGCCCCGAGCGTGATCGCGCCGAGATCGCCATGCTGACGGCGGCGCTTCAGCGTGACTTGCCCGTGCTCGCGATCTGCCGCGGCTCCCAGGTGCTGAACGTCGCGCTCGGAGGCGATCTGGAGCAGCACGTTCCCGACCTGGTCGGCCACGAGGGACACAAGGAGACACCCGGTGTGTTCTCGAGGCACGTCGTCGCGGTCGACCCAGGCTCGCAGCTGCACGCGATCGTCGGAGACGAGATCGACGTCTCCTCCCACCATCACCAGGGCTACGGTCGGCTGGGAGAGGGGCTCCAGGTGGTTGCGCGCGCCGACGACGGGACCGTCGAGGCGCTCGAGGCACGTGGCCACCGCTTTGCGCTCGGAGTGCTCTGGCACCCAGAGGACGGCGACGACCTCCGCCTCTTCGAGGAGCTCGTCGCCTCCGCCCGCGAGCACCACGCAGCACGTAGCTAGAGTCGGAAGGTGGCGTACGGCATCGAGGCGGAGCGGCTCGTCCGCGTGTTCAAGGAGGTCCGCGCGGTCGACGGGATCGACCTCGTGGTCGCGGAAGGTGAGATCTACGGCTTCCTGGGCCCGAACGGTGCGGGCAAGTCAACTACGGTCCACATGCTCACGACGCTGCTGCCGCCGACCGACGGCCGCGCACGGGTCGCCGGCTTCGACGTCGTCAAGGAGGGCCCGAAGGTGCGAGCGGCGATCGGCGCCGCGCTGCAGGAGGCCGCCCTAGACCCGCTGCTCACCGGGCGCGAGCACCTGCGCTTGCAGACGGCTCTGCACGGCATCTCGGGGACGGAACGACAACAGCGATCGGACGAGCTGCTCGAGCGCGTCGGGCTCGAGGCGGCCGCCGATCGCAAGGTGCGCACGTACTCGGGCGGGATGAAGCGGCGACTCGATCTCGCCCTCGCGCTCGTCCATCGGCCCCGCGTCCTCTTCCTCGACGAGCCGACGACCGGCCTCGACCCGCAGTCCCGAACCGCCCTCTGGGCCGAGGTGGGGCGGCTCGCGCAGGAGGACGGCGTCACGGTCTTCCTCACGACGCAGTACCTCGAGGAGGCCGATGTTCTCGCGAACCGCGTCGGCATCATCGACCACGGACGCATCGTGGCCGAAGGCACGCCCAGCGAGCTGAAGGCGCAGATCGGGCACCCGACCGTGGAGGCGATCCCCGCCGATCCCGAGCAGCGCCCGCAGCTCGCGCGGATCCTCGAGCAGTTCGGAGAGCTGACGCAGGTGTCGCCGAAGTCATGCGCCGTGCGGTTGACGGGAGATGAGTACGGACTGGCCGACGTCGTGCGCGCGCTCGACGCGGCCGACATCCACGTCGACCACATCCAGCTGCACGCACCGAGCCTCGACGACGTCTTCCTCGCGAAGACGGGGCGAACGCTCGAGGGCGCTGGCGCCGAGCAGCCCGAACCCGTCCATTCGTGAACCGCACGCAGGTCCAGAGCCTCGCGAGGCGCAGCATCGTCCGCACGCTGCGCCAGCCCGCGTACGTCTTTCCGCCGCTGCTCTTCCCGACGATGCTCGTGGCCGTCAACGCGGCGGGCCTCCGGCCGTCGACCGCGCTCCAGGGCTTCCCGACCGACTCGTTCCTTGCCTTCGCCGTCGCCGTGCCGTTCATCCAGGGCGCCCTATTCGCGACCATGAACGCGGGGACGGACCTCGCGCGGGACATCCAGAACGGCTTCCTCAACCGCCTTGCGTTGACGCCGATGCGGCGGAGCGCGCTGCTAGCCGGCCACCTCGCCGGCGTCATCGTCATGGGCTTCGTGCAGTCGGTCTTCTACCTCTGCTGCGCGCTCCTCTTCGGCGTCGAGATCTCGTCCGGTCCTGCGGGAGTCGTCGTCATCCTCGTCCTCGCCACGCTTATCGCGGCCGGATTCGGGATGCTCGGCGCGTTCATGGCTCTTCGTACCGGCTCCGGCGAGGCGATCCAGGCGCTGTTCCCCGTGCTCTTCATCTTCCTCTTCATGTCGTCGATGAACGCCCCTCGCAACCTCATGGAGATCGAGTGGTTCCGGACGATCGCGACGATCAACCCCGTCTCGTACCTCATCGAGGCCGTGCGCAGCCTCATCATCACCGGCTGGAACCTCGAGGCGCTCGCGCTCGGCTTCTCGGTGGCGATCGCGCTGATCGTCGTCTCCACGGTGGTCGCGTCGCACGCGCTGCGGGTGAGGATGGCGCGCACGTGAGCCGCGGCATCTGGCACGCGTACCGGTCGGTTGCGCTGGCGGTGGCCTGGCGGACCGCACACAACGCGCTGACGACGCCGAACATCCTCATCCCGTCGATCGCGTTTCCGCTCTTCTTCTTCACGGCCTTCGTGGGAGGCCTCTCGCAGCTGTCGGGTCTGCCCGGGTTCGACTTCCCCGCCGGCTACACAGCGTTCCAGTTCGTCTTCGTGCTGCTCCAGTCCGCGGCGTTCGGCGGCGTATTCACCGGCTTCGGCATCGCCCGCGACTTCGAGTACGGGTTCTCGCGGAGGTTGATGCTCGCCGCGCCGCACCGGAGCGCGATCATCGTCGGCTACGGCATGGCGGCGGTCGTGCGCTGGGCGGTGACGGCGGCGGTACTCGTTGCCGTCGCGCTCGCGCTCGGCATGGACGTGCTCGGCTCGGGCGTCGACGTCGTCGCCCTGTTCACCCTGGCGCTGCTGGTCAACATCTGCGCGCTGTGCTGGGCGGCCGGCATTGCGACGAGGTTCCGGTCGCTCCAGGCGGGCCCGCTCATGCAGATGCCGGTCTTCCTCGTCCTCTTCTTTGCACCGGTGTATGTGCCGCTTGCCTTGTTGTCGGGCTGGATCCACGCCGTCGCCACGGCCAACCCCGTCACGTATCTGCTCGAGGCCGGCCGCAGCCTCATCTCTGGTGCGCCGGAGTACGTCGCGGTCGCCTTCGGCGCCGCGTTCTGCCTCGCGATCGTATTCGCCTTCTGGGCGATGTTCGGTATGCGCCGCGCGGAAGCCGCCGGCGGCTAGTCGAGCAATCCGGCGTCGACCGCGGCCACGAGGCCGGCGACGACGCCGCAGCGCGGCGCGATGCTCGCCGTCTCGATGTACTCCCACGGCGTGTGGTCCTCGCCGCCCACCGGTCCGAGACCGTCGAGGATGGGAAGGCCCTGCGAGGCTGCCCACGAGCCGTCGGAGACGCCGCCGGCCGACGTCTCTCCGAACACGTGGCCGAGCTCTGCGCCGAGCGCGATCGCCGTCTCGGCGAGCCGCCCGACCCGGTCCGTACGCTCGAGGGGCGGCGGGCCGCCGAGATCCTCGTAGGACAGCTCGACGCCGTCGTGGTCGCCGTACGCGATCGCTTGCTCGAGTGCCCACGTGATGTCGGCATCGGTCCACGCGCGAAGGTCGGCCGTCAGCGAGCCCGAGCTGGGCACGGTGTTGAGGCCCTCACCGGCGTCGAAGCCCGTGATCTGAAGTGTCAGCTCCTCTCGAGCCCGGTGAAGCTTGCCGATCCGCAACGCCTCGTGCGCGAGCGCGATTGCGGCGTTCCGTCCCTCGTCGGGCGCCTCGCCGGCATGGGCGGCGCGACCCGTTGCGTGGATCCGGAACCAGCGAGCGCCCTTGCGCCGGGAGACGACCTCTCCGCCCGGCCGCCCACACTCCAGGCAGAGCACTGCGTCCATGCCGAGCAGCCGGCCCCCCGACGGCGGGCCGCCGCTCCGCGACTCCTCGTCGGGCACGGACACCACCTCTAGCAATCCGAACGGCCGTGGCCCTTCGGCAAGGATGCGGGCAGTGTGTAGCGCGACGGCGACGCCGCCCTTCATGTCGGCGACCCCAGGTCCGTGGCAGCGGCTCTCGTCCCTACGAAACCGACGCCCAGCCGCGGTGCCAAGTGGGAAGACCGTGTCGTGGTGGCCGAGCAGCGCGACCCGTGCCCCGCCCGAGCCACGGAGCGTCGCGTGGAATGCGAGCCCGCCCGGCGTCTCGATGAGCTCGGGCTCGAGGCCGTAGCGCTCGGCCACGAGGGCGAGCACGCGCGCGAGACCGTCGAGGGCTTCGTAGTCGCCGCCGGGCGTGTCGACGTCCACCCATGTGGCGAGGTCGGCGAGCAGGAGGTCGAGCTCGGCCCGCGCGCGCTCGTGCACGCGCGCCGCCTCCTCGAGCGCGATCGCGGGAACCTCTGCGGCCAACCTAGGAGGGCCTGGTGGACCGGTGCTCGTCGCCAGGGCGCTCCGGGCGTCGCGCTGCACGGACGCAGGCAGCCCGCGTACTGAAAGAAGTACGTGGGCGACCGAGGACACCGAAGCGCGGCGATCCCGTGCGTTCTGGCGGCACAGTCACTGTTTCGTCAGCCTCTCCTAACCGTTGCTACTGGGGCTGCTGCCGAACGCGGCCCGGCGCTCGATGTCGGCAGGGTCGACCATCTGCCCGTCGCGGCCCACGTAGCCGCCCTTCCCGCCGACGATGAACATCACGAGATCGACGTCGCCGCCGTTCGACACTCGCCGCGGCGTCGCCGCCTGGGCGTGAAACAGGCCGCCGGGGCCGAGCTCGCGCGTCTCGTCGCCGACCTCGACCCGCGCAGTCCCCGCGTGGATGAAGTAGAGCTCGTCCTGCTCGTCGTGATAGTGGTAGAAGCCCTCGTAGCCGGGTGGCATTACGACCGCGTTGACGCCGAACGCCTCGACCCCCAACGCCTGCCGGATCTTGCGGAACCCATAGCCCTCGCCGAGCTCGTTGAGCGAGCTGAACGCGTAGCCCTCCACGGAGGCGAAGCTATCACGCAACCGAGCCTTAACAGTCTTCAACGGGTGCTTTAAGCCACTCTGGGTAGAACACCGGCATGGACAACTCCCGTCGACTTCTCCCCTTCCTCGCCGCCGCTGTCGCCGGCGTGGCCGGCGCCGCGCTGGCGCTCGGAGGCGCATACGCGCTCGGCAGCTTTGACGACACGAGCACCGTGACCGTGCGAGAGGTCACGGTCGAGAACACCTCCCAACCCACGACGTTCCGCCCCAACGACAACGCGCTGTCGATCGGCGAGATCTACAAGCGCACGGCGCCCGGCGTCGTGCAAATCACCGCCACCGGTAGCGCGCAGTCGAGCCCCTTCAGCGGCTCGGCGCCCCAGGCCCTCGGCTCCGGCTTCGTCTTCGACAAGGCCGGCTACATCATCACGAACTACCACGTGATCGCCGACGCGCTGGACGCCGGGTCGATCGAGGTCACCTTCTCGAACAACGCGAGTCACAGCGCAACCGTTGTCGGCACTGATCCATCCACCGACCTGGCGGTCCTGAAGGTGAACACGAGCGCGAGCGCCCTGACCGCGCTCACGCTCGGCGATTCCGACAACGTCCAGGTCGGCGACTCCGTCGTCGCCATCGGCAACCCGTTCGGCCTGTCGCGAACGGTGACGGCCGGCATCGTCAGCGCCATGCAGCGCCAGATCGAGGCGCCGAACCAGTACGCGATCGACCACGTAATCCAAACGGATGCACCGATCAACCACGGCAACTCGGGTGGTCCGCTCATCAACGCCAAGGGCGAGGTCATCGGCGTGAACGCACAGATCGAGCCAGGCACTAACGGCGGGAACGTCGGCGTCGGCTTCGCCGTCCCGTCGAACACCGTGAAGACGGTCGCCGGCCAGCTGATCGAGAACGGCAAGATTGAGCACGCGGCCATCGGCGTTATCGCTCAGGAGCTGACGCCACAGGTGGCCAAGCAGTTCCGTCTTCCCGTGCAGCGCGGCGTCATCGTCGAAGAGGTACAGGCCGGCAGCGGCGCCGCCAAGGCGGGAGTCAAAGCCGGCAAGACCGAGGTGACCGTCGCGGGCGAGAGCTACACGCTCGGCGGCGACATCATCGTCAAGGCCAATGGGCAGCCGGTCACTGACCTCGCTAGCCTGCGCGACGTCGTCTCCGAGCTCGAGCCCGGAGACACCGTGATGCTCGAGATCTATCGCGGAGAAACCAAGAAGTCCATTGCAGTCAAGCTTGGACGGCGACCTTCCTCTCCCTCCGGGTAGCCGTCCAGATCGGCCCCGCCCGGTGTGGGGCCGCACCGCCAGCCGAGTCGCCACGGCGCGGCGGAGTACCAGACAAAGGCCCCCAGCCTGCCGGGGGCCTTTGTGTTTTCTCTAGCCTTGGTGCGTGGTCGATCCACGACTGGGTGAGCTCGAGCTCGTTGTCGAAGAGGAGGAGCTCTGGCACGAGGACGATGCGGGCGATCACGCAGGCTGGTCGTGCGTGCGCACGGATCCGTTTCCGTGCCCGGCGGACGGCTGTGTCTTCGTCGCCGATTTCATGACTGCGGCGCACCTCATCCTCGTGTGGGAGGAGCGGGACGACCCGAACCTCCTCAGGCATGCCGAGCGCGCGAAGCGTGTCGGACGGAACCCGCGCATCGTCGAGTACGAGCCGTCGTTCGGGCCGAGCGCGTCGTACTACGCCTGGGAGGCCGTCGGCCGTCCCGTGCACGCAGTCCGTCCCGAGTGACGTGGGGGAGCGCGCCGCCGCTGTCGATCGGCGTCGAGGAAGAGCTGTTCCTCATCGACGCCGAGATGCTGGACACTGCGCCGGTCTTCGAGCAGGTGGTGCCCGAGCCCGACGCCCGGCTCAAGCCTGAGCTCTTCGCCTGCCTGGTCGAGACGACGACGCCCATCTGCCGCGGGCCTGAGGAGGCGTTCGCCGAGCTCGAACGGCTGCGGATGGTCGCTCACGAGCGCGCGGCCACGGTCGGGGCGATGGTGATCGCGACCGGGACGCATCCGCTCGCGCGCGGAGAGGGTCAGCCGCTGGTGCCCCTGCCGCGCTACGAGCGGCTGCGCGAAGAGCTCGGCGACCAGCTGTACGCGCAGCTCGTCTGCGGCCTCCACATCCACGTCGCGCTGCCCGACGCGGACACCGCCCTTCGTGCCTTCGAAGCGGTCGTGCCGTGGCTGCCGACGCTGCTCGCGCTCTCGGCCAATTCTCCGTACGTCGAGGGAGCGGCGACGGGACTGCGCTCGACCCGCGCCGAGCGGCTGCTCCAGATGCCGACAGGGGGCACGCCTCCGCTCCTGCCCGACTGGGATGCGTGGGAGAGAGCAACACAGGGCGACGAGACGCGCCGCCACTGGGACGCCTGGCCCCGTCCCGAGCACGGCACGCTCGAGGTTCGCGTCATGGATCAGCAGACGGACGTCAGGCGGTCGGCCGGCCTCGCCGCGATCGTGCGGGAGCTCGTAGCGGCTGTCATGGACGACGAGCCACAGCCGTACGACCGCGCGTTCTACGCGCGTCGCCGAGCAGACGCAGCTCGCCGGGCGCCGGAACCCTCGGAGGTGGCCGCTCTCGCGGAGCTCGTCCGGCCGAGCCCGCTCGCCCACCGAGTGTTGAGTGCGCGACCGGAGGCCGAGCGCCAGCTCGAGCTCGGTCCGGCGGCGGCCCTGCGCGAGCTAGCATCCGCCGCGTGACGACCCAGACGATCACCGTCTCCGGCATCCGCTGCGAGCGCTGCGTCAACCGGCTCGCTGCCGCCCTCACAGGCCATGAAGGTCTCGAGTCGGCGACCGCGAGCCTCATGGGCGACGTCACGCTGACGTGGGACGAGGGGCTGACGTCACGTGCGGAGCTCGTTGCGAAGATGGGGCAGGCCGGGTTCCACGAGCGGCCGGCGGGAATGGAGACCGGCGCCGCGGCGTTCCCCACTTCGTAACACCGCGGCTGGGATAGGGTGGCCGGATGGCAGAGGAGCGCCAATCCGAACCACGAGAGCTGGCTGCGGAAGCCCGTGACCGCGTCCGTTTCGAGGAGGAAGCGCTTGCGCTCGCAGACCAGGTCTATCGCGTCGCCCGACGTCTCGTTTCTTCTCGCGAAGAGGCCGAAGACCTCGTTCAAGAGACGTACGCCCGAGCGTTTCGCAGCTGGCAGTCGTACACGCCCGGCACGAACATGCGCGCCTGGCTTCTGCGCATCCTCACCAACCTCAACATCGACCGCGGCCGCCGTCTTCAGCGTCAGCCTGACCCGCAACCGCTCGAGGAAGGCGACTACTTCCTCTACAACCGCATGGAGCAGGCCGGCGGGAGCCGCTCGGACGTCGAGCGCATCGACGACCGACTATCCCAGGACGACATCGTCGGCGCGCTCTCGGCCGTCCCTCACGACTTCCGCGACGTGATCGTCCTCGTCGACATCGGCGACTTCACCTACGCCGATGCGGCGCAGATTCTCGACATTCCGGTCGGCACCGTCATGTCCCGCCTGCATCGTGGTAGGCGTATCCTCAAGCGAGAGCTGGCCGAAAAGGTGGGAGATTCGTAATGGGCGAACTCGGCGAGTGCAGCTGCGACCACTGCGAGGAGGTCATGCAGCCCTACCTCGACCGCGAGCTGACGGCCGCGGAGCACGCCGAGGCCGAGGCGCATCTGGACAGCTGCGGCTACTGCCGGAAACGCTACGAGTTCGAGTCGGAGTTGCGGGTGTACGTGAAGAAGGCCTGTCAGGAAGAGATGTCGCCGGAGCTGAAGGCGAAGCTCGTGGCGCTCAGGCTCCCGGACGTCTGAGCTTCAAGTCGTCGGGGTAGTCCACGTCGCCCGGCGCGCCGAGGTCGTCGCATGGGACGAGCACCGGGTCGAGCGCGCGGGCGCCTTCTTCCGGCACGTCGGTCCACGCCGATCGCGCAAGCAGCACCGGGTGCCCGCGGACGCCGCCGTAGCTTGCCGCGATCACGGGGCCGGCGCCTTCCTCCCACGATGCGACGACGCGGTCGATGGCTGCCGGTGCCAGGTCGGGGCCGTCCGCGAGGACGACGACAGCAGCCTCCGCGTTCTCCGGCAGCGCCTCCAGCCCGCAGCGCAGCGACGCCCCCATTCCGCGCGACCATTCGTCGCAGCGTACGACGCGGGCGTCCGTCTCCAGCTCGTACGCGCCTTCGACGACGATCACCTCGTCGACGGAGCTCGCGCGAACGGCCGCGAGCACGTCTGCGAGCATCAGGCGCTGCTTCGGCGACCCGAAGCGACTTGCCTCGCCTGCGGCGAGGACGACCGCGGCGATCAATGCCCGTCGTTGAGCGCTGCCCAGACGCGCGGGGGCGTCATCGGCAACTCGCGGAGGCGCACGCCCGTCGCGGCGTGGATCGCGTTGGCGATCGCCGCCGGCCCGGGCACCACGGGCGCCTCCCCGATCCCCTTTGCGCCGAAGGGCCCATCCGGCGCCGGGACCTCGACGATCACCGTGTCGATCGGCGGGACGCGGTCGGCCGTCGGGATCGCGTAGTCGAGGAACGAGCCCGACAAGAGCTGGCCCTCGTCGTCGTGGACGAGCTCCTCGTAGAGCGCCCAGCCGATCGCCTGCGCGGCGCCGCCGCGCATCTGCCCCTCGACGAGCGCGGGGTTCAGCGCCTTGCCGACGTCCTGGACGATCGCGTAGCCGAGCAGCTGCACCTCGCCCGTCTCGCGGTCGACCCTCACGTGGGCGATGTGGGCGGAAACGGACGGCGCGAGGCTCGTCTGCGCTGAGCCACCGTGCCCCTCGACAGGTTCGTGGCGGCCGCCGAAGCGGAGCGTCTTCTTCGCGATGTCCTCGACGGAGATCGAACGGTCGGGCGCGCCGACGGCTCGGACGACGCCGTCCACCACCTCGAGGTCCCCGGGCCCGATCTCGAGCTCCTCGGACGCAGCCTGGAGCAGCTTGTCGCGCGCCGCTTCGGCCGCGCGCTGCACGGCACGGCCGACCGTGTACGTGACCTTCGAGCCACCGCTGGCGCCCGCGTAGGGTCCGGAGGACGTGTCGGCCGCGACGACGCGCACCTTCTCCGGAGGCAGTCCGAAGGCGGCTGCCGCGATCGTCGCGAAGCCGGTGTTCACCCCCGTCATGTCCACGGCCGACGTGACGACCGTCATCGTCCCGTCGGTGTCCACACGACACACCGCCGCCGCGGGCTCGTTGCCACCCGGCCAGTAGCCGGCGGCGACGCCGATTCCCTCGTCCTCGGGGAGACCGTCGCGCCGTTGCCAGAGCGCATGGTCGCGAGTCGCCTCGAGTACTTCGACTGCGCCGAAGGTCGGCACCGGGCCGGTCATGCCCCGGTCGCCCTCGATGCAGGCGTTCTTCAAGCGCAGCTCGACAGGGTCGAGCCCGAGCTCGGCGGCGATCTGGTCGAGCAACGATTCGACCGCGAACGCGGCGGTCGGCGCCCCCGGCCCGCGGTAAGCGCCGAACGTGAAGCGGTTCGTCTGCACGCCGTAGCTCTTGACGTCCCAGCCGTCCCAACGGTACGGGCCAGTCACGAGCAGCGAGGTGATGCCTTCCACGCCCCAGCCCGCGTTCGATCCGCGGTCGACGAGCATGCGCGCTCGCAGGCCGGTGAGCGTGCCGTCGCTGCGCGCGCCGATCTCCAGCTCCGTTATCTGGGCAGACGCGGGGTTCGTCGCCGCAAAGTCCTCCTGCCGGGTCATCGCGAGGCGTACCGGCCGGCGAAGCGCAAGCGTCGCACCGCCCGCGAGAGGCTCGACGAGCGCGAATTTCCCGCCGAACGCGCCGCCGAGCGGCTCGGCGTGGATCCGGATCTTCTCGAGCGGCAGCCCGTACGCCCGAGCGAGCTCGCTGCGGCTGACGAAGGAGCCCTGGGTGGCGACCGAGACGACGAGCGTCCCGTCCGGCTCGAGCCACGCGGTCGCGGCCTGCGGCTCGATGTACGCCTGGTACACCCACGGCGTACGGAACGTTCCCGAGACGACGACGTCGCTTCCGGCGATGGCGGCCGCCGCGTCGCCGTGTGACCTGTGGACCTGGTCGAGGACGTTGCCGGAGTGCTGCTCCTGATCCTCGTCCTGCTGCCCGTGATCGGTGCCGGCGTGGATCGACTCGAGATCCCCGCTGTGCGTCCCCTCCTCGACCCGGCGGGCAAGACAGGCGCCAGGCTCCATGGCTGCCTCGAGGTCGAGGATCGCCTCGAGCGTCTCGTACTCGACCGACACGAGCTCCGCGCCGTCCTCGGCGGCGGCCTCGGTCTCCGCGACGACCATCGCCACCGGCTGGCCGGCGAAGATCACCTCTTCGCGGGCGAGCGGCTCGGCGGTGCGGTCTGTTCCCTCCGTCGCCGTGGGCAGGTCGGCCGCGGTGAGCACCGCGACGACGCCGGGAACCTCGAGCGCGCCCGCGGCATCGATGCGCTCGATGAGCGCGTGCGCCTCGGTGGAGAGGACGAGGCGGGCGTGCAGCAGGCCGTGGATGTAGCCGTCGGCGGCAAAGCGCGTCTGCCCTGTCACCTTCTCGGGCGCGTCGACCCTGGGGCGTGGAGCACCGATGACGTCCGTCACTTCGCATCCTCCTTTGCACGTTCCTGGGCGAGCTCGACGGCGCGCGCGACGAGCGTCCTTGCCAGCTGGCGGCGGTACTCGACGGGCGCGAAGCGGTCGCCGAACAGCTCCGCGTCCTCGATGTCGCCTTCGAGCACGAAAGGCGTGGCTGCGACGCCGGTGAGGGCGACACGCTGCTGGTCGTCCGCCGTAACGAGCGCCGCTGCGCCCGCGAGCGCGAAGCCGGAGGCCGGGTGCTCCACCGCGGCGTACGCCGATCCGGAGCCGCTCGGCGGGGCGGGAATCGCAACCTCCGTGATCAGCTCCCCGTCGGCGAGCGTCGTCGTGAACGGACCCAGCGCGAGCTCCGCTGCGTCGATCGTGCGCTCGCCGCCGGCCGACCGAAGCCGGAGCTGCGCGCCCAGCGCGAGCAACACCGCAGGCATGTCCGACGCCGGATCGGCGTGAGCGAGGCTGCCCCCGATCGTCCCGCGGTTTCGCACCTGGAGGTCGCCGATACCGGCCGCGCACTCTGCGATCGCGTTGAAGGCCGGTCGCTGGAGCGCCCGCGCTCGCATGAGCCCGCTCCACGTGACGAGAGCGCCGATCGCGAGCTCGCCGTCGCGTTCCTCGACGCCGTCGAGGCCGAGCCCGCCGATGTCGACCACCGTCGACGGACGCGCGATGCGTAGCTTCATCGCTGGCAAGAGCGACTGGCCGCCAGCGAGCAGCTTCGCGTCCGTGTTGGCGAGCGCGTCGAGAGCTTCCTCCAGAGACGCCGGCCGGATGTAGTCGACGGACGCGGGGATCACGACGCCTCCGCCGCGGCCTGCACCGAGTCGACGATCGAGTCGTATCCCGTACACCGGCAGAGGTTCCCGCGCAACGCGTGCCGGATCGTTTCCTCGTCGGGCCGGCCATCACGCGACAGGAGATCGATGGTCGTGAGGATGACGCCCGGCGTGCAGAAGCCGCACTGGAGGCCGTGGTGCTCGACGAAGGCTTGCTGCACAGGATGGAGTGCGCCGTCGGGAGCGAGCCCCTCGATCGTCGTCACCTCGCTGCCCTCGGCCTGCAGCGCCAGCACGGTGCAGCTCTTCACCGCCTGGCCGTCGACGAGCACCGTGCAGGCGCCGCACTGGCTCGTGTCGCAGCCGACGTGCGCGCCGGTCAGCCCCAACCCGTTGCGAAGGGCATGGACGAGCAGCGTGCGGCCTTCGACCTCGAGCGAGCGCTGCTCGCCGTTCACTGTCAGCGTGACTTCAGGCACCCGGTGTCACGGCGACGATGTCGGCGACGTGCAGCAGTCGGAAGGTCAGGCGCACGGTGTTCACGCGGTCGCGCTCGTCCTCGATGTCCGGCAGCTCGCTCCAGACGTCGCGAGCGCAGGCGATCAGCTCGCGGATCTGCTCTAGCTCCTCCACCTCCGCTGCCCCGTTTCGCTCCTCGCAGGCGTTGAGGGCGAGCCCGAGGACGCCGAACGTGTCCTGCTGGCGCATCCAGAGCAGCGGCGTCGCCATGGAGAGATAGCCGTGGATGCGCGCGAAGATCATCGGCTGAGAGAACACCTCCGAGCCGCGCGGTGGGGTGGGCTCGAGCGGCGGATCGCCGAGCGCGATCCGCGTGGCGTTTCCGTAGAGCATGTCGCGCAGCTGCTGGTCGTCGAAGCCGGCGGCGCGCGCCGTGCGCACGGCGATCAGCAGCGAGCTCGGCTGCTGCCCATACGGGTAGTCGGAGGCGTAGAGCACCTGCTGAGGCGAGACCTGCCGGTAGAAGTCGAGCAGGTCGACGGGGCTCCAGGCCGACGTGTCGAAGAACACACCTGCGCGCGAGCCGAACACGTGTGCGAGCCCTGCCATGTCGGCGATGCCAGCGTGGGCGATGATCAACTCGGCCTCCGGATGGCGGTCGACCAGACGCGCCAGGCCGGCCGCGATCGGGGGCAGTCCCCGACCGCCGTGGATGAGGATCGGCACACGGCGCTCGGCGGCAAGCGCGAACACCGGCTCCAGACGCTCGTCGGTGAGCAGGAAGCCTTGCGCCCGCGGATGGAGCTTGATGCCCCGCGCACCGAGGTCGAGAGAGCGCTCCGCCTCCTCGATCGGCGACTCCGCGAGGTCGAGTCGCACGAACGGGATCAGCCGGCCGCCCGTCTCCGCCGTCCACGCTTGCGTGCGGTCGTTGGCCGCGCTGAAGGCCGGATGCCGGTCGGGCTCGTCCATGCAGAACGTGAACGCCTGCGAGATCCCGTAGTTGTCCATGATCTGTAGCAGCTCGTCGGGCCGGCCGCGCATGCCGTCGATGTCGTCTCCGATGTGCGTGTGCGCGTCGAAGATGTCGGCGCCCGCCGGCAGGTCGGCACGAAGCTTCTCGTGCCAGACCTCCGTTAGCTCGTGCGCTCGCTCGACCGCGGTTCCCACTCTCTTGAGTCTATTCCTCGCACCCCGGCCGGCGTCTACCATTGCGCCCCATGCCGGACGTCCTCATCTATGGCGACACCCTGCGCTCCCCGGAGCTCCGCCACGAGGTGTCGGTACCTATCCCCGACCCGTTCCTCTACGCGGAGCGAAACGGCAGGCGGGTGGTGGCGATCCACTCGCTGGAGGTGCCGCGTGTGCGCGGCATCGGCCTCGAAGTGCTGTCGTGGGACGAGCTGGGCTGGGAGGAGCTGCTCGACCAGGGAATCTCGCGCGAGGAGCTCTATCTCCACGTCGCCGAGCGCGCGTGCCGCTCGCTTGGGGTCGAGGCCGCTGTCGTCCCGCCCGGCTTCCCGGTCGAGCTTGCCGACCATCTGCGGACTGTGGGGCTCGAGCTGACCGTCGATCGTGAGGAGTTCACGCGGCGCCGGCGGGTGAAGAGCGAGGCGGAGCTCGACGGCGTCCGCCGTGCGCAGCGGGCAGCGGAGGCGGCGATGGACGCCGCGCGAGCGATGTTGCGCGCGGCCGACGCGAGCGGCGACGTGCTGATGCTCGACGGCGAGCCGTTGACGAGCGAGCGCATCAAGCAGGAGATCGGTGATGTCTTCACCGCCCGCGACGTGGCGGCCGACGAGCTGATCGTCTCCCACGGAGGCCAGAGCGCCGTCGGCCACGACATGGGCTCCGGGCCGATCGCGCCGGGTGAGCCCATCGTCATCGACCTGTGGCCCAAGGACCGCGAGACGGGCTGCCACGCCGACATGACGCGCACGTACTGCGTCGGCGAGCCGCCCGACGAGCTCGTCGAGTACCACCGGCTCGTGAAGCAAGCGCTCGACGAGGCGATCGTCGGCGTGCGCGGCGGTGCCTCCGGCCACGAGCTCTACCGCACGACGTGCGAGCTCTTCCAGGAGCACGGTTACAAGACGCTGCTCACGAAGGATCTCGGTCAGACGCTCGAGGAGGGCTTCTTCCACGGTCTCGGACACGGGGTCGGGCTCGAGGTGCACGAAGATCCGGGCATGGGGCTCGCACCGGCGTCGCCTCTCGTCGCGGGGGACGTCGTCACCGTCGAGCCGGGCCTATACCGCCCCGGCTTCGGCGGCTGCCGCCTCGAGGATCTCGTCCTCGTCACGGAGGACGGCTGCGAGAACCTCACGGATTACCCGTACGATCTGACGCCGTGACCCGCGGCCTTTGTCGGCGACTCGCCGTCCTCACAACGATGGCGGCCTTCGCCGGGGCGGCAGCCGGAGGTGCGGCCGGCGACTCCGCCTGGACGAGCGGTGCGTCGAAGACGACGACGTTCCGCGACGCGGTCGGGGAGCCGGGGCCGGACATCGAGACCGTCCTCGTCTCGAACGACGCGAACGGGCAGCTCACCTTTCGCATCGACATCCCGAACCACCCACTGATCACCGACGACCTGCGCATCAGGGTCTGGCTCGACGCTGACGCCAACGCCAGCACCGGACTAGGCCCGCAGGGCGTACGGGGAGCCGACTACTTCCTGCTGCTCGACCGCTGGGAGCTCGGCCTCGGGGAGGTCGGGTTCTTTGCTTGTTCGGGCTCCGTGTGCAGCGGTGGCAAGGTCCTGCCCACGGGCTCGCGGACGTCGCTTCGCTTCTCGTACCGGGACGGCGCGACGTTCACTCTGGACGCGGCCGAGCTCGGGATCGAGCGCCTCGAGCGCCTGAGGTTCTCGATCGAGGCCTGGACAGGCATCGGCTTCGATCCGGTCGCGGGGCGCTATGACTTCACGAACGCGCGTCCGGACTTCGCTCCTGACGGCGCCGGAAGGTGGCTCGGCTATCCGAGTGCTCAGGGCGAGGACTTCTGGACGCACGACGCCCGCACGATGCTGGTGAAGAGCTTTTCTGCGTCGCCCGCGAAGCCACGAGCCGGCCGACCCTTCACGCTTCGTCTCGCGCTCGTCCGGGCAGACACGGGAGCTCCGCTGAGGACCGGAGCCGTCTCGTGCTCGACGAAGCTCGGCGGTCGGACGCTCCGGCCGAGCTCGCGTGGATTCGTCGGCGATCGGGCGACGTGCGCATTTGCGGTCCCAGCGGACACGCGCGGCCGAACGTTCCAGAGCACGATCTCGGTTCGCTTCGCGGGTGCCACGGTGACGCGATCGATCTCCGGCAAGGTCGGCTGACGCCACCTCCCGGATAGGATCGCGCGCATGAGCGAGGCTATCGAGACGCTGCTGGCCGAGGACCGGCGCTATCCGCCGTCGCCCGAATTCGCCGCCCAGGCGAACGCGCAGCCGGACGTCTACGACGTTTCCTTCGAGGAGTTCTGGGCACGGGAGGCACGCGAACGCGTGACGTGGTTCGACGACTTCCACACGGTGCTGGAGTGGGAGCCGCCGTACGCGAAGTGGTTCCTCGGCGGCACGCTCAACGTCTGCTTCAACTGTCTCGACCGGCATGTCGAAGCGGGGAACGGCGACAAGGTCGCGTTCTACTTCGAGGGCGAGCCGGAGGGCGACCGCGCGCCGATCACGTACCAAGCGATGCTCGACGAGGTCGTCCGCGTGGCGAACGGGCTGAAGGCGCACGGCGTGAAGAAGGGAACCCCGGTCGGCATCTATATGGGCATGGGCCCTGGTCTGTCGATCGCCATGCTGGCCTGCGCCCGCCTCGGGGCGCCGCACACCGTCGTCTTCGGCGGCTTCTCGGCCGACTCGCTCGCAGGGCGCATCAACGACATGGGCTGCGAGGTGCTGATCACGCAGGACGAGGGCTGGCGCCGCGGCCAAACTGTCCCGCTCAAGGCGAACGTCGACGAGGCGCTCACGTCGTGCTCGACCGTGAAGACGGTCGTCGTCGGCCAGCGGACGATGGCGGACGTGCCCATGGTCGAGGGCCGTGACAAGACCTGGGCCGAGCTCACCGTGGGCCAGTCATCGGATCCGGCGACGTGCCCGTGCGAGCCGATGGACGCCGAGGACCTGCTCTACCTCCTCTACACGAGCGGCACCACCGCGAAGCCGAAGGGCATCGTGCACACGACGGGCGGCTACCTCGTCGGCGTCGCGACAACGCACCACTACATCTTCGACCACAAGCCTGAGACGGACGTCTACTGGTGCGCTGCCGACATCGGCTGGGTCACGGGCCACAGCTACATCGTCTACGGGCCGCTCTGCAACGGTGCGTCGAGCATCCTCTACGAGGGGACGCCCGACTTCCCCGACCGTGATCGTTGGTGGGACATCGTCGAGCGCTACGGCGTGACCGTCCTCTACACGGCGCCGACGGCGATCCGGGCGCACATGAAGTGGGGCCCGGAGCACGCGCAGGAGCATGACCTCTCGTCGCTGCGGCTCCTCGGCTCGGTCGGCGAGCCGATCAATCCCGAGGCGTGGATGTGGTACCACGAGCACATCGGCGGCGGCCGCTGCCCGATCGTCGACACGTGGTGGCAGACGGAGACGGGGATGATCCTCATCACGCCGCTTCCCGGAGTCACGACGACGAAGCCAGGCTCGGCGACGCGTCCGTTCCCTGGCGTCGATGCCGCGGTGTACGACGGCGCCGGCAACGAGGTCGGGCCGGGTGGAGGCGGGTATCTCGTCCTGCGGCGGCCGTGGCCCGCAATGCTGCGCGGGATCTACGGCGACCACGAGCGGTACGTCGAGACGTACTGGAGCCGCTACCCGGGTGTCTACTTCGCGGGTGACGGCGCCCGCATCGACGTGGACGGCGACTTCTGGCTGCTCGGCCGTGTGGACGACGTCATGAACGTCTCCGGGCATCGCATCTCGACGATCGAGGTGGAGTCGGCGCTCGTCGATCATCCGTCGGTGGCCGAGGCGGCGGTCTGCGGCCGCAACGACCAGCTCACCGGCCAGGCGATCGTCGCCTTCGTGACGCTGAAGGGCGGGGACGAGGGCTCGGTGGGGATGCTCGACGAGCTGCGCGACCACGTGGCGAAGGTCATCGGGCCGATCGCGAAGCCGTCCAACATCCTCTTCACGCCGGAGCTGCCCAAGACGCGCTCGGGGAAGATCATGCGGCGACTGTTGCGCGACGTGGCCGAGAACCGGCCGCTCGGGGACACGACGACGCTCGCCGATCCGGCGGTGTGCGAAGAGATCAGGGAGCGCGCCGCGGAGTCGACCGTCGACGAGTAACGCTTACCGGCGACACATACGCTCGTAATACGTGTGGCGTAGCGTCTGGCGCGCACATGTGGTCGCGAAGCGGTCGACGGGGCATGATGGCGCTCGCTCTCGCAGCGCTCGTCGTGCTGCCCGCCGCGTCCGAGTCGTCCGCGCGCTCGGTGTCAGGGGCCGCCGCCCTCGACGTCGCAGTCACCGTTCGGGTGTCCGAGGCATCGTGCCGTGCGCTACCCGTCGTCGTTCCGGCAGGGGCTGTCCGTTTCGACCTCTCCAATCGCGCCAAGCAGCCCGCGACCTTCTCTGTCGGTGGCCGCTCAGCTAGCGTCCGGCGGAGCCGCCCGCGCGCAGTCATCTGGTCGTTGCCGGCGGGGTCGACGCCGTATCGCTGCAGCGTAGGGGCGAAGGTGGTCGGGCGCGGCGCGCTCACCGTGACGCCTCCTCCACCGAACGTCAGCATCGCAGTCACGGGTAAGCCCGAAGTCGTGTTCGACTACACGAGCGACCGTTGCGATGACGTGGACATTCCCGATGCGCCTGCCCGGGTGTTCCGCGACGCCGAGGGGCGGCTGCAGCTGGTTGCGTCCAATCACATGGCGCGGCGCATGATCGGGACGAGTCTCAACGATATGGCACGGGACTGCCGGGTCGTCCTCCCCTCGCACGGCAGCGCGCGCCCCGAGCGATTCGACGACAGCGAGTGGCTGTCCAATCCGTACACGCTCGACGGCGAGACGATCCACGCGCTCCTCCACATGGAATACCACGGGCAGGACCACGGACATGCGCAATGTCCGAGCGGCAGAAACGACGTGTGCTGGTACGACGCCATCACGCTCGCGGTGTCTCGCGACGGCGGCGCGACGTATACCCACGCGGAACCGCCCGCGCACGTTGTCGCCGCGCCACCCTGGAAGTACCGCCCCGACAACGCCGGACTGGGTTACATGGGGCTCTCGAACCTCGTCCACAACCCGGATGACAGCTTCTACTACGCGATGATCGGTCTCGCCCTGCCGTTTGGCTATACGGGCAGCGGGGTCTGCGTCATTCGCTCCCGCAAGCTCGACCGCCCCGATGCGTGGCGATTCTGGAATGGATCGAGCTTCGCAGGCAGGTTCGTCAATCCCTACGAAGACCCCGCCGGCGCGCTCGACTCCCGCTGTCAGGGGACGGTTGGCTTCGCGGCGTGGTCGCTGTCGTGGAACAGGTACCTCGGCCGCTGGCTCGTGATCGGCACCTCGGCTCGGACGGGAACCGAGGCCGCCTTCTTCCTTTCCATGTCTTTGGATCTCGTCCACTGGAGTCCGCCGAAGCCGTTCCTCAGGACCGAGTTCGTCGACACTTACGAGTGCGGCGACGCCGCGCCGACGGCGTACGCGTCCTTCATCGACCCATCGAGCCCTGCCCGGAACTTCGATGTCACGGGCAAGCGCGGCTGGCTCTACTACACGCAGTTCAACCCGCCTACTTGCAATGACTACGGGACGATCGACCGGGACCTCGTGCGAATCCCCATCGAGCTGTCGATCGGGCCGCCAGGCTGATGCGACGCGTCCTGTACACGGCGGGTGTGCTCGGGGCGGTTGTCCTCGGCGGCAGTGGAGCCTCCGGGGCATCGCGCGTTGCTCCGGCATGGCTCCCGCCGGGCGAGGTCTCGGCGCCGCAGGAGTCGACGAGGTTTCCGAGCGTCGCCTTCAGCCGGACCGACGACGTGCTCACGATGTACGGCGGCAGCTCGGGAGTCGAAGCGCACTTCCGTCCGGCCGGTGGGAGGGAAGGCTCCTGGGCCCGGCTGACGACTTGCGGCGGCAATCCACAGGTGGCGTTCGACGCGGCGGGGAACGCCGTCGCCCTCTGGCAGCAGTGCGGCGTGGGTGAGCAACGGATCATGGCTGCCATGAGATCGCCAGGGTTGAACGGGGAGTGGCGGGCTCCGGTCGCGCTCTCGACGCCACGTCGGCCTGCCTCGTATCCCGAGCTGTCGGTCAACGGGCAGGGCGACGCGGTCGCGTCGTGGGCGGAATGGGCCGACGACTTCCAGGTGATTCAGGCGTCGACACGATCCGGCTCCACCGGAGCCTGGGAGCAGCCGGTGCAACTCTCTTCGACTGGCGCGTGGGCCTATGAGTCCGTGAGCGCAATCGACGAGCAGGGAGACGTCGTGGTCGGCTTCACGCGCTCGGACCCCGCGGGCCCGATCGTCTGGAGCGCATACAGACCCGCGGGTGGCTCGTGGCTCCCATCCGTGCAGCTCTCCCAGCCGGGCCACTACGGCGTCTTTCCGGCGCTCGCGCTCGACGCTCTGGGAAACGTCGTCGCCGTGTGGAGTGAGGACGGCCAGGGTGCCGCGTCCTTTCGATCGCGGCTGACGGGAGTTTGGGAGACGGCAGGCCCCTTCCCATCGGGTAACTGGACCCACATCGCGATCGGCTCGCGGGGGAATGCGCTCGCCGCGTGGGAGCAAGCCGGGAAGGTGTGGGTATCCGAACGCCCAGCCGGCGGTGGAAGCCGGTGGGGAGGCACCGTGTCCGTCACGGATGCGGAAGGGATCGCCGTGCATGTCGCATTCGACGACGCCGACAACGCCGTCGTCCTCTGGGGTCGCTACGGAACGTCGTCGTCCTTGGTCGGTTCGGTCAGCGCGGCCCGTCGCTCTGCGGGCAGCTCGGTCTGGGAACGTCCCGCCAGCCTGGAGATCCCCAGCGCGGAGATGGACTGGGTGCGTTATGCCGTGGACCCACAGGGCGATGCGGTCGCCGTCTGGGAGGACCGGGCATGGCCACGTGCCGTTCGGTCAGCCGTTCTCGACGGCGCGGCACCCGACCTCGCGCTGACGGTTCCCTCGCGCGGCCGGGTGGGACGTCCGATGCGCAGCTCCGCGGGCGTCCACGACCTCTCCCACACGACGGTGCAGTGGCGTTTCGGGGACGGAAAGGCCGCCACCGGGACCGCGACCGCACACGCGTACCGCCATCCCGGCACGTACCGGGTACGGGTCACGGCGACCGACGCGGCCGGCCACCGGACGTCGATGTCGTCGCCGACCAGGATCGCTCGATAACGGTCGCAAAGCGGGTCCGAATCGCCGGCCGCAGGAAGCCGTAAGGCGCGATAAGGTCGAGGCTTGCGTCGCCTCGCCGTCTTCCTGGCCGCGTGCGCAGCTCTCCTCGCCACTGTCCCGGCGCAGGCGGCAGAGCCTCCGAACGAGAACGACCCTTGCTCCCGCGAAGGGCGAAACGTCTGCGGGACGACGGGAGTCGGCTTCTACGACACGTATCGCTATGGCGTGCGCTGGTTCGGTGACTTCCGCGGTGCCGTCGCCGATGCCGCGCGCACGTTCTGCATCGATCTGCGCTTCTGGTACCCGTCGAAGTCGATGCGCTTCCAGCTGGCGGAGCCGGACCAGCTGCGAAACCGGGACGGCGACACCGTCACGTACGAGCGGCAGCGCCGGATGGCGTACGCGGCGTGGACTTACGGCAGGACGAACAGCCCGAACCAGCAGCTGCGGTGATGCTTTACGTCCACTCGCAGATGGGCGACGCGCAGCCCGGCGAGGTGGATCCGTCCACGATCAGCCCCGCGGTGGCCGCGATCTCCCGCCATCAACACCGGCCGCAGCACGGGCGGCGAGGCGAAGCAAGCGCCCCCGGCCGGTCAGAGCGCTCCTGCGCGCGTGTCCATCAGATCATTGGGCATCGCCGCGCCCGTGACGCCGGCCGGGATCGATGTCGCGAAGGGCGAGCTTGCCGCGCACCCGAACGTGCATCGAACGTCGTGGTGGCGTGACGGCGCGGCTCCCGGAGACAGAACCGGGACGGTGCTGATCGCGGGTCACGTCGACTCGGCGACGCAGGGTCCCGGAGCGTTCTTCCGGCTCGAGGACGCGAGCATCGGCGACCGGATCACGGTCACGTCGCGCAGCGGCGCCAGGCGCACGTACCGCGTCGTCTCCGTCCGCACGATGCCGAAGCCGCAGCTGCCACCGGACGTCTACTCGACGAGAGGCCGCCCGCGAATCGCGCTCGTGACCTGCGGCGGGCCGTTCCTCGAGTCGATCGGGCACTACCGCGACAACGTCGTCGTCAGCGCGGTGCCCGACTAGCGGCCCCGAGCGGCAAACCTGCTGAGCGCTCGCTGCGCAACGCGGCCCGCGAGCACGTCCGAAGCGGTACCTACGCCGGCGCCATGTGTCATAACGGCCACGGCGAACGCGCCGCCTGGCCAGTAGACGATGCCGGCGTCGTGCCGGGCAGTCGTGATCCAGCCGGCCTTGTGGAGCGCCGACGCGCGTCCGCCGAGGAAGCGGCCGAGCTTGCCCCGATCGACCACGTGTGCAAGGAGATAAAGGAGATAGCGCGCATCAGCGGCCGTGAAGCCCGCAGTCCGCTTCGCGAGCCGGCCCTTGCCGGCGGCGGCGAGATGGATGTACGCGAAGAGCTGCGCCATGTCGTACGCGCTCGTGAACTTGCCGACGCCGTAGTACGGCGGCTCGTCGACGCGCAACGGGATCGGGAGGCGGCGGGCGAGCGTGCCGGGGATGTACCCGCCGTACATCTCCGAGTCGTCGAGGCCGAGCCCGCGCATGAGTGAGTTCACCCTGAGCCCGCCTCCGCTCGTCGAGCCTCCGAAGAGCACCTCCAGCGCGTTCGCCGCGACGTTGTCCGAGTACACGATCGCGCGGCGCAGCAGCCCGTCGGCATACGAGCCGCGTGCTGGCTTGCTGCGCAGTGAGCGCAACGTCTCGACGGCGATCGCGAGCTTCAGCGTCGAACCCGCCGGGAAGTGCGCCCGCGCGTTCCAGGCCGCACCCGCACCCGTGGTGAGATCGCGAGCGTAGACGGCGCTCGTTCCCGGGAACGCCCGGGCGAGCGGCACGATGCGACGGGCGAGGGCAGTGTCGACATGCGGGATGCTTCCGCGCGGCTGCGCGCTGCGCGGCAGGCCGAAGACACGGCTCACCGAGGCGCTGCTCTGCCGTCCACTGAGCGTCGTTGCCGTCACCCGGACGGTCACGTCGCGACGGGGCAATGGCACGCGAACGTCGAATCTCCGTCCGCGCATGTGATGCGTCAGGACGATCTTGCCGCCCGCTCGGATGACGAGCAGCTTCGTACCGCGCGGCACTCGTCCGGCGACCCGGCCGAACGACACCTCGTAGGGCGCGGGCGCGACGAGAACCGGAGGCGGAATTGGCGGTGGAGCGGAAGCTGCGGCAACCATCGACCAAAGCGTAAGGGCCCGCCATGACTAGCGCGTCTGGGGCGCTGCTGGCAAAGGAGCCAAGCGAGCGGCGCGCAGGACAGTACTCAGTACGGCCAAGCGCCGCGTGTGCCGGATCCTGCCGCCAGCAGCGTCAGGGCGCGGCGAAGGGTGGCTTCGCTACCCGGAAGCCCGCGCCCGCCCAGGCACGTTAGGGCAGCAGCTTCTCGAAGCGCTCTGCATCGTCGAAGGGGCCGACGAGCGCGAGTCGCAGCCGGTCGTCGGCGATGAGGTCCTGCGCGACACGCTGGACGTCCTCGGCCGTCACCGCCTCCAGCCCTGCGAGCACCTCGGTCGGGTCCGGGTGGGTGTTCTCGAGCACCTCGCGTAGCAGGCCGAACCTGTTCGTCCCCTGCGGCGACTCGAGCGAGAGGACAAAGCGACCCTTCGTGTAGGCGCGCGCCTTCTCGAGCTCCTCTGCCGGCACCGGCTCGGTCACGATCTTCTTCAGCTCGCCGACGATCGTCTCGACGGCCTCGTCGATGCGCTTGATGTCGACGCCGGACTGGGTGAACAGGGCACCCGTGTCGGCATAGCCCTGGACCAGCGCGAAGACGTAGTACGCGAGGCCGCGGCGCTCGCGAACCTCGGTGAAGAGACGTGACGACATGCCGCCGCCGAGCACCGCCCGCAGCAGCTCCAGCACGTAGCGGTCCGGGTGGGCGATCTCGAACGTCCGGAAGCCGATGCACACGTGCGCCTGGTCGGACTGCTTCGTGTGGAGCTTGACCCTCGTCGAATTGAGCGACGGCGTTGCGGGCTCCGGCGCGCCGGCTTCGCCGTCGGGCAGGTCGCCGAGCATCTCCATGAGCCTCTCGTCGAGGCCTGTGCCCACGGCACCGGCGACGCCGACGACCATCCGCTGCGCCGTGTACCAGCGGTCGACGTAATCGAGGAACGTCTCGCGTGTGGCGCCCTGGACGGTCTCCTTGCGGCCGAGGATGTCCCACCCGAGCGGGTGGTCACCGTAGACGAGATCGTCGAACACGCCGGACACGTAGTCGCGGGGCGTGTCGAAGTACATGTTCATCTCCTCGAGGATGACCCCCTTCTCGCGCTCGATCTCCCCGGGGTCGAAACGGGAGTGGCGCAGCATGTCGACGAGCACGTCGAGCGCGATGTCGCGGCTCTCGCCGGCGCAGCGGTCGTAGTAGCCCGTGATCTCCCTGCCGGTGAAGGCGTTGAACTCGCCGCCGATCGAGTCGACCTCGGTGGAGATGTCGCGCGCCGTCGGCCGCCGCTCCGTCCCCTTGAAGAACATGTGCTCGGCGAAGTGCGCGATGCCGTTGGACTCGGCCGTCTCGTAGCGCGCGCCGGCCGCGAGCATGACGAAGCACGACACCGACTGCGCCTGCGCCATCGGCGCGGTCAGCACACGGAGGCCGTTGGGGAGGACGTGTCGCTCGAAGGTGCTCAAGCCCCGCCGATGGTATAGAGAGCCGCATGGCGGACGGGGAGCTAACCCGCGCGGCGATGGCGGCTCAGCCGGAGTGGTTGCGAGCCGTGCCCACCGATCGCCGGTTTCCGCACGGGAAGCTGCTCTTCACCGGCTGCGGCACGTCGTTCCACGCCGCGCAGACAGGAGGCGAGGCCGTGCAGGCGCTCGAGCTCGTGCTCGAGCCCGATCGAGACGCCGACGTGCTCGTCTGCGTGAGCCACGAGGGCGGCACGGCGCTCACGCTCGAGGCCGCGCGCGCGTGGCAGGGAGACACGTGGCTGATCACGGCGGTCGCGGACAGTCCGCTCGCGGAAGCGTGCACCGAGGTCGTGATTGCCTCCCCTGCCGTCGAGGACAGCTGGTGCCACACGGCGAGCTACACGTCTGCCGTCGCAACGATCGCGGCACTGAAGGGCGAGGACGTCTCCTGGCTGCCGTCGGCCATTGAGGACGCGCTCGCGGCGCCGGCGATTCCCGTTTCCGACCACGAGCGCTGGCTCGTCGCGGGCGCCGGCCGCGCGTGGCCCACTGCCCAGGAGGCGGTGCTGAAGCTCCGCGAGGGCGCGTACGTCTCGGCCGAGGCGCACGAGACCGAGCAGCTCCTACACGGCTACCTGGCCGCAGTCGACGAGAACGTGCGCACGTTCGTGCTCGAGGGGGAGGGGCGAGGGGCGGAGCGCGCCCGGCAGGCCGTCGCGGCGCTGGCGGCGATCGGGGCCTCGACGACGCTCGTGCCGACGCGCCACCCGGTCGTCGACATCGTTCCCTTCCAGCGGCTCGCCGTCGATCTCGCCGCGCACCGCGGTGTCGACCCGGATCGCATCCGCCGCAACGACGAACGCTGGGCCGCGGCCGCAGAGGCGGCCAAGAGCTCCTAGAAGGCGCTCGCGTACGCGTTCAGCGCCGGCTGGCCGCCCAGGTGCGCGTAGAGGACGCGTGAGCCGCGGGCGATTCGACCGTCTCGCACGAGGTCGATGAGAGCGGCGAGCGACTTCCCCTCGTAGACGGGGTCGGTGAGCATTCCCTCGAGGCGGGCGCCGAGCCGGATGGCGTCGAGCGTCGTCTCGTCGGGGATCCCGTACGTGCCGGCGTGCCACTCGTCGAGCAGCACGATCTCGTCGTCTGAGAGCTCGCGTCCCAGCTCGATCGCTTCGGCTGTCGAGCGTGCAATCCGGGCGATCTGCTCCCAGGTCTGCTCGACGGTGGCAGAGCCGTCGATGCCGAGGACGGCGCGATCCTCCGCCTGCTTGGCGAAGCCGGGGATCATTCCGGCCTGCGTCGATCCCGTCACGGAGCAGACCACGACGGTGTCGAAGAAGACGCCGAGCCCGCGTTCGTCCTCCGCGACCTCGTCGGCCCAGCGCGCGAAGCCCAGGCCGCCGAGCGGATGATCGGAGGCACCGGCCGGGATCGCGTACGGCTTACCGCCCGCCTCGCGCACCGACGTGAGCGCCTCCTCCCAGCTCGGCCGGATCCCGATGTCGAACCCTGCGGACGAGAGCCGGACGTCCGCGCCCAGGATCCGCGAAAGCAGGATGTTGCCTACCGTCTCGTAACCGGGCTCGTCCCAGTCGACCCAGTGCTCCTGCACCAGCACGCAGCCGAGGCCGAGCCGTGCCGCGGCGGCCGCCACCTGACGCGTGTGGTTCGACTGGACGCCGCCGATCGAGACGAGCGTGTCACAGCCCTGCGCGAGTGCATCCGCGGCCAGGTACTCGAGCTTCCGCGTCTTGTTTCCTCCGTAGGCGAGTCCGGAGTTGCAGTCCTCCCGCTTTGCCCAAATCTCGACGTTGCCGCCGAGATGCTCGGTCAGCCGCTCGAGGCGATGGACGGGAGACGGGCCGAACAGGAGCTCGACGCGCGGGAAGTCCTCGAGCGCCATAAGGTCGATCCTAGAGCGCCAGCAGCTCCCGCTCGCGCCCGGGCGTGAGGCCGACGCCTTCGACGGGCTCGGCATCCGCGAGCGTGCCGCGAATCGTCTCCACGAGCGGCCTGAACGTCAGCCCCGCAGCACGCGCACGGTTGGTCGGCGCCTGCATCATGCCGGCGTAGCGGGGTATCGGCAGCCACAGCGGGAGCTCCATCCAGGGTCCCACCTCTTCTGAAAGAAGACTCTCGCTCGCCACCCACGTGAACGTCGCGTCGCTGCCGGAGGCGGCTCGACATTCCTCGAGCAGGTCGCCGAAGGGCATCGGCTCGCCCGTGGCGTTGAACGTGCCGCCGAGGCTGTCGGTCGTCGCGTCGACCATCCAGGTCGCGAGATCGCGCACGTCGATGAACTGGACAAGATCGTCTGGCGAGCCCGGTGCGAGCACCTCGCCGCCGCGCGCCACCCGGTGCGGCCAGTACGTGAAGCGTCCTGTCGGATCGTGGGGTCCGACGATGAGGCCGGGCCGCACGACGAGCGCGCGATCGCCGAAGGCTTCCTCGACGATGCCCTCGCACAGTGCCTTGCGGGCCCCGTACGTCTCGTCGCTCTCTTCCGCGTCGTCCCCCGGCGGAAGTTGGGCCACCGCAGCATCCTCCGCCGGAGGCTCGGACATGTCCGCGTAGACGGAGATGCTCGACACGAAGCTGTAGCCACCCGTGAGGTCTTGCAACACGTCCACCGAGCGGCGGACGTCCTCCGGAAGGTACGCGGCGACGTCGAGCACGGCGTCCCACTCGCGGCCCTCGAGCGCCGAGAGGTCGGATGAACGGTCGCCGTGCAGCTTCTCCACTTCGGGGAACAGGTCGGGGTTCGTCTGGCCGCGGTTGAAGAGCGTGGGCTCGTGGCCCGCCGCGAGCAGCGCGTCGACGAGGGCGCGCCCGAGGAACTTCGTCCCCCCGAGTACGAGGGCTTTCATCCCGGATAGCGCTGGATCGCCCTGAAGATCGCCTCCGCACCGAAGCCGACGGCCTCGACGGGCACGCGCTCGTCCGCCGCGTGCGCGAGCGTGGCGAGCGGGAAGTTCTCGGGAATCCGCATCGGCATGAAGCCGTACGTCTGGATGCCGAGCGGTGCGAGGTGACGCGCGTCGGTCACGGCGGGCAGCAGCATCGGAATCGGCACACCTTCGGGATCGAGCTCGCGGAAGATCCCCGCCAACGGCTCGTAGAACGTCATGTCGGCGTCCTGCGGGCCCTCGTCGTGGCGCAACACCTCGAGCTCGATGTCCTTGCCGATGATGTCCCGCAGCTCTGCGAGCAGATCGTCGGGGCCGAATCCCGGCAGCACCCGGCCGTCCAGCTCGACCTCGATCTCGCAGGGGATGACGTTGACGGCGGAGCCGCCGTGGACGATTGTCGCGTTGACGGTGTTCCGCAGCGTGCCTTCGAGCGGCCTACCCTGCTCCCCGATGATTCGCAGCGCAGCGCCGAAGGTGCGTGGATCTAGCAGCGCGTGGAGGACGGCCGCCTTCGAACGCGGCAGCGCTGCGGCGATTTCCTCGATCATCCGCCGCGCGACCGGCGTCACGTGGGGAGGGGTGCGCTTTCGGTCGAGGTCGCGGAGCATCCTTCCGAGTCGCGCCATCGCGCCGCCTCGGAAGGGTCGCGCCGCATGGCCGGCCGGTCCGCGGATAGTGGCCCTGATATGGCACATGCGCTTCTCCGCCACCTGGATGGGATAGAAGCGCCGCCCGGCGATGTAGATCGAGACGCCGCCGACCTCGCCGACGGCGTGGCGGATACCGGCGAGCTCGTCGGGATGCTCCTGCGCCAGGAACTTCGCCCCGAAGTCCCCGCCGGCCTCCTCGTCCGAGAGCACGGCGAGGACGAGCCCTCCCGGCGGCACGGCGTCTTCGGCGTTCGCTCGAAGGAAGGCGGTGATCATCATCGACACGCCCGACTTCATGTCGAGTGCGCCGCGGCCCCAGATCTCACCGTCCACGAGCTCGGCCGCGAATGGCGGATGCGTCCACTGCTGGCCGGCGGTCGGGACGACATCGACGTGGCCGTAGAGAAGGAACGGCGAGCCGCCCCCCGCCCCTGGCAGGCGTGCGATGAGGTTCGGTCGTTCGGGATCGCGCGAGTAGAGCGCGCTCTCGATGCCCGCCGCGGACAGCAGGTCGCGCACGTGCTCGACGCACTCGCGCTCGGCGCCGGGCGGGTTCGTCGTGTCGAAGCGCAGCAGGTCGCGCAGGAGCTCGACCGGGTCGGGCAGGGCTACAGCGATGCGAGTGCCTCCAGCAGCCGGTCGACCTCGGCATGGGTGTTGTAGTGCAGGAACCCCGCGCGCACCGCGCCGCCCGAGTCCTCGAGGTCGAGGCGGCGCAGCACCTCAAGCGCGTAGTAGTTGCCCGGCCAGACGGCGATGCGCTGCGCGCCGAGACGTCTCCCTACCTCGTTCGGGGCGATGCCTTCGACCGTGAACATGAACGTCGGCACGCGCCCGTCCGTCGTCTGCCTGCCGTAGAGCGTCAGCCCGTCGGGCAGACCGTCGAGGAAGCGCTCGCCGAGCGACCGCTCGTGTGCCTGGATCGCCGGCCAGCCGATGGAGTCGACGTACTCCACCGCGGCCACGAAGCCGGCAAAGAGCTCGAATGGCTGCGTCCCGGTCTCGAAGCGATGGCCCAGGGGCTCGTCGGCCTGCGGTCGAACCTTGTACGGCCGCCAGCCCTCGGCGACCTCGCGCCTGACGTACGCGAGACCGAGGTGCGGCCCGAAGAACTTGTAGGGCGAGCAGAGGAGGACGTCGACGCCCCAGGCGGTGACGTCGGTTGGCACGTGCGGAGCGGCGTGGACCGCATCGGCCCACGCGAGTGCTCCCACGCTGTGCGCGAGCTCGACGATGCGGGCAACGTCCGTCAACGTGCCGACGGCGTTCGAGGCGACCGGGAACGCAACGACGCGCGTCCGTGGCGACAGCTGTGCCTCGAGGTCGGCGAGATCGACGTCGCAGTCGTCGGTGATGTCCGCGAAGCGGACGGTCAGCCCGAGGTCGTGGGCGAGCTCGAGCCACGGTGAGACGTTGCCGTCGTGGTCGAGTCGGGTGGCGACGATCTCGTCGCCGGCCGCGAAGTCGCGCGCGGCGGTGCGGGTCAGGGCAAACGACAGGGACGTCATGTTCGCTCCGAACGTCACCTCCTCCGGCGAGCAGCCGAGGAAGCGGCCTGCCGCCTGCCGCGAGGCGTCGATCAACTCCACCGTGCGCGCGCTCGTCTCGAATGGCCCGCCGACGTTCGCGTTCGACGTGCGGAGGTAGGTGCCGATCGCATCGATCACCTCGTCCGGCACCTGTGTCCCCCCCGGCCCGTCGAACAGGACGAGATCGCGCTGCAACGCGCTGAAGCGTGCGCGAACGGCTTCGACGTCGAGCGCGAGCGTGGCCATGTCGCAACACTATCCAGCTACCCTGGGGCTGTCGTCGTTCTGCAGAGGAGCAGGCCGTGGGGGCGCTTCACCGGACAGGACTTCGTCTCGCGGCGGTGTTGGTCGGAGCCCTGCTCGCAGCAGGCGCGACGCCGGCGTGGAGCGGTGGCGGCAAAGCGGGCCCTGAGGTCGCCCGGGCGCTGAAGGAAGGCGGCGTCATCCTCGTGCTCCGGCACGCCGCCACGGACTACTCGAAGCTCGACGAGGAACCCGTCGACCTTGCGGACTGTGGCACGCAGCGAAACCTGTCCGCACAAGGGCGTGCCCAGGCGCGCGCGATCGGGACGGCTGTCCGCCGGCTCAAGGCTCGGGTGGGGAGGGTGCTGGCGAGCCCGTTCTGCCGCACACGCGAGACGGCGCGGCTCGCATTCGGCCGCTGCACGGTGAACAACGCGCTCCTGAACACCATCGACACGCAGCACGACGACCGCTGGAGGCGCCAGATCAGATCGGCACGCGCCCTCCTTGGGCGCGTGCCTGCGCGGGGAACGATTGACGTTCTCGTCACGCACGGAAGCGTGATCACGGATACGACGCGCGCGGTCGTCGAAGAGGGCGAGACGCTCGTCCTGCGCCCGCGCGGCAGGAGCCGCTACCAGTTCGTGGGCCGCGTACTGGCGAGCGACTGGCGATCGCTGCGCGCCCCCGCGGCAGCCGACGCCCTCCGTGTCCGCGAGTACCGGGTTCCCGCCGGCTCGCACCCGCACGACGTCGCACCGGCCCGCGACGGCACGGTTTGGTACACGGCTCAGGCGACGGGAGCGCTCGGCAGGCTCGACCCTGCGACCGGGAAGGTGACGGAGATCCCGCTCGGCGACGGATCCGCCCCACACGGGGTGATCGTCGGCCTCGACCGCGCCGCGTGGGTCACGGACGGCGGGCTCAATGCGATCGTGCGCGTCGACGCGCAGACAAGCGAGGTGACCCGGTACCCGCTGCCCGCCTCGAGCGGCTACACGAACCTCAACACGGCGACGTTCGATCGCCGCGGTGTGCTCTGGTTCACCGGTCAGAGCGGGATCTATGGCCGCCTCGATCCGCGCACTCGGGCGCTGCGCGTGTTCAGGGCGCCCAACGGCCCGGGGCCCTACGGGATCGCCACGACGCCCAGGGGCGAGGTCTGGTACGCGTCACTCGCCGGCAGCCACGTCGCGAGGATCAACGTCCAGACCGGAAAGGCGACGGTGCTGCGACCGCCCACGCGCGACCAGGGCGCCCGACGGATCTGGTCGGACTCGCGCGGCCGGCTCTGGGTGAGCGAGTGGAACGTCGGCAAAGTGGCGCGCTACGACCCGGCGACGCGACGCTGGCGCGAGTGGCGCCTTCCCGGCCAGGCGCAGCCCTATGCGATCTACGTGGATGCCAAGGACATCGTCTGGTTGACGGACTTCGCGGCGAGCGCGATCGTGCGCTTCGATCCGAAGACAGCGCGCTTCACCCGAGTGCGGCTGCGGGCCGGCGCGGACGTTCGCCAGTTGCTCGGGCGGCCCGGAGAACTGTGGGGCGCCGAGTCCGGCGCCGACCGGCTCGTCGTCGTGCGCGGCTAGCGTCCAAACCGTCTCCGACGAGTGTCGTCCGGTCCGGGGGCTACCGTGGCCCGGCATGGAGGAACGGCTACGGCCGTTGAGCGAGCGGGAGTGCTACGAGCGCCTGTACGGCGAGCGCAACCCCCTCGTCACCGTGCTCCCTCACGGATCGGCCGTCCCTCGCGGGCCGACGCTCTCCGAGGAACAGATGCGAAAGGCGTTCTTCGACCGTCTCGACCTCATGTACGAGGACGTGGAGGAAGCGGCCTGATGCACGGGTGCACGACTTCCCGGCGGCGCGTTCCTCGTCTCCGTCCCGTGTCGCTCTGGGTGCTGCGGCTGCGCTGCGCGGGCCGTGGGCACGGCAGCCGCAGCTGCGCACGCCGCTCGTCCTGGACCGGTCGCCCCGTGCGCTGTCGCCCGCGATAGCGAGCGCCGTCCCAGACGTCCTTGCGCCGGGCCTCGAGGCAGTCTTCTGCGGCATCAACCCCGGCCGTGCCTCGGCGGCCGCGGGCGCGGCGTTTGCCAACCCGCGGAACGACTTCTGGCGGCTGCTGCACGAAGCCGGCTTCACCCCGCGGCTGCTCGCACCCCAGGAGCAGGCCATGCTGCTCGACTTCGGCTACGGGCTCACGAACGCCGCACACCGAACGACGCGAGGCTCGAGCGAGCTCCGCGCGGCGGACTTCGCCGGTGCCGCCGACCGGCTGGCCGGCATCGCCTTCGACCTTCACCCGCGCGCGATCGCCTTCGTCGGCAAGGCTGCGTACCAGGGGACGTACCGCGAGCGGCCCGAGCTGGGTCTTCAGGAGCGGCGCCTCGGTGACACGCTCCTTTATGTGCTGCCGTCGACGTCGCCGGCCAACGCAGCCGTCCCGTGGGAGGAACGGCTGCGCTGGTTCCGAGCGTTTCACGAGTTGCTCACCCCGCCCAGCGGTTCGTGATCGGCATGCGGCGGTCGCGGCCGAACGCCTTCGGTCGCAGCTTCACGCCCGGCGGCGCCTGGCGGCGCTTGTACTCGGCGCCGTCCACGAGCGCGACGATGCGGTCGACGATCGCTGTATCGAAGCCGAAGCCCTCGCCGACGAGCTCCTCGCGCGACCGGTCCTGCTCGACGTAGGCCTCGAGCACCGGGTCGAGATTCCGGTACGGAGGCAGCGAGTCCTCGTCGAGTTGGCCGGGGGCGAGTTCGGCGCTCGGGGCACGCTCGATGATCGACACCGGTATGAGCTCTCGCCCCGCCAGCTCGTTGAGGTGCCGCGCCAGTCGCCAGACGTCGGTCTTGAACACGTCCTTCAGCAGCGCGAAGCCGCCCGCCATGTCGCCGTAGAGCGTCGCGTAGCCGACAGAGAGCTCGGACTTGTTCCCGGTCGCGAGCACGAGCCAGGCGAGCTTGTTGGACAGCGCCATCAGCAGCGTGCCTCGCACCCGCGCCTGGAGGTTCTCCTCGGCGGCGTCGCGCGTGCGGCCGGCGAAGCTGTCGGCGAGTGCAGTCTCGAGCTCGTCGACCGCCGCGTCGATGGGGATCTCCCGGAAGTCCGTGCCGAGCGACTCGGCGAGGGACCCGGCGTCGCGGCGCGTCGCGTCCGACGTGAAACGGGACGGCATCGACACGCAGTGGACGCGGTCCGCGCCGAGCGCCTCTGCCGCCAGCGCCGCCGTCAGCGCCGAGTCGATGCCGCCGGAGATGCCCACGACGACGTCTCCGAATCCGTTCTTCTCGACGTAGTCCCGGAGGCCGAGCTCGAGCGCGAGCCGCATCTGGTCGAGCTCGCCGAGCGTTGACTCGGGCTCGCCTTTTGGCTCCTCGTCGAGGTCGACGACGAGCAGCGCCTCGTCGAACCCGGGTGCCCGGGCGACGACGCGCCCCTCGGCGTCGAGCACGAACGAGTTGCCGTCGAAGACGAGCTCGTCCTGGCCGCCGACGGCGTTGCAGAAGGCGAGCGCGCACCCGTTGTCTCGCGCCCGCGAGGCGAACATCCCCTCGCGTTCCTGATCCTTGCCGACGTGGAACGGCGAGGCGGAGAGGTTGACGAGCACCTGCGCACCGGCCGCGGCGCTCTCGACGGCCACCGGCGCGGGCTGCCAGAGGTCCTCGCAGACGGTGAGCCCCAGCCGACGGTGACCGAGCTCGAGCAGCTCGACGGTTTCTCCCGGCTCGAAGTAGCGCTTCTCGTCGAAGACGCCGTAGTTCGGGAGCAGGCGCTTCCGGTAGACGGCGCCGATCTCGCCGTCGCGGCACACGAGGCAAGCGTTGTAGAGCCGCCCGCCTTCCCGGTGCGGTGCTCCCACAAGTGCCTCGATTCCCGCAGCCGCCCGGGCTGCCTCTCGCGCGGCCTTCTCCGCAGCGTCGACGAAGGCCGGGCGGAGCAGGAGGTCCTCGGGTGGGTAGCCCGTGATCGCGAGCTCCGGGAAGACGACGAGCTCGGCGCCCGCCGCCTTCGCCTCGCCGATCCAGTCGACGATGCGGGCGCGGTTGCCGTCGAGATCGCCGACGGTCGTGTTGATCTGGGCCAGCGCGATCCTCATAGTTTACGACTCACAGTCTAAAACCTAGACTGCACCCGTGACGTCCTTCAGCTCATTCGTCCGCGCCAACGACGCGGGACACCTCGAGATCGACGGCTGCGACGCGCTCGACCTCGTGCGGGAGCACGGAACACCGCTGTGGGTGGTCTCCGACCGCACGATCCGCGAGAACTCCCGCAGGCTCCTCGACGCGTTCCAGGCCGAGTACGGACGGACCCGTCTCGTCTACGCGTCGAAGGCGAACCCGGAGCCCGCTGTCATCCGGATCGCGTGGCTCGAGGGAGCCCTCGTCGATGTCGTGACGATGGGCCACATCGAGCTAGCACTCGCGGCCGGCGTGCCGCCGTCGGCGCTCGTCTTCAACGGCAACTCGAAGACCCTCGACGAGCTTCGCTGGGCGGCCGAGCACGGGATGGCGTACGTGAACGTCGACTCGTTGGAGGAGATGGAGGCGCTGGCCGCAGTGGCGCCCGGCGTGGCGGAGCCGGTTCGTGTCTGTGTGAGGCTCGCCCTCGACGAGCGACCGTTCGCGACGGACGACCCGGAGTTCGCAGCGCACTGGGGCGGCGCGAAGTTCGGCATGGACGAGGAGGACGGGGTCGAAGCGGCCGCGCTCGCGCACACGGATCCGCACCTCGAGCTCGCCGGCCTCCATCAGCACTTCGGGTGGCCCGTCTAGGGCACGCCGTACGATCGGGCGCTCGACCTCGAGCGCCACGTCGCAGCGCTCGAGCAGGTGATCGACTTCGCGCTGACGTTGCGGGACGCACACGGCATATCGCCGGGCGTGATCAATCTCGGCGGGGGCTACCGGGTGCCACGCGCACACGGCGTCGGCCCGGGGGCGATCACGGAGGCGCCCACGGCGGAGGAGTACGCCGCCGCGATCGGCGGTCGGCTCCGGGAGCTCGACCGCGAGCACGGCCTCGGGGAGCCGCAGCTGCTGCTCGAGCCGGGCGGCTACCTCGTCTCGGATGCGGCCGTGCTGCTGGCCTCGGTGGGCCTGCGCAAGCGTCGCCGTGCGGGAGACGGAGCCGTCGACTGGGTCTTTCTCGAGAACACGTCGTCTTACCACTTCGTCCGGCGGCTGATGTTCGACTTCCGCCACCACGTCGTCGCCGCCGGAAAGCTCACGGATCCGGCCGCGCCGCCGGTCAGTCTGGCCGGCCCCGTCTGCACCGACGACAACATCGCCCTGGACGTGTCCCTGCCAGACCTCGAGCGGGGTGACCTCGTGGCCGTGCTCGATCAGGGCGCCTACTGCGAGTCCGTGACGAGCGATTACTGTGCCGTGCCGATTCCCGCCGCGGTGCTCGCCAGCGACGGCCGCGCCGAGATCATCCGCCGCAGGGTGTCGGCGGGCGAGATCGCCGCTCCGTTCGCGATGCCCTCCTGGCTGGCCGCCTAGACCGCCTTCGCGATGTCGGCGACCGCCTCCGGGTTCTCGACGGAGGACATGTCTCCGGGGTCGTCGCCGAGGGCGGCGGCGCGTACCGCGCGGCGGACGATCTTCGCCGAGCGCGTCTTCGGGAGCGCTGCGACGAACACCACCCGTTCCGGAGCGAACGCCTTGCCGAGCTCGGACGCGATCGCCGACTTCACCTCCAGGGCAAGGCTCTCGCAGCCGTCGCGTCCCGGCGTCAGCACGCAAAATACCCACGCGGTCTCGCCCTTGACGTCGTGTGGGATGCCCACGGCGGCGGCCTCGGCGACGGCGGGGTGGGCGACGGCCGCCGACTCGAGCTCGGCCGGGCCGATGCGCTTCCCGGCGACGTTCAGCGTGTCGTCGGAGCGTCCGTGGAGGAACCAGTAACCGTCCTCGTCGACGGACGCCCAGTCGCCGTGCGTCCAGATCCCGGGGAAGCGCCGCCAGTAGGTCTCGAGATAGCGCTCGTCGTCGCGCCAGAACCCGCGTGTCATGCCAGGGAACGGCTTGCGGCAGACGAGCTCGCCCACGTCGCCGGACGCAACGACCGAGTCCCCCGCCTCGTTGACGACGTCCATTGCCATCCCGAGTGCCGGGCCGCCCAGCGAGCACTCCTTGATCGGCGTCGCGGGCGTGCACGAGAGGAAGCAGGCCCCGACCTCGGTCCCGCCCGAGCAGTTGATGATGGGGCAGCGGCCGCCCCCCACGCGCTCGAAGAGCCAGCGGTAGGGATCCGGGTTCCACGGCTCCCCCGTGGTGACGATGACGCGAAGCGACGAGAGGTCTTGCTGAGGATCGCCGTGTGGGATGAGAGCCCGGATGAGGGTTGGTGAGCAGCCGAGGATCGTGACCTGCTCCTCGTCGACGAGCTGCCAGAGACGGTCGGACGGCCAGTCCGGCGCCCCTTCCGCATAGACGATCGTCGCGCCCATGGCGCCGCCCCCGACGACCGTCCACGGGCCCATGATCCAGCCCATGTCCGTGGCGAAGTGGAAGACGTCGCCTGGCTTGGCGTCGGCCTGGTAGCCGACCTCCCGCGCGATCGAGACGAGGAAGCCCCCCTGAACGTGCAGCACGCCCTTCGGCCGTCCGGTCGTGCCCGAGGTGTACGTGAGGAGGTACGGGTGCTCGGAGTCGACGGCGAGCGGCTCGAGCTCGCCCGGGTAGTCCGCGAACAGCTCGTCGAACGGCGCGAGGAGGACGTGCTCGAGCGACGGCACGTCGCGCAGGGCTTCGTCGAGGATCGCGCGCATCGATATCTTGTTGCCGCGGCGTAGTGAGCTCTCGACGCTGATAGCGACCTTCGCCTCGGAGTCGGCGAGCCGTTGCGCGACCGCCGGCGCGGCGAAGCCGGAGAAGATCGGCACCTGCACGGCGCCAATGTGCGCGCAGGCATGAGACGCAACAGCCACCTCGGGGGACATCGGCAAGTAGATAGCGACCCGGTCGCCAGGCTCGACGCCGAGCGCGACGAGCGCCTCCGCCAGCCTCGTGACCTGTGCGGAGAGCTCGGCGAATGTCACCTCCCGGCGCTCGCCGTTCTCACCGCGAAAAACGGCCGCCGGTGCATCCGGCCGGCTCCCCGCCCAGCGGTGGACGCAGTTCCAGGCGATGTTGAGCTTGCCGCCGACGAACCACGTCGTCCATTCGGGGCCCCGCGAGCTGTTCACGACCGCTTGCCAGGGCTCGGCGAACTCGATGCCTAGATCGTCGACGGCAAGCGGCCAAAACCACTCGGGATCGTCGATGGAGCGCCGTACGAGCTCGCGGTAGTCGTCGAGGCCGTGGCGGCGCATGAGCCTCACGATGTTCGCCTGCTCGAGCGTCTCGGCATCGGGCTTCCAGATCACGTCTGCCACGGCGCAAGCGTAGTCCGACGGCACTAAGCTAGTGCTTGCTAACTTGGTGGGATGCGAGCGCGCATCTCGGCCCACGTATTCGCTCCCGAGAACCGCAAGTGGTGGACGCTCGTGGCGGTCTCGTTCGGGCTGTTCATGATCATGCTCGACAACACGGTCGTGAACGTCGCGCTGCCGTCGATCCAGAAGGACCTGGCGGCCGACCAGAGCGAGCTCGAGTGGGTGGTCGTCTCGTACGCGCTGACGTTCGCGACGTTCATGCTCACGGGTGGCAAGCTCGCGGACTTCTTCGGTCGCCGACTGCTGTTCATCACCGGCCTCGTCGTGTTCTCCGGAGCGTCGCTCGCCTGCGGGCTTGCCCCCGACGCGCACTTCCTGATCGGCGCCCGCGCCGCGCAAGGACTTGGCGCCGCGATCATGAACCCGGCGACTCTCGGCATCATCACTGCGACCTTCCCGCCCCGGCAGCGCGGCATGGCGATCGGGATCTGGGCGGGCGTCTCGGCCATGGCGCTCGCCATTGGACCGCTGCTCGGCGGCCTGATCACCGACCACATCCACTGGAGCTGGATCTTCTTCGTCAACGTCCCGGTGGGCGTGCTCGGCATCATCGTCGCCCGCTGGGCCATCGACGAGAGCCGCGACACGTCGCACGAGCAGCGGCTCGACCTGCCGGGCCTCGCGACGTCCGCGATCGGCTTGTTCTCGCTCACGTACGCGCTGATCGAGGCGAACTCGTACGGGTGGATGTCGCCGCGCATCCTCGCGCTCTTCGGCGTCTCCGCGGTGGCGCTCACGGCGTTCGTGCTCCTCGAGCTGCACCAGCGTGTGCCGATGCTCGACCTCACGCTCTTCCGAGACTCGACCTTCACCGGGTCGAACCTCACGATGCTGCTCGTGTCGCTCGCGATGTTCGGGATCTTCTTCTTCAACTCGCTATTCCTCCAGAACATCCTCGGCTACTCCGCCGTCCAGACCGGCGCCATGTTCCTGCCGATGACGGTGCTGATCATCCTCGTCGCGCCCTGGGCAGGCCGCTACTCCGACCGGGTGGGGTCGCGATGGCTCGTGAGCGGCGGCATGACGCTCGTCTCGTTGTCCCTCGTCCTCTTTGCGCAGCTCGGCATCGGATCGGACTTCTGGGACATTCTCCCCGGGCTCCTCGCGGGCGGCTTCGGGATGGCACTGACGATGACACCGACGACGGCTGCGGCGATGGGTGCCGTTCCCGTCGACAAGGCAGGCGTAGGGTCGGCTGTGCTCAACTCGTCGCGACAGGTCGGCGGCTCGCTCGGGATCGCCGTCATGGGAGCGCTCGTCGCGAGCCAGGTCGATTCGACCACGCCGCTTCCGCTGAGGGCGGAGCAGTTCGTCGACGGGTACCACCTCGCGCTGTACGTCGCTGCGGGCATCGCGCTGTGCGGCGCCGCCGTCGCGGCGCTCACGGTCCGTAAGCACCGCCACCACGAGTCGCTGGCCGAGGTCGCGGTGTGACCGTCACGAGGTCGCGGCTCGCGGCAACCGACCGCCGCGCCGCAATCATCGACGCGGCACTCGGCGTGTTCTCGGAGCGGACGTACGGCCGCGCGACGACGGCCGAGATTGCCCGCGCCGCCGGTGTCACCGAGCCGGTCCTCTATCGCCACTTCAAGTCGAAGCGCGAGCTCTTCCTCGCCTGCGTGGACGAGGTCTGGCGGCGCCTGCGCGAGGCGGTCGAGGAGGAGATCGCGGCCGAGCCCGACCCGGCCGGCTGGGTGCTCGCCGTGCCGCGTGCGATCACGTCGTTGCGAAGGCGCCGGCTCGCTCCCACCCAGCTGTGGCTTCACGCCCTCAGCGAGGCGAGCCACGACGAGGTGATCAGGCGCCACTTCCGCCGCCACCTGCGCGAAGTCCACGACTACGTTGCCGAGGTGCTCCGGCGCGCACAGGCAGCAGGCGGTGTCGACGCGTCGCGGGACGTGGAGGCGGAGGCGTGGATCGGGATCGGCATTGGCCTGCTCCGATCCGTTCAGGACCGCTTCGGCGGCTTGCTCGGCGAGGAGGAGATCGACGCGATTCAGACGTCTCGGCGCGCGTGGCTCACGACGCGCAGCTGACGCCTTTCCCCCACAAGAAGAAACCCCCGGCTGCGGCTACCGGGGGTTCACTTCGTTGAACTCGCCACGGCGCTGCGACTTTTCCGAAACACCGACCCTGCGGCCCGGCCGGCCCCTCCGATCGTCGCGCGGTAGGTGGCGCGCGCCTCGCGGCTGCGGTTGCGTATGCGAGGTGGTAGGAACCTAACGGACCTGTCCTCATCTGTCAAGTGGAAGAGTGAAGCAATTTGCGTTACAGTTGCTTCACCAAGATGGCAAGCAGGGTGCCCAGGCAGGAACACGAACACGAGGGCTTGGCAGGCGGCGGCTCACTGATCGCGGCTGCGGACCTCGGCAGCCGCGTCCGCGCGCTGCGCACCTCGGCAGGACTCTCCCAGACGGACCTCGCGGGCGGCCGCTTCAGCAAGGAGTACGTGAGCCAGATCGAGCGTGGCAAGACGCGGCCGACGTCGGACACCGTCGCCTGGCTCGCGGAGCAGCTCGGCGTCGACGCCGATCTCCTCTTCACCGGCGTCTCGTCGACCGAGAAGGATCGCTGGGAAGCCATGCTCGCGCGTGCCGCCGCGCTCAGCGAGCGGTACGAGTTCGCCGCAGCCGTCCCACAGTTCGCCGAGGTCCGGGCCGCCGCTGGCGCGGCCGGCGCAAAGGATCTCGAGCTCCGCGCGCTGTCCGGCGAAGGCTGGGCGCGGCTCCAGGAAGGCGACCTCGGAGAAGCGGCTGCACTGCTCACGGAGGCCCGGACGCTGTCCGAGGATCGGCGCTTTTCCGACATCGAGCGCGCGGAGATCCTCTTCCGCCTCGGCGCCTGCCGCTACCAGCTGTCCAGCATCTCAACGGCCCTCGGCCTGTTCGACGCTGCTCTTGATCTCGTGGAGCGGTCGGATCTCCCCAACGACCTGCTTCGCGCGCAGATCTTCCGCTGGCGGTCACGCTGTTACCGAAGACAGCGCGACTGGCAGGCTGCACGGGAGGACGTCGAGCGCGCGCTCGAGCTGGCCGAGGGCCTCAGCGACCGGCGTGCCGCCGCGCAGGTGTACTTCCAGGCCTCGCTCGTCGCCGAGCGCGAGGGCCACTGGGTGCTCGCTCGCTCCTACGCGGAGCGCGCGCGCGCGTACTACGAGGAGCTCGCCGACCGCGAGAACGTCGGGCGGCTGCTCAACAACCTCGGCGGGCTGACCTACCTCCTCGGGCGGCCCGACGAAGCGATCGCCTACCTGCAGGACTCGCTCCGGGTGCTGCTGGACGAGGGCGTCGACGAGGAGGCCGCGCACGTGATTACATCGCTCGCGGAGATCTATGTCGATACGGAGCGGCCGGTGGAGGCGGAGACGCAGGCTCGCAAGGCACTCGAGCTGCTCGGTGCCCGCGAGGACTTCCTCGCCGAGATCGGGACCGCTCAACTCACGCTAGGACGGGCGCTGATCGCGCAAGGGCGTTTGGACGAGGCTCAAGAAACGCTTGCAAACGCCGATAGCAGCTTCGAGCAGATGTCTTCGACAAGCCACCGGGCAGCCGCATGGGTTGCCCTCGGGGACGTCGCCGCGCAGCGCGGGGACGACCGCGAGGCGGCCCGGCTCTACCGGCGGGCGGCGGAGACGCTGCAGGACTTCCGCTTCTAGCCCCGGAAAGGAGAGTGCGGCCGTGAGTAAAGCAACGACGATCTACTGGCTGTCAATGGCGGTGCTGGTGTTCGGTCACCTGGGGATGGTCCGCCCGACGGGATTCTTCGACGGCCCTCGCGGCGACTAACACTCGAACTCGCACTCTCTGACTACACTCGGCGCCATGCGCCGGGGTGTTGCTCTCGCGGGCGCTGCGTGTGCGGCCGCGTTGCCGCTAGCGGGTTGCGGCGGCAATGGAGGTACCCCGAACGGGGGATCTTCACAAGCGGCGCCGGAGGGCTCTGCCGGTGCGCTCCTCTCGCGGCCCGGGCCTGACGTCGCGCTCGTCACGGGGACATCCGACTATGCGCGCGGGCCGGTCCGCGTCGTCTTCCTCGTCATCGACTCCCAGAGCAGGTCGATCGAGCAACCGACGGCACGCGTCTGGGTCGCCCGCTCGCTCGATGACAAGCCGTTCCTGCGGACGACCGCCCGCCTCGAGAACGTCGGTGTACCCGGCGTTTCCGAGGCAGCGGCCGGTGACGTGACGCATGTCTACGTCGCGCGGTTCCGGATTCCGAGGGCCGGGAAGTACGTGCTCGTCGCTGAGCCCGTTGGCGGCAGGCCGACTCAGGGCGCCCTCGATCTCGACGTCGGAGACGAGCCGAAAGCACCGGCCGTCGGCGCCCAGGCCTTCCCGTCGCGGACGCCGACGATCGCGTCGACCGGCGGCGACTTCGACGCGCTCACGACGAGGACGCCGCCCGATCGCGGGCTGCTCCGCTATTCCGTGGCCGACTCGCTGAACGCACATGCGCCGTTCGTGCTCGCCTTTGCCACACCGAAGTTCTGCACGAGTCGCGCCTGCGGGCCCGTCGTCGACGTCGTCGACCACGTGCGCAAGCGGCTCGGCAAGACGCCGGTGCGGTTCATCCACGTCGAGATCTTCGAGGACAACCAGCCACCCGAGCTGAACCGTTGGGTCAAAGAATGGAAGCTGCCCACGGAGCCGTGGGTGTTCCTCGTCGGCCGCGACGGGCGGATCAAGGAGCGCTTCGAGGGCTCCGTGTCGGCCGCCGAGCTGGAGGCTGCGGTTCGGGCGAAACTCCTACGCTGACGTCGAGCCGAGACGCTCGACGACGACCTGCGGGATGCGTGCCGTCGGTCCGAGGCGCAGCATGAGGCGCACGATCTCCGCGCAATCCTCCGGCTGGATCATCTCCTCGCCGGGAATGCCGCTCCATTGCGCCATGTCCGTGTCGACGAACCCCGGGCAGAGTGCGGTCGCGCGCACCCCCTCCGACTCGAGCTCGCCGTTCAACGAGTGGGTGAACGAGATGACGGCCGCCTTCGTCGCCCCGTAGATCGAGAGCCCCGGTGTCGGGATCGTCCCCGCGATCGAGGCGAGGTTGACGATGAGGCCTCGGGACTTGCGCAATTCCGGGATCGCGGCCCGCGTGACGAGGACGAGCCCGCGGAGGTTCACGCCGAGCTGGAGGTCGATGTGCTTCACGGGGAGCGACTCGATGTTCCCGCCGATGCCGATCCCTGCGGAGTTCACGAGCACGTCGAGGCCGCCGTGATGCGCGACGTGCTCGGCCACGACGCGCTCGCAGTCGTCCTCGTCGGACACGTCAGCGGTGACTGCCAGGGCGCCGAGCTCCTTCGCGGCCTGCTCGCAACGTTCCTGGTTGCGGGAGGCGAGCGTCAACGCGACGCCTTCCTCGACGAGCATGCGAGCGATGGCGACGCCGATGCCGCGCGAGCCTCCCGTGACGAGGGCGCTTCGTGCCACGGCGTGATTCTCCCCGAGACGTAGAGTGGGCGCATGGCAACCGGTGAGGTGAAGCTCTCGGAACTCGTGACGGCGGGTGGTTGCGCGGCGAAGTACGCCGCCGGCAGGCTCGAGGAGCTTTTGTCCGGCTTCGTTCCGCCCGAGGCCGAGAACCTTCTCGTCGGGCTCAGTCCGGCGGACGACGCAGCCGTGTACCGGCTCGACGACGACCGCGCGCTCATCTTCACCGTCGACTTCTTTCCGCCGGTCGTGGACGACCCGCGCGACTTCGGCGCCATTGCGGCAACGAACGCGCTCAACGACGTCTTTGCGATGGGCGGCGCGCCCTTGCTAGCCCTGTCGGTCGCCGCCTTTCCCGAAGAGCTGCCGACGAGCGTGCTCGGAGAGATCCTCGAGGGAGCAGACGAGGCCGTGCGCGCGGCCGGCGCCCTCCTGGCGGGCGGGCACACGATCCGCGACTCCGAGCCCAAGTACGGGCTGGCGGTCGTCGGCACGGCGCGTCCCGACGCCGTGTGGGCAAAGAGCACGGCGGCGCCGGGCGATGCGGTCTACCTCACGAAGCCGCTCGGTACCGGGCTCGTGCTACACGGAGAGAAGCGCGGACTGGCTGGGGAGACCGAGCTCGCCGAGGCGGTGCGCTGGATGCGGTTGCTCAACCGCGAGGCGGCCGAGGCAATACGGCCGTTCACGCCCAGCGCCGTCACCGACGTCACCGGCTTCGGGCTCCTGGGGCACGCGTACGAGGCAGCGTCTCGCAGCGGCGTGCGGATCGTCCTCGATGCGGACAGGCTGCCGGCCATGCCCGGCGCGCTCGAGGTCGCGCGGGCAGGCGAGCGAACCGGCGGCGATCGCCGGAACCGGGAGTTCGCGGGCGACCACGTTGCGGTGACCGGAGAGGTCCCGGACGACGTCCTCGCACTTGCGTGGGACCCGCAGACGTCGGGCGGATTGCTCGTCTCGGTCCCCGCCGAGCGCGGCGCCGTGCTCCGGGCATCCTTCGACGCGGCAGGCCTCTTCCTCGCGCGTATCGGTGCCGTCGAGCCAGGCTCGGGCGTCACGCTACGCGGCGCGTAGACTGGACCAATGGCCGACGAGGTCCGCCTCGAGTCCCGTCCCGACCTCGATCACCCGGTGCTCGTCACCGCGTTCCGCGGCTGGAACGACGGCGGCCAGGGCGCGTCGCTTGCCGCCCAGCACCTCGTGAACACGTGGGACGCGGAGAAGTTCGCCGACATCGACCCCGAGGGCTTCTTCGACTTTCAGGCGACCCGGCCGCGCGTCTCGCTCGTCGACGGGCTGACGAGGAAGATCGACTGGCCCGAGAACGACTTCTTCCAGGCTAGTCCCGGAGGCGGCCGCGACGTCGTGCTGCTCGTCGGCACGGAACCGAACGTCCGCTGGCGGACGTTCACCGAGCTCGTCGTCGACCTCGTGCGCGACCTCGGAGTCGATCTCGTCGTGAGCCTCGGCGCGCTGCTCGCGGACGTTCCGCACACCCGACCGGCCCCGGTTACGGGCGCCGCTTCCGACCCCGAGCTCGTCGAGCGCCTCGGCCTGCAGGCATCGCGCTACGAGGGGCCGACCGGCATCGTCGGCGTGCTCCACGACGCGTGCCGCGAGCACGGAATCCCGTCCGTGAGCTTCTGGGCAGCTGTTCCGCACTATGTCTCGCTCGCGCCGAGCCCGCGGGCGGCGCTGTCGCTCTGCGAGCGGCTCTCGTCGCTGCTCGAGACCCCCATCGACGTCTCGGAGCTCGAGGCGATGGTCGAGGGCTACACGTCGCACGTGAGCGAGGCCGTGTCGTCGGACGACGACGCCGCGGCATACGTCGACGAGCTCGAGCAGCGAGCCGATCTCATCGAGGAGAGCGATCTCCCAAGCGGCGACTCGATCGCCGCCGAGCTCACGCGGTTCCTCCGGGAGCGCGAGCAGGGCGACACCCCGCCCGACGTGGCTCGTGAGCAATAGGTGGTCACGACCGCAAGTCCAGTTGTGTGCTTGGCCGGCTGCAAACCGTCGCCCGGCGGCGTCCTCGGTCGCCCACGTACGCTTCGCCTGCTGCGGTACGCGGGTTCCCTGCGTCCTTGCCAGGCTCGGTTTTCGCTCGGCCAATCACCAACGGACTCACGGTCGTGACCACTAGCCCAGACGGGCTCAGCCGCTGCGACTGGGGCATCTCGAACAACCCGCTGTACCTCGCGTACCACGACGAGGAGTGGGGCGTCCCCTCACACGACGACCGGCATCTGTACGAGATGCTCGTCCTCGAGGGCGCGCAGGCTGGCCTGTCGTGGTCGACGATCCTCAACAAGCGTCAGGGCTACCGCCGCGCGTTCGCGGGCTTCGATCCGAAGGCAGTGGCGCGGTTCGGCTCGGCGGACGTCGAGCGGCTGCTTCAGGATGCCGGGATCGTCCGTAACCGGCTGAAGGTCGAGTCGGCGGTCTCGAACGCGCAGCGCGTGCTCGAGGTGCAGGAAGCGGAAGGAAGCCTTGCCGCCTATCTCTGGAGCTTCGTGGGTGGCAAGCCGATCGTCGGCACGTTCTCGAAGATCGGCGAGATCCCGGCCGAGACGGAGGAGTCGCGGGCGATGAGCAAGGACCTGAAGCGGCGTGGGTTCCGCTTCGTGGGACCCACCGTCTGCTACGCGTTCATGCAGTCGACGGGCATGGTCAACGACCACGTCAAATCGTGTTTTCGCTTCAAGGAGCTGACTAAGAAGGGTTAGCGCCCGTCGGTCGTCCGGTCGGGCGCACCCCGCCAGTCTCGGGCGATCCAGCCTCCGAGCTGAACGTGAAGGCATACGCGGCGAGGCCAGGGCTAAGGCGAAGCTCGACGACATGGTCGGCGCGTTCGCCGAAGTCCGCGACGGTGTAGAGCCTGTTCTCGGTCACGCCGACCGTGCGTGAAGGGTGGTCGTCGACGAGCACGCGCACCGTCCCACGGCCACTGAGCACGAGGTGGACGAGCCGCGCGTGAGCCCGAATGCGAAGGCGCGCCCCGGTGCCGGCGACGCTGCGCTCGCCTTCGATCCGCCAACGGCCCGCGTAGGCGAGCCCATCTTCGGCGAGCGTCGGCGGGAACGCGTACGTCGCCGTCCGGTCTTCCTTCACGGGCGAACCTGCGTACGACGGGGAGAGGCGTTCCCAGCCGAGATACGTCTCCGGTGTCTGGGGCCCCGACGGCGTGCGATCGGGACGGACGACGGCTCGCGGCAGCGATCGGTCGGCGAGGAGGGTGCGGATGGCGTTCTCCGTCCGGTCGTAGCTGCCCTCGCCGAAGTGGACATAACGAACGTGGCCCGCACGGTCGACGAGGTAGTTCGCGGGCCAGTACTGGTTCGCGTACGCGTTCCACGTCCCGAAGTCGTTGTCGAGTGCTACCGGATGCCGGATCCCGAGCTCGTGGACCGCACGCCGCACATTGCCGGGCTCGTGCTCGAACGCGAACTCCGGCGCGTGCACGCCGACGACGACGAAGCCGTCGCGGCGATACGCGGCGTACCACGCCTTTACGTGTGGGAGCTCGCGGAGACAGTTGACGCACGTGTACGTCCAGAAGTTCACGAGCACGACCTTCCCGCGGAGGCGAGCCACCGTCAGCGGTTGTCCTTCCGGAGTGTTCAGCCAGCGTGACACCTGGGCGAACTCGGGCGCCGGACCGAAGTCCTGCAGATTCGCGGTCGCCTCGTGCGTCTTCGCCCCGGGGCCGGTGCGTTGCGGGCGGACGCCGGCGAGGGCGTCACGGGCGCGGGCGCTGTCCTCGATGTGCTCCTGAACGGCCCGCGTGTAGCCCGGGACGGCGGTCGTGAAGTGCCGGTCGACGTTGAGGGTGATCGCGAGCGCAGTCGCTGCGACGACGAGACCGAGGCCGCGGCGCAGCGCCACGGCGTGGACGCGCACGGCGTTCACGCGACTCGCGCGCTGGCCGCCGATCGCGAAAGCGAGCAGCGGCACTGCATGGCCGAGCGAGTACGCGAGCGTCAGCAGCAGCGCGTCGAGCCCCACCTCGCGACTCGCCGCAACGACGGCAATGGCGGCGAGGACCGGGCCGGCACAGGGCACCATGACGAGACCGAGGCTCGCCCCGAGCAGGAAGCCACCGCCGAGATCGCGTCCACTCCTGCGCGTGAAGCGGAGGAATGGGCGCTCGACGAGCACGCCGAAGCTCGGAAAGAGGAGCGTCGCCGCCACGAGGAACAACAGTGCGAGGGCGACGTTGCGCAGCACGTCGAGGGGCAGGCCCAACAGATCGAGGAGCCAGGCTGCAAACAGCACCGACAGCGTGAAGCTGACGACGAGACCCGCGACGATCGCGTATGGACGACGCGGGCCACCCGCCGCCGATCCGGCGAGCAGCACGGGCAACACCGGCAGCACGCACGGCGACAGGGCGGTTATCAGCCCTGCGACGAACCCGATGCCGATCAGGACGACCATCAGCTCCGAGCGTAGCTCGGAGAGCTTGCGCTGAGGTTACGACCCGTTCAGGGTCCTGAAGAGCCGTCGGTAGGTGGCTCGGCCAGCGCTGCTGCCGGTTCGGAGGGCGTTTCTTCTGCGGGCGCCGCCTCGAGTTCAGCTTGGCGCTCCGCCGGCTGCGCCGCTGCGGCCCCGCGCTTCTTGCGCCGCCTCCGTCTACGGGAGCGTCGCGGCGGCTTCGGCTCCGGGAGGTTCTCCGCGAGCGCGCCCGCAACTTCGTGGACAGTCCCCAACTCTTCCCGCGCGGCGTCGAGCAGCTTCGTCGCGCGCGGCGTGTACCCGTCTGCGGACGCAAGCAGGGCCGCGGCCACTGGGAGGGGCTGCTCACGCGCTGCGGCGACGAGCTTCGCCGCGTTCTCCTCGTGCCGGTGACCGCGGGAGTTGGCGAGGGCACCGAGCAGCCGCTTCGCCTCAGCGAACTCGGCGCTGGCCGCGCGGTCCTGAGCCTTGCGGGTCGCCCGCGCCAGCCGCCAGGTCCAGCGGGCGAGGATCTGCTCTGGCGCGTCGGGCTTCTCCTGGTCGATCGCCTGGAGCAGCATGCGCCCGCCCGGCAGGCGATCCTTCTCCCACGGCGGCGCCTGCGTGACGAGCGTGACGAGATCGTCGAAGCTCGCGCGGTCGACCGTCGTCGAGACGCGGTCGGCGAGGGCCATCATCCGCAGGCGGCGGTTCGGATTCTCGGCGGCGCACGTAAAGAGAAACTGGTCGAGCGCCTCCTTTCCGGCTCTCCCGTCGGTGAAGCTCTGGACGATATCGGCTCGCTCTTCGAAGCGCACCGCACGGCCGGCGAACGTCGCCCAGTAGCGCTGCTCCTCCTCGTCGAGGTACTTCGGATCGATGCGCTGCCACTCGCGTGCGATGACCGCGAGGCGGCGGCGCACGTCGGGCGTTACCGGGACGAGCCCCGGCGCCGGCGTCAGCCGGCGGCGGGCGCGCCGCTGGAAGCGACGGCGCGGAGCCGGAGTGACGCGCGCGCCCTCACGGTAGAAGTCCGAGTCGAGCAGTGAGTGGAGGGTGATCACGCGCTCGGAGTGCGTCGCGCCCTTGTTCACGAAGTCGACGACGATCCCGGCTTCCTTGCGAGGGTGCATGCGCATGATGCGGCCGATGCGCTGCTGGTACACGCGACGGCTCGCTGTCGGCGCCAGGTGCATGACGACGGTCGCCCGCGGAGAGTTCCACCCTTCGGCCAGCAGCATCGCGTTGATCAGGACGTTGATCTCGCCGCGCTCGTACGCCGCGAGCGTCTCCGCGAGGCGGACGGGCGGCGTACGTCCGGACACCGCTTCCGCCTTGAGGCCCGCGGCTCGGAACTCCTGGGCGAGGTTGTACGCGTGGTCGACGCCGGCCGCGTAGACGATGCCGGGCGTGTCTTCGAAGCGATCGCGGTAGAGGCTCGCTGCCGCCTGGTTCAGCGCCTTGTGGTCGAGCACCTTCGCCAGCGCGCCTTCGTCGAAGTCACCGCCGACGATCGGCACGGAGTTGATGGCGGCCACCGGCGGCACCCGCAGGCAGCGCAGCGGGGCGATGAGCCCGCGACGCGCGGCGTCCTGAAGCGGCAGGTCGTCGACGGAGGCGGGGAACACGTCTGCCACCTGCTTCGCGATCAGCTGCTCCGTGGCGGTCATGCCGATGTAGATCGGCTCCGGGAAGCTGCGGATGGCCGCGGAGGTCTTCTCGCCTAGCGCCGTGTGCGCCTCGTCCGCGATCACGAGGTGGTAGGCGTTGCGGTCGAGGTCGCCCACGTGGCGCGCGAACCACGCATAGGTCTGGATTGTGATCGGGTTCGAAAGGGGCGGCTCACTCCCGTTGAGGATCACGGGCGTGAGCCGGTCTCCGTAGCCCTCCGCCGTCAGCTCACGGATGAACTGGCTGACGAGCAGCCGCCGATGCGTGAGGATGAGAACGCCCGCCGTCCGCGCGGCCTCGACGAAGCCGGCCGCAGCGATCGTCTTTCCTGAAGCTGTCGGATGCCGGAAGCGGTAGCGACGGACGGCGCCCGGGTCGTCGGCGATGGTCGCAGGCTCGTCCTCGTCGACTTCGATCTGGCCGTTATCGACGAGGCCGTTGAGGTCGCCGTTCTCGTCCTCCTCCACTTCGTGCAGCGCGTCGAAGCCGTTCGCCTCCTCGAGCTCTCGCTGGTTGGCGGTAATGAGCGCGGTGAGCATGCCGGCGAGCGCGTCGACCTGATGCCGACGCAGCTCAGTACCCGACTCGAGGTGAGGCGGCTTGGCCGAGAGCACGCGCTCGAGGCCCAGCATGACCGCGAAGCGCACGCGCCACTCGTAGGACGGCTCGTCGTGGCCGGCGCCGATCTCGGCGATCGCCTCGTCGAGGGCGCGGCGGCGCGCCGTCCCTGCAGCGAGCACCTGGACCGGATCCTCGTCCGGCTGGAGGAGGGGCTCGCCGGCCCAGCGTTCGGCCCGCGCGGCATCCGCATCCGCGGGCAGGCCAGGCGCCTCTATGGCTGTGGTCCGCTGTGGTGAGATTTCCTGCATGGGTGCAGCACGGTCCGCCGTGCTGCCGCTTCGAGAAGATCGCCCGCAAGCCTCAGCGAGCTCACCCAGGAGGATACCCGAACGGACAGAAGGCTACCGTGTGACCGTGGGTGAACCGCCCGTGCAGCTGAGTGACGAGCAACTGGCCGAGCTTCGGCGCTGGGCGGACGGTCTCGTAGAGAAAGGCGCCGACGGCGAGCTCGAGGTGTTCGCGCGCGCCATCGGTCCTTTGGGCGAGGAAGTCGCGCGCATGCGCGCTGGTCGACCGCGGCGTCCCGAGCAGCGCTTCGAGATGGCCTCGCTCCGACGCCAGGCCGAGTCGGTCGTCGAAAACGGCGCTCCCGAGCAGGTGCGCGCGGCGGCTCGCGCCGTTTTGCTCCTCTGCGACGACATTGCGACCGGTCGCAGGAAGGCCAACGCAGAGCGCGAGCAGCGCCGACGGCAATGGCTCGTGACCATCATCGGCGCGGCAGCATGCGCTGTGCTCGTGGCGGTCGTCGCGACGCGCGGAGGCAGCGACTCACTCGACGCGGCCGGGCCGGCAAACGCATTCGTGGGCAACCGGGCGCTTTCCAGCCTCGGTTTCAGCGTCTCGGGTGACGAAGGAGACCGTGCGGGGACGGAGTGGCGGTTGGACGGCGAGCCGGCCGAGGGGCGTGTGAAGGCCGTCGACGATCGCCTCGTCTATCGGCCGGGGCGAGTGACCGACGGCGAGCACACCGTGGAGGTGTCGCGGGGGACCGGGCTCTTCGGCGAGTCCCGCGCGTCCTGGACGTTCACCGTCGACACCCGTCCGCCCGCGATCAGCGTCTCGAAGGGCTCGCTGACCGCTGGGCGAGGCGTGGCGTACACGCTTCACGGCGCGACCGAGCCGGGAGCGAGGCTGCGCGTGAACGGCACGCTCGCAACGGTCGACGCACGCGGCCGCTTCGCCGTCCCGTTCCCTGCCGCACCCACGCGGACAGTCGTGCTCATCGCACGGGACGGGACGGGAAACGTGACAGACAGCCGCCTGAAGGTCGGCACCGCGCCGCGTCTGCCACGTAACCCTGTGCGCGCCGTGCACGTGAGCGCCGACGCCTGGGCGCATCCTGGACTGCGGGCCGGCGTGCTGAGCCTGCTCGCGGAGCGGAAGATCAACGCGGTCGAGCTCGATATCAAGGACGAGCTGGGCATCGTCGGCTGGCGCTCCGGCGTACCGCTTGCGCGGAGGATCGGCGCCGAGCGCGACACGTATGACCTCGCTGCCGCCGTCAAGCTGTTGCACGAGCGCGGTGCTCGGGTGATCGGGCGGCTCGTCGCGTTCCGCGATCCCGTGCTCGCAGAATGGGCGTGGACGCACGGCCGCCGCGAGCTCGTCATCCAGACACCCGACGGCGGCGCGTATTCGGGCGGCTACGGCGGCTTCACGAACTATGTTCACGACGACGTTCAGGCCTACAACGTCGACCTGGCTGTCGCCGCCGCGAAGCTCGGAGTAGACGACATCCTCTACGACTACGTGCGGCGGCCGGATGGGCCGGTCGCGTCGATGGTCGTCGCGGGCCTCGAGGGCGATCCGGCCGACGCCGTCGTGAGGTTCCTCGCGCTCGCGCGAAAGCGGTTGAGCCGGCACGGCACGTTCCTCGGCGCTTCGGTCTTCGGGATCGCCGCTACCCGGCCGGACGAGATCGCGCAGGATGTGCCGGCGATGGCGCGGGAGGTGGACTACGTCGCGCCGATGGTCTATCCATCGCACTGGGCGCAGCAGGAGTACGGTGTCGCGAATCCGGAGCGGGAGCCGTACGCGATCGTCCGGCGGTCGCTGCTCGACTTTCGCCGCGCCGTGCGCGGCTCGGGAGCGCGCGTCGTGCCCTGGCTCCAGGACTTCTCGCTCGGAGTGGATTACGGCGACCGCGAGGTGCGCGCGCAGATAGACGCAACACGTGCAGCGGGAATCGACGAGTACCTGCTCTGGGATCCGCGGGTCACGTATGCAGGTGGAGCGCTGACCCAGAACGCCGCGCTGCCGACCGTCGGCTCCCGCGCGACGGCGCCGGGCTCGCAAGAGCTCGTGAAGCTGCCGGCGTCCCGCTCGCCCGACGATCCCGTACGCAGCGGTCTCCCGCCGAACGAGCTCGGCGTCGTGCCCGTGATCATGTATCACCGCCTACTGCCGGACGGCGGCGGCGAGTACGACATTACACCTGCCGAGTTCCGCGCCGAGCTCACGCGGTTGTACCGAGACCACTACCGCCCGGTGACGGCTTCAACGGTCGCGACGGGGAAGATCGACCTGCCGCGCGGCGCTTCGCCGGTCGTGCTGACCTTCGACGACTCGTCAAGCAGCCAGGCGGCGCTGCTCGAGGACAACCGCATCGATCCCGACTCGGCGGTCGGCATCATGCTCGACTTCGCGAGAGAGCACCCCGACTTCCGGCCGGTGGGAACGTTCTACGTCAACCGCGAGCCGTTCGGGGACGACCCGCGCGCCGCGGAGCTGGCGCGTCGCCTCGTCGCGCTCGGCTTCGAGCTCGGCAACCACACGCTCGACCACGCCCGCCTCGATGAGCTGCCCGACGGAGAGGTGCAGCGTGAGATCGTCCTCGGCAACCGGCTGATCCGCGAGCTCGTGCCGGACGCGGAGGTGGAGACGATCGCGCTGCCGTTCGGCCTGCTGCCGATCAATCGCAAGCTTGCGCTCGCGGGCTCCTGGGACGGGGAGAGCTACCGCTTCGCCGGGGCCTTCCTCGCCGGCGCCGAGCCGTCGCCATCACCCTTCGCGGACGACTTCGACGCCCGGGAGATCCCGCGCATCCGCACCGACCCCGAAAGCCTCCTCAACGGCTCCTCCGACTGGCTGACACGTCTAGAAGCGAGCCCGGAGCTGCGCTACGTTTCCGACGGCAAGGCCAGCACTCCGTGACCCGGCGAGTCCTGGGGCGCCGCTGGCCAAGGAGGCAAGCGAGCGGCGCGCAGGGCAGTATCCGAATACGGCCAAGCGCCGCGAGCGCAGGATCCTGCCGCCAGCGGCGTCAGGTCGCCGCGAGGCTGGCTTCGCCAGCCTCGGATGCGGCCGCCCAGGACTCGCTCCGGGCTAGCCGCCGAGGCCGCCGAAGACGGCGAACGGGTTGCGCGGCATGACCTCCCAGACGAGCTCGCCGCCCGCCTCTACCCGGCCGTGCACGCGCTCGGCAAGCGCTTCTGCCTCCTCCTTCGTGCGGGTGCCGACGATGACGTACGTCCACCGGCGCGTGACCTCGTAGCCGTCGGCCTCGAGCTCATCGGCGAGCGCGTCGGCCTCGTCGTGCGAGCCGCAGTCGACCCGCACCTCCCACGGCGCGTAGCCGCGTTCGACAAGGTCCTCCTCGACATCCGGTGCGTCGGGCTCGGAGTCCCAGCGATCCTCGTCGTCCAGCCAGTGCTCGAGGACGACCTCGTTCGGCACGATGCTCGACTCCTCGAGCTCGGCGTCGACGATCGTTCGTGCCTGCGCGGCCTCTGCCGCGGATCCTGCGTACACGAACACCGTGTCCTCGTCGTGCGAAACCGCCAGCCTGTCGAGCTTCAGCTCATCCGCAAGCTTGCTCGCCCGCGACGAGATGTCGAGGCCGAGCCGCTCGAGGAACCCTCGGGCGCCGCCCTCCAGCTCGATGCGGATGCGCCAGTCGTCGCGAGCCATTCGCTGGGGAGCCTAGCCTCCTAGGAGCGCCGCTTCCAGGCCCCCGGCGAGAGCGGCGTCCGTGGCAGCGATCTCGTCGAGAAGGCATCGCCTCGCGGCGCCGAGTGCGCGCCGCAGCTCGTCCCGCTCGAGCGAGACGACAAACGTCTCTTCGAGCGGCGCGGTGACGTCCGGCGGCAACCCATCGACGCCTCGCGCGTACATCGGGTTCTCGCCGAGTCGGAGACAGGCGACCGCGATCGTCTGGTCGCGAACGCTGGCGATCCAGAATGCTGCCGCCCACGGCTGCTCCCGCTCGATTGCCGCGTCCGCGTGGAGGACGCTGAGCCAGCCGAGGCCTACGACGTTCGTAAACGTCGGCAGCAATGGTGCCGCGACGTCGACTGGATCACCGAAGACGGTTCGAAAGCTCGGTCCACGGGCACCGAAGTCCCATTCCGGCGTGAACGCAACGTCGACGTGAAGCCCGCTCTCGAGCAGAAAGACCCGGTACAGCGCGGGACCCGACCGGACGTCCCAGTGGTGGACGACGCCGGCCTCATTGGCGAGAGCCTCCGTCCAGTCTGCGACGACGTCGTCGATATCGGTGCCTTCGGCAACGCCGAGAAAGACATCGACGTCCGACCAGCGGTCCTCGTTGTCGAATGCGGCGGATCCCGTCAGGGCCGCGCCGGAGATGCGGGGGTCTTCGCGCGCTCGCTCCAGGAGGCTCGACCGGACTCGGTGTCGATCCTCAGGCGTGTACACGCTCGCCGACCTCGGCGAGCGGCCGACCCACCACGCGCTCCGACACGCCCGTCTGGTCGAGGTGCTTCGTGATGCCGCCCAGGAAGAACGGGAAGCCGGCCCCGAGCAGCATGCACGTGTCGATGTCGGCGGCGGACGCGACGACTCCTTCGTCGAGTAGGTGGCGGCATTCGTCGGCGAGGGCCTCCAGCGCCGCCTCGGTCATCTCCTCTACCGTCGCCGGCTCGTGCTCGGCGACGACGATCTCGTCCGAGCCGTCGGCGTAGTTGTCGAGCGTCGGCGAGAGCGGGAAGCGATCCGGGTACGCGCCGTGCAGGGTGTGCAGTACGTGGTTCGCAACGCGGGGGCCGACCATCTGCAGCAGCACGGACGGCGCCATGGGCAGCCCGAGCCGCATGATCGCCGCGTCCGCCTCCTCGACCGAGTTCCCGTGTTCCAGGGCGCCGACGACGACCGTCGTCATGCGTGTCAGCAGCCGATTGACGACGAAGGCGGGGGCGTCGCGCACGAGCACCGGCGTCTTGCCGAGCTTCCGTGTCATCTCGTAGGCGGTCGCGACCTCCGCGTCGTCCGTGTCCGGTGTGCGGATCAGCTCCACGAGCGGCATCAGCGCGACGGGGTTGAAGAAGTGCATCCCGACGTCGGCGCCCATCTCGGTCACGGAGAGGGAGGACGTGTTCGTCGCGAGGACGCACTCGGGCTTGACGATCTCGCGCAGTTCCGAGAACACGGCCTGCTTGACGCCCATCTCCTCGACGACGGCTTCGAGCACGAGATCGCAATCGGCAAAGCCGTCGTACGTCGTTCCACCTGTCGTTATCGAGGAGAGGAACCGGGCCTTGTCCTCGTTCAGCCGACCGCGGGCGACGAGGCCGCCGAGCTCGGTCTGGATCGCGTCGAGTGCGCGATCGGCGATGGTCTGGTCGAGATCCCGCAAGACGACGGGCACCTCGAGGCGGCGGAGAACGAGCGTCGCGAGCTGGCTCGCCATGAGGCCCGCACCGACGATGCCGACCTTCCGCACGGGCCGTGGCTCGGCGCCGAGTTCGGGCTTTCGCTTCGCACGGCGTTCCACGAGGTTGAACGCGTAGATGGCAGCCTGAGCTTGGTTGCCCGGCAGGAGCTCTGCGATGGCCGTCTCCTCCTCGCGATAACCCTCCTCGAGCGTCCACCTCGCGGCGCCCTCGATGAGATCGAGAGCGCGATATGGAGCAGGCGATGCCCCGTGTACCGCGTCGTCGACGTCGTTGCGAGCCCGACGCATGATGTTCTCCAGGCCCGCCCAGTCCGGGTCGGCGCGCTCGATCGAGGAGGCGACGAGCTCGAGCGCGAACGCGATCGACTCGTCGACGAGCTCCACGGGCTCGAGCAGCCGGTCGGCAAGACCGAGCTCGACGGCATCCGTCGCCTTCAGCAGACGGTTCTGCTGCAGCGGGTTCGAGACGACGAGCGTGACCGCCGCCTGTGGCCCGATCAACCGGGGCGTGAGCTGCGTGCCGCCCCAGGCGGGGAAGAGCCCGAGGAAGACCTCGGGGAACCCGAAGTGGCGCACGGTGCTTGCAATCGTGCGGGCCGAGCAGTGCAGGGCGAGCTCCAGGCCGCCGCCAAGGCAGGCGCCGTTGATCGCTGCGACCGTCGGGAAGGGGAGACTGCGGATACGGAGGAAGAGCTCGTGGCCGGCGCGGCTGCCCTCCGCCGCGGTGTCGGGGGTGATGCTCGGGAATTCGTTGATGTCCGCGCCGGCGCAGAACCAGAAGGGCTTGCCGGTGAAGACTGCCGCTGCCCAGTCGTCTCCCTCCAGCTCCTCGATCAACCGGTAGCCCGACTCCATCGCCGAGCGCCCGAGCGACGGCGGCTTCGTCCAGTCCTCGCCGTTGTCGATCGTGACGAGCGCGAGCCGTCCGGCACGCGTCTCGACGGGCTGTAGGTGGAAGACCGTGTCAGCCATCCGTCGCGGGTTCCTGGGGCGTCGCTGGCAAAGGAGGCAAGCGCACGGCGCGCGGGACAGTACACACTAGTACGGCCAAGCCACGGGCGCACAGCATCCTGCCGCCAGCGTGTCAGGCGCCGGGCGTAGCCGGGCTTTGCCCGGTGGAAGCTGGTGTCGCCCAGGTGCCCGCGCGCTCCCAGATGATGGCGGCGCCCATACCGAGCCCGATGCACAGCGCGGTCAGGCCGTAGCGCGCCTGCGGCCGCTCGCGCATCTCGTACGCAAGCTGCGCGACGAGGCGAACACCCGTGGCTGCGAGTGGGTGGCCACACGCGATCGCGCCGCCGTACGGGTTCAGCCGCTCGTCTTCGGGGTCGATCCCCAGCTCTCGGCACCACGTGAGCACCTGGACGGCAAACGGCTCGTTCACCTCGAAGAGGTCGATGTCGTCGAGCGACAGGCCCGCCTGGGCGAGAGCCTTCTCCGTCGACGGCACAGGGCCGAGGCCCATGAGCTCCGGCTCCACGCCCGCATATGCGAAAGAGACGAGCCTGAGGCGGGGCGAGAGGCCGTGCTCGGCGACCGCCCTCTCCGAGGCGAGGATCGCCGCCGTCGCGCCGTCGGTGAGGCCGGCGGAGTTGCCGGCTGTCACGCGCCCGCCGGCGCGGAAGGGTGTCGAGAGCCCGGCCAGGCCCTCGAGCGTCGTCTCCGGCCTGAGGAACTCGTCGCGGTCGGCCATCGCCCAGCCGGTGTCGGTGAAGACCGACATGGGCACGACGGTTTCTGCCATGACGCCGTCGGCCCAGGCGGCGGTCGCACGCTGCTGCGAGCGCAGGGCGTACACGTCAGCGTCCTCGCGCGTCAGGTCCGGGAAGCGGTCGTGGAGGTTCTCGGCCGTCTGGCCCATGACCGCGGCGCTCTCGTCGACGATGCGTTCCGCGATGAAGCGAGGATTGAAGTCGACGTCCTCGCCCATCGGGTGGTGACCCATGTGCTCGACGCCGCCCACGAGGACGACGTCGGCGGCCCCCATCGCGATCTCGCCGGCCCCGGCGGTGATCGCCGTGAGCGCGCCGGCACACATACGGTCGACGGCGAAGCCGGGCACCGTCTGCGGCAGCCCGGCGAGCAGTGCCACGTCGCGTCCCAGTGTCAGTCCCTGGTCGCCCACCTGCGCGGTCGCCGCCATGACGACGTCGTCGATGCGTTCGGGCGGCAACGTCGAGTTGCGGCGGAGCAGCTCGCGGACGACCTTCACCGCCATGTCGTCGGCGCGCGTACGCCAGAAGATGCCTTTCTCGCCGGCGCGGCCGAACGCCGTGCGCACGCCGTCGACGAAGAACACCTCCTGGAGCTCGCGCGCCATCCGGCGCGGAGCCTAGTTGTTCAGGCGTCGGCGCGGACGACGCCGACCGGACACGACACGCCCGTACCGCCGAGCCCGCAGTAGCCGTTCGGGTTCTTCGCGAGGTACTGCTGGTGGTAGTCCTCGGCGTAGTAGAAGGGCGTTGCCTCTGCGATCTCCGTCGTGATCGCGCCATACCCCTGCGCAGCGAGCTCGCGCTGGTACATCTCGCGAGACGCCTCGGCTGCGGCCCGCTGCTCCGGGGAGTGGACTTGGAGGAGCGAGCGGTACTGCGTGCCGACGTCGTTCCCCTGCCGCATCCCCTGCGTGGGATCGTGACCCTCCCAGAAGATCCGGAGCATCTCCTCGTAGTTCGTCTTCTCCGGGTCGAAGACCGCGAGCACGACCTCCACGTGCCCGGTCGTGCCCGAGCAGACCTCCCGGTACGTGGGATTCGGCGTCGACCCGCCCGCGTAGCCGACCGCGGTCGTGTAGACGCCCGGCGCCTGCCAGAACATCCGCTCCGCCCCCCAAAAGCAGCCCATGCCGAAGACAGTGCGCTCGTACCCCTCGGGGAACGGCGGCTCGAAAGTCGTCCCCAGCACCGCGTGGGTCGTCGTCACGAGCATCAGGGCAAGCCTAGCGACGATACGGTCCACGCCGTGGAGGCCTGGGTCGACCACGTCGAGCGCGAGGAGGAGCGCTACGTCGACGGCGCCGCGCGGCTGCCCTCGCTCGAACACGCCGACGAGCGCCAGCGGCAGCTCACGCGCATGGGCAACGCCGCCGGCGGGGCAGGCATGGCTCTGCTCATGCTCGCCCGGCTGGACGAAGCCGCGATGTGGTTCACCCGCGCCGCCGAGCGCTACCGAGAGAGCTTTGCCGAAGCACCAGCGGCCAGCTGGGGCAGGCCCATCGGCGCGATGAAGTCCCGTCTGCTCGCCGGCGACTGGGCCGGCGCGTTCGCCGACGCCGAGTGGACGCTCGACGTCGACGCTCGGAGCGCAGACTCGCCGATCGGCCGCTACGCAGCCTGCCTCGCGCTGCTCGTGCTCGGTCACGACGACGAGGCGCTCGTACAGGCGGCGTCGATCCAGGGACGGGACGACTTTCCGGCCGACGTGGCGGACGCTCTGGCCGCGCTCGCCTTACGCGACGTCGAGGCCTACGAGACGGCGATTCGCTCCGTGCTCCTGTCGTTCGAGACGCGGGAGGAGTACCTCGAGGACATCCCGGTCGCCGACACCGTCATCGTCCTCCAGGGGCTGGCCCACCGCAGCGGGCTCCATGTCCGCCTGAGCTCGAACCTGCTCCCTTAGACGCCGCCCCTCGACCAGGCGGCGAGTTCGTTATCTTCAATGGAGCCGTGGACCATCTCAACGTTGCGTGGGTACGAGCAGGGTTCGAGGCGTTCAGCCGCGGCGACTTCGAGACGCTCGCGTCGTATCTCGCCGACGACGTCGTCTGGCACGTGGGCGGCGATCACCCACTTAGTGGCGACTACCGCGGCCGGGAAGCCGTCCTCGTCTACTGCAGGAAGGCGCAGGCGTTCGCGGGCGGCACCCTCCAGGGAGAGCCGATAGAGATCCTCGCGAGTGACCGCCACGCCGGCGTCTTCAACCACATCACTGCAGAGCGCGACGGAACGACGCTCGACGTCGTTCTCGCCCAGGCGCTCAAGCTCGACGCGAAAGGACGCTGGACCGAGTACTGGGCACTCGCCGACGAGCAGGGCGCGGTCGACGAGTTCTGGGCGGACGCAACATGAGCACGCCGACGACCGAGCATCCCGCCGCCGTCAGCATGCGCGAGGTTCCGGAAGCCATTGCGCGAGGCGACATCCCGGCTGCGATGGAGAAGTTCCCCGAGGACGTCGTCTGGTACGCCCCCGCCGGCGACCGTGTATACCGCGGACGCGACGGCCTCGCTCGGTTCTTCGAGCACCTGCAAGAGCGCTCGAACGGCACGTGGAAGCCGGAGGTCGAGGAGGTGCTCGGAAGCGACCGTCACGTCGTCGTCTTCCTCCGCATCACCGCGGAGCGCGAGGACGATCGCCTGGACGTGCTCGTCGCCCACTTCGCCACCGTCGGGCCCGGCGGCTTCACGCGCAACTGGTTCCTGCCGAGCGACCTCGCCGCCTGGAAACGCTTCTTTGCGTAGCCGCGCTCGCTAATCCTCGCCGCCGGCGAGCTCCCGGGAGCGCTCCATCGCAGCCTGAATCGCGTTGAGGAAGGCCGCGCGCACGCCCGCCTGCTCGAGCTCGCGGATGGCGCGGATCGTCGTGCCTCCCGGCGAGGTCACTGCCTCGCGCAGCTCGACGGGATGCATCTTCTCGTCGCGAAGGAGAACGCCGGTGCCGAGCATCGTCTGGACGACGAGCTGCGTCGACACCTCGCGCGAGAGGCCGAGGAGAATGCCGGCCTCGATCATCGCCTCGGCGAGAAGCGCGAAGTACGCGGGGCCGGATCCGGAGACGGCGGTGACCGCGTCCATGTAGCGCTCGGGGAGGCGCACGACCGCGCCGAGATGGGACAGGCACTCTTCCGCGAGCGCCAGGTGCTCGTCGGAGGCGTGCGCACCAGCGCAGATCCCGGCGATGCCCTCGTGAACCGTCGCCGGCGTGTTCGGCATCGACCGGACGACGGGCACGCCGTCCGCCAGCTGCGCCTCGATCGTCGCGGTCGGGATGGCGGCGGCCACCGAGAGCACGGTCTGCTTGGTCGTGAGCGCCGAGCCGACCTCGGACAGCAACCCCTCGATGTCCTGCGGCTTCACGGCGAGCACGATGAGCCCGGCGCCCGTCACAGCCTCGGTGTTCGCCAGCGTCGCGCCGACCTTGTACCGGTCGTGGAGCTCGGCGACACGCTCCTTCCGCCGGGCGGTGGCGACGACCTCGGCAGGCTTGCGCCACTTCGAGCTGAGCAGCCCGGCGACGAGCGCTTCGCCGATCTTCCCGCAGCCGAGGATCGCGATCCGCCTAGCCATGGACGGAGTCTAGGCGGCGCGGGCTGCCGGTACAGGTACGAGGCCCCGTGCCCAGCCCGTCAGCAGGTAGACCGAGGCCAGCCCCGCCCATTCGCCGTAGGGCGCGAGCAGCTCCTCCGTCTCCCAGGCCTCCACGCGCCGGCCGCGCAGGGCGCCGAGCAGCTTCACGAGCCCGAGGTCGCCGACGAGGCCGTGGTCCCAGCGGCCGAGTCCCTCGAGCGAGACGACGCCGAGAGACCACGGACCGAGGCCGCGCTCACGGAGGAGACGGCCGGCGACGTCTCCTGACGGCAGTTCGCGCAGCCGCTCGAGGTCGAGTGAGCGGCAGATGCGGACGAGGGCGGCGGCACGCCGGGCGTGGAGCCCGAGTCCTCGCAGCTCGGCCGGCGAGAGCGCGCCTAGCGTCGTGGTGGAGGGGGGAGCGTGGAAACGGTCGAGTGCCGGCGTCGTCGCGCGGACGATCCGGCGTTCGATGTGCCGCCCTTCGCGCGAGGTGATGAGCTGCCCGCAGAGCGCGCGCAGGAGCGCGTGAGCCACCGTGGGCACGCGAACCGGTCGCAGCCCCGCGAGATGGCTCGTCGACCGGCCGAGCAGCGCGTCGTCGCGAAAGCGGCGCAGGAACTCCGAGTGGTCGTCGTCGGCCGCGAGGCAGAAACGGAGCCGTTCGAGCCCCTTCGCGCTCCCCGCGACGATGCGGACCCGGCCGTCCGGGTACTGGCGCGCGCACGCGCGCTCGAGCGTGCCGTCCACCTCCAGCGTCGCCTCGAGCACGCCGTCCCGGAACGTCCGCGTTGCGTCGCCGGCGTGTCGTGCCGACACCGACAGCATGTACGGGCCTGCAGGCCGGACGATCGCTTCGACCATCCACCAACCCTAAGCGCTCCTCTCGACGGACTACCCTCTGCCGGTGTCCGGACGCGAGATGAGGTCGACGTGGGACGCCGCCGCGGCGTCCGAGCGCATCGACGAGTTCGTGGGCGATCCCGCCACCGCGCGCGCCGAGCTCGAGGGCCTGTTCGGCCGCCTCGGGGCCGATCCGCGCGGCGGGACGTGCGTGGAGGTCGGGTGCGGGCCGGGGCGCATGACGGCGGTGCTGGCCGAACGCTTCGATCGGATCGTGGCACTCGACGTCTCCGCCGGCATGCTCGCCCGGGCGCGGGGCGCGGTGACCGCGCCGAACGTCGACTTCCGCCTCGTCCCCGGCGATCGGCTGGACACGGTCGATGACGGCCTCGCGGACACACTGGTCTGCTACCTCGTGCTCCAGCACCTGCCCGAGCGGCAAACCGCCCTCGGCTATCTCGGCGAGTTCGCCCGTGTGCTGGCGACCGGAGGCAGCGCCTTCGTGCAGCTGCCGGTGCTCGACGCGGGCTGGAAGCCGCGTGCCTGGCGGCTCGCCCGCGACGCGGTGGTGCCGGTGACGTCCGTCTTCCAGCGCGACGTGAGCGGCCAGGCCGCGTACCGCGGTACGCGGCTCACTGAGGCAGAGCTCCAAGACGGCCTCGCCGCAGCTGGCCTGCGCACGGCTGCGCGTGACGAGAGCCCGGGCTCGCCGTACCGTTACGCCCGCGAGGTTTTTCTGAGGCTGGAGCACGACGCGTGACAGCGCTCGTGCTCGTGCTCTACGGCCTCGGTCTCGCGGTCGCGGCCGTCGCTGTCTGGCGGCGCCCGATCGTCGCCCTCTACCTCTTCATCGTCGGGCTCGCGCTCCACAACCTCGTGCTGTCGCTGCTCTACGACGCGGGGCTGCGCGGCTGGGAGATCGACGTCGTGCAGGCGTGGAAGGAGGCCTTGCTCGCGGTGGCCGTCGCCAGGGTTGGGCTCGATGCCGTTCGCGCGCGCCGGTTGCCCTTCGAGCTACGGCTCGTGGACTGGCTCGCGCTCGCGTTTGCCGCCATCGTCTGCGTCTACGCGCTCATCCCGCAGGACGCCCTCGACGGGCAGGCGGGGGCCAGGGCAGTGCTCTACGGGCTCCGGCACGGGCTCGTCCCGGTCGTCGCGTACTTCCTCGGCCGGTCGCTCGTCCTCGACAGCAGGGAGTTGCGCCGGATCGGCTGGGCGCTGCTCGGCGCGGGCGGGGCGCTCGCGGTGGGCGGACTCATCGATCTCTATGCCGTCGACGTCGAGTGGTGGCGCGGCTCCGGGGCGGTCGGCTATTTCCGCTACGAGCTCGGCTTCGACTACCACGGCCCGGGTGGCCTCCCCGACAACTGGGCATTCAACACCGAGGACGGCCTCTTCCGGCGGCTCGTGGCGAGCTTCATCAGCCCCCTCGCGACGGCTTTCGCGCTCGTCGTGGCGTTGCTCTTCGCGGGCGTCGCGTGGCAGGACCGCCGTCGCCGTTTGCTGGCCGCCCTGCTCGTCGCCCTGTGCGCCGTCGCCCTCCTGTTCACGCTGTCGCGCTCGTCGCTGCTCGCGCTCGCGGGCGCATTCGTCGTGCTCGCAATCGCGCTCAGGCGCTGGTGGCCGGTTGCGGCGACGGCTCTCGTGCTGGCCGCCGGCGTCGGCTTCGCCTTCGCGTTCACGTCGCTCGCGCCCGAGACGCACTTCTTCCCGGAGGACCTGCCTTACCAGGAGGAGCAGGCGCGAAAGCGCGGCGATCTCCCCGGCGGCAGCTCGCTCGCGCTCAACCCGGGCGAGCCGTCGCTGCGCAGCCACTGGCGGAGCCTGCGCGACGGGATCGAGACGGTCTTCGAGCATCCGCAGGGTCACGGCCTCGGTAACGCCGGCGCCATCGCAGTGCGTTTCGGCGTCCCGCTGCGCGCGGGCGAATCGAATTACACGGAGACGGGCGTCGAGACGGGGCTCGCCGGAGCGCTACTCCTGATCGCCTGGAGCCTCGCGCTCCTCGTCGCGCTCCTGCGATCGGTGTGGGCTTCCGGTGACGCCACGGTTCGTGCCGCGGTCGCCGGCGCGGCGGCGGCGCTGGCGGCCGTGCTTGCACTGGCCGTGCAGACCGATGCCTACGGCGTACCGTGGCTCGCCTATTGCCTCTGGTGGATCGCCGGAGCGCTCGTCAGCCCGAGGAACGGGTCACCGGCTCGACGAGCAGCGTGAGGCCGTCGAGGCCGACGATCCGCACCCAATCACCTGCGTCCGCACCCCGCTCGCAGCGCGCCTTCCAGATCTCGCCGCGGACACGAACCTCACCCACCGGCCGGCATGCTCTCCGCACCTCGACCTCACGCCCCATGAGTGCCTCCATGCCCACCTTCGCCTCCCACCGCTGCGACCACCAGAGGCCGCCGAGTGCCGTGGCCAGCTCCCAGACGGCGGCGACGGCGACGACCGCGACGTTCCAGGGGGACGGCAGCACGAACAGCGCCAGCGCGAGAGCGATGATCAAGCTCATATGAGCCATCGTAGGCCGTCGTACGTCGTCGTAAGCCACGGCGCAGTGCGCTACCTTGATGACGATGGCCAAGGCTGTCGAGCAGCTCGAGCAGGTCACGATTCGCTTCGCCGGCGACTCGGGCGACGGCATGCAGCTGACGGGGGCGCAGTTCACGAACGAGACGGCGGCCCGAGGCAACGACCTCTCGACGCTTCCCGACTTCCCGGCTGAGATCCGTGCCCCCGCCGGCTCGCTACCGGGCGTCTCCGGCTTCCAGATCCACTTCGCAGACCACGACATCCTCACGCCCGGTGACCAGCCCGACGTGCTCGTCGCGATGAACCCGGCTGCGTTGAAGACGAACCTCAAGGACCTCCGCGAGCGCGGCACGCTCGTCGTCAACCGCGATGCCTTCTCGGAGCGCAACCTCCAGAAGGCGGGCTACACGTCTAATCCGCTGGAGGACGGGACACTCGACGACTACAAGGTGCACGCGGTCCCGCTCAGCTCGATGACCGTCGAGGCGCTGAAGGAGGTCGAGGGCATCACGCCGCGCGAGGCGGAGCGCTCGAAGAACTTCTTCGCGCTCGGCCTCATGTCGTGGCTCTACGGCCGGCCGATCGAGGTGACGCTCGCCTTCATCGAGAGGAAGTTCGCCGGCCGCCCCGAGCTCGTCGACGGCAACACGCGCGCATTCAAGGCCGGCTTCCACTACGGCGAGACGAGCGAGGACTTCATCGTCCAGTACGAGGTTCGGCCCGCCAAGCTCGAGCCCGGCGTCTACCGCAACATCACTGGCAACCAGGCGCTCTCCCTCGGCCTCGTCGCGGCATCCGTGCGAAGTGGTCTCGAACTCTTCCTCGGCGCGTACCCGATCACGCCCGCCTCGGGGATTCTCGAGGAGCTCGCGCGCTACAAGAACTTCGGCATCCGCACGTTCCAGGCCGAGGACGAGATCGCGGCCGCCGGAGCGGCGCTCGGCGCGTCCTTCGGTGGCGCGCTCGGCGTGACGACGTCGGCCGGGCCGGGAATCGTGCTGAAGTCGGAGACCGTCGGTCTCGCGGTCGCGCTCGAGCTGCCGCTCGTCATCGTCGATGTGCAACGCGCCGGGCCTTCCACGGGGATGCCGACGAAGCCCGAGCAGGCAGACCTGCTGATGGTGATGTTCGGCCGCAACTCGGAGTCGCCTGTGCCCGTGGTCGCCGCCTCGCGGCCCGGCGATTGCTTCGACGTCGCCCTCGAGGCCTGCCGGATCGCGCTTACGTACCGCACGCCCGTCTACCTCCTGTCCGACGCGTACCTCGCGAACGGCGCAGAGCCGTGGCTCATCCCCGACGTCGACTCCCTGCCTGAACTCGGGATCGAGTTCGCGACAACGCCGAATGCGGAAGGGAAGTTCTTGCCGTACGTTCGTGACCCGGAGACCCTCGCGCGCCAGTGGGCTCTCCCCGGGACGCCGGGCCTCGAGCACCGCATCGGGGGCCTCGAGAAGGAGGACGTCACCGGCAACATCTCGTACGACCCGGACAACCACGACGCGATGACCAGGCTTCGCGCGCAGAAGGTCGCAGGCATCGCGGCCGGCATCCCCGAGCTCGAGGTCGACGACCCCGACGGCGCGTCGCTCCTCGTGCTCGGCTGGGGCGGCACGTACGGCTCCATCGCCGCTGGCGTGCGACGCGTCAGGGCGAACGGCGGCTCGGTGGCGCACGCGCACCTGCGCTACCTCAACCCATTCCCCCGCAACACCGGAGAGGTGCTTCGCAGCTACGACCGCGTCCTCATCCCGGAGATGAACCTCGGCCAGCTACTGAAGCTCGTCAGGGCGGAGTTCCTCGTCGACGCCGCCGGATACAACCGCGTGCGCGGCATGCCGTTCCGGGCCAGCGAGCTCGCCAACGCCATCGAGGCGATGCTGCCGTGATGATGCCCCTTCACCTTCACATCTGGGGCGTCGCTCGCCAAGGAGGCAAAGGCCGAGACGCGAGGACAGTATTCGACATCCGGACTCGCGGCGAGGCCGAAGCATCCTGCCGCGAGCGGCGCCAGCCTCCGGCGGAGCCCGGCTCGGCCGGGCGGGAGGCGGAGGCGGCCAGATGGTGAAGGGTAACGGCAACGGCAAGCTGACGCTGACGGCGAAGGACCTGAAGTCTGATCAGGAAGTCCGCTGGTGCCCGGGCTGCGGCGACTACGCGATTCTCGCCACGGTGCAGCAGTTCATGCCCGAGCTGGGCATCCCGCGCGAGCGCCTCGTCTTCGTCTCCGGCATCGGCTGCGCCGCTCGCTTCCCGTACTACATGGAGACATACGGGATGCACTCGATCCACGGCCGTGCGCCGGCCATCGCCACCGGGCTGGGGACGACGCGACCTGACCTTTCCGTCTGGGTAGTGACCGGTGACGGCGACGCGCTCTCGATCGGCGGCAACCACCTCATCCACGCCCTGCGGCGCAACGTCAACATCACCATCCTCCTCTTCAACAACGAGGTCTACGGGCTGACGAAGGGCCAGTACTCGCCCACGAGCCCGCGAGGACAGCGATCGGGCTCGACGCCGCACGGGTCGATCGACCAGCCCTTCAACCCGCTCGGAGTCGCCATCGGCGCCGAGGCGAGCTTCGTCGCCCGCGCCGTGGACACGGACCGCAAGCACGTGGCGGAGGTGCTGCGGCGGGCGGCTGCGCACCGCGGCGCGTCCTTCGTGGAGATCCTCCAGAACTGCAACATCTACAACGACGGCGCTTTCGACGCTGTGCGCGAGGCCGAGCAGAACCGGATCTACCTCAGGCATGGCGAGCCGGTTCGCTTCGGGACCGACGGCGAGCGCGGCGTCCGCGTGCTCGAGGACGGTTCGGCCGAGATCGTGGCGGTCGCCGACGTGGGGGAGGACGCGCTGCTCGTCCACGACGAGCACCATCCCGAGCCCAGCCTCGCCTTCGCGCTGAGCCGCCTCACTCTTTCGGCCACCGGCGCCGCGCCGGTCGGCGTCTTCCGCGACGTCGAGCAGCCGGTGTACGACGACCTGCTCGAGGGGCAGATCGAGGCCGCTCGGGAGCAGCGGGGAGAGGGAGACCTCGACGCGCTGCTGCACGCCGGCGACACCTGGATTATCCGCTGAAAGTCCAGGTCGCTTACGCGATGGACTTTCAGCGGGCGAATTCGTCGTAGCCGCAGGCGGCGCGCGCTATTAGCCGAAAAACGCTCGCGCAACGTCGTACCACTCGGGCGGCACTGTCTTCCGTTCCGCCACCGCCTCTTCCAGCGGCACGTCGACGATCTCGTGCCCTCGCAGTGCCGCCATCCGCCCGAAGCGCCCCTCGTGGACGAGCCGCGCTGCGTGTAGGCCGAAGCGAGTGGCGAGGATCCTGTCGCGCGCCGTCGGAGAGCCGCCTCGCTGCACGTGTCCGAGCACGGTGTAGCGGGTCTCGAATCCCGTGCGTTCCTCGATCTCGCGGGCGAGCTCGGCACCAATACCGCCCAGCCGGATGTGGCCGAATTGGTCGCGCGTCAACTCCTCCACCACCTCACGTTCCTCACCGGAGTCGAAGCGGAGCTTGTAGCCCTCCGAGACGACGACGATCGAGAAGTTCTTGCCCCGCCCGTGGCGCGCCTGCAGATCCGCGCACGTCTGCTCGACGGTCACAGGTTGCTCGGGGATGAGAATCGCATCCGCGCCGCCCGCGATGCCGCTCATGACCCCGATCCACCCGGTGTAGCGACCCATGACCTCGACGACCATGACGCGGTTGTGTGACTCGGCCGTCGTGTGCAACCGGTCCATCGCCACGGTGCACACGGCCACCGCGGTGTCGAAGCCGAACGTGTAGTCCGTTCCCGAAAGGTCGTTGTCGATCGTCTTTGGAACTCCTACGACCGGCAGCTCGTGCTCCTGCCACAGGGAGTTGGCCACGCCGAGCGTGTCTTCGCCACCGATGGCCACCAGCGCGTCTAGCCGCTCGGCCGCAAAGTTCCGCAGGACGCTGTCGACGCCGCCTTCCACCTTGTACGGGTTCGTCCTCGTGGTGCCGAGAATCGTCCCGCCACGCGGGAGAATGCCCGTAACCTCGCGCGGGCCCAACTCCCTGAACCGCCCTTCGACGAGACCATCCCAGCCGTCGAGCATGCCGACGACGTCGTTGCCCTTCGTGAATGCCGCCCTGGCGACGGCACGGATGACAGCGTTGAGCCCGGGACAGTCTCCGCCGCCGGTGAGGAGACCGATACGCATGCCCCGCCCGCCTACCGGTACGCGAAGGTCGCCTGCCGGAACCGACCGCTGATGCGCGGTGACGCGATGACGAACACCGAGACCGGCCGGCCGCGCACGAACGACGTCGAGACGTAGTCGGCGAGCATCAACCCGCTGCGCGTGCGGGCGATCCAGTCCAGGGCGATCGATTCGGCAGTCAGCCGCTGCTGCTTCGACCACGTGCGCCCACCGTCCTTCGAGGTCGTCTGGTAGACGTCGATTCCGGGGCACGTCGGGACGTTGGCGCAGTCGTCGGGTATGGAGTGATAGACGAGCGCGAGCCGTCCCGTGCCGGCGGCGCCGATGCCGGGGAGGAAGTGGTCGACAGCGGCGGTTCCCGAGGTGACGGCCTGCGCGGGGCTCCAGCTCACGCCATCGACGGAGGTCGCCATCACGATGCGGCTCGTGGAGCACGGGCCGCCGCCCGGGCAGCCCTCCCAGGCCGCGTAGATGCGACCGGCGCCGTCGACTTCGGCCGACGCGAGCGCGAACGTTCGTATGGCGGGAATCGACGCGGTCGAGAGCGGGGCGACGCGCACGGGCGACGAGAACGAGGCGCCGCCGTCCGTCGAACGAGTAGCCGAGATCTCGCTCTGTGCCCCGGCCTGGGAGTCGCCAAAGGCCGTGTAGACAACGACGAGGTGTCCGTTCGGCAGGACGAGCGGTTGGGCGCCGTTGAAGTCGAACTCCCGCGGCGGGTCGGGGGAGCTCGCCACCGGCTGGCTCCACGTCAGGCCGCCGTCGGACGATGTCGTCGTGCGAACCTCACCCGAGTTGACGTGGAAGTACGAGAGGTAGCAGTTGCCGCGGAAGGGGCTCGCCGCGCCGTTGTCGCACGTGATCCACTCCTTGTCGAGCTCCCCTTCGCGCCCGGTGACTGCAGGGATGGGCGCGCTCCACGTCAGCCCGTTCGGCGAGCGGTTGACATAGAAGTAGTAGGCGCTGTTGGAGATACCGAGCGTCGCCGCCAGCCATGTGCCATGCAGGGCGTCGTAGGCGACGACCGGGTCGCTCGCGCGGTCGGCAGGCCCGGGACGCGGGGAGGAGTCGGAGACTCCCGGAAGCAGGCCAGATGTCCACGTCGCTCCAGAATTGCGTGAGGTCGAGAACCCGATTGCCACGGCGCCACCCTCGACCGCCCGCCCGACCTGGAAGACCGACACGACCGTGGAGCCGAACGCGAACGTGTCCGGCTCGACCTGGGTCGCGTGCTGCCCCATCGGGTCGGTCGTGCGGTCGGTGGAGATCCGGCGAGAGACCACTTCGCAGTCGCGCTGGACGACGTCGGCTGCATCGGCGGTGACGATGTCGCGGCCGGTGCCGCAGCGGATCGTGTCGCGCGTTCCGTCGCCGTGGGACGGGATCCGGTCATCGCCACGTCCCGCGTCGACGACGTCGCGTCCCGTGCCGCTGTAGATCAGGTCGGGCCCGGCAAGGCCCGAGATCGTGTCCCGTCCCGCTCGGCCGTCGAGGACGTCCGCGCGAGGCGTGCCCCTGAGGACATCCGCGCGCGACGTTCCGTCGACCGTTGCCGCCGATGCCAGACCGGCTAGCACCGCCGCCACCGCAGCCGCTACGGAGACGCGAAGCATTCCCGGCACGGTAGCTGGAACAGACCGGGGACAGTCACAGTGACGGTCCCCTGTCTATGCGGGGCTAGTCCTCGTCCTCCTCGGCGAGCTGTTCCACGGAAGGCACGACGATCTTGAGGATCTCGCAGTCGTCGATGCGGTACAGGCCACGCTCGTTCTGGCTCAACCAGGCGACATCCTCTCCCGCCCCGCAGTCGAGGACGTCCAGCTGGTCGTCGTCGGCGAGCGCGTGGAGGACGTCGTCGCCAGGCCCGCCGAACTGCCGGTCCCTGCCGCCGCCGGCCCACATCGAGTCCGGCCCGCCGCCTCCGTGCGAGACGTCGTTGTCGGCTCCCGCCTTGATGCGGTCGCCGTCGGCCTGGCCGTAGATCTCGTCGCGGCCGCCACGCGCCCGGATCGAGTCGTTGCCGGCCCTGCCGTAGATCACGTCGGCATCCGGAGACCCGACCAGCACATCGTCGCCGGGCGTGCCGACGATGAGCGCGCCGTACGCAGCTGCCGCGAGCGCGAGGCTGCCGACAACGACGAGGAGCACTGCTTTGCCTGCCATCTCGACCCCCTCTGTAGATGACCCTGCAGACGCATCAATGGCGCGCGTGCGTCAACGGGCCGTGTCCGGAGGGAAAGGCGATGATCAGCGCTGCGTAAAGGAGCTACCGAGCAGAGCGCGCCTCCAGTGCGGCAGCTGACCGAGCTTCACGAAGGCAAAGGCGGTCGCCGCAAGCGTCACCGCTCCGCCGAAAGCGAAGGCGAGCGCCGTTCCGCCCGCGTCGGCAAGCCAGCCCGACAGCAATCCTCCGACCGGCTGCAGGCCGAGAAAGGCGTAGAAGTACAAACCGAGCACGCGCCCTCGGATCGCGTCGGGGACCCGCAGCTGGAGCGAGGCGTTCGCGTTCGACGACCACACCGTGAAGCACAGCCCCGCTGCGAGCAGGCAGGCCGCCGCCACGAGGAGGGTCTGTGCGGGCGCGAGCACGAGCTCGGATACCCCGAAGCCGGCCGTGCCGATGAGCAGAAGCTTGATGCTCGCGCGCCCGATGGTCGCGGCCAGCAGCGCGCCGATGAGCGCTCCGGCCCCGAAGCATGCGCTGAGGATCCCGAAGACCTCAGGCCCGGCGTCGAGCGTCTCCCGGGCGAGCACCGGCAGCAGGACGTTGAAGTTGAACGCGAAGGTGCTGACGGCCGCGACGAGCACGAGCACGATGCCGACGCGCGGCGAGCGTCGTGCATAGCGCATCGCTTCCCACGTTCCGGCAAAGATCGCCGGCCTCTCGCCGTCACGCTTGAGCGGAACGAGCTCATGGGCGTTCATTGCTGCGAGCGCGAGGAGGACGGCAAGGAAGCTGACGGCGTTCGCGGCAAAACAGATGCCGGGACCGAAGACGGCCACGATCACCCCGCCGAAGGCCGGCCCGACGACCCGCGCGGCGTTGAACAGGGACGAGTTGAGGGCAACGGCATTCGGAAGCTCCGCCGGGCCGACCATCTGGTACGTGAACGCCTGGCGGGCCGGCGCGTCGAACACGAGGACGGTGCCCCGCAGCGCGGCGAGCACGTACACCTGCCACGGCTCCGGGTCGCCCACGAGCGTGAGCAGCGCGAGCGCCGTCGCGAGCACCATCGCCGCCGCCTGGGTCGTCATCACGAGGCGGCGCGGATCGAGGCGGTCTGCGAAGACGCCCGCGAAGAGCCCGAGGATGCTGAACGGCAGGAACTGGCAAAGGACGAGGATGCCGACCGCGAACGGCGAGCCCGTCAGATCGAGGATGAGCCAGGCCATCGCGATGTTCTGCATCCACGTGCCGGTGACCGACACGACCTGCCCCGAGAAGAAGAGGCGGTAATTGCGGTACTTGAGACTGGCGAACGTCCGGCGGTTGAGCCGCAGGAGAGCGGCCGTCACGGGCGTGCCTCGATGAGGGTTCGCAACGGCTCGATCGCGTCGTCGATCGATGCCAGTGCCTCGTCGTCGAGGGTTCGCAGCCGCGCAACGAGCCATGCCGTGCGCCGCGAGCGCACGAGCCGCAGCACACGTTCTGCCTCGGCGGTCAGCTCGAGGCCGACGCGCCGCCGGTCGCCACCTGCGCCTTCAGTGCGCTCCACGAGACCGGCTTCCACGAGTCGCGTGACGTGACGTGACATCGCTGCTGGTGAGACACCCTCTCGCCCGGCCAGCTCACGGACGCCGACGCCCGGTGTCTGGCGGATGGAGACGAGTAGCGATACCTGTCCTCCTGTAACCCCCAGCGGATGCACTTCCCGGCGAAGCTCGCGCGCGAGCTGGAGCAGCACGGGGCGCAACCGGTTCGCGACGGCGAGCGAATCTGCAGCGACGGTTGTCTCGGGCAATTCGTTAACCAGGTTAACAAAACTGTCACCGGCGGCCGCGGTTGACTACCCTGCTTCGCGAGGAGCAGTGGTGGCAACTCTCACGAGACGGCAGAAGAGCCTCGCGCTCATTCGAGCCCGGGAAGTGGCGACGAATCTCTCGCTGCCGATCGCGCTCCTCGATCCTCACGGGGCGATCGTGTTTTACAACGTCGCCGCCGAGGCGATCCTCGGTGACGCGTTTGACGCCCTGGGGGAGCTGTCGAGCGAGGCGTGGGCAGCGTCGTTCGAGCCGGAACGACGCGACGGCACGCCGATCCCGATGCACGAGATGCCCGCAGGAGTGGCTCTCGTCGAACGGCGGCCCCACCACCTGGATCTCTTCTACACGGGCATCGACGGCGTCCGCCGCGAGGTCGGCGTGACCGCCTTCCCGCTCCTCGGCCGCGACGGCGAGCTCTTCGGCGCCTTCGCCATCTTCTGGCACCTCTGACTCCATAGAGCCTTGATGCAACAAACGATCAGCCGACGCCGCCAGAAGAGCCTCGTTCTCATCCGAGCTCGGGAGGTCGCGGCGAACCTCTCCGTTCCCGTCTCCTTGCTCGACTCGGAAGGCAACCTCGTCTTCTTCAACGAGGCCGCCGAGGCCATGCACGGTGGGCGTTCGAGGAAGTTGGCGAGCTGTCCGCGGCCGAGTGGCCGGCGCTGTTCGCGACGGCTCCACTCGAGGACCTGCCGGTCGGCATCGCGCTCTTCGAGCGTCGGCCCGTGCACACCGTCGTCCACTTCACGGGCGTCGACGACGTCGATCGCAGTATCGCCGTGACCGCCTTTCCGCTCATGGGGCGCGAGGGGGAGTTGTTCGGGGTCTTCGCCATCTTCTGGCACCTCTGAGCCGCGCGAGAGGGTAGATTGCGCTCGGCGAGGCAAGTACGCTCGCGAGGCGCGTGGAACAATCAGTCCGACATCCCCGGCAGAAGAGCCTGGTGCTCATCTTGGCGCGTGAGTTCGCGTCGAACCTTGCCACCCCGATTTACATCGCCGACGCCGATGAGCGTCTCGTCTATTTCAACGAGCCTGCGGAGAAGATCGCTGGGCAGTCGTTCGCGGAGACGGGTGAGATCCCGGTCCGCGAGTGGGCGGAGATGCTCTCCCCCTCGACTGCGCACGGCGAGCCAATGCGACGCGAAGACACGCCGGGCGGCATCGCCTTCTCCGAGCGTCGACCCGCACACGGCAATCTCTGTATCACGGGCCTCGACAGCGTGAGGCGTGACATCGCGACGACGGCCTTTCCGCTATTCGGCCCGGACGAGGAGTTCCACGGGATCATGGTCATCTTCTGGGAGCTGTAGGAGCCGCCGTGCACGTGAAGATCTGGGGATGCCGCGGCTCGCTCGCTACGCCGGGGCCAGAGACGGTTCGTACCGGCGGCAACACGACCTGTGTCGAGGTTTCGTCCAACGGGTCACGCGTCATTCTCGACGCGGGTACCGGCCTTCGTGCACTCGGCCTCGAGCTGGCCGAGGAGGGGCCGCCGCAGAAGATCGACATCTGCCTCACCCATCTCCACCTCGACCACATCGAAGGGCTCGGATTCTTCGCGCCGTTCTACGACCCGGACTGCGAGGTGTCGATCTGGGGCCCACCCTCCTCCGTGCGAACGTTGAAGGAGCGAATCAGCCGGTACCTCTCTTCGCCGCTCTTTCCGATCGAGGTGTCGGAACTGCCGGCGCGCGTGACATTCCTCGACGCCCCCGAAGGGCCGTGGGAGATCGACGGTCTGCGGATCGAGGCGCATCCGGTATCCCATCCCGGGACGACGCTGGGATACCGTGTCTCCGCCAACGGCGCGTCCCTCGCGTTCATCCCCGACCACGAGCCGGCCCTCGGCCTCGAGCTGGAGTCGTTGACGAGCGACTGGATCTCGGGCTTCCCGGTCGCAGAGGAGGCGACGCTCCTGATGCACGACGCCCAGTACACGGAGGACGAGTACGCGGGCCGGATCGGTTGGGGTCACTCCTCGGTACGCCACGCGGTGACATTCGCGTCGAAGTCGGGCGCCGAGTCGACTCTGCTCTTCCATCACGACCCCGTGCACACCGACGACGATCTCGAGGCACATAGCGACCGCGCACACGAGCTCTGGCAGGGTGATGGACGGCCGCCAGAGCTCGCGCGCGAAGGGATGGAGATCGACCTCTAGCTATTTGACGCCTTCGGCGTGGGCGTCTCGTCGATCACGAAGTCCGCTGAATTGTCGTTCGCGTCGTCGCCGTCGGGGATCCGTCCGCTGCTCGTTCCCGGTGCCGCCGACGTGGCCGGTGCCGCGGTCGCCGTGCCCTCGACGAGGACGTTCGTCGCGGCTCCCCAGCCCACCGAATCGACAAGGCTCCCACCGGTATCGCGAATGCCCACGCCGCCTCCGGTGGCGGCGATGCTCGTCGTGTAGCTCTGGTCGGCTGCGGGGCCGCTCACGTAGCCGGCTCCACCGAACAGGTAGAAGGCGCCGGCGGCGAGCGTCGTGCCGTCGGGAATCATGGCGAGAACGACGTCGCTCACACCGGCGGCGGAGCGATAGACGAGCTTCCATCCCGAGAGGTCGGCGGCGGCTGTGCCGGTGTTCACGATCTCCACGAACTCGTCCGTCGCCGCTCCGGTGACCCCCGTCATGAACTCGTTGACGCTGAGTTCCGCCTCGCCTCCGCCGCCCGACTCCACGCATGTGAGAACAGCATGGTCAGCGGCGTCATATGTGAGGTCGATGGTGCCGGTTCCGTCCTTGCACTGGAGGCCATCGAGCGCATCGAGGGACGAGAGACCGGCTCCCGGAGGACCGGCCGGTCCGGCTTCTCCCTGCGGGCCCGGTGGCCCCGCTGGCCCCGGTGCACCTGGGGGCCCTTGGGGCCCTGCCGGCCCTTGCGGCCCTGACGGCCCGGAGGCGCCTTGTGGGCCCGCCGGTCCCTGGGCGCCCGGAGGTCCCTGGGCACCGGGCGGTCCCTGGGCACCGGGCGGTCCCTGGACGTTCCAGCTGAGCGGGCGCTCTCGCTTCCGGCAGTCGGAGGCATCACCGACGATCCGCAGCAAGCCGCTGGGGACGCGGCGGCACGCGTTGATGGTCGTCGAGACGTCTGCTGCCTGATCGCTCGCCTCGGCGAAGGCGTCTGCGACGAGCGCGGCAGCGAGACACGCCGTGATGACGACCGTGCGGGCCGTCGGAGTCGGAAGTCGGTGCATGGACGATCTCCTTCCATCGATGTCGAGGACTCTTCGACGTTGACCGCGCAGGCACGCCGTGTCTGTGCCAACTCCGTGCCAACTCTGCGGCTACCTGTGTGCTCTGCGACATCCCGGGCTAACGTCGTTGTCAAATCAGACGACAAAGGAGGCCAGGGATGATTCGAAGAGGAAGAAGCGGCCGGCGGTGGGCGGCGGCACTCGGCTTTGCGATTGGTGCGTGCACGGGTATGGCGCTGCTCACCGGCGGAGTCGTCAGCGCTAGCGAAGTTCCCGGGGACTCACCGCCCACAATCGGACTTCGCGACGTTCTCCACACGCCGCCCTCTCTCGTGCCGGAGGGCGGCACTGTGGCCTTGCGCTTCGATGTCGTCTGCCAGGCCGACGCCCGCGGAAAGCCGTGTGCACCGAACGGGAGCCTGTTCGTCCGTCCGGCCGGCGAGTCCGGCTATCGAGCGGTCGGTCTCGCTCCTGCCGGCGAGACGACGCTCGCTGCGAAGATCGCCGTCCCGGCGGGCGGCCTTTCGTACTACGCCGTCATCGAAGACGGCGCCGGTAGCTCCGTCACGCTTCCCGCGTCAGGTGGGGCTTCTCCGCAAAGGGTGTGGGCGGTACCCGAGCTCACCACGGTGGGCCTTGGGGCTCACGTCTTCGGCCGGGCACGGAAGCCGGACACACGCCCTGTGGCCGCTCCGTGGGGATCGGGTGCCGGGGCGCTCGGGCTCCTCGCTGGGCGGGAGCTCGCGCGCATCGGCCCTTCCGCGTTCGATCTTGCGCCAGACGGCTCGATCGTGGTGTTGGACCAGGCGAACGACCGCTTGGCAACCTACGCCTCTCCGGGCCGTGCACCGCGTTACGTTCCGATCCCGTTCGGCGGTGGAGAGGGCGATCTCGCGGTAGGGGCCGACGGAACCTCGTACGTCCTCGATCACGGCGTGGAGCCCATCGTCCGGAGCTACGCGTCCTCGGGAGCCCCTGTCGACGTCACACGCATCGCGGGTTCAGGCGTCGACATGATCCGGGCGACCCCTGCGGGTGCCGCGCTCCACGGCTATCCGGGAGAGATGTGGCTGCCGGTCGGCGGCGGTGGTGATCTGCTTCAGCCGAGCCAGCAGGCCGCTCGCGCCCGGCCGAGCCGTCCGGAAGCGGGGGGTAGCGAGGTGGTCGTCCACGCAACGGGCGCGGAGGCACTGTTCGCACTCGTTCGCGGGGACCGCGTGATGCAGGCATGGCAGGTCTCGAGTCCCACGAATCTCGGCGAGATCCAGCTCGCCGAGCCGTATGGACGCGGCCTGCTCGTCGTACTTCGCGTGTGGACGAGCGAGAGGGCGGAGTTCGTCGTGCTCGTCCTCTCGCCAAACGGGCTCGCGAGCTCGTTCTCGGTCGATGCGGTCGAGTGGGCGGACTCAGCTCCGCTCGGCCGCTTCAAGCTCGACCGTGACCGGCTGTATCAGCTGCGCTCGACTTCGGCCGGCGCCGAGGTCGTCGCCTTCGACATGGGAGGTGCACGATGATCTCGAAGACGCTCGCATTCGCCCCGGGCGTGCTCGCGGGCCTCGTTCTGGCGCTTGCGATCGCCACGCCGGGCGCTCGCGCGTACCACACGAACTTCCAGGGTTCGTGCAACAACTCGTATTTCGCCACGAGCGGTGTCACGCGGGCGCAAGCGCGGATCTATGCGGAGATCGGCGCCAGTGAGGGCTACCAATGGGGAGGCGGACGCTTGTGTTATCCCACTATCGCGGGCTCGAGCTCGCGGTGGTGGCGCCTAGCGACCGGCCACCGCCGACAAGGCCCGAGAGAGCCGAGCCGACGAGCAAGGCTTCCATTCGGCACCGGAGGACGTGGAGTCCAGGGACTGCATGAGCCGGTGGGCGGTGGCCGATCGAGCGCGAGGGTAGCGCCACGATGACTGCCTGGGTGTTTGGGAGCCGTATGCGAACGGGGCGCTGCTTCTCGAAACCTCGGACTCGGCGCCGTAGCAGGGACTCCACCCTCCGGGGAGTTGGCGGCTGGTCGGAGCACGCTGGCCGCTGACCAGCGACGTAGGCTGCAAGACGTGGAGTGGCCGAGGACACGGGCGAGGGCGGAAGCCGCTATTTGAAGGTGATTCTCCAGGTTCCGTCGGACGAGATGACCGTCACCGCAGGGCCAGCCTTCACCGGCACCGAACCGCGGTATGCCCCGATCTCGTTGACAAGCAGATCGTCACCAAACAGGCCTGAGCCGTGGGTCTCGACAGCAAAGTGTCCGCTTCCCCTGTTGGTGATCCTCCAGATGGTTGCCTTGCCGTCCCACAGATAGACCTTGTCGCTTTTGCCGCTAGCTGGCGACTTCAACTGGGGTGCTGAGGCAATAGGGGCGATCCTGATCGTCCAACGCCCACTGGCTGTCACCTTGAGCCTTTTGGAGCGACTGCTGCTGAGTCCGAACCCGAACGCGGTCGTCCCCGCATAGGCGCCGATGTCGTTGACCAGAAGGCCAGTGAGCTCGTTCTGGGCGTCGAGGCTCTCGATCGCGAAGTGCCCTGACCCCGAGTACGTCGCTCTCACAAGCCCTGCCTTGGCCGCCGCCGGGATAGAGACGAGGCCGTCGCTCGACCCCGTCCGCGTTACTGCGGCGAACCTTCCATACTTCTTGGCGAAGAACCTCCTGGTCGACGGAAGGTCGGAAACGGCCACAGCTTTCGAGGGAGCCACCAATGCCAGGTTCGAGGCGGTCGAGGCTGTGGTCGTACCAGCGCCTGGCTTGCTTGACGGCGGGGTCGAACCGAGGGCGGGTAGGACTAGCACCAACGGAGCCGCCACAACGACACACAGCGAACATGCGCGTCGCATAGCGATATCCTGCCAAATCGTCTAGCGACGCGATCGTTGCGCGACCGACCACCTCTGGCGCGAGACCGGAAACCTCGTGCTCGCGCAGCTGTTGCTGCGCCACGAGTAGGTCGCGACCGCCCAGCAAGGGACCATCGTCCGCGGACTTCTCGGACACGTCAGGAACCGCCACCTCGACGGCGGCCGCTCGAGTCGGCAGGCTTCCCGGTATGCATAGGGAGCTCGGAATCCGCGTACACCTGCGCGACTCCGCGACGCTCGACGAGCTCGGCGTCGTGCACGCGCCGGCGCCAATCGAGCCGGGCGACGTCGTAGCGACCGCCGACGAGCTCTACCGGATCGAGGCCATCATCCCGCCTGCGCTGGGAGATCGTTGCGTTGCCGCCCTAGCTCGCCGGGCGAAGCTTTAAGGTTGCCGGTCCGCGATAGCCGGAGCTGGCGCGGTCGAGGATCATCTCGGTGACTACAGGTCCGCGATTATCCCCGACTCCCTCAAGCCGAAAGTTCGCTCGGGCAGGCAGACGTGCTGCACTTAGATCTCTCGTGAAGCGCTATTTGACCGTGAGATTTCCACGTTCAAGCAGGCCCGCCCTGGCATAGACCACGGTCGCGGGGTCGAGTTCACCCTCTAGAGCGGTCGAGCTCGACAGCTTGATCGAGAAGAAGTCGCCCGTCGACGGACCTAGGTTCTGGTCGTTGTCCCGCACGGTGACCTCGAAGCGGCACAACGGCGTGGTGGACGTCTCCCGCCTCGGGCATGCTTCCAAGCCCGCCGGAGCGGACGTCGTCGGCCAGTAGCGGCCCAGGAAGGTCAGCTCGTTTCCGTCGGGAGGCGGATTCTGACCGATACAGAACGCCGATTCCAGGATCGGGTCGAGCTCGTCGACGATCCCGTGGATCGTGAAGGGCGAGCCGAGGGGGAGGTAGGTGCCGTGTTCGGTGTAGGAGAGCTGGGTGCGGAGCTGGCCGGTTGGCGGATTGAGGTTCGTGCTACGGGACGCTCGCTCGCAGCTGAAGGAGAAGCCGAACGAGGCCGGGCCGGTGAACCCGCCGATAGGCGGCAGCTGTCCGCCACCAGTGGCGGTGCACGCCGTCAGCACCGCAACGAGGACGACGGTCGCGGCGCACGAGCGGGATCGCCGGAGGAACGGAGGTGCGCTGGTCTTCACAGCTATCTCCACCGTCGAGTCTATCGCCTCGCGGCATCCTCGCCATTGACTGCGCTCCGCGGCTCGTATCGCTTCAAGGGCTAGAACCAGCGGATCGAGTCGGCGACTACGGAGTAGCGGCAATACCTGACTACCGAGGCGCTCCTGAGGAACGCGAGCCGTATTACGGACGAATGCGGATGATCGTCTTTCCTGTGACCCGGTCGATCGGGTTGAGGGCCGCGACGGCCTCGTCGAGGGTCGCGACGTTGCCGATGTTCGTCCGCAGTCGTCCGTCCCGGACCCGCTGGACAACCTCACCCAGTTGGGCACGATCGGACTCAACAACGAAGTCGATCGCCAGGCCGTCAGCGGGCCGCGTCTCCGGCGGTCCGACGACGGACACCACTGTTCCTCCGGCCCGGATCAGACCCGCGGACCGCTTCCCGATGTCGCCGCCGATGACATCGAAAACCAGGTCGACG
>JBKPGF010000035.1:0-45241 GCA_046729255.1 Actinomycetota bacterium
CTGCGTCCGAGCGAGTCCTGCTCGACGCCGAGGCGCTCGAACGAACTCTCCACCGCATCGCCCACGAGATCATCGAGGGCAATCCTGACCTCGGCCAGGTCGCGCTCGTCGGCATCCACACGCGCGGTGTCTCCGTGGCCCAGCGGCTCCGGGCGCTGATCGAGCAGTTCGCCGGCACGGAGGTCGCGCTCGGCACGCTCGACATCACCTTCTACCGCGACGACGTCCACGTGCGCGGCCGCGAGGCGCCGCTCCATCCGCAGCCCGTCGTGCGCGCGACTCGCCTCGACTTCCCGCTCGAGGGAAAGACCTGCGTGCTCGTGGACGACGTCCTCTACACCGGGCGGACGATCCGCGCTGCCATCGAGGCGCTCTTCGACTACGGGCGGCCCGCCGCCGTCCGGCTCGCCGTGCTCTGCGACCGAGGGCATCGCGAGCTGCCCATCCGCCCCGACTACGTCGGCAAGAACCTGCCCACCTCCCGCACCGAGCGCGTGCAGGTTCAGCTCGTCGAGGTGGACGAGGTCGACCAGGTCGTGCTCGTTCCCGCTCCCGAGGAGGATTCGCACTGATGCCCGACATCACCGTCGTGCGCGACGACTTGCCGCCCAGACGGGCAGAGCGCCGGCACCTCATCTCCATCGCAGACCTCACCCGCGATGACGTCGAGCGGCTGCTCGCGACGGCGCGGAACTTCGAGAACGCCGTCGACCGCGAGGTGAAGAAGCTCCCGACGCTGCGCGGCCGCACGGTCGTCAACGTCTTCTACGAGTCGTCGACACGGACGTCGTCGAGCTTCGAGCTGGCGGCGAAGCGCTTGTCCGCGGACGTCATGTCCATCAAGGCCGCCGGCTCGGCAGTCGACAAGGGGGAGTCGCTGAAGGACACGGCGCTCACGCTCGACGCGTACGGGCCGGATGTCATCGTCATCCGCCACCCGCACATCGGCGCGCCGCAGCTCGTTGCGCGCGTCACGGGCGCCCATGTCGTAAACGCGGGCGACGGCAAGCACCAGCACCCGACGCAGGCGCTGCTCGACCTCTACACGATCCAACAGGAGCTGGGCAGGATCGAAGGGCTGCACGTGGCGATCGTCGGAGACGTCCTGCACTCCCGGGTCGCGCGCTCGAACATTCAGGCGCTCGTGCTCTGCGGCGCCTCCGTGACGCTCGTCGGGCCGCCGACGCTCATGCCGCGCGGCATCGAGGAAATGGGCTGCACGGTCTCGACCGACATCGACGCGATCAAGCAAGCCGACGTCGTCTACGTCCTCCGCATGCAGCGGGAGCGCATGCTCGAAGGCGCGAACTACGTGCCGAGCCTCCGCGAGTACACCGCCCGCTGGGGCGTAACGCCGGAGCGCGTACGGCCCGGGCAGAAGATCATGCATCCCGGGCCGATGAACCGCGGTGTCGAGATCGATCCCCGCGTCGCGGACGCTGCCGACGCCTTGATCGAGACCCAGGTGCGGGCAGGCCTCGTCACCCGCATGGCGGTGCTCTACGACCTGCTGACCCATGGGCCTGTCGCCGTCCCGGCGGAGGTCGAGCTGGAGGTGGCCTCATGACGCTGCTCTACGCCAAGGACGCCCCCAAGGACAGTCTCGTCGTGCGCGCGGCTCGCGTCCTCGACCCCGTGCGAGGTGTGGATGCCGTGCTCGATGTCCGCGTCGACGACGGTTTCATCGCCCAGCTCGGACCCGACGCGGAAGCGAACGGCCACCGCGTCATCGACGCGGCGGGCCTCGTCTTGGCTCCGGCCTTCGTCGACCCTCACGTCCATCTGCGGACGCCGGGACGCGAGGACGAGGAAACGATCGCGTCGGGGACTGCGGCTGCCGCCGCGGGCGGCTTCTGCGCCATCCTCGCGATGCCCAACACGGAGCCGGTCGTCGATTCGGCGGCCGTCCTCGGTGCGCTCGTCGAGCGCGCACAAGTCGAGGCCGAGATACGAGTCGGCTTTCTCGCTGCGATATCCAAGGGCTCCGACGGCGGCGAGCTGACGGAGATGGGCGAGCTCGCAGACGCCGGTGCTGCCGGCTTCACGGACGACGGCCGACCCGTTGTGGCGGCGTCGCTCATGCGTCGGGCGCTCCAGTACGGCGCGGTAGCCGGCAGGACGATCGCCGTCCATTGCGAGGAGCCCACGCTGTCGCGCTCCGGACAGATGCACGAGGGTGCCGTCTCAGCGGAGCTCGGCTTCGCCGGCTACCCGTCCGTGGCCGAGAGCGTCATGGTCATCCGGGACGTCGCGCTCGCGGCGTACGAGGAGCGGCCGGTGCACCTGCTCCACGTCTCGGCCCGCGAGTCCGTGGAGGCGGTACGCCGGGCTCAGACCGAGGGAGTCGTGGCGACCGCCGAGGTGACTCCTCACCACCTCGTGCTGACGGACGAGGCACTTCGCTCGCTCGATCCTAACGTGAAGATGAACCCTCCGCTCCGCTCGGCGGACGATCGGCAGACGCTCGTCGAGGCCCTCCGCGACGGGACGATCTGCGCCGTCGCCACCGACCACGCGCCGCACGCGCGGCACGAGAAGGAGGTGCCGTTCGAGGAGGCGCCGTTCGGCGTCACCGGCCTCGAGACGGCGTTCTCCGCCCTCTACACGCACCTCGTCGAGCCGGGCATTCTCCCGCTGGCGACGCTGCTCGAGCGGATGTCCGCCGGCCCTGCGCGCGTCTACGGGCTGGAGGCGCCCCGCATCGAGCCCGGCGCAGAGGCGAACCTCGTCCTGCTCGACACCGAGTCGACGTGGCAAGTGAAGGAGGACGACTTTCGCTCGCGCTCGGCAAACTCGTGGCTGCTCGGCGAGGAGCTGCGCGGGAAGGTGCGGATGACCATCGCCGCCGGCCGCATCGCGTACGAATGAGCGGCCTGCTGCTGGAGGACGGGGAGCTCTTCCCCGGCGAACCCGTGGGCGCGCGCGGCGCCGCGTTGGGCGAGGCGGTCTTCGCGACGGCGATGACCGGCTACCAGGAGCTCGTCACGGATCCCAGCTACGCAGGGCAGATCCTCTGCTTCACGGCGCCGATGGTCGGCAACTACGGCGTCGCGCCGGAGCGGTCGGAGTCGGGGGCGCCGCAGGTTTCGGGAGTGGTGATGCGCGAGGCCCGCGGGCCGGCGTGGACGGACTGGCTAGCAGAGCACGGCGTCGTCGGTCTGACGGGAGTCGACACGCGGGCGCTCGTCCTTCACCTCCGCGAGCACGGCGCGATGCGCGCCGGGATCGGCGTGCCGCTCGAGCAGATACGAGACCTGCCAGAGATGGCGGGCCGGGCGCTGGCAAGCGGCGTCTCGACGGCGGATCCGTACGTCGCGCACGACGAGGGCGACGTGAGCGTCGCGGTCGTCGATTACGGGTGCAAGCGCTCGATCGTCGCCCGTCTCGCCGCGGCTGGCGCCGCCGTCACCGTCTATCCGCACGACGTGGACGCAGACGAGCTGGCGTCATGCGACGGCGTCCTCCTCTCGAACGGCCCGGGCGACCCGGAGCCGCTGCGCGACGAGATCGCCACCGTCTCCGACCTGCTGGGACGGACACCCGTGCTCGGGATCTGCCTCGGCCACCAGCTGCTCGCGCTCGCGACGGGACACGAGACGTACAAGCTCCCGTTCGGCCACCGTGGCGCCAACCATCCGGTGCTCGAGCGCGCGACCGGGCGTGTGCTCGTCACGAGCCAGAACCACGGCTTCGCCGTGCGCGAGACGGACAAGCGCGCGGCCACGCATGTCTCGCTGTACGACGGGACCGTCGAAGGACTCGACTACCCCGAGCTCCGCGCGCGGTCGCTCCAGTTCCACCCGGAGGCAGGGCCGGGCCCACACGATGCACGGCCGCTCGTCGAATCCTGGGTCGAGGAGCTCCGTGCCGCGGCGTAGCGACATCGAGTCCGTCTGCATCATCGGCTCGGGACCGATCGTCATCGGTCAGGCTTGCGAGTTCGACTACGCAGGCTGTCAGGCGCTCAAGGTGCTGCGCGAGGACGGCTTCCGCACGATCGTCGTCAACTCGAACCCGGCGACGATCATGACCGACCCGGGCTTCGCCGACCGGACGTACATCGAGCCGCTCGACCTCGAGGCCGTTGCCGACGTGCTCGACCGGGAGCGCCCCGACGCGCTGCTGTCGACGATGGGCGGTCAGACGGCCCTCAACCTCACGCGCGAGCTCGACGAGGCAGGCGCCCTGAAGGATGTCGGCGTCGAGGTGATCGGCGCCGGGCTCGACTCGATCCGCCGCGCCGAAGACCGTGAGCTCTTCCGCGAGGCGGTGCGGTCCGTGGGCCTTCGCGTGCCCGAGTCGCGCATCGTCACGTCGCCGGCGGAGATCGACGACGTCGCGCTGCCGGCGGTTGTCAGGCCCGCGTTCACGCTTGGAGGGCACGGTGGGGGCTTCGCCACGACGAGAACCGAGCTGCGTCAGCGAGTCGAGATCGGCCTGCGCGAGTCGCCGATCGGTCAGGTGCTCGTCGAGGAGTCCGTGCGCGGCTGGGACGAGTTCGAGCTCGAGGTGATGCGCGACGCCGTCGACAACGTCGTCGTCGTGTGCTCGATCGAGAACCTCGATCCCATGGGCACGCACACCGGCGATTCGGTCACGGTGGCGCCGCAGATGACGCTCTCCGACGAGGCCTATCAGGAGCTCCGCAATGCCGCCGCGGCCGTCATTCGCGCCGTCGGCGTCGAGTGCGGCGGCTCGAACATCCAGTTCGCGCGAGAGCGCGAGAGCGGCGAGCTGCGGGTCATCGAGATGAACCCGCGCGTATCGCGTTCGTCGGCGCTCGCATCGAAGGCAACGGGGTACCCGATCGCGAAGGTCGCGGCCAAGCTGGCCGTCGGCTACACGCTCGACGAGATCCCCAACGACCTCACGCGGACGACGCCTGCGAGCTTCGAGCCGACTCTCGACTACGTCGTCGTGAAGTTCCCGCGCTTCGCGTTCGAGAAATTCCCGGGCGCCGATCGCACGCTCGGCACGCAGATGAAGTCGGTGGGGGAGACGATGGGCATCGGCCGAACCTTCGCCGAGGCCTTCACGAAGGCGATGGGGAGCCGCGAGCTCGATCGCGGCGCGGTCACGCCGTGGGGTGACCTCGACGATCTGCCCGACGGGCTGCACCCGTGGTTCCGCACCGAGCTCGACGCGTTGCGGCTACGAGCAGGTCCGCGCGTCTACCGACGCGTCGACTCCGTCGCCGGCGAGGTGGAGGCGGCGTCGAACTACTACTACTCGACGGTCGGTGAGCGTGACGAAGCCCTGTCTGTAAAAACGCGACCGCGCGTCGTCGTCCTGGGCTCCGGGCCGAACCGCATCGGTCAGGGCATCGAGTTCGACTATTGCTGCGTCCACGCAGCGCGAGCCTTCCGGGCGCTCGGCTACGAGGCGGTCATGGTCAACTGCAACCCGGAGACGGTCTCCACCGACTACGACACCTCGGACCGTCTCTACTTCGAGCCGTTGACGGAGGACTACGTGCTCGCCGTCTGCGAGCGCGAGCAGCCCGACGGCGTCGTCATCCAGTTCGGCGGCCAGACACCGCTGAAGCTCGCGCATGCCCTGGGCGACGCCGGCGAGCACATCCTCGGCACGCCCCTGGAAGCGATCGACCTCGCAGAGGACCGGCAACGCTTCGCTTCGGTCCTTGCGGAGCACGGCATCCGCTGCCCGGAGTGGGGGATCGCCGGATGCGCCGAGGAGGCGGTCGCGATCGCCGAGCGCATCGGCTACCCGGCGCTCGTTCGGCCCTCGTACGTGCTCGGCGGGCGCGCCATGCGCGTGTGCTACCGGCCCGAGCAGGTGCTCGAGGCGTTTGCCGCCGGACCGCGGGGCGCCACGCTCGTCGACCGCTTCCTCGAGGGAGCGCTCGAGATCGATGTCGACGCTCTCTGCGATGGACGCGAGACGTACGTCGCGGCTGTCATGGAGCACGTCGAAGAGGCGGGCGTCCACTCCGGTGACTCCTCCTGTGCGCTGCCGGCGCCATCGCTCGATGCGGAACAGGACGCCGCGGTAGAGGAGCTGGTCTCACGCCTCGCCCCGGCGCTCGGCGTCGTCGGTCTCGTCAATGTCCAGCTGGCGCTCGTCGACGGCGAGATATCGGTGCTGGAAGCGAACCCCCGGGCGTCCCGTACCGTCCCCTTCGCGAGCAAGGCACGAGGGGTGAACCTCGTAGAGGCCGCCTGCCGGCTGATGACCGGGACGCCGCTCACCTCGCTCGAGCTGTCCGCACGGCGACGTGGGGGAGAGGTGTCCGTGAAGGCGGCCGTTCTCCCGTTCGCCCGCTTCCCCGGCTCCGACCCGGTGCTGGGCCCAGAGATGCGCTCCACGGGAGAGGTCATGGCCACCGCCGACGACTTCCCGAGCGCGTTCGGCAAGGCGGAGCGAGCGGCGGGCCGGCCGCTACCGCAATCTGGAACGGTGTTCGTCTCGGTGCGGGACGCGGACAAGCGGGCGATTGTTCCCGTTGGGGCAGCGCTGGCGGGGCTCGGATTCAGGCTCGTGGCCACGGCCGGTACGGCGGCCGCATTGGCCGACGCCGGAATCGCGGTCGACACGGCCGCGAAGGTGTCAGAGGCGAACGGCGGAGCCGACACCGTCGTCGACCTCATCCGGCGAGGGCGCTGCGACCTCGTCATCAACACGCCACAGGAGTCGGGCGCGGCCCGCACCGACGGCTACCTCATCCGGGAGGCCGCGCTCGCCGCACGCGTCCCTTGCGTGACGACCGTTGCCGGAGCTGCCGCTTCGGTTCAGGCCATCGCGCACGGCCGCAGCGCCAGCGCCCTCAGCCTTCAGGAGCGCCTCGCTGAGACGCGCACGGCTTAAGACGTGGGGAAACCCATGGTTCCCCCACGGACCCCCTCCTTTGTACCGCGGCCTAGCGATCGACCGCGTGGGCTCCCGCGGGGCAGAGCCCGGCTTCGCCCAGTTGCGCCGCCTTTCAGACCAACACCAGAGAATGACCGATCGTGCATCGCGAACGGCTTAGCGTCACCGGCTCGGAGCCCGTCGGCCCGTACACGCTGCTGCGTGTGGAACGCGGCGAGCTCGAGCCCGGGCGGCCGGGGCAGTTCTTCATGCTCGAGGCGCCGGGACGCCTCCTCCCTCGCCCGATGAGCCTGTGCCTCGCTCCGCCGGGCGAGCTCGCGTTCCTCATCGAGCCGATGGGCGCGGGCACTCGTGCGCTCTGCGCGCTCAAAGCGGGGGATGCCATCCACATCCTCGGGCCGCTCGGGAACGGCTTCGATCTCGGCGTCCCGCGGCCGCTGCTCGTGGGTGGTGGCGTGGGCATTGCCCCGTTGCCGTATCTCTCCGAGGCTTTCGGAGAGCCGCCGCCCGCGGTGCTCGGCTTTCGCAGCGAGCACCATGCGGAGGCGGCGGCGCTGTTGCCGGAAGCCGAGGTTGTGATCGATCCCGTGCTCGTCACCGAGGTCATCCCGCCGGGACACGACATCCTCGCCTGCGGGCCGGAGCCGATGCTCCGCACCGTCGAGGAGATCGCCCCGGATGCCCAGCTTGCATGGGAAGCCCCCATGGCGTGCGGCTACGGCGCGTGTTACGGCTGCGCCGTCGAGATCGACGGACACCTCGAGCGCCTCTGCGTAAAGGGGCCCGTCGTGCAGCGCCGAGCGGGGGTCCGGCGTAGAGCGGCTGACACCGACGCGAGAGTGTGATAGCCGGTAGCGGAGGAGGCCCCGCCCGGCGCTACAGTGGCGTGCAGGTGCTGCTCAATGCCTCGGGCTGCCTTGACGCGCTGATCGCGCCGGATACCGCGCGTCAGCTCGACGCCTTCGTCACGAAGACAGTCACGCCGCTTCCGCGTGAGGGAAACGCCCCCATTCGCATCGCGGAGGCGGCGGACGGCATGCTCAACTCGATCGGGCTCGCGAACCCGGGCCGCGAGGCGTTCCTCGGTGACGTGCTGCCGGAACTCGCGGAGCTCGGGGTGCCGATCTGGGTCTCGGTGGGCGGTTTCGCCGCAGGTGAGTACGCAGAGACCTGTGCGGCGCTCGACGAACGCGGCGAGGTGACGACGATCGAGCTCAATCTCTCGTGCCCCAACGTCGACGAGGCAGCGGAGTCCGCAGCCGAGATCGTCGCTGCCTGCCGCAGCCAGACACGGCTGCCGCTGTACGCGAAGCTGTCGCCTGCGGTGCCGGACGTCGCAGCGCTGGCACGGGCAGTGGCGGCCACCGGAGCCGATGGCCTCTCGCTCGTGAACACGATCCGCGGGCTCGCGCTCGACGAGCGCCTGCAGCCGGTACTCGGCACGGCTACCGGCGGCTACTCGGGCCCGGCGCTCAAGCCGATCGCCCTCGCAGCCGTCCACGCTGCGTTCAAGGAGACGGCGCTGCCCATCGTCGGTATGGGAGGCGTCTCGACCGGCCGCGACGCACTCGACCTGATCGCCGCCGGTGCATCCGCGGTCGCCCTCGGCACGGTGCTCTTCAGCGATCCGGACGCGCCAAAGCGAGTCCGCGCGCAGCTGGACGAGGAGCTCGCGGCCTTCGGATTCGGGTCGGCGGCCGAGGCGCGGGGAGCCGCTCACCTCGCGCCAGCGGCGACTCCTGCCTGACGAAAAACCCACTTCCACGATCCGCGAAAGCAGTGTTAGTATCGCCCCTCCCGATGCCTGCGTCGAAGGTCGCCTCCCAAGCCCCGCGCCGTTCGCTGGACCAGCGCATGGATGCACTACGGAGGGCGAACGACATCCGCGTGCAGCGCGCGAAGCTCAAGAAAGACCTCAAGCTCGGACGCGTTCGCTTCGAGGCCATCCTCCGCAACCCGCCCGATTACGTCTCCACCGCCAAGGTTCTCGACATGCTCATGGCCGTTCCGAAGTTCGGACAGGTGAAGGCCAAGCGCTACCTCAACCAGTGCAGGATCGCCGAGTCGAAGACGATCGGCGGTCTGTCAGATCGGCAGCGGTCGGAGCTTGTTGGCCTCTTCGACCAGTAGGCGCCCCGAGTCAGGCACGACCGGCAGCGCCGGTGGGCGCCAGCTGCCGGTGATCGTCATTACGGGCCCGTCGGGTGCCGGCAAAGGGACGCTCATCCGAGCCCTCCTCGAGCGTGTAGCGGAGCTCGAGCTGGCTGTCTCGGCAACGACGAGGCTCCAGCGGAGTGGGGAGGAGGACGGCCGCGAGTACTACTTCCTGTCGGACGGAGACTTTGCGACACGGGTGGCGCGCGGCGACTTCCTCGAGCACGTGACTTACGTCTCCGGTCAGCGGTACGGGACGCTGCGCTCGGAGGTGGAGCGGATCGCCGACGCAGGGAATGTCGCGGTGCTCGAGCTCGAGACGGAAGGCGCGCTCAACGTCGCCGACGAGCTCTCCACCGCGGTGACGATCTTCGTCACGGCGCCGGTGAGCGAGCTCGAGCGGCGGCTCCGGGAACGCGCGACCGAGAGCGCGGGCGAGATCGGCCAGCGGCTCGACATCGCCGAAAACCAACTCAGGCAGGCCGACTCGTTCGACTACGTCGTCGCGAACGACGCGCTCGACCGGGCCGTCGAGGAGCTGGAGAGCATCGTCCGCAGGCAGCTCGCCGCTGCCGGTACCATGTCCGGCTCATGATTTCTCCACGCATCGATGCCCTGCTCGAGAACGTCGACTCCCGCTACGCGCTGGTGATCGTCGCAGCAAAGCGGGCCCGCCAGATCAACAACTACCACCACCAGCTCGGCGAAGGCACCTTCGACGAGCTTCCGCCCCTCGTCGAGTCTCGCTCGAAGAACTACTTGACGATGGCTTTCGAGGAGATCGCCGAGGGCAAGATCGCGTACGACTACGCAAAGAGCTAGCGCCGGAGCGCCTCCAGGGCGCACAATCTGGCTATGGCTCGCGTAGTTCTGGGCGTCTCCGGTGGTATCGCCGCCTACAAGGCGTGCGAGCTGTGCCGACTCCTCGTTCAGGAGGGACACGACGTCACGCCGCTTCTGACACCCGATGCGGAGACGTTCGTCTCCGCCAAGACCTTCGAGTCGCTCGCGCGGAAGGCGATGCCGCGCAACCTCTATCCCCACCTCGTCGAGGCCGACCTGCTCGTGATCGCGCCGCTGACGGCCAACACGCTCGCGAAGCTCGCCCAGGGGCTCGCCGACAATGTGCTCACGCAGGCGGCGCTCGCGTTCCGCGGGCTTGTCCTCGCTGCGCCGGCGATGAACGTCCGCATGTGGGAGCACCCGGCGACGCAAGCGAACGTCCGCTTGCTTGCGGAGCGGGGCGTGGAGCTGATCGGGCCCGATGAGGGCGAGCTAGCCGAGGGGGAGACGGGTCTCGGCCGGATGAGCGAGCCGGAGGAGATCATGGCCCGCTGTCGCGTGTTGCTCGGCGAGCGCGGCCCTCTCGCCGGCAAGCAGGTGCTCGTGAGCGCCGGGGGCACGCGCGAGCCTCTCGACGCGGTGCGGTATCTCGGCAATCGCTCGTCCGGCCGCATGGGTGTCGCCCTCGCGGAAGAGGCTCGCCGTCGCGGCGCTGACGTAACGCTGCTGGCGGCGAACCTCGGCGTGAAGCCGCCCGCCGGCGTCACCGTCGTCGAGACGGCGACGGCGGCAGAGCTGGCGGACGAGGCGCTGTCGCGTTCCGGAATCGACGTCGTCCTCATGGCCGCCGCTGTCGCGGACTACCGGCCGGCGGATGCCCGCGCCGACAAGCGCTCGAAGGACACGAGCACCTGGTCGATCGAGCTCGAGCCGACACAGGACGTCCTCGCCGAGCTCGGCCGCAGGCGGTCGAACGGGCAGGTGCTTGTCGGCTTTGCAGCCGACCACGGTGCCGAGGGGCTCGAACGGGCCCGTGCGAAGCTCGCGTCGAAGGCCGTCGACCTCGTCGTCTTCAACGACGTCTCCCGCGACGACATCGGCTTCGACACCTCCGAGAACGAGGTCGTGATCCTCGCGAACGGCACCGAACGCGTGGTCGAGAAGGCACGCAAGTCGCGCATCGCAGCCGAGATCCTCGACGAGGTCGAGCGCCTGCTCGCGTGACGGCTGTCTACGACGACTTCCAGGAAGGCTGGCGGCGCCTACGGAGTGGGCGCACGGCTCAGGCGACGGTGCCGCTCGAGAAGGCCCGGCGTGCCGAGCCGCACAAGGCGTCGATCCGCGAGGCGCTCGGCATCGCCTACTTCCGGTTGCGGCGCTGGGAGGAGGCAGAGGGGGAGTTCAGGGCCGTCCTCGACATCTCGCCGGTCAACGACTACGCCCACTACGCGCTCGGGCGCTGCCTCGACAAGCAGGGCCGCGACGCCGAGGCACGGGGGCACTACAAGCTCGCGCGATCACTCAGGCCGGGCGAACGTCGCTACGAAGTGCACGTTCGCGAGTGAGAGCGGTCGTTCAGCGCGTCTCCTCCGCGCGATCTAATCCGGGTGGCGACATAGAACACGGCCTGTGCATCCTGCTGGGAGTTGCGCGTAACGACGATGTCGCAACTGCAGAACGTCTTGCGGGCAAGGTGGCCAACCTCCGCGTGTTCGAGAACGAGGACGGAAAGTTCGACCGGTCCTTGCTCGACGCCGAAGGCTCGGCTCTCGTCGTCAGCCAGTTCACGCTCATCGCGGACACCGCGAAGGGCAACAGGCCGAGCTTCACGGAGGCAGCCCCACCGGAGCTGGCCGAGCCGCTGTACGAGCGGTTCTGCGCGACGCTCGAGGAGCTCGGCGCCCATGTCGAACGCGGCGTGTTCGGCGCCCGCATGGCCGTCGAGCTCGTGAACGACGGCCCCGTCACGATCGTCCTGAACGTCGAATCGTGAACGAGGGGCTTTGCCGCACCGCACTGACGCCGTTCAGGTAGTCCGGCATCGGCCGGCCTTGTACGCGTAGGCGTCCTTCGAGGTGATCAACCATTTCCACCTTCCGTTCACGCGGACAGCGTGCGAGCCGTCGGTAATCGAAAAAACGCTACCGCCGCCGGTCCGGACTGTGTACTTGTATTTCACGGCAATCGACTGGGTCGTCTGCTGAGTTCCCGGTATGAGAATCTCCTGCCCGGACGACCTGATCACCTTGAAGGCAATGAGCTTGACCGTGAGCCCGTATGCCTCGTCCCGCTGATTCTCGCAGTCGATGAACCTCTCTCTACTGATGAAGACGTGCTGCGCTGGGTGCAGCTTGCTGTAGAGATGCGCATACCGCCTGCTCATCCTCAGGTGCAGGACGGTTCTGATGAATTTGCCGGCCGGCGCGGCGCGTGCTCCCGCCGCATGCTGCGGCGGTGCGCCTAGCCCGGACGTCGCAGCCAGGGTGAGAGCCACGATTGCCAGCCCTAGCAGCGTGACGGGCCGGCCGCGGTTCATGCGGTCCCACCTCCGTGGCTCACAGCTGTCGTCCTCGAGCGTGCGTTCGCGAGAACCGAAGCGGTTGCCTACTCACCGCCGTGCCTCCCCAATTAGTAGTGCAAGTTTGTTTCCAGCCGGCAACGATGTCAAGCGACCCGGCCTCAGGAAGACCGTCTCCCCGTCCACGGCGATCCTGAGCTCCTCCTTGGCGCTCATCGTAGGGTGCGCGGGATGCCGCTCGACGCGTTCCTGCTCGCCCTCGCCGCCGCGGCGCTCCACGCCGGCTGGAACGTGCTGCTCGCGGGTGCGCGGGACGTTCGCGCCGCGACGACGGTTACGCTCGTTGTCGGCGTCGCGGCGTTCGCGCCGGTCGCTGCGGCCACATGGGACATGGAGGCGGCCGCCGTGCCCTGGATTGCCAGCTCGGCGGCGCTCGAGCTCGGGTATTTCCTGCTGCTGTCAGCGGCGTACAGCCGATCGGATGTCGGCCTCGTCTATCCGGTCGCCCGTGGCGCCGCGCCGGTGCTCGTTCTCGGCGGCGCCGCCGTCGTGGGGGCCGCCGTCGGCGTGTGGCAGGCCGTGGGCGTCGTACTCGTGGGTGTCGGCGTACTGCTCGTCCGCGGCATGGGAGCGCATGCAGACCGCCGGGGCTTTGCCCTCGCGCTGACGATCGCCGCCACGATCGCCGGCTACACGCTCGTCGACAACCAGGGCATTGAGCACGCGTCGGCGATCGCGTACCTCGAGGTCGTGCTGATCCCCGTGGCGATCGCCGCCCTCGCGATCGAGGCGGCCGCCGGCCGCCTGGGAGCCGTCCGATCGCTCATCGGACTGCGGACGATCGGCGCCGGGCTCGCGTCCTTCGGCGCCTACGCTCTTGCACTCGCTGCGCTTGCGCTGGCGTCGGCCGCCTCCGTAGCGGCGGTCCGGGAGACCGGCGTGCTCTTCGCGGTCGCCCTCGGCGCCCTCGTCCTCCACGAACGCGTCACGCGGCTGCGTGCGCTCGGCGCGGTGCTCGTCGTCGCCGGCGTCGTGCTCGTGGCGACCGTCTGAGCGCTCGCCGAGAAGGGGGAGGAGCCCCTGCTATCCTTGTGAAACCACATTTCACCGGCTTGGCGAAATGGGCGCGCGGCGCCCATTTCTTGTGATGGAGGACGATTTGGCGACGACGTTCGACACCGAGAGGACGCTCCAGCGGGACATCTCCCGCCAGGTCGAGGCTGCCCTCCCCGGCGTCGAGGTGCTCGCCGTCGAGCTCCAGTCCCCGTCGCGCTTCTGCGTCTATATCGACCACGCCGACGGCGTCGACCACGCCCTCTGTGAGCGGGTGACGAACGTCATCCGCGGCTACCTCGACGAGTACACGATCGACGTGTCGTCGCCCGGCGAGGAGCGGCCGCTGCGTAAGCCCGGCCACTTCCGGAACGCCGTCGGCCGCAAGGTGTCCGTGCGCACCGCGCAGCCGGTGTCCGGCCGGACGAAGTTCCGCGGCGAGCTCGTCGCGGCAGGCTCGAAGACGCTCACGCTCGCCGCCGGCCCAGATCCAATCGACATCCCCTACGACGCCATCGTGCGCGGCAACCTGATCGACGAGGTGACGAGACCATGACGCGAGACATCATCGAAGGTATTCAGACAATCGAGCGCGAGAAAGGCATCGAGAGCGGCACGCTCATCGAGGCGCTCGAGGACGCGCTGCTTGCCGCCTACAAGAAGACCCCCGGCGCGTCACGGCACGCGACGGTCGAGCTCGACCATGACACCGGCGACTTCCGGGTCTTCTCCATCGACCTGCCCAGCGACATCGAGGAGCGGCTCGTCGACGAGGCTCGTGAGCGCGCCATCCAGGCGCTCGAGCTGCAGGAGGAGGAGACGGGCGAGCGGTCGCACGTGCTCGTCACCGACGAGGACCTCACGATCGACCTCACGGACGTTCCGGAGGATGTCATCGAGCGCGAGGACGTCACGCCTGACGATTTCGGACGCATCGCCGCGCAGACGGCGAAGCAGGTGATCCTCCAGCGCATCCGCGAGGCGGAGCGCGAGATGATGTACGACGAGTACATCGACCGGGTGAGCGAGGTCGTCACGGGCATCGTCCAGCAGGCCGGCGACCGGAACAACGTCCTCATCGACCTCGGCAAGGTCGAGGCGCTGCTGCCGCGATCAGAGCAGGTGGACGGTGAGCGCTACGAGCAGGGCAGCCGCATCAAGGCCGTCATCACCGAGGTACGGTCGGGGACGAAAGGCCCGCAGGTCATCCTCTCCCGTCGCGATCCCGAGCTCATTCGCACACTGTTCGAGCTGGAAGTGCCCGAGATCGCCGACGGGCTTGTCGAGATCCGCGCCGTCGCCCGTGAGCCGGGTTACCGATCGAAGATCGCCGTCGAATCGCATGTCCAGGGAGTCGACCCGGTCGGCGCCTGCGTCGGCCCGCGTGGCTCGCGTGTGCGCATGGTCGTCTCGGAGCTGCGCGGCGAGAAGATCGACATCATCCCGTGGAACACCGAGCCGGCGCGCTTCGTCGCGAAGGCCCTGTCACCGGCCCGCGTGCGCGAGGTCTACATCGACGACGACACGAAGGAGGCGACGGTCATCGTCCCCGACGACCAGCTCGCGCTCGCGATCGGCAAGGAGGGCTTGAACGCCCGCCTCGCGGCTCGGCTGTCCGGCTGGAAGGTCGACATCAAGTCCGACACCGAGTTCGCCCAGGAGGAGGCCGACGCGGCGTTTGCGGGCGAGGACGACGGCGACTCCATCGGCCGCTGCTTCGCCATCCTCTCCACGGGCAAGCGCTGCCCGAACAGCGCCCTGCCCGGATCACGCTTCTGCGGTGTTGCGGCCCACCAGGAGCTCGCGACGCGCGAGGCTGCGGGCGAGGACGTCTCCGACCAGATCGTCCAGCCCGTCGCAGAGGCGGGGGACGCCGAGGAGCCGGAGGCAGGCGACGAGCCTACCGAGGACGGCGCAGAGGCCATCGAGCAACCCGAGGAGGTCGTGCTGACGGTCGAGGACGGAGGCGCTGAGGACGAGGAGGGACCTGCGGCCGCGTAAATCGGCTTTAGACTGACGACGATGGCTGACGACAGCGGAGACAACAAGCCGAACAGGCCGCTGCGCCCGAGGCAGGGGGCGCGAGGTGGCCGTGGCCGCAAACGACGCGTCGTCATCGACACGGCCGCCGGCCGTCCACGGCCCGACGCGCGCCAGCTGCGGGAGCGTGGGGCAGTCCGCGAGCCGAGGCAGCCTGCCGCACCACCCACAGGGCCCGTCACCGTCGCGTCCGGGGCTTCGGTCAAAGACCTGTCGCAAGCGCTCGGCGTTCCGATGTCGGAGCTCATCAAGATCCTCATGGGGCTCGGTGTCATGCGCACGGCGACGCAGTCCCTGTCAGACGACGAGGTGGAGCTGATCTCTGCGGAGCTCAAGCGGGAGATCACGATCAAGCACGCGGCCGAGGAAGAGCTCGAGCCGGAGGAGTACGAAGACGCCGAGGAAGACCTCGCCCACCGTCCGCCCGTCGTGACGATCATGGGGCACGTCGACCACGGGAAGACGACGCTGCTCGACGCGATTCGCGAGACCTCGGTCGTCGAGACCGAGGCCGGCGGCATCACGCAGCACATCGGCGCGTATCAGGTCGAGCTCGACGGGCGCCGCATCACGTTCCTCGACACGCCGGGTCACGAGGCGTTTACGGCCATGCGCGCCCGCGGCGCGAAAGCAACCGACATCGCCGTGCTGGTCGTTGCTGCCGACGACGGCGTCATGCCGCAGACGAAGGAGTCGATCTCGCATGCTCGCGCGGCCGAGGTGCCGATCGTCGTCGCCGTGAACAAGGTCGACCTGCCCGACTCGAACCCTGACAAGGTGAAGAACGAGCTCGCCGCCGAGGGCCTGCAGCCGGAGGAGTGGGGCGGCACGACACAGTTCTCGGAGGTATCGGCGCGCGAGAAGCAAAACCTCGGCGACCTCCTCGAGAAGGTGCTGCTGGTCGCGGACGCCGAGCTCGAGCTGAAGGCGAACCCGAAGGCCGAGGCCTCCGGGCCGATCGTCGAGTCACGGCTCGACGTAGGTCGCGGCCCTGTGGCGACGATGCTCATCCACCGCGGCACGCTCAACGTCGGCGACGCGATCGTGGCCGGTGACGCGTGGGGCCGCGTACGCGCGCTCTACGACTTCCACGGCGAGAAGCTCAAGTCCGCCGGGCCTGGCGATCCGGTCGAGATCGTCGGCTTCGACAAGCCGCCGCCCGCGGGCGAGCACGCACGTGTGGTCGAGAACGAGCGCCAGGCGCGCCAGCATGCCCAGGCGCGCGGCGAGCGTCTTCGCCGGGAACAGCTCGCCCAGCGCTCGAAGCCGATCTCGCTCGACGTCCTCTTCGAGCGTGTCCAGGAAGGCGTTCAGGACCTCAACATCGTCCTCAAGGCCGACGTCGCCGGCTCGGTCGAGGCCGCGTTGTCCGAGCTACAGAAGATCGAGCACCCGGAGGTGCGTGTGAACGTCATCCACTCGGCGGCGGGCGGGATCACCGAGAACGACATCATGCTCGCCTCGGCGTCGAACGCCATGGTGGTCGGCTTCAACGTCCGGCCCAATCAGGAGGCACGTGCGCTCGCCGAGCGCGAGGGCGTGGAGATCCGCACGTACCGCGTCATCTACCAGCTGACCGAGGACATCGAGCAGGCGCTCGTCGGCATGCTGAAGCCGGTGTCCGAGGAGGTCACGCTCGGCGAGGCGGAGGTGCGCGCGCTGATCAGGATCTCCCGCTTCGGCACGATCGCCGGCTCGTACGTCACCAGCGGCACGGTGCGGCGCGGCGCCAGCGTCCGGATCGTCCGTGAGGGCGCGATCGTCTACGAGACGACGATCGACTCGCTCAAGCGCTTCAAGGACGACGTGCGCGAGGTCACGGAGGGCTTCGAGTGCGGTATCCACCTCGCCGGCTTCGACGACGTCAAGGAAGGCGACGTGCTCGAGGTCTTCGAGGTGCGCGAGGTGGAGCGAACCGGCCTCGAAGAGGTGGCAGCCGCTCCACCCGCTGCTGAAGAGACGCCCTAGCTCGAAGGCACCGCCGCCGGCGCTTCGTCCGCCGCCGGTTTCCAGATCAGCACGATGCTCACGACGAGCATCCAGCCGAGGAAGATGCGGAACGGGACGAACGCGAACGCGGCGATCATCGTCAGCGCCACGAGGAAGCTCACCAAGGCGAGCCACTTGGGCAGCAGCCCGGTGCGCAGGCCGACGAGCCCCGTCGCGAGGACGACCAACAACGCGATCGTCGTGCCGCTAATCCAGATCGCGTAGCCCATGTTGTCCACGAGCAGACTCGTGTTCGGGTCGACCACGAACGCGTCCGATTCGTCGACAGAGAACGAGATCGCCATCCAGAAGATCGGCGCGAGCGTCCAGAAGACTGTCGCCACGAGCCCTGCGCCGAAGGCAAGAGCCGTGATCGACCCCGCCTTTCCTTTCGCGCCGGCGAGGCGGCCCCTCAAGACCGAGAGGAACCAAACGAACGCCAGGGTCGCGGCGAGAATGACGAAGTACGCCGCACTCTGCTTGGTCCGGTTCCCCGAGTCCTCGAAGAACGAGACGCTCTCGCTGTCAGTCTCACCGGCCTCGTCACCGAACAGGATGAACGCCAGGATCCAGAGGACAACGAAGACGACACCGCTCAGCGGCGCCCACCTTGCACTGTTCACAAAACCCTTGCCTCGAAGAAACGCGACCGCCAGTGCGGTCGCCGGACGGCAAGATACAGGCAATGGGCGCGGGCTACGTCGGCATCCTGTCCGTTGAGCTCTACTTCCCCGAGAACGGCTCTCTGAAGGGCAAGCGGAAGCACGTGAAGTCGGCGAAGGCACAGCTCCAGAACCGCTTCGGCGCCTCGGTCGCGGAGGTCGAGCACCACGATCTCTGGCAGCGGGCCGGCCTGACGGTGGCGTGTGTCGCTCGCGGCCACAAGGAGCTCCAGGAGCTGCTCGACGGCGCGGAGCGCTACCTCGCGGCCCAGGAGTGGGAGCTCACGCGCACCGAGCGGGAGGTGATCGCCGTCGGTGGTTAGTGACCGGATGCGGAAGGTGAACGAGCTGCTCCGCGAGGTGCTCTCGGAGTCTCTGATCGACTTGAAGGACCCGCGCATCGGCTTCGTGACGGTGACCGCGGTGCGAACGTCTCCCGACCTGCGGCAGGCAACGGTGTACGTGAGCGTCCTCGGCTCCGAGCGCAAGCGCCAGCGCTCGCTCGAGGGGCTCGAGGCCGCACACGGCGTCCTCCAGGCGAGGATCGCCAGCGAAGTGCGCCTGAAGCGCACTCCGACCCTGGCGTTCGAGTACGACCCCACCGTCGAGGAAGGCGTGCGAATGTCAAAGTTGATCGATGAGCTCGCGCCCGAAGATGAGTGATGTCCGCGCCGTCGCGAACGCTCTTCGCGACTCCGACCGCTTTCTGCTCGTCACGCACGAGAACCCCGACGGCGACGCGTTGGGCTCGATCCTCGGGCTGAAGCTCGCGCTCGACGAGCTCGGCAAGGAGTCCGTCATGTACCTGGGCGGCGACACCCCTCCGCCGGCCGAGTACGCGTTCCTACCGCTGAACGGACTGCGCCGCGAGCTTCCGGACGACTCCGCTACGAGGGTGCTCGTCGCGCTCGACTGCGCGAACGCGCAGCGGATGGGGGAGGTGGCGACCCTTCTCGACAAGGTGCCGCTGTCACTCGACATCGACCACCATCACGACAACACCGAGTTCGCGAAGATCAACCTCGTCGTCCCGGACGCGTCCTCGACGGGCGAGATCGTCCGGGACATTCTCCGCGAGCTGAGCGTCGAGCTCACCCCGGAGATCGCCGAGGCGCTCTACGTCGCCCTCGTCACCGATACCGGCCGCTTCCAGTACACGAACACGTCCCCCAAGGCGCTCAGGCTGGCGGCAGAGCTCGTGGAGGCGGGTGTCGACGTGCACCGGGTCTTCCAGGGCATCTACGAGTCGGTGGAGTTCGCGAAGCTCAAGCTGCTGGCGAGAGCGCTCGAGCGCGCGGAGATCCACGACGGCGGCCGACTCGTGATCTCGCACCTCGAGCGATCCGACTTCACCGATCTCGGCGTGGGGGAGGAGTACGCCGAAGGCATCATCGACTACCTCCGCGCCGTCGACGGCACGGACATGGCCGCCGTCATCCGCGAGCCGCCCGAGCCGCCGGATGCGAAGCGCCGTGTCAGCCTCCGCGCATCGTCCGACGAGCTCGACGTATCGGCGATCGCGCGGGCCCGTGGCGGCGGCGGGCATCGCCAGGCCGCGGGATTCTCGAGCGCGGAGACGGTCGAGGAGATCGCGAAGTTCATCCAGGAGGAGTTCGCACGTGCCTCCGAGAGCGCTTGAGCCGTCGGGGCTCGTCCTCGTCGACAAGCCGGCGGGGCCGTCCTCCTTCGCGGTCGTGAAGCGACTCCGCGACCGCACCGGTGCCCGGGCCGGTCACGCGGGAACACTCGACCCGTTCGCTACCGGGCTCCTGCTCGTGCTGCTCGGCTCGGCCACACGGCTCGCGCAGTACCTCGTGGGGCTCGACAAGCGCTACGTCACCGAGATCGACCTCGGGGTCCGCACGTCGACCGGCGACCGCGAGGGGGAGACGGTCGAGGAGCACGCCCCTCCCAGCGAGGCGGCGCTCGAGCAGGCGCTCGAGCCGCTCACCGGCGAGGTCGCGCTGCGCGTGCCTGCTGCATCGGCCATCAGCATCGAAGGCGAACGCGCGTACCGACGATTTCGCGCGGGGGAGGACGTCGAGATGCCGTACCGCACGTCGACGATCCACGAGCTCGTGCTCGACCGCTACGAGGACGGCGTGGCGACGCTGGAGCTGCTGGTCTCGTCCGGGACGTACGTGCGCGCGATCGCGGACGTGCTCGGAGGGCACTGCCAGACGCTCCGACGCACGGCCGTCGGGCCGTTCTCGGTCGACGACTCGGACGAGCAGCAGATCCTGCCGCCCGCCGAGGCGCTCCCGTTCCTGCCCGCAATCGATCTCTCACCCGACGAGGCGGATGAGATCCGCACCGGTCGCCGCCGGCTCGAGCAGCCGGTCCGCGCGATGTGCGAAGGACGGCTCGTTGCCGTGGACGGCACAGTGCTTCCGTGAAGGTCGCCCACGATCCTGCCGAGCTCGACCCTCGCCGGCGGGCAGTCGCCATCGGCGTCTTCGACGGCGTCCATCGTGGCCACCAGGCCGTTCTGCAAGCGGTCGTCGACACGGGGCACACCCCGTCGGCGATCACGTTCGACCCGCATCCCCGCCTCGTGCTCGGCTACGGCGTCGAGCTGCTCTCGACGCTCGAGCGTCGCCTCGAGCTGTTCGAGCAGGCGGGCGTGGAGGACGCGCTCGTGCTCGAGTTCACGCACGACCTTCAGCAGCAGGAGCCCGAGGAGTTCGCACAAGGTGTCCTCCGTCGCATCGGCGCGGAGACCATCGTCGCCGGCGAGGACTTCCGCTTCGGGCATCGCCGCCGCGGCGATCTCGCGTTCCTCGAGGAGCACGGCTTCTCGATCGTCCGCGTGCCACCGGTGGAGGGCGCATCGTCGACGAGCATCCGCGAGCTGCTCCACGAGGGTGACGTCATCGGTGCGGCACAGATCCTCGGGCGTGCCCCGGAAGTGGAGGGAACCGTGGTCGTCGGCGACGAACGCGGCGGCACGCTCGGCTTTCCGACGGCAAACCTCGCTGTGGAGCCGCACCTGCTCGTGCCGGCCTTCGGCATCTACGCGGGAGCGGCGCTTGGCGGCCGCGCAGCCGTGTCCATCGGCACGAATCCGCACTACGGCGGCCTCGAGCGGCGCATCGAGGCGCACCTGCTCGACTTCGAGGGGGATCTCTACGATCAGCGGCTCGTCGTCGAGCTCTGGCAGCGCCTCCGCGACGAGCGCGCCTTCGAGAGCGAAGCCGAGCTCGTCGAGCAGATCGCCCGCGACGTCGATCAGACGAGGGCGGCCGTGCCTCCGGCCTAGAGCGCTCGCGCTGTCCCCGATCGCCGAGGGTCGGCGGCTGCGCCCCAGCGGGAGACGAGGCTCACGCCGCCGAAGTAATGGTGGAGCTCGCGCCAGCGGCGGACCGTGCGGCCGGCGGCTTCGAGCCGCGACAGAGCCCGCTCGTCGACACCAGGCTCCGCATTCACGACCTGCCCGGAGGGGTGCACGCGCGGTCGGGCGACGGCCTCTTGCGGCTCGAGACGCTCATCGAGGACCCCCGCGGTCACGGTTGCCAGCGCTGTTCGAAGGCGCGTCCCGCCGGCCGAGCCGATCGCAAGCGCGAGCCCATCGCCATCGACGATCAGCGAAGGCGCCATCATGCTCTCCATGCGCGCACCGGGCTCGAGCGCGCCGACGACGAGATCCTTCTCGCCGAGCATGCTGTTGAGGTGGAGATCGAAGCTCGGCAGGAAGTCACCCGACCCGAGTCCCAGGCTGGAAGTGAGGACGACAGCTGTGCCCTTCGAGTCGACGGTCGCGAGGTTCGTCGTATGGCCCGGGCGGTCATAACCTTCGAAAGCGGAGACGAGCGCGAGCACGCGATCCGTAGGGGAAACGCCGCCGAGGCGCGGCATGCGCCGGAGCAGTTCCGGAATGCCCGACAGCCCGCCGCGCGTGAGCACCGTCGTGCCGGCGTACGGCACGGAGACCGGCACACGCCATCTCGCCTCGTACTCGCCGAGATCCGCAGGCTCGATGCCGACACCGGCCACGGCGAGCAGCTCGTCAGCGATCGAGCCACGGTAGACGCTCGCCGCGCCTTCGTCGGCGAGCGACTCGAGCGCGGCGACGAGCCTGGGCTGCGAGAGGCGTTCACCGTCCTCGAGTAGCCGGCCGCCAGGCGCATAGAGCTCCGCGCCGCGGTTCAGCGTCATGACCGGCTCGAGCATCGCCAGGCACTTCGCGTGCGCAGGCGGCAGCGAAACTCCGTCGCGCGCCAGGCGCAGAGCCGGTTCCACGAGCCGGCGCCAGGGCAGGCTGCCGTACTCGCGCCACAACACGTCGAGAGCGGCCGGCAGGCCCGGCACGCCGCACGAGGCAGGACCGACCGCATACGAGACCGTCTCCTCACCGAAGCCGACCTCGAGGTCCACGAGCTCACCGAGCCGCGAGGGGACCGCGACGAAGCCGTCCAGCAAGCGAGCGCGCTCGCTGTCCCACACGATCACGTGCGCCCCGCCGAGGAGACCGGTCATGACCGTCTCGGCAACGCACGATGCAAGCGCCGCGGCGACTGCCGCGTCCGCAGCCGTCCCGCCCTCCGCGAGGATCTCGAGCCCTGCCTCGGCTGTGGCCGGGTGCCCCGCCGCGACGGAAGCCTGCATCGTGCCGAGCCTACTCGTAACTGCTGCTACCCTCTTGCGAGACCGAATCCCGGCCCGAAGCGTCTAGGGTCGCGCGGATGGCGCTGGGATTGCGGAGACGTCTCTGAGACGGAGGTGATGATGACCCTGACGAACGAAGCCAAGCTGGAGATCGTCGGCAAGCACGGCCGGCACGAGAAGGACACCGGCTCGACCGAGGTCCAGATCGCGTTGCTCACGACGCGGATCGCGGAGCTCACGGAGCACCTGCGCACGCACAAGAAGGATCACCACTCGCGGCGCGGCCTGCTCAAGCTCGTCGGCCGCCGGCGCCGGCTGCTCGACTACCTTCAGCGAACGAACCTCGAGGGCTACCGCGCCCTCATCCAGGAGCTCGGCCTGAGGAGATAGAGAAACCGGGCACAGAACCGGAGGGTGGAAGTTTGAGCGAGCCCCGAGTCACCGGCGAGGCTCCCTCAAACCTCCACTCTCCACGAAGAACGTGGAGGCACACATGACTATGACCACCGAGAGCACCGCTTCGGTCGCGGTGACCGTTGGCGATCAGGAGATCGTCTTCGAGACCGGCAAGCTCGCTAAGCAGGCCGACGGCGCCGTCGTCGTCCGCTCGGGCGACACGATGGTGCTGGCGACGGCCCAGGGCCGTCCGGAAGCGCGGGAGGGCGCGGACTTCTTCCCGCTCACCGTCGACGTCGAGGAGCGCATGTACGCCGCGGGGAAGATTCCCGGCGGCTTCTTCAAGCGCGAAGGGCGCCCGACGGAGCGCGCGATCCTCACCGCCCGCATGATCGACCGCCCGATTCGGCCGTTGTGGCCGAAGGGCTTCAAGAACGAGGTGCAGGTCATCTGCACGATTCTCTCCGCCGACCTCGTCGCGGCACACGACATCCTCTCCATCAACGGCGCATCGGCCGCGCTCATGATCTCGCCGCTGCCCTTCCAGGGCCCGGTCGGCGCCGTGCGCATCGGCATGGTTGACGGCGAGCTCGTCGTCAACCCGACGCTCCCGATCGCCGAGGAGTCGACGGTCGACCTCGTTGTCGTCGGCACGAAGGACGCGCTGACGATGATCGAGGCGGGCGCACGCGAGCTGCCCGAGGAGAAGATGCTCCAGGCCCTCGAGCTCGCTCATTCGGAGATCCGGAGGATCTGCGACGCGCAGGAGGAGCTCCGGGCGAAGGTGGGCAAGCCGAAGTGGCTGGACCCGTCCCTCACCGACGAGCTCCGCGCGGAGCAGGGCGAGCGCATCGCAGCCGACATCACCGCTCACGGGCTCAAGGAGGCCGGTGCAATCGTCGACCAGCTCGAGTCCGAGCTCTGTCCCGAGCTGACGATGGAGTCGACCGAGGAGGACATCACGAGGCGAACGCAGGTTCGCGCCAGTCTCTCCCAGCTGCTCGACGAGGCGCGCCTCGAGGCTGTCGTGAGCGCGGTGCGCGACCAGTTCCCCGACGACCTCACGGCGCTGACGGACGCGGAGCAGGACTCGAAGGAGCTGAAGTCCGCGAAGCGGCACCTGCTCTTCGACCGCATCGTCGAGACCGTCGAGCTGCCGTTCCCGGTCGCGCCGGTCCCCGCCGAAGGCGAGCCGCCGACGGTGAAGGACACTCTGACGAAGCAGTACGTGAAGAAGGCGGCGGAGGCGATCTACAAGGAGCTTGTACGGCGGAAGATCGCCGTCGACAAGCGCCGTCCCGACGGCCGCGGGACGGAGGAGATCCGTCACGTGTCCTGCGAGGTGCGCGTATCTCCGCGGACGCACGGTTCGGCCCTCTTCACGCGCGGGCAGACGCAGATCATGTCGCTGCTCACGCTCGGCACCGCCAAGGAGGGCCAGCGGATCGACGACCTGTCGCTCGAGGAAGAGCGGCGGTACATGCACCACTACAACTTCCCGCCCTACTCGGTCGGGGAGACCGGGTTCATGCGAGGCCCGAAGCGCCGCGACATCGGTCACGGGGCGCTCGCGCAGCGGGCGCTCGAGCCCGTCCTGCCGGGCGCCGACGAGTTCCCGTACACGATCCGGATCGTCTCCGAGACCCTCGAGTCGAACGGCTCGTCGTCGATGGGCTCGGTGTGTGGATCGACGCTCTCGCTGCAGGACGCCGGCGTGCCCATCAAGGCCCCGGTCAGCGGTATCGCCATGGGCCTGATCAAGGAGGGTGACGACTACACGATCCTGACGGACATCCAGGGTGCGGAGGACCACCTCGGCGACATGGACTTCAAGGTCGCCGGCACTCGAGAGGGCATCACCGCCCTGCAGCTGGACTGCAAGATCAGCGGCGTCACCCAGGACATCATGCGCTCCGCCCTCGAGCAGGCCAAGCGCGCACGCGAGTCGGTCCTCGACACGATGGCGGAGGTTCTGCCCGAGTCGCGGGCCGAGCTCGCCGACCACGCGCCGCGTATCTCGACGCTGAAGATCAACCCCGAGTACATCGGCATGGTCATCGGCAAGGGCGGCGAGACCATCCGCTCCCTCGAGGCCGACTTCGATGTCCAGATCGACATCGAGGAGGACGGTACGATCCTCGTCTACGCGACCGAGGGCACGAACGCGAAGGCGGCGATGGAGGCGATCACGAACCTCACGAAGGACCCCGAGGTCGGCGACACCTTCGTCGAGCGCAAGGTCGTGAAGACGACCCAGTTCGGCGCCTTCGTCGAGCTGAAGAAGGGTACGGACGGCCTGCTGCACGTCTCGAACGTGGGCCCCGGCCGGGTCGGCCATATCGAGGACGTCATCAACCGCGGTGATGTGCTCGACGTGCTCGTGCAGGAAGTCGACAAGGAGCGTGGCCGCATCGGCCTCAAGCTCATCGCGAAGCACGAGAACGGCACGCTCGTCCAGCCCGAGGAGCTCATCGAGCGGGCGAAGAACGCGCCTCCGCGGGAGCGCGAGGAGCGCCCCGACCGCGAGCGTCGTGGTGGGCGCCGCGACCGCGGACCGCGGCGCGACTAGAGGGAAGCTGCGTTGGGGACAGGATTAAGCCTGACCCCAACACGATTTTCAAGGGGCGGGCACGTCCGCCCCGGTTACCATCGCCCGGTGGCGCGGAGGAGACTCGTGCGACTCGTGGTCGTACCGTTGTGTCTCTTCTTCGGCGTCTCCGCCGCGGTGTTCACGCTCGCAAAGCTGACCCTCGCCGAGCCTGGCGTGCCGAGGGCGGTCGCCGGAAGCGTCGAGCTCGGCGATCCGTACCGCGGGCAGGTCGTCTACTCTCAGACGTGCGCGGGCTGTCACGGCGAGAGCGGCGAGGGTGGGGTGGGTCCCAGACTCGCCGGCGCCATGATCACGCTGGCAGCTGCCAAGGCACAGATCGAAAGCCCCCGCGGCACGATGCCGCCGAACCTCGTTCAGGGACGCGAGCTCGACGACGTCCTCGCGTATCTGTCTCAGCTCTTCGAGGAGAACCCCTAGCGTGCTCGCGAGCGTCGACTCGACGTACACGGACATCATGACGGCCGTCTTCTCGTCGACTATCGCTGCGAAGGCGTGGTTCGCAACCGCGGCCGTCCTGCTCGCGTGTGTCCAGGTGCTCACTGCAGCGCGGATCTTCGGCCACTTGCAGGGCGTCGTGCGTCTCGCGCCGCCGCTCGTGAACCGCGTTCATCGGTGGTCGGGCCGCCTCGCGTTCCTTTGCACGCTGCCCGTTGTCTTCCATTGCATCTTCATCCTCGGCTTCGACTCGTCCGAGCCGCGCACGCTCGCGCACTCGATCGTCGGCTCGTTCGTCTACGGCGTCTTTGCCGTGAAGATCTTCTTCGTCCACGACCACGACCACCCGCGCTGGACGCTCCCGGTCGTCGGCGGCACGCTCGCCGCCGTGCTCGTGACGCTCTGGCTGACGTCGGCCTACTGGTACTTCACCGAGGTCCGGTTCGGCTTCTGACTTACGACGACTGGAGCGAGCAGGTGTAGCGCCACTCACCCGTCGTAGGGTCTGCTGCCTGAACTGAGAGCGACCCCTTGAACGAGTGGACGCACTGGCGCAAGGCGCTCTGCAGGAACGAGAACGTCCCTGTCTGGTCATTTCCAGCGCAGTTGTACTGAGCCGTGCTGCCGGTGAACGAGCCTCCGGCCTTCACGCAGACGCGCTCGGCGTTCTTCAGCGGGGCGGCAAACGCGGTGCCGACACCGAACGACAGCGCGACTGCCGCGGCGAACGCCGCTGCAAGCACGGTGACCCTCTTCGTGTGGACGGTGTTGTTCATGGACCCTCCCATCGACGTTCTGACTATCGGGCGCAGAACCACTTCGCGCATGGGATGAAGATCGGCGGTACGCGGCGCAGCACGATCCTCAGCGCGAGCTAGCTCGATCGAGCGGGCTACCATCCGCGGGTGCGGGAATACGTCACCTCGCGCCACTGGCCGGCGGCCGTTAGCCGGGCGGAGCCCGGCTCTCCGCCGCCTGGCGCCGCTGGCGGCGGGATCCGTCGCTCGCGGCGCTTGCCCGTATTGGAATACTGCGCTGCGCGCCGCTCGCTCGCCTCCCTGGCCAGCGACGCCCAGGAGACGCGAGGAGGCACGTAGTTGCAGGAATACGTCATCTCCGAGCTCGACTCGGGCGAACGGGTCATCACCGAGCGCCTCGATCACGTGCGCTCTGTCGCGCTCGGCTTCTGGATCGGCGCGGGCTCGCGCGACGAGACGGACGCCAAGGCCGGGGTCACGCACTTCATCGAGCATCTCCTGTTCAAGGGCACGCGCTCGTACTCGGCGCAGGAGATCGCCGAGGTCTTCGACGAGATGGGCGGCGAGCTCAATGCCGCGACATCTCGCGAGTCCACGGTCGTCTACGCACGCGTGCCCGACCGCCACCTCGAGCGTGCGCTCGACGTGATGGCCGACATGGTCTTCGCGCCGACCTTCGCGGACGTGGACTCGGAAAGGGAGGTCGTCCTGGAGGAGATCGCGATGGTGGAGGACACGCCCCAGGACCTCGTGCACGACTTGCTGGCGGAAGCCATCTTCGGTAGGCACGCGCTCGGCCGGCCCGTGTTCGGCAGCGCAGACGTCATCTCGTCGGTCGGCCGCCGTGCGCTTGCGGCATACCACCGCCAGACGTACCGCGCGGGCAACATCGTCGTCGCAGGCGCGGGCAACCTCGAGCACGACCACCTGCTGCCGCTACTCGAGCGCGCCGCCCACCAGCGCGTCGAGCCGCCTCAGTCCGGCGCATCCGTGCGCAAGCCCCTCGTCAAGCCGCCGCCGTCCGGCCTTCGCTTCCAGCGCAAGGACACGGAGCAGTACCACGTGTGCGTCGGCGCGACGGGCATCTCCCGGTCCGATCGCCGCCGGTTCGCCGCCTCCGTGCTCGACGCCATCCTCGGCGGCTCGGCGTCCTCGCGCCTGTTCCAGGAGATTCGCGAAAAGCGCGGTATGGCATACGCCGTCTACACGTTTGCCGGCCAGTACTCGGACACGGGCCAGATCGGCGTGTACGTGGGCACCCGCGAGGAGAACCTCGAGCCGTGCCTGGCAATCGTCGCCGAGCAGATCGCCGACGTCGCGGCGGGCAACGTCACCGACGCCGAGCTGGAGCGCGCGAAGGAGAATCTCAAGGGCCGCATCGTGCTGTCGATGGAGTCGACGTCGAACAGGATGAGCCGGCTCGGCAAGGCGCTCATCACCGACACCGAGCTGCTCTCCGTCGACCGCGTGATCGCAGAGATCGACGCGGTGGAGGCCTCAGGCGTAGCGGAGCTGGCGGGCGTGTTGCTCGCGCCGGAGCAGCTGTCGGCGGCTGGCATCGGGCCGAGCGAGGCGCGATTCCTCACGGCGGTGGAGCGCGTCCACCCGGGGCTGCCCGAGCAGGCCGCCGCCTAGGCCGGTGAGGCTCCTCCTCAACGGGCGGTCGGGCAACGTCGGTTCGGTGCTCGGCCCCGCCCTGGAGGCCGCCGGTCACGAGCTCGTGGACGACCTCGGCGGCGCGGACGCGATGATCGACTTCACGACGCCGGAGGCAGTTATCGAGAACGTCGACGCTGCCGTCTCGGCGGGCGTGCCATGCCTTGTCGGCACGACGGGGGCCGACCTGAAGGACGCGGGGGAGAGGGCTCGAGGCGCCGGCCTCCCGGTCTTCTACGCACCGAACTTTGCGCTAGGCGCCGTGCTGATGATGCGCTTCGCGGCCGAGGCCGCGAGGCACATGCCCCGGGCGGAGATCATCGAGGCGCACAACGAGGCGAAGAAGGACGCGCCGTCCGGCACCGCAAGGTTGACCGCCGAGGCGATGGGAGGCGACATCACTATCCACTCGGTGCGGCTACCCGGCCTCGTCGCGCATCAGGAGGTGCTGCTCGCCGGCGACGGACAGCTGCTCACGATCCGCCACGACGCTTTTTCCCGCGAGGCCTATGCCCCCGGCGTGCTGCTCGCCCTCGATCGACTGAACAGCCTCCCTCCAGGGCTGACGGTGGGTCTCGATGCCCTCCTCGACTGACGTCCACCGCACGGTCCGCCTCCGCGGCTACCGGCGGCTGTCGTGACGATGACGTTCGTTGTCGGCGACCTCACGACGCAGGACGTCGACGCGATCGTCAATGCGGCGAACGAGGCATTGGCTCCCGGCGGCGGCGTGTGCGGCGCGATACACAGAGCCGGCGGAGACGAGATCTTCGAGGAGTGCGCGAAACTCGGAGGCTGCGCGACCGGCGACGCCAAGGCGACAGGAGGCGGGCGTCTGCAGGCGCGCTACGTCATCCATGCCGTAGGGCCCACGTGGCACGGGGGCAACGCCGGGGAGGCAGCGCTCCTCGCATCTGCCCACCGGCGCGCATTGGAGATCGCCGAGGAGCTGGGATGTCGGACGGTGGCCTTCCCGGCTCTCTCGACCGGCATCTACGGATATCCGCCGGAGGAAGCCGCGCCGGTCGCGGTCGCGGCCCTGGCGGAGCTCGCACACCGCTTCGACGAGGTCCGGCTCGTCTTCCTCGACGATGTTGTCCGCCACGTGTACGCGGACGCGGCCGAGCGCCTCGGCTGATCGGTTACTTCGCCGCGATGCGCTCGAGCAGAGCGACGATCTCCGCGTGCCGCGCCTCCTCGGGCGTGGGCTCTTCCTCGCCCTTGCGCCTGCGCGCTTCCATCGTCTTCACGGGCTTGACCACGAAGAAGAACACCGCCACCGCGATCGCGAGGAACGTGATGACAGAGGTGATGAATTCCCCGTAACGAAACACGGCGTCGTTGATCGTGAACGTGAGATCGTCGAAGTTCGGCTTGCCGATGATCATCGCCACGACGGGCATGACGAGGTTGTCCACGAACGAGGTCACCACCGCGGCGAATGCGACACCGAGGACGAACGCCACCGCCAGATCAACGAGGTTGCCGCGGGTGAGAAAGTCGCGAAACTCCTTCAGCACGTCTCGGCTCCTAACGACGGGATCGCGCTGAGCATGCCATGACCGGAGTATCATCGGAAACGGTGCTGGGCGAGGTTCTGACCGCGATCGTCACACCGTTCCGCGACGACGGCGCGGTGGACTTCCACCGCTTCGCGACGCTCGCGCACTACCTCGTCGAGCACGGCTCCGACGGTCTCGTCGTCGCGGGAACGACGGGCGAGTCACCCACGCTCTCCGAGGACGAGCGGCTCGAGCTCTTCCGCGTCGCGGTGGGGGCGGTCGGCGAGCAGGCGACGGTCATCGCCGGCACGGGCACATACTCGACCGCCGAGTCGATGCATCTGACGGAGAAGGCGCACGGGATCGGCGTCGACGGCTACCTCGTCGTCACGCCGTACTACTCGAAGCCTCCGCAGCGGGGCATCGTCGAGCACTTCAGGGCCATTGCGGCCATGAGCGACAAGCCCGTGATCGTCTACAACATCCCCGGCCGGGTCGTCGTCAACATCGAGCCCGAGACGATGGCACAGCTCGCGGAGATCGAGAACGTCGAGGCCGTGAAGCAGGCGAATGACGACCTCCATCAGGCCCGCTTCATCGTCGAGGAGACAGCTCTCGACCTCTACGCCGGTGACGACAACATCGTCTATCCGTTCCTCGAGGTCGGCGGCGTGGGTGGCGTCTGCGTGCACACGCATGTCGTCGGGCCGCGCGTGAAGGAGATGATCCGCCTGCACAAGGCCGGCGACCACGTCGAGGCTCGACGCATCGACGAGGAGCTCCACGCGGCCTACGACCTCCTGAAGGTGGAGGTCAACCCGATCGCGATCAAGGCGGCGCTCAATATCCTCGGGCACGAGGTGGGCGGCCTACGGCTACCGCTCGTCGAGGCGACAGAGGATCAGCTCGCGCAGGTTCGAGAGTGCCTCGACCGGCTGGGCCTTTTGGTCCCCGCCTAGCCCGAGCCCTAGCCCTCGCCGAGGACGTGGGCCTTCTCGGCCTGGAACTCCGCCTCCGTCAGCGCGCCCTGCTCGCGGAGCCTCGCCAGGCGCTCGAGCTGGGAGATCCGATCGCCGCCACCATCGACGCCTGTCCCCTGGAGGATGTCCTGAACGTTCACCTCGACCGGGTCGTCGACGCTGATGGCGGCGTCCGGAAACACGTCGCGTAGCTGCTCGACGATGGCCGCCGCCTCGGGCGGCAGGTCTTCGAGGTCCGGGTCTTTCCGCTTCCTCGAGAACAAGCCCACGAGCGGCACCATACACTGGGCCTCGATGGCACAACCGATGAGGATCATCCCGCTCGGCGGCCTGGGCGAGGTAGGGAAGAACATGACCGTCATCGAGGGCGGCGGCGGCCGTCTCGTGATCGACGCGGGGCTCGCATTCCCGCGCGACGAGCACCTCGGAGTCGATCTCGTGCTGCCCGACATCTCGTACCTCGCCGAGAGCAACCGTCCGGTCGACGCCGTCGTGCTCACGCACGCGCACGAGGATCACGTCGGCGGTCTCCCGTATGTCCTGCGCGAGATAGACGTGCCAAAGGTGATCGGCACGCGGCTCACGCTCGGCCTCGTCCAGTCGAAGCTTGCTGAGCACCGGCTCGGCGATCGCACGGAGCTCGTGGAGGTGCTCCCCGAGAACGGGCCTATCGAGGCAGGGCAGTTCCGGCTCGAGCTCGTGCGGATGGCGCACTCGGTCCCCGACAACGTCGGGGTAGTCGTAGAGGTCGACGGCATGCGAATCCTCCACACCTCCGACTACAAGCTCGACCACACGCCGGTCGACGGCTTCAAGACCGACGTCGGGCGGCTGGCGGAGCTCGGCAACCTCGGCGTCGACCTCCTTCTCGGAGATTCGACGAATGCCGAACGCCCCGGGTTCACGGGCTCCGAGCGACTCGTGGGAGACGCGTTCCGTCAGATCATCCCGCTGCGCAAGGGCCGTGTCCTCGTGGCGTCGTTCGCCTCGAACGTCCACCGGATGCAGCAGGCGATCGACGTCGCGCTCGAGTGCGGGCGCAAGGTCTGCGTCGTCGGACGCTCCATGCGCAAGAACCTCAACATCGCCCGCGCGCTCGGCTATATGGAGGTTCCTGACGATGCGCTCGTCAAGCCCGACGAGCTCGACAACCACGCGCCCGACGAGGTGCTCGTCCTCTGCACAGGAAGCCAGGGGGAGCCGCTCTCCGCGCTGACCCGCATCGCATACCACGACCACCCCTCGGTGGAGGTCGACCGTGGTGACACGGTCATCATCTCCGCCAAGGCCGTGCCCGGGAACGAGCTGCGCGTGCACGACACGATCAACCAGCTCGCACGGGCCGGGGCAGAGGTGCTTCACCACGAGATTGCGCCCGTCCATGTCTCCGGCCACGGGAATTCGGAGGAGATACGCACGGTGCTCGGTCTGGTGCGGCCCAGAGCCGTGATGCCGGTGCACGGCGAGTACCGGATGCTCGCGGCGCAGGCACACATGGCCCAGGAGGCAGGCGTGCCCGTGAGCTCGATCGTGCTGGCGGAGAACGGATCCGTGGTCGAGCTCTCGTCAGCTGGCGTGCGCTTGGCCGACCGTGTCAACGCCGGCGTGACGTTCGTCGACGGTCTTGCCGTGGGCGACATCTCGGACGTCGCGCTCCGCGACCGGAGACGTCTCTCGGAAAACGGCGTCGTCATCGTCGTCGCGACGCTCTCCAGCTCCAACGGGCGCACGACGGCGACACCGGAGCTGATCGCGCGGGGCTTCGCCGAAGCCGACGAGCTTCTCGAGGACCTCCGGGCAGAGGCCGGCTCGGTGCTCGACGGGCTTCTCCAGCAGAACATCGTCGAGATCAAGCTCCTCCAGGAGCACCTGCACGACGACCTCGGCCGGCTCGTCTACGACCGGACGCGAAGGCGGCCACTGATCCTCCCCGTCGTCGTGGAAGTATGAGCGCCGTCGCGACGCGGGACTGGGCGACCGTGCTCACGACGCATGCCGTCGAGCCGGAAACGGCGCGGCGGCTGGTGGCCCAGCTCAGGGCCTGCGAGGTGGCAAGCCTCTCCTTCTGCCGGCTGCTCGAGCGCTGGGCGCGCGGCGAGGCCGAGCCGTCTTCACCCGGAAGGCGCGAGGCTGCGCTGCAGCGGGCAGCGGACCGGGCCGAGACGGCCATCGCCGGACTGGAAGGCCCGCTCGCCCGCTACCTGCTCGAGCTCGAGCCCGACGTCGCCGAGGGCCGGTCGTGGTACGGCCAGCCGGGGTCCGCCGAGCTCGTCATGTGGGACGACGTGCTGACGCGGGCGGGCGTGCACGCATCCCCGGTGCGCGTCGCACAGGCCTACCTCGAGCTGGCCGTACTCGTTCGCGCTCTGGAGGGCCTCGCCGATCGGTCGCGCGTGGGGTGTGCACCGGACCGTAATTCGCTCTGGGCCGGCCTGTTCGACCTGCGGGAGAACCTCCTCGACCGGGCGGTCGAGGACCTGCGCGCGCTCGCTGCGTGACATCGCCCACGATCGCCGTCGTCGGGTCGGCCAACCTCGACCTCGTCGTCCAGTCCGAGCGGCTGCCGCGTCCGGGCGAGACGATCTCCGGAGCGACATTCGCGCGCTACCCGGGAGGCAAGGGCGCCAACCAAGCTGTGGCGTGTGCGCGGCTGGGCGCCGGCGTGACCTTTGTCGGCGCGGTGGGGCGCGACTCGTTTGCCGAGGAGGCGCTTTCGGGGCTGAAGGAAGCGGGTGTGGAGCTTCGCGTTCGCGACTCCGACACTGCCACCGGTGTGGCGCTGATCGAAGTCGACGCAGAGGGGGAGACGACGATCGTCGTCGCGCCCGGGGCGAACGCGCACCTCGAGGCGGCGGCTGTCGACGTCGCCGAGGCGGATGCGGTGCTCTGCCAGCTCGAGATCCCGGACGCCCCGATGCTCGAAGCTGCACGGCAGGCCCGATTCTTCTGCCTCAACGCAGCCCCGGCACGCCCGGTGGACGTGCACCCGGATCTGCTCGTCGTGAACCGCCTCGAGCACGACGTCGTCGGCGACATCGGAGTGCTGACCGCCGTCACGCTGGGGGCCGACGGAGCGATCCTCCTCGAGGGTGGGGAGGAGGTCGCACGCTCCGCGTCGCCGTCCGTCGAGGCCGTCGACGGGACCGCGGCCGGCGATGCCTTCACGGCGTGCCTGGTCGTCTCGCTGCTGGAGGGACGGCCGCGTGAGGAGGCACTACGGCGTGCGTGCGTCGCGGGCGCCATCGCCGCCTCACGCCCCGGAGCGCAGCCTTCGCTGCCGTGGGCGCACGAGGTGGACGCGAGGGGCTAGTCGTCGAGCTCGGCGACGAGACGCTTGGGCGCGACGATGCGATAGCTCTCCTCGATCCAGTCGCGGAGCAGCTGGAGGTCGACGCCGGGCGCCCGGAGCGGCACCGTCACCCAGCCCGCCTTGCCGAGCCCATAGCCGGTCGGCTCGGCGCCCTCGATCGAGAGGGCATGGCCGTGCGACTCGTCGAGCTTCACCGTCATCCGTCGCGACGTCGACTGCCCCATGAAGACGAAGATCTTCCCGCGCACCTTCGCGACCTCCTCGCCCCAGGGGTGATCCTCGTAGGCGCCCGGGAACGAGAGCGCAAACGCGAGCAGCTTGTCGCGAGTGCTCGCCATGGCGAGACGACGATACTGCGCATGTGCCCGCCCAGTTCGTCATCGACTGCGATCCAGGCCACGACGATGCGATCGCCATCCTCCTGGCCCTCGCGAGCCCCGAGGTCGAGCTGGTGGGCATCACGACGACCCACGGCAACCAGACGCTCGAGAAGACGACGACGAACGCGCTCAAGGTACTCGAGCTCGCCGGGCGAACGGACATCCCGGTCGCTCGTGGCTCCGACGTTCCACTCACACGAGAGCTGACCGTCGCCGATCACGTGCACGGCGAGAGCGGCCTCGACGGGCCGGCGCTCTCGGAGCCCTCAGCCGAGCCCGTGGCAGAGGACGCCGTGTCCTTTCTCGCGGGACGGCTCGGCCCCGGGATCGTGCTCGTGCCGACCGGGCCGCTCACGAACGTGGCGCGGCTGCTTACCAAGCATCCGGACGTCGAGCTCGAGCGGATCGTGCTCATGGGCGGTGCCATCGGCCTCGGCAACATCACGCCCGCTGCCGAGTTCAACATCTGGGCGGATCCGGAGGCGGCGGCAGCCGTCTTCGCGAGCGGCATCGACATCACGATGGTGGGGCTCGACGTGACGCATGAAGCGATCGTCGGGCCCGAGCGCGTGGCGCGACTGAGAGCGGCGGGCCGGATCGGACAGGTCGTGGCGGAGCTGATCGACTTCTACTCCGGGTATCACCGCACGACGTACGGCTGGGACGGTCCGCCGGTGCACGACGCTCTCGCCGTCGCCGCCGTGGTTCGCCCCGAGCTGCTCGAGACAGTGCATCGCCATGTCGCGATCGAGACGGAGTCCGACCTCTCCCGCGGGCGCACGGTGGTCGATCTCTACCCGCGAACGCCCGTCGAGGCGAATGCCCACGTCGCAATAGGCGTCGACTCGGCCGCTTTTCTCGACCTGCTCGAAGAGCGCATCGCTTCGCTGGCCTAGTTCGGTAGGAGGACTTGGCGAGACATCGACTGTGTCGTCCTTGACACGCTGGATCGCCCCGAGGCTGCGTCCTCGGTCGCCCACGTACGCTCCGCCTGCTACGGGTACGCGGGCTCCCTGCGTCCATGCCTCGGAACGACCATCGCGTCCCGACGACGAGCGAATCCCGCCAAGCCCTCCTACGCGCGCGGACTGTCTCGCTCGAAGTAGCGGGCGCCCGCCCCCGCACTCGCTGCCTCGTCATCGGGATTGAGCAGCTCGCAGCGATCGATGGACAGGCAGCCGCAGCCGATGCAGGTGGTGAGCCGGTCGCGAATCGCAGTGAGCCCGGCGATGCGTGCGTCGAGATCGCTCCGCCACGCATTCGAGAGCCGCTCCCAGTCTCGGCGGCTGGGCGTGCGATCCGCGGGCAGCGTCTCCAGTGCCGAACGGATCTGCTTCAGCGGTATGCCCGCAGCGCGACCGGCCTGGATCAGCGCTATGCGCCTGAGCACGGCGCGGTCGTAGCGACGCTGGTTGCCGCTCGTCCGCGTCGACGAGAGCAGCTCGTGCGACTCGTAGAACCGCAGCGCTGACGGCGCCACGCCGCTGCGCGCTGACAGCTCGCCGATCGTCAACTCGTCCGGCACTTGACTTGAACATTAGTTGAAGTTTTAGCGTGTGCAGCGGGCTCGAAAAGGAGGACGGCCATGACCGCCACAACCGTTACGCAGGAACACCTCGTCCGCGCCGCATCGCTGTCGGAGCTGCGCGCCGCAGGACGACTCGTCGCGCACGTGGATCGCCACACTATCTGCCTCTTTGCCGTAGACGAGGAGGTGCACGCCGTCGACAACCGGTGTCCGCACATGGGGTTCCCGCTTCACCGCGGCACCGTCTGCGACGGCATCCTCACGTGTCACTGGCACCACGCACGCTTCGACCTGCGGACGGGCGGGACGTTCGACCAGTGGGCCGACGAGTTGCGCCGGTTCCCGGTCGAGATCGACGGTGACGACGTGTTGGTCGACCTGAGGCCGGTCGAGGATCCGGTCTTCCATCAGCGGGAGCGCTTACGCGACGGCCTCGAGCGCGACATCCCGCTCGTGCTTGCGAAGGCCACGATCGCCTTGCTGGAGGCAGACCCGAGCGCACGCAGCATCGTGCGTGCCGGCATCGACTTCGGCGTCGAACGGAGGGGAGGCGGGTGGTTCCGCGGCCTCACGACGCTGACATGCTTCGCGAACCTCCTACCGAGGCTGGAGCCGTCCGACCGCGCGCTTGCGCTCTACCAGGGGATCGCGGACGTGGCCGAGGACTCGGCGATGGGCCCGCCGCGCTTCCCTCTCGAGCCCCTGCCCGGAGCGCCCCCTGACGCCGCGCGCCTCGGCCTGTGGTTCCGCGGCTTCATCGAGGTGCGTGACGCCGAAGGCGCGGAGCGGGCGCTTGTGTCGGCCGTCTGCTCCGGCGCGCCGCCCGGCGCTATCGCCGACATGCTCTTCGCCGCTGCCACCGACCATCGCTACCTCGACGGCGGACACACGCTCGACTTCGTGAACAAGGCGCTCGAGGTGCTCGACCTCATGGGCTGGGAACGCGCGGACGCAGTACTGGCATCGCTGCCGTCGCAGCTGGCGTTCGCCGAGCGGATGGAAGAGGCCAATTCGTGGCGTCATCCGATCGACGTGGTGGCCCTTCTCGAACACGCCTTCGAAGAGCTGCCGCAGGCCGTGGCCGAGGGTGAGGCGAGCCGGGGGCGGTGGAAAGGTCGCGGTGGCGTGCTCGAAGCTGTGCTCGGTGACGAGCCTCAGGAAGCCGTCGACGCATTGCTCGCCGCGCTGCGCGAGGGGGCGACGGAAGTGGAGCTTGCCTCCGTAATTTCTTTCGCAGCCGCGACCCGCATCGCTCGTTTTCCCACGAGCAACGAGTTCGGAGACTGGGACACCGCGCTGCATACGTTCACCTTCGCGAACGCCGTCGAGCAGGGCCTGCGGCGGTCGCCGTCGATCGACCTGCTCCGAGGCGTGCTCGATGCGGCAATCAGCGTCTATCTCGACCGCTTTCTCAACGTGCCCGCCAGGCGGCTCCCGACGCCGGTGCCGGTCGCAGATCCCGCGGCTTTGCTGCTGGAGCTCCCCGCGCTGCTCGATCGGCTGCAGCAGGTCGACGAGGTGGCGGAGGTCGCGGCCACCTACCTCGAGTCCGGTGGCGAGGCCGCGCAGCTGGTTGCCGCGCTGGGCGCCGCCCTCGTCCGCGAGAACCGCAACTTCCACACCATTCAGTGTGTGGAGGCCGCAGTCCGACAACACGAGCTCCTGACGGGAACGGACGATGAGGCGCTCCCGCTGATCGCTGCCGCGCGCTATCTCGCTGCCCACGCCACGACCACGCGATCGCAGCATCAGACGTTCGACATCGCACGCCGCCTCCATCGGGGCGAGAAGCTCTACGAGGACAGCGAGCTCGGCGCGGCTTAGCGCAACCCTCTAAACGCTCCAGCTCTCGCGCGACAGGAAGAAGCCGTAACCCGCGCGGTTCGCGCAGGAGACGCCGGCACGCGTGGAGAGGCACGTGAAGCTGCCCTTCGACCACGTACGTCCGTAGGGGAGCACGCGGAAGCTCCAGTCGGCGACGGTGTCCCCGGCGCAGGTGGGCGTGGCCCGCTTTCGAGGTCCCATGGAGATCCCCGTCCAGTCGAGCTCACAGGCTCTGCGTGGCTCGGGACGGAGTCCGCTGAAGATGTCGCACCGGAGCCCCTCCGGAGACCCGTACTGCGCTCGGAAGTGGCCGCAGACGATGTTCTTCGACGGCGTCCAGAAGCCGGTGAACCCGGGCAGCGCCGCACCGGCACCGCCGATGCCGATGGACATCGCTACAACCGCCAGCAGCGCTACCACGCGGGCCACGCGGTGATTCTCGCACTCGCGCGGCAGGAGCGCACGGCCCGCCCGCGAACTCGCATCCATGGCGCGCAAGAAGCGTCCTTCCAAGCTGCGCCCGAAGTCGCCGTCGCGTGTCCGCCGGAGGAAGAAGAAGCGGACGGACGGCCCGCGCAGCCACCATCACGCCGAGCTGATCGGGCTCGCGCTCGTCGCGTTCGGCCTCTTCCTGGCAGCCGTCCTGTACGGAGGCTGGGGCGGCGGCGTCGTCGGCGACAGGCTGACGGAAGGGCTCGAGTCGCTCGTCGGCGCCGCCGTCTACGTGCTGCCGGTCGCGGCGATAGCCATCGGCGCGCTTGCGCTCGTCCGCAGCCGGCTCGTCGACGTGCAGCCGTTCCGCATTGGCCTCGTCGTGACGTCTGCCGGCCTGTTGCTCGTGCTCGGCGACGCCCACGGCGGCTACGCCGGAGCCGCGCTCGAGGCCGCGTTCGCGTGGCTCATCGGCTCGACCGGCGTGCTCATCCTCGGCACGTTCACCCTGCTCGCCGGCGTCCTCCTGCTCACAGGCGCGTCCGTAGGGGCAATCGTCAGGGGCTCCCACGGGGCCGTACGGAGCGTTCGCCGCCGTGCGACCCAGCGTCACCAGCCGTCGCTGGCCGAGGTCATCCCCTTCGAGGCCGTCCGTACGCAGCCCGCTCCCCTGGTGGACGGCGCGCACGACTATCCAGACATCACGGAGTCGAGCGTCGAGCCCGCGGCGCTCGTCGCCGATCCCGAGGAGCCGATAGAGGACACGCAGCCGTCGCTCTTCGACCCGGCCGAGCTCGCCACCGAGGCGTACCGGCTGCCTGACCGGACGCTGCTCCGCCAGTCGACCTCGACCGGCGGTGCATCCGCGGAGACGAGCGCGCGGGTCGCGGAGACGCTCGTCGCTGCGCTCGCGAACTTCGGCGTCGACGCGACGGTCGTGGGGGAGATCTCCGGGCCGCGGGTGACGCGCTACGAGCTGCAGCTGGCGCCGGGGACGAAGGTCGCGAAGGTCGCCGCCCTCAAGGACGACCTCTCGTACGCGCTCGCGACGACGGAGATCCGCATCCTCGCGCCGATCCCCGGCAAGCAGGCCGTCGGCGTCGAAGTGCCCAACGTCTCCCCGAACCTCGTCACGCTCGGCGACGTCTTCGACGACCTCCCGCAGGCGGCGAGCCCGCTGTCCGTTTGGCTAGGCAAGGACATCTCCGGCAATGCGATCTGGACCGACCTCGCGCGCATGCCGCATGTGCTCATCGCCGGCACGACCGGCTCCGGAAAGTCGGGCTGCATCAACACGATTCTCACGTCGATCCTCCTGCGGGCGACGCCGGACGAGGTGCGAATGATCCTCGTCGACCCGAAGCGGATCGAGCTCGGCTACTACGAGTCGATCCCGCACCTGCTCACACCGGTCGTCTCGAGCCCGAAGCAGGCGGCGGCCGCGCTCACGAACGTCGTCGGCGAGATGGAGCGCCGCTACGAGCGGATGTCACTCTTCCGCGCGCGCAGCCTGCCCGAGATGAACCGCGCGCTCCGCTCCCGGAACGAGGCGCCGCTTCCGTACCTCCTGCTGGTCATCGACGAGCTCGCCGACCTGATGATGATCTCGCCGCAGGACGTGGAGGACTCCGTCATCCGGCTGGCGCAGAAGTCGCGCGCCGTCGGCATCCATCTCGTGCTCGCGACGCAGCGCCCGTCGGTCGACGTCATCACCGGCATGATCAAGGCCAACGTCCCGAGCCGGATCGCGTTCGCCGTCTCCAGCCAGACCGACTCGCGAGTGATCCTCGATCAGGCGGGCGCAGAGACGCTGCTCGGGCAGGGCGACATGCTCTTCAAGCCGCTCGGAACGTCACGCCTCCAGCGCCTCCAAGGTGCCTACGTGAGCGAGGAAGAGGTCGCGCTCGTCGTCGAGCAGTGCCGCTCGCAACGCGGCCAGGAGCTCGACGAGTCGCTGCTCGTCGCGCCAGAGCGGGAGCACGACGAGGATGCAGACGACGGTGACTTCGACCCGGACGAGGACCCCTTGCTCGAGAAGGCGATCGAGGTCGTCGTGCAGACGCAGACGGCCTCCGTGTCCCTCCTCCAACGGCGTCTGCGGGTCGGCTACACGCGCGCCGGGCGCCTGATCGACATGCTCGAGCGGCGCGGGATCATCTCGGGATACGAGGGGTCGAAGCCCCGCCGCGTGCTGGCCGGTTCCTCCGAGGTCGACTCAGCTGCGCACGGATAGTTAAGAGTCGGTTGCATCAGCAACTAGCTGCAACTTCGGGTTAGCATCAACCGTCTTACTAAGTCGGCAACCGACTAGATCAAGGGAGGATGTAGTGAAGAAATCTCGCAAGCGAGCCGGCTCCGTCGGCGTGCTTCTCGCCGCTGCGGTGGCCGTGACTGGGCTCGTCGTCACGTCCGTTGGCTCGGCTGCCCCGTCACAGGCGATCAGAGTCGCGGTCGTCTCCGACATCGGCGGCCTGAACGACAAGGGCTTCAACTTCCTGTCGAGCGTGGGCCTGACCAGGGCGAAGAAGGACTTCAGGGTGGAGGGCCGCGTCTTCATCACGAAGACGGCCGCCGACCGTCTGCCGAACCTGACTGCCGCAGCGCAGCAGGGCTTCAACCTCGTGATCGGCGTCGGCTTCCTCATGTACGACCCGCTCGCGAAGGTGCCGCCGACGTTCCCGAACACGAAGTTCGCGGGGATCGACGTCCCGTATGGCTTCGTCACGTTCACGGCGAAGAAGAAGAGCATTCCGAACCTTCGCGGACTGCTCTTCAAGGAAGCGGAGGCGGGCTGCCTCGTCGGCAATATCGCCGGTCTCGAGGCCAAGCGCCTGGCCAGCACGAACACCATCTCCGGGATCGGGGCCAACAAGGTTCCGGCCATCCAGGCGTTCCTCGCCGGCTACAAGCACTGCGCGCAGCTGGCGAACCCGACGGTGAAGGTGTTCAACAACTACGCGAACGACCCGACGTTCGCCAACCAGGCGAAGTGCCGGCAGACGGCGCTCAGCCAGATCGCCCGCGGCTCGAAGGTCGTCTTCACGGCCGCCGGCCAGTGCGGCCTCGGCGGGCTCGACGCCGCCAAGCGCCGTGGTGTCTGGGGTATCGGCGTCGACGCCGACCAGTACTTCCTCGGCAGGCACATACTGACGAGTGCCACGAAGAAGGTCGACGTCTCTGTCTACGACACGATCAAGGACTACGCGAAGACGAAGACGAAGTTCAAGGGCGGGTACGACGCGATCTTCTCGCTCAAGAACAACGGTGTCGGCTACGGCCGGCTGAGCAAGGCGCTGCCGGTCTCGGTGCGTGCGGCATACACGGCCAGCTCGAAGGTACTGATCGCAAAGATCAAGTCGGGCAAGGTCAAGCCTCCGATCAAGTAACCACCGCAGCACGGTCCAGGGGGCGGGGCACCTTCCCGCCCCCTAGGATTCCCCCCTATGGCGGACGAGCAGCCCGTACTCGAGCTCCGCGGGATCACGAAGCGCTTCCCGGGCGTACTCGCCAACGACCGCGTCGACTTCGACCTCCGCCGCGGAGAGGTGCACGCGCTGCTGGGGGAGAACGGCGCAGGCAAGTCGACGTTGATGAACGTCCTCTACGGCCTCTACCGCCCTGATGAGGGCGAGATCCTCATCGGAGGCAAGACCGTCTCCTTCCACTCGGCGAAGGATGCGATCGGGCACGGGATCGGCATGGTGCACCAGCACTTCATGCTCATTCCGGTCATGACGGTGGCGGAGAACATCGTGCTCGCCGCCGAGCCGACCACCAGCGGCGTCATCCTCGACTACGGCGAAGCAAGACACCGGGTCAACGAGCTCGCGAGGACCTTCGGCTTCGCCATCGACGCGGACGCCCGTGTGCAGGACATCGGCGTCGGCCAGCAGCAGCGGGTCGAGATCCTGAAGGCCCTCTACCGTCGCGCGGACATCCTCATCCTCGACGAGCCCACCGCCGTGCTCACGCCGCAGGAGGCAATCGAGCTCTTCGAGATCCTCCGCCTGCTCACGCGCGAGGGCATGTCGGTGATCTTCATCAGCCACAAGCTCAACGAGGTGCTCGAGATTGCAGACCGCATCAGCGTGCTGCGCCGTGGCAAGAAGGTCGACACCGTGCCACGGGAGGGTGCCACCGAGGAAGGACTGGCGCGGATGATGGTGGGGCGCGAGGTGCTGCTCCGGGTCGAGAAGGACGCCGCGACGCCCGGAGAGCCACTACTCGAGGTCGAGGATCTCCACGCACTCGACGACCGCCACCTCGAGAGGGTTCGCGGCATCTCGCTCACCGTGCGCGCCGGCGAGATCGTTGGCATCGCCGGCGTCGACGGCAACGGGCAGACCGAGCTCGTCGAGGTCCTTTCCGGGCTGCGAACGCCCGTGTCCGGCCGCGTCGTCGTCGCAGGGCGAGACATGACCGGTGCGGGCGCGCGCGAGATCATCGACTTCGGCGTCGGTCACATCCCGGAGGACCGGCACCGTCGCGGCCTCGTGCTCGACTTCTCGCTCGCGGAGAACCTCGCGCTCCACGACTTCGACAGGGAGCCGAACTCACGGCTCGGCTGGCTCTTTCCGAAGGCGCTCGTGCGCTGGGCCCGGCCTCTGCTCCAGCGCTTCGATGTTCGTGGAGGGGGCCCGCATACGCGCGCTGGGGCGCTCTCGGGAGGAAACCAGCAGAAGGTCGTTCTTGCCCGCGAGATCGGACGTGACCCGAGTGTGCTGCTCGCGGCACAGCCGACGCGAGGACTGGACGTGGGGGCGATCGAGTTCGTGCACCGCCAGCTCGTCGAGGCGCGCGACCGAGGCAAGGCCGTGCTGCTCGTATCGCTCGAGCTGGAGGAGATCCTTTCGCTGTCAGACCGCATCCTCGTCGTCTACGAGGGTGCCGTCGTCGGCGAGTATGGGCCCGACGTCACCGAGGAAGAGCTCGGGATCGCGATGACGGGGGGAAAGGCCACCGTGCAGGCGGCATGAGCGAGCCCGGGGCGCGGCAGGCGGCACCGGACCCGGACGCGCCGGCCGGGCTCGCGGCGCGGTTCGCGCTCTACCAGCGGGCAGGCGGTGTCATCACGCCGCTCTTGACGACCATCGTCGCGTTTCTCATCGGCGGGCTCGTCGTGCTGGCGGTGGCCGGCAAGAATCCGCTGAGCACGTACAAGCAGATCTTCAACGGAACGGGTCTCAACTGGCTCTGGCCGTGGAACGAGGCGCAGTCGGTCGGGGTGACCCAGCAATGCTCGATCCGCCAGATCACGAGTGACGATCCGACGGTTCAGTTCTGCGCCTCGGCCCTGAGCCTTCAGCAGACGCTGATCCAGCTGACGGTGCTCATCCTGACCGCGCTTGCCGTCGCGTTCGCCTTCCGCTGCGGCCTCTTCAACATTGGGGGCCAGGGCCAGTACATCATGGGCCTGATCGCCGCCGTGCAGGTGGGCATCTGGTTCGACTCGCTGCCGGCGTCTCTGCACATCATCCTCGCCGCCGCGGCGGCGACTCTCGCGGGAGCGCTCTGGGCCGGCATAGCGGGCATCCTCAAGGCGACGGTCGGGGCCCACGAGGTGATCACGACGATCATGCTGAACTGGACGGCGATCTTCGTCGGGGTCTACCTCATCCAGGGGCCGATGTTCGACTCGTTCGCCAAGGAGTCCGGCGCGCCCCCGATCACGAAGCCGATTGCGGAGGGCGCCAAGCTCCCGGTGATCTGGGGATCGCCGCTCCTACAAGGCTTGCACATCGGCCTCTTCGTCGCCCTCGCAGCGCTTGTCGTCTACTGGATCCTTCTCAACCGCACCACGCTCGGCTACGAAGTGCGGGCCGTGGGTTTCAACCCCGAGGCGGCGGCCTACGGCGGGATCAGCGTGAAGCGCAACTACTTCCTCGCGATGGCGATCTCCGGCGCTTTCGCCGGCCTCGCCGGCGGGATCGACACGCTCGGCTGGCTGCACACTGTCGACGAGACGCTTATCCAGTCGTATTCGTACGTCGCGTTCCTGGGCATCGCCGTGGCTCTGCTAGGTCGCAACACCGCTGTCGGCATCTTCTTCGCAGCGTTGCTCTTCGCGGCGCTGACGACTGGAACGTCGACGCGCAACCTCGATCCGGAGGTCTTCCGGCCGGAACTCGCCGGGAACCTCACGGAGATGATCCAGGGGCTCGTCGTGCTCTTCGTCGGCGCGGAGCTGCTGGTGCTCGGCGTCTGGAACGCGCGCAGGAAGCTGCGGGCTCCCGGCAGGAAGGCAGGAGCCGCGTGAGCGTCGCCACCGAAGCGGAGCGCCGCCCGCGGCGGTTCTCGACCTGGGCGATTGTCGGAATCATCGGGATCGGCCTCGGCATCCTCGCGTTCTGGATCGCCCTTCCTCCCCTGGCCGTGCGGACGGCGTTTCTCCCTATCGTCGTCGGCGCGATGGGGGCGCTCCTCGGAGTGGGCGCGCTGACGCGCGGGGAGCGGCGGATCGGCTGGGGCGCCGTGGCGAGTGGCCTGATCGGGATGGCGGCGGGCGCAGCCGCCACGCAGGCGAGCGCCCAGCACCTCGATGACGCCGTGCGCTGGTCGACGCTCGTGTCCGGCTCCCTCTGGCTGACCACTGTGCTCGTCTTCGCCGCTATCGGCGGCATGTTCTCGGAACGCAGCGGCGTCGTGAACATCGGCCTGGAAGGGATGATGCTGATGGGGGCATTCTTCGGCGCCTGGGGTGCCGACCGCACCGGCTCGTGGTGGCAGGGCGTCCTCATCGGCATGCTCGCCGGCGGGCTCCTCGCCCTCGTGCACGGGGTGTTCTGCATCCACCTTCG
>JBKPGF010000036.1:0-6276 GCA_046729255.1 Actinomycetota bacterium
CGGTCTGCCCAGTCGGGCGTCGCGACGTAGTTGACCGTCTCCCAGGCGCCTAGCGTCCGCGCCCGCTCGAGCTTCTCGTCGCTCTTCGAGCTCGCGACGACGCGCGCACCGATCTGCACAGCGAACTGGAGCGCGAAGATCGAAACGCCGCCGGTGCCCTGGACGAGGATCGTGTCGCCAGGGCGTGTCGGCCCCTTCGTCACGAGGGCGTGCCACGCGGTCACGGCCGCGCAGGGGAGGGTCGAGGCTTCGTCGTAGCTCAGGTGCGCCGGGACGGGAACGAAGCCGTCCTCGTGGAGCACGATATGGTCGGCGAGCACGCCGTCGACGCTGCCCGCCAGCACGGAGCCGTACGCGTCGAGCGGCGGGATGTCGCCGTCGAGCCAGCGTTGGAAGACGGTCGTCGCGACGCGGGCGCCCACCTTCACCCGCGAGACGTCGGCGCCGACCTCGACCACCTCGCCGGCGGCATCCGAGCACGGCAGGAGCGGCAGCCGCACGCTGCGAGGGGCAATGCCGTGCTCGACCATTGCGACGTCGCGGTAGTTGAGCGAAACGGCGCGGACGCGGACGCGCACGTCATGCGGTCCGAGCTTCGGGTCGGCGTGCTCCTCGAGCTGGAGGCGGTCGATGCCGAACGAGTCGGCGAGCCGCCAGGCTCTCACCGCGTGCGCTCCGCGAGATACCGATGCGCCGCGATCGCGGCGGTCGCCCCGTCGCCGGCGGCGCTGATCGCCTGGCCTGCGGCGGCGACCCTGATGTCGCCGACGGCGAACAGTCCTGCGCGCTCCGTGCGCATCCAGACGTCGGTCGGAACGCGGCCGTCCTCGTCGAGCGCAACGACCCCCTCGAGGAGCTCGGTGTTCGGCAGGCGGCCGACGTGCACGAAGACCCCCTCGGTCGGCAGGGTCGACGACTCGCCGGTCCCGACGTCGCGTACTCGTACCCCTTGCACCTGCTCGTCGCCGAGGATCTCCTCGACGACCGTGTTCGACCTGATCTCGATGTGTGGGCTTTCGGAAACACGGCGAGCATAGGTCTCCTGCCCGCTGAGACGCTCAGCGGCGTCGACGAGAATCACGTGAACGCTGTGGCCCACGAGCTCGAGCGCCTCGAGGAGCGCCGAATCCCCGCCGCCGACCATGACAACGGACTTGCCGCTGTACAGAGGGCCGTCGCAGCTGGCGCAGTGACTCAGGCCCTTGCCCTCGAGCTCGTCCTCGCGCTGCGCGCCGAGCCTGCGGGGCCTCGAGCCCGTCGCGACGATGACGGCACCCGCCCCGATCTCGCGGGAATCGGTGACCATGACCCAGTCGCCATCGCGAGGCTCGACTCGCGTCACCTCGTTCATTTCGAAGGCGACGCCTGCCGCCGCGGCCTGCTCCTGGAGCTTCGGACCGAGCTCGAACCCCGCGACGCCATCGGGGAAGCCCGGGAAGTCCTCGACGCGCTCGGTGTTGAGGATGGCGCCACCGGACCCGAGTGGGTCGAGGACGATCGTGCTCCTGCCGTGCCGTGCGGCGAAGATCGCCGCTGTCAGGCCAGCCGGCCCTCCACCGGCGACGGCGATCTCGTACTCGGCCTGCATGTGCCTCAGGGTACGAGCCAGAGCTCGCGCTGCGGTGTGCTGAGCCACTCGACGCCGTCGCCCGTTACTAGCACGTCCTCCTCGAGGCCGATGTAGCCGCGGCCGGGGACCGCTGTCCCGTACTCGAGCGTGTAGACGTTCCCGTCCTCGACGATCCCCAGCGGCGAGCTCCCGTAACGCTCCCAGCGCGGGCCGAGCAGCGTGCCGCCGTCGTGCGCCGCGCGGCCGAGCCGATGGCCGAGGGCGTACTTCGGCTCCGGGTAGCCGGCCGCGACGAGCGTCTCACGCGCGGCGGCGTCCACCTGCCAGCCCACCGCGCCGGGCGCGAGCAGCGCGGTTCCTGCGTCGACAGCCGCCCACAGCGCATCCCAGGCGCTCATGACGTCGGTCCGCGCCGCCGTCTCGCCCTCGTCGAGGATGTACCAGACGCGCTGCAGATCGCTGCAGTACTCGTCCTTGCTGACGCCGAAGTCGGCGTGCAGAAGCTGGCCGCGTTCGATTCGAAGCTCACCGGGCGAGGAGTGGCCGATCTCTTTCTCGGGCCCCGCGTTCACCGCCGGGCAGTGGCCCACCTCCCACGCATAGCCGAGTTCGCGCTTCGCGACTTCGTCGTGCATGACGGCGGCGACCTCGACCTCGGACAGCCCAGGACGCAACTCGGCCGTCACGCGGTCGAAGATCTCCTCGGTGTCGCTGATCGCGTCGCGGATGCGGCGTACCTCTTCCTGCGACTTGCGGCCACGAAGTGCATTCACGATGCCTTCGGAAGAGACGAGCCGATCGGCGTAGGGCGATCCGGCGAGGGTCTCCTGCAGCACGAGCCACATCCCGTGCGTCAGGCCGTCCGCTGCCGCGTCGCTCGTCGAATAGTTGACCGCGATCGATGCGGGGTCCAGCCGCTCGATCGCCGCGCGAAGCTGAGGATCGAACTCCTCGTCGTAGGCGACGACGTCGCCGTAGGCGTCGAGGTCGCGGACGTTCGGCGCATCGTGGCGGCCCACGACGGCGATCCGATCGCCGTTGGCGGCGACGAGGAAGGCGCTCTGCCACGCGCAGTACGTGCCGGCGACGAGGTCGAGCGACGGATCCGTCGTCAGCATCGTCTCGCGCACGAGCGTCAGCCAGAGGTCGACGCCGCGCTCGCGGAGGATCTCGCTCGCCTGGTCGAGCTTCTCGTGGACGAGGACGTGCGGCGTGGTCAAGAGCGAGACACTAGCCGGGGATACGATGTACTTTCGCGGCGACGTGGCCGAGGGGTTAGGCAGAGGCCTGCAAAGCCTTGCACAGCGGTTCGAATCCGCTCGTCGCCTCCTCGTGTGTCTGGACGGTCGGCCGAAGCCGGGCGGAGCCCGGCTCCGCCGACCTGGCGCCGCTCGCGGCAGGATGCTTCGCCCTCGCCGCGAGTCCGTACCCGACGTACTGTCCTCGCGGCTCGGCCTTCGCCCCCTTGGCGAGCGGCGCCCCAGACGCACGAGAGAGCACTGATGCGCATCGGCGCGGTTCTCCTGGTCATCGCCTTCGCGGTCGCGAGCTGTGGGGGAGGCGTCCAGGATGAGGTCGACCTCACAGCAGCGGCCGACGCGTCGCAGCTCGTCGTGCAGCTCTCCGATCTTCCGGCCGGCTACGACCTCATCCCAGCCGAGTCGTTTGCCGTGTCGACCGCGAAAGTGCTGCGCCAACCAGGGTGGGCGAAGGCGTCGGAGCTCATCCGCCGCGAGCGGTTGTCGGGGTACCAGAACTCATTCGTGAGCCCCACGCAGACACGGCTGGAGTGCAACACGGCCGTCTATCGCTCGCCGGCTGCAGCGAGCGAGGTCTATCGTGTTCAGACCCTGGCGGGAACCAGGGCAGGCAATCTGCGGACGGTGGCGCAAGCGCATCAGCGCCGAATCGCAGGAGTGCTGGGAGGCCGCTGATGGTCCCGCGATAACGTACCGCCCTCATGCCGGCCGTTCTCATGAAGGGCGCACCGCTCGCCGAGCGCATCCGCGCCGAAGTGGCGACAGACGTCGCCGAGCTCGGACACGTCGGGCTCGCGACGGTGCTCGTCGGCGACGACCCCGCATCGCACATCTACGTCACCCACAAGCACACCGCTGCGCAGGAGGCCGGCGTCGAGAGCCACGACCACCGCCTGTCCGAGGAGACGACGGCGGAGGAGCTCCGCGAGGTCGTCGAGGAGCTCAACGCAAACGAGCGCGTCGACGGCATCCTCGTCCAGCTGCCGCTCCCGAAGCACCTCGACGGCACGGTCGCGACGCGCCTCGTCTCACCGGCGAAAGATGTCGACGGCTTCCATCCCGTGAGCGCGGGCCAGCTCTACCTCGGCCATCCGACGTTCGTCCCGGCGACGCCCGCCGGTGTCATGGCGCTGCTGGAAGAGCACGGCGTCGGGCTCGAGGGACGCCGCGCCGTCGTCGTGGGCCGTAGCCAGATCGTCGGCAAGCCGATGGCGCACCTGCTCCTCGCGGAGAACGCAACCGTGACGATCTGCCACTCGCGGACGGTCGACCTCGCTGCCCACACGCGCGCGGCCGATGTGATCGTGGCGGGCGTGGGCCACCCGCACCTCGTCACGCCGAACATGGTCAAAGAAGGCGCCGCGGTCGTCGATGTCGGCATCACGCGGCTCCCCGAGGGGCTCGCTGGCGATGTCCATCCCGACGTGGAGCAGGTGGCAGGACACATGACGCCCGTGCCTGGCGGGGTCGGCCCGATGACGATCGCGATCCTCCTGCGCAACACGGTCCTGGCAGCCCGCTATCGCCGAGAAATCCTTGCGTTTCCGTAGCGGCGTCGGGTAACGTCCGCGGCGCTCGAGGTCAGCATTTTTCGAAGGAGGACGCGTTGGAGCAGGTAGGACAGACGGCCGTCGGTACGGTCAAGTGGTTCTCGAACGAGAAGGGGTACGGCTTCATCGAGCGCGAGGGGGGCGAGGACGTCTTTGTGCACCACACCGCGATCACGATGGAGGGCTACAGGACGCTGACGGAGGGTCAGCGCGTCGAGTTCGAGATCACTCAAGGCGACAAGGGCCTGCAGGCGGCGAACGTCCGCGCAGCCTGAAAGCCATTCCGGTTGGACTATCGAGGGCCTCGAAAGAGGCCCTCTCACTTGAGAGGGATCTCTTTCGGGTTGCCTCGCTTTTGAAAGGATCGCTGCGATGGCGACCATCACCCGTGACCAGGTGCTGCACGTCGCGAAGCTCGCGCAGCTCGGCCTGTCCGAAGAGGAGTTGGAGCGCTTCTCCGAGCAGCTGTCCGCGATCCTCGAGGCGGTCGGCAAGATCGCAGAGCTCGACCTGACGGACGTCGAGCCGACCTCGCATCCGCTCGACCTCGTCAACGTCTTCGGTGACGACGAGCCCGAGCCGTCGCTGTCGCTCGAAGATGCCCTCGCCAATGCTCCTGATCCGGAAGACGGCTCGTTCGGGGTGCCGGCGCCGTGATCGACACGCTGCGGCTGACGGCGAAGCAGGCGAACGACCTCCTGACACAAGGTGAGGTGTCCTCCGCCGAGCTCCACGAGGCGTATCTCGAACGCGAAGACGACGTTCACGCGTACCTCCGGCGGCGGGACCACGCGGGTGCGGAGGGAATTCCGATCGCGTTCAAGGACCTCATCTCGACAGCCGGCGTCGAGACCACCGCCGGCTCGCGCATTCTCGCCGGGTACGTGCCGGTCTACGACGCAACGGTGGCCGAGCGCTGTGCCGGACGGGGGCTGTCGCTGCTCGGGAAGACGAACATGGACGAGTTCGCGATGGGCTCGTCGACCGAGAACTCGGGTTACGGGCCGACGTTCAACCCCTGGGACCTCTCTCGTGTGCCGGGCGGCTCGTCCGGAGGCTCCACCGCCGCCGTCGCGGCTGGCCTGGCGCCGTGGGCGCTCGGGTCTGACACCGGCGGCTCCATCAAGCAGCCCGCTGCGCTCTGTGGCGTCGTGGGCCTGCGGCCGACGTACGGGACTGTGTCCCGGTACGGGATCGTCGCGTTCGCGTCCAGCCTCGACCAGATCGGGCCGATCACCAAGACCGTCTCCGATTGCGCGTTCCTCTACTCGGTGATCGCCGGCCGGGATCCTCGAGACACGACGACCGTGGAGCTTCCGGCACCGGTCGAGATTCCCGACGACGGCGACCTGGCCGGTTTGCGTGTCGGCGTGCCGCGCCAGCTGAACGAGGCCGAGGGCATCGAGCCGGGCGTGAAGGAGGCGGTAGACCGGGCGATCGCGCTGTGCGAGGAGCTCGGCGCTGAGGTGGACACCTGCGAGCTGCCGCTCTCGGTCGAGTATGGGCTCGCCTGCTACTACCTCGTCGCGCCGTCGGAGGCATCGTCGAACCTCGCCCGCTACGACGGGGTTCGCTTCGGCCTGTGTGCCGAGGGCGATGGGGGGTACTTCGAGATGTCCGAGCGCACGCGCGACGGGGGCTTCGGCGACGAGCCGAAGCGACGGATCATGCTCGGCACGTACGCGCTGTCCGCCGGCTACTACGACGCCTTCTACGGGCAGGCCCAGAAGGTGCGGACGGTGATCAGCCGCGAGCACGCCGAGCTCTTCGAGCGCTTCGACCTCCTCGTCAGCCCGACGTCGCCCACGGTGGCCTTCCCGCTTGGGGCGAAGACCCAGGACCCGCTCGCCATGTACGTATCGGACGTGCTGACGATCCCGTCCAACATGGCCGGGCT
>JBKPGF010000037.1:0-16073 GCA_046729255.1 Actinomycetota bacterium
GCCATGGGCGGCGACGCTAGCAGCGGTTGTCGCGAAGTCAAAGGGCGTTTAGGCGCTGCTTTACCGCCATCCAACCGACCCTTTGCCGCCGGGTCGTTAAGTACGCACAAGGCCGCACAGGGCGGCCGACGAGAGGAGGCAAGAGATGATCAGCGTCACCAACACCACAAAGAGGCTTGCAGCCACGATCGCCGTCGCCGCAACCCTCGTCGCCGTCCCGATGGCCCAGGCCGTCGACGGGCCGCCGGACGCGATCGACCGCTTCAATCAGCCGACGGTCGTCTGGGACGGGCCGCCGGACGCGATGGACCGCTACCGCGAGAACCAGGAGTTCGCGACGCTGCTCGTGACGCGGCCGAACTGGGACGGGCCGCCGGATGCGATCGACCGCTACCTCGGCCGGACGGCGTCGGCACACGTCGTGATTTCCGACGACGGCTTCGCCTGGAGCGAGTTCGGGATCGGCGCGGGAGCGATGCTCGGCGCCGTGCTGCTCCTCGCGGGTATCAGCCTGGGCGCACTGCTCGTGCGTCACAGAGGCGGCGAGCTCAGGACCTCCTGACCAGCTCCGTCGCTCGATGCCAGGACGGGCGGGCTTAAGGCCCGCCCGTCCATTTACACGCCTGCGGGCTCGCGGGATTGCGCCACGCCGATCATCGAGTCGCGCGTGACGAGCGAGGCGAGCTCCTCCTCGTCCATACCCTCGGTACCCGTCGGGCGGCGTGGGATGACGAGGTAGCGAATGTTCGCCGTCGAGTCGACGACGCGCACCTCGACGTCGTCGTCCAGTTCGAGGCCGAACTCGCGAAGGACCCCGCGAGGATCGGACACCGCCCGCGAGCGATAAGGAAGGCTCTTGTACCAGTCCGGTGGCGGGCCGAGAAGAGCCTTCGGATAGCACGAGCAGAGCGTGCAGACGACCATGTGGTGCACGTCGTCGGTGTTCTCGAGCGCGACGACGATCGGTGACGGGCCGGGGTCGAGGCCCAGCTCGAGCGCTGCGTCGCGGGCGTCCGCGAGCAGCCGCTCCTTGGACGCCGGATCGACCCACGCGCGGGCGACGAGCCGTGCCCCGTCGGCAGGCGAGCGTGAAACGAGCCAGTCGATCCTCTGCCGAATCTCCTCACGCGAGACGACGCCCTTCTCGACGAGCATGGCCTCGAGCGCGCGGACGCGTTGCGCCACCGCCGGCTCGTCGCCGTCCCCGATCGGCTCGTGGTCGTGGTCGTGGTCGTGGTCGTGGTCGTGGTGGGTCACTCGTCTTCCTCCAGCCAGTGCTCGTAGATATCGACGAGGATGTGGTCCTTCGTGCCGCTCGAGAGTGCCACGAGGTAGAGCTGCTGCTCCGGGAGGCCGTCGTCACCGTAGGCTCGGGTCTCCGGATTCGTGAATGTGCCGTGGAGCCGAACGACGGTACCGGCTTGCCCCTTGACGTACGCGGGTGTCCGGTTGTGCCCTTCGTGGAGTCGAGAGCTGATGCGAACGCGGCGGCCGGGCGCGAAGCTCATGCGTCGAGCACACCCTTCTCGGTGAGGATCGTCTCCACGGAGTAGAGCCAGCGCTCGTAGTACGACACGCGCTCGTACTCGTCGGACGGCATGCTCTCGATGCCGCGGCGGAGCTCGTCGACGTTCATCACGCCGCGCCCAGCGAGCGCGCCGACGATCGCATCCATGTGCAGCTCCCAGTCAGCCAGCTCGTGCTCAGCCCGGTCGATCGGATCGGCGGTAGGCCAGCCTCCGCGGTCGTGCACCGCCCGCTCCACAAGCCGATCGTAGCGCCGATGATTCCTTCGACAGAAAACGGTCAATAGAGGAAGCAACGAGCAAGGAGGACTCGCATGGCCCGTTACGTCGATGGATTTGTCGTTCCAGTCCCGAAACGGAAGCTCGACGCCTACCGCCGGATGTCACGCAAAGCCGGCAAGGTCTGGCGCGAGCACGGCGCCCTCGAATACAAGGAGTGCGTCGCCGACGACGCGCCCAAGGGCAAGGTCACGTCGTTCCCGCAGAGCGTCAAGCTCAAGAACGGCGAGACCGTCGTGTTTTCCTTCATCACCTTTAAGTCGCGTGCGCATCGCGACCGCGTCAACGCGAAGGTGATGAAGGATCCGCGTCTCGAGGCGATGATGGATCCGAAGGACATGCCGTTCGACGGCCAGCGGATGATTTACGGCGGCTTCAAGGTCGCCGTTGATGTCTAGGCGACGTCGAGAACGATGACGTTCCCGGACGGGTCGCGGACGCGCGGCCCGTCGTCCGACGCCTCCGCGGGGTAGCCCGCGTCGTTCAGGCGCTCGACGACCCGGTCTCGCTCGGCCGCCTCGGGCAAGCGGATTGTCATGTGACGGAGGGCGGCGGTTCCCGCGGGCGCCGGCGCGGCGCCCGCGCTCTCCCACGTGTTCGCGCCGATGTGGTGGTGGTAGCCGCCGGCGGCGAGGAAGGCCGCCTGCTCGCCGAGCTGCGCCATGAGCTCGAAGCCGAGCACGTCGCGGTAGAACGCGACCGCGTCAGGGATCGAAGCGACCTTCAGGTGGACATGGCCCATGACGGTGCCTTCTGGAAGTCGCTCGAAGGGCTCGGAATCGGGGTCGGGGAGCTCGGCGAGGAGATTGCCGACGTCGAGTGGCATCGTCGTCAGCCGCTCGAAGACCTGCCCATCCCAGATCTCTCGCGGACGATCCCAGTAGATCTCGATGCCGTGCCCGTCCGGGTCGCCGAGGTATATCGCCTCGCTCACGAAGTGGTCCGATAGCCCGACGAGCGGCACGCGATCGCGGCTTGCGTGCGCGAGCCAGCGCGCGAGCTCCGCGCGCGCCGGCAGCAGCAAGGCGAAGTGGTAGAGGCCGGTGTGGCCGTAGGCAGGCTTGGCGCCGGGGCTCTCCTCCAGCACGAGCAGTTCCCGCTCCGATGTGCCGACTGATGCGCGGCCGTTCGCCCGTTCGCGGACATCGAGCCCGATCGCGGTGCGGTAGTACTCGAGCGAGCGCTCGAGGTCGGCGACCGTGAGATGAACTGGCCCGACGGTCGTGCGGGCGGCGATCTCCGCACTCACCGTCGTGGTGTCCCCTTGGCCACCTGTTCAACCGTGGCTGCGATCCGGCGCTCCCTCGTCTCGGAGCGCTTCGCCTCCTTCACCCACTCGACGTACTCTCGCTGGTGCGTGAACGAGAGCGCCTCGAAAGCGGCTTTCGCCGCCGGTGCGTCGGCGAGCGCTTCGCGAAGGTCGGGCGGAAGCTCGACCTTCCTGGGCGCGGTGTCGAGCTCAATCCTCACGCGCACGCGGTCTCCGGCATCGACTCCGGTGGCTTCCTTGACGGCTCGATTGACCACGATGTAGCCCACGCCGTCGTATACGCCGGGCGTCGTCCGCCACGTGTGGCTGCGGATGGTGACCTTCACTGGTGGACGCGCCCGCCCGAACGCCTCGCCGAGATCGAACGGCACTCGAAACATCGTCGCCGTCTTCTGCACGCGCTCGAGCTCGACGGTGAACGTCCTCGCGGGCACCTTGCCCACGAAGGTAGCGAACCGCGATTGAGCCGCGCGCTCCGCGGGAAGGCTGCACCCGTGAGGACGGTCTTCGTTCTCTACTGGCTGGTGATCGTCACCGGAGTGCTCACGGCGGTGCTCGTCGCCGTGTTCAACCCATGAGGCCGTTTCTTCGCGACAACGGGCTCTCGCTCTTCTTCGCAACGACGTTCGTCGTGACACTCGTCGCCCAATCGTTCGCAGGGCAGCACGCATACAACGCGGAGCTCGCCGAGCACGGCGGCTCAGCCGTCTCGTGGTGGCACTACGTGACGTCGCCAGGCTATTGGGGGTCGGTGATGGAGAACTGGCAGTCGGAGTTCCTCCAGTTCACGGTGTTCATCGGCGCAACGATCTGGCTCGTCCAAAAAGGCTCCAACGAGTCGAAGCCCGCCAAGGACGCCGGGATGGAAACGGACGACAAGCAGCGGGTCGGCCGCTTTGCGGACGAGCGCTCGCCGCGCTGGGCGAAGGTCGGCGGCCTACCCGCCCGTCTTTACGAAAACTCGCTCCTCGTCACGATGACCGCGATCTTCTTCGCCACGTGGCTCGCCCAGTCGCTGAGCAACTGGCGTGTCTTCAACGACGAGCAGCGGGAGCACTCCGAGGCCACGGTGTCGTGGGGGCGCTATCTCCTCGAACCGGACTTCTGGGAGAAGACCCTCCAGAACTGGCAATCGGAGTTCCTCGCCGTCGGCGTGATGGTCGTGTTCACGATCTACCTCCGCCAGCGCGGCTCGCCCGAGTCGAAGCCCGTCGGCGCCTCCCACGACGAGACCGGCACGTCGGGCTAGCCGACGCCGGCCGTCACCGACTAAAGAAAAGCCGCATCCTCCGCGTCAGAGAGATGTGAGAGGACGCCGAGGAGCGAAGCTGGAAGAGCTCGAGGCGCTGTACCGCAGCCGCTTCGACGTCTTCCGCATGCGTGGCGGCGAGCGTGACGGGCGATGCCGAACGGGCACACGACGCGGTGCAGGAGGCGTTTGCGACCGCCGTGCGGAAGCGTCGCTCGTTCCGGGGCGAAGGCGCTCGAAGCCTGGGTCTGGCGGATCGTGCTCAACGCCGGCCGGTCGGACGTGCGCCGGGGGCCGCCCGCCTTCCATGACGAGCCGGCAAGCACAAACGGCACCAACACATGGACCATGACCGGGAAGCGGGGCAGGCTCACGATTCGCGAGCGGATCGAGTGGGTCGACACAGGCATCAACGGAAACGGCGACGGCCAGCACGACGAAGTCGCAACCGGCACCTGGAAAGTCGTCCGTGGCACGGGCGCATATGCCCGCATCGCCGGCGGCACGGAAGCGGCCATGCGGATCTCGGCAGAGAGCGACGATGATTGCCTCTCATGGATTCGTCGCTAAAGGATCTCCCGGCCACGGCGCCCTATTGAGCATGGGTCGGCTGGACTCGGACCTCGAGGATCTCTATCGGCGCCGGCACGGCGCCTTCCAGGTGATGCTCGCATCGGTCACCGGTAGCGTCGAGAGCGCGCGGGACGTCGTGCAGGAGGCGTTCGCGCAGGCGCTGCGGGACCAGAAGGCTTTCCGCGGCACCGGATCGCTCGAAGGCTGGGTGTGGCGGATCGCCTTCCGCATCGCAATCGGTTCCAAGGGGTCGCGCGAGCTCGCGGTCGACCAGCTGCCGGAGGTGGCGCTCGTCGACGCGCGAACCGACATTGCGCTCGCAGCGGCCGTGCAAAAGCTGCCGCCGCAGCGGCGGATGGCGATCTTCCTGCGCTACTTCGCTGATCTCTCCTATGCCCAAATAGGCGAGGTGCTCGGCATCGCCGAGGGAACCGTCGCAGCGACCCTGTCCCAGGCCCACAAGCAGCTTGCCGCTGAGCTGACAACGAATGAGGTGGTCGCATGAGTTCATACGAGGACAGCTTGCTGGCCGCTCGCTTCGCCCTAGTGGCGCCCGAGCCGCTTGCCGGGAGCTGGGACGACGTTCTCGGAAGGGCAGGCGCAACTCGGAAGTCCGGTCGCCGGCGGCTCGTCATCGTGTTCGCAGTGGTCGCCGTTGTAGCCGCCGTGGCCGCGGCCGCTGTTGGAGCGGTGCGCTACTTCGTCCTCGACAAGGGCTTCATCGGGTTGCCGCCACCGGGAGCCTCCCCGAGCACTCCCGAGAATGGCGAGCTCGAGATCTCGTTCTGGATCCCGCAGTCGGGCCAGCTCGGCAGGACCAGGGCGTGGGTGTACAGCGACGGGCGGCTGATCTGGCTGCGGGAAAAGTCCGACATCCCCGAGGCTGCGAACCCGCTCTCGACCGGCTTCCTCGAACAACGACTCACGCCGGACGGAGTCGAAGTCCTGCGGTCAGAGATCGCAGCGGCTGGTGAGTTCGGCGACGAGGACGAGTTGGCGCAGCCTCCGTCCAAACGGCCTTGCGCGTTGGGCGAGCGGCCGCCAATTCAGGGTTGCCTGTTGCCGACGCCGCCGCCGGCTCCCGACGATCCGATCGCGGTTCCCTTCTTCACGGCCATCGCGGTGCGCGACCTGGGCCACCTCGTCCGCGTCGATCACGCGAGCGATCTCTGGCGCCTCCAGGCGCGTCTCTCCGATCCACAGTCCTGGCTGCCGGCGAGCGCGTGGGCTGATCCAGCCGTCAAGGCATACGTGGCGTCGAAGTACTCGGTCTGCTACAGCGGATGGCCGCCAAGCGAGCCCATGGAGCAGGCGAGCATCCTGGCGTTGTTCCCCGCTGCGACGCAAGATCTTCTGCGCGGCGCGACGACGAGAGAAGGACCACTCTTCGGTTCACCGGGCAACTTCCGTCCGACGCAGCAGCACTGCTTCGATGCGAACACCGACGAGGCTCGCAAACTCATCGCGGCGCTCGAAGCCGCAGGGCTCGAGCGGAAGGGCGCGTACCGCCTCAATTACGACATCGCGGCCGCTGGCCGGGAGCCGGAGGCTACGATCACCTTCGAGCCCTACCTTCCGCACGGCGAGCCCATCTGCTCGGCGTGCGGGTAGGGATTCGGCATGCCGCGACTTGCGCGATTGCCGCGGCGACCACCCTGACGCCGGCCGCCGCAGCAGGGCCGAAAGCGACCACGCTGCCTCCTCCGGTCGGGCCGATCGCGCGGGAGCTCGCGGGCGCGCGTGATCGTCGCCGTCTACGCAGGAGGCCGCCAGTATGTCGGGACTGCGGTAAACCCGGCCCAAGGCATCCAAGCGGTTCCGCATCGGCAGCGTGACGAAGGCGTCCACTGCAACCATCGCCCTGCAGCTCGCGAGGAACTAACGCGCGATCGGTGCGCCGGTCGTGACCTGCTACCAGAGCGCGACAGGCTGCGGGTGTCGATGAGATCGGAGCTTCCCGTCCTTCGTAATCAGCCGCAGTCCGTGCTCGACAGCAGTGGCGTAGATCAGCCGATCGGCCGGGTCGCCTGGGAACGTGGACGGCAAGGACACTGCCGTGTCTGCGACCGCGGGAGTGAGGGGCAGAGTCCGAACCCGCGCAGCGAGCTGGTCTAGCCACGAGCGGGCTGGGATGCTCAGCACGATCCGTTCGTGCGCGGCCAGCCACGCCAGCTCGAACCACGAGATGGCCGCGACCGCGAGCTCGTCGGCTTCGTCCAGCGCCTTAGCCGCCGCGGCACTGATTCGCTCCGGCTCAGCCGACCACCAGTGAACGACGTGGCTGTCGAGCAGAACGGCGTTAGGCAAGCTGCCACGCTTGTCCGGTAGAGAAAAGCTCCTCGTCGTCGGCGGCTGTCATGGCCACACCGGCGAGGCTCCCCTTCAAGGCGTGCGGGCCGACGGCCGGAACAAGGCGCGCCACCGTGCGACCGTGCTTCGTGATCTCCACTTCGTCGCCCGCGGCCACCTCGTCGAGCAACGCAAGGATAGTTGCCTTGGCCTCGGTTGCGGTCAGTCTTTTAGCCATATGGTCAGTATACAGATCAGACGCGCCGCCTTACACCACACCGGGTAGACGATCGATGACTTTCTGGCCGCGAGCCGGTCGTAGTCAGCGACGGCAACCGAGAAGGAGTGCGTGATGGGAAAGTTGGTCGTGACCGAGTTCGTGTCACTCGACGGCGTGATGCAGGCGCCCGGTGGCGAAGAGTTCAAGTACCCCGGCTGGAGCTTCGAGTTCGACCGCGGAGACGACGGCAACCAGTTCAAGCTCGACGAGACCATGGAGACCGACGTGCTCCTCATAGGGCGCGTCACCTACGAGAGCTTCGCCGGCGCCTGGCCCGATCGCGAGGGCGAGTTCGCCGACAAGTTCAACACCATGCCGAAGTACGTCGTCTCTTCCACGCTCGAGGACCCGGAGTGGAACAACACGACAGTCCTCAAAGGCAACGCCGCGGACGAGGCAGCGAAGCTCAAGGAGGAGGTCGACGGGATCATCCAGGTGCCCGGCAGCCTCCGGCTCGTGCAGGAGCTACTGGAGAACGACCTCGTCGACGAGCTCCACCTCATGGTCTTCCCGGTTGTCCTCGGCACCGGGCGGCGGCTGTTCGGCGAGACCAGCGAGAAGACGGACTGGCGGCTGACCGAGTCGAAGCCGGTCGGCCCTGACGGCGTGCTCGTCCTGATCTACGAACGGATTCGGTAGAGAGGCCGCCGCCTACGTGCCGCCGGCGCCGACTTCGAGATCGCGCTCACACTGAAGGCCATGGTCGACACAGGGCTTGCCGGCCCGGAGGCCGCGGCCGAGAGCGAGGGGATCCTGGAGCGACTCGGCGTCGTCTCACTGCCTCGAATACCGCTCCCGTAGCAAGTGGTAGTAGAGAAGCCCCGTTGCCGGGGCTTCTCGGTAGCAGGCCTGTAAGCCGGATTCTGTCGAGGGTGACCATCCCTCTAGGCCGACCGTTTCCGGCCGACTCGAGCGGCGCACCCGGCTCCTCGGCGGGCCACGTCATAGGAGCCTGCTTCGCCTTGCACCGGACGGGGTTTGGCTAGCCGCCGTGTCACCACGACGCTGGTGGGCTCTTACCCCACCGTTTCACCCTTACCGCCGGCGTCTCCGGAGAGAGACGTTCGCCGGTGGCGGTCTCCTTTCTGTTCCACTTTCCGTCGGCTTTCGCCGCCTGGGGTTTCCCCAGCGTCCTGCCCTGCGGTGTCCGGACTTTCCTCGGCCAGCTTGCGCTGACCGCGGTCACCCGGCCTGCACACACATGGTAGCGGGGCGCCGCAGCCTCGTAGCACTTGACACGAGACCCGATCCGCGAAAGACTTGCCCGCACTTGACCTTCACCGCGGGGGGAGCGTTGCAGGTCAAGAGCTGTCGTCAGTCAGAGGCCGGCCGCAGGCCTCTCCGGAGCGGCGCGATCGCCTGGCCGACCTCCAACACCGTTGGGGGTGATTTTGTCCTGAGTTCGCACCGTCCTCGGAGCGATGGCGGCTTCTACAGCTTGCCGAGCGTTCCCCAGGGGCACGTGCCAACGCGGTCCTACCACTGACAGGCGCTGACGCCTCCGCCCAGGTAAGGCTGCAAAGGACCACGAAAGGGCCGGCCCTCAGCCGGCCTTTTCACGTTGACGGTGGTAGACCTTCCAGCCATCGGAGACACCGAGGCCCGCAGCTACGGAGCACCCGCAGAGCCAGTCGTCGATGCGGGCTCGGTCTCACGACTCGCGGTCATCGGTGACGTCCACGGCAACGCCGTTGCGTTCGCGGCAGTGCTGGAGGAACTCGCGCGGGATCCCTCAGACGTCGTCGTCATCAACGGTGATCTGTCCTGGGGGCCGGAGCCCGAGGAGACGTTCGCGCTCGCGGACGCCCAAGTGAACGCGCTCGTCGTCCGGGGGAACGCCGAGTCGGCGCTGATTCGCCGGACTGCGGACTCCGACACGGCGACGTGGATGCTCGAGCACCACAGCGCTGAACGCCTTGCGCAGATCGATTCGTTCGCGGGGGCAGTTGCGATCGAGGTCGACGGGCTCGGACGCGTTTTCGTCTGCCACGGGTCGCCGCGCGGCGACCAGGAGCTCGTGACGCCGGGGACGCCGGACGAGAGGATGGGTGCGCTGCTCGAAGGGACGAAGCTCGACGTTCTCGTCACTGCACATGTTCACCTGCAGTTCGACCGGCGGGTGCTGGGGATCACGAGCATGAACGCCGGCAGCGTCGGCCTCCAGTACGGCGGCACGCCCGCCGCCTACTGGGCGGAGATCGGCCCAGAGATTCGCCTCCGCCGGACCGCGTACGAAGTCGACGAGGCAGTGAGCCGCGCGCGCGCGAGCGGCATCCCCACGGCCGAGCGGATCGTCGACACGCTCCTCAATCCGCCCTCAACCGAGGAGCTCATCGAGCACGCGGAGCGGCTCGAGGTCTCGGACTAGCCCGCGCCGGCTCCGATCTCCTGCTCGCCGCCCACCGCGGCAGCACCGACAACCTGGGCACCGCACTCCGGGCAGAACACCGCTTCGCCTTTGCGCATGACGAACTCGCCGCAGACGAGGCACTCGAGGCTTGCTCCGCGCAACAGTGCGAAGAGCTCCTGCTCGAGCGTGCGGTTGAGGACGGTCAGCTCACCCAATGACGTCAGACCTTTCTGAAGACCCCCACGACCTTGCCGAGCAGCTGCACGTGGTCGGCGTAGATCGGCTCCATCGCCGCGTTCTCCGGCTGCAATCGCACGCGGCCCGAGTCCCGGAAGAGGCGCTTCACGGTCGCCTCGTCAGCGGACTCGTCGTCCCCGGCCAGCGCCACGACGATCTCTCCGTCACGCGCGTCCTGCTGCCGGCGGACGACGACGTAGTCACCGTCGAGTATCCCTGCGTCGACCATCGACTCGCCTTTCACGCGCAAGACGAAGTCGGCCGGGCCGACGACACCGGGCACGCTCATGTACTCCTCGACGTTGTCGGCGGCGAGCAACGGCCCGCCGGCCGCGATCTGCCCCACGAGCGGGAGCATGTCCTCCTCGCGCGACGGCCGCGCAGACGCGGGTCGCTCACGACCTACGAGCTCGAGAGCACGCGGCTTCGTCGGGTCGCGGCGCAAGAGGCCGGCCCGCTCGAGGTTGGCGAGATGCGCGTGCACGGTCGACGGCGACGCCAGGCCCACCGCGTCTCCGATCTCCCGCACGGTGGGTGGATAGCCATGCGTATCGACGTACTCGACGACGAAATCCCAGATCTGCTGCTGCCTGGGGGTCAGCACCGAAGAGCCTCCTTCCGCGAACATGTGTTCGCCCACGGTAGCGGCGGCCTCGGACGACGTCAAGGGGCGCGCATCGCGCCAGGGTCGCCCATCGCGTTCCTGGGGCGTCGCTGGCAAAGGCGGCAAGCGCGAGACGCGAAGGGCGTATACGACATACGTTCGAGCGGCGAGCGCGCGGCCGCCTGCCGCCAGCGGCGTCTGGTCCTCCGGAGGCCGGCTTCGCCGGCCGAGAGGAGGACCGGCCAGGGGCGCGATGCGCTGGAGAGGACTTGAACCTCCACGACCTTTTAGGGTCACCAGGCCCTCAACCTGGCGCGTCTACCAATTCCGCCACCAGCGCGCGGAAAACTGATTCTAGCGAGGCGGCCTCTAGTCGAGCAGCTGGAAGAGGGCGATCGAGTTCAGCGCGAAGAGCGTCGCGATGACGACCGTCAGCCGCGTGAGGTTGCGCTCGACAATGTGGGTGCCGCCCTGCGAGGCGGGCGTGAAGCCCATTCCGCCGAAGCCGGTGTCGCGCCCGGAGTGCATGAGGATCAGCGTGATCAGCGCTGCCGAGAGCAGCACCTGGATGACGGCGGAGAGTGCAACCACGAGGCTGCTTAGACTAGCCGACGTGGAGCCGGCCGAGGCGCGTGAACGGATCCAGAAGCTCCTCGTCACGGGTGACAACCGCCTGAAGCAGGGCGTCGCCCACGAGAAGGTGCGGGAGACGTACGAGCAGGCGCTTCGAGTGGCCGAGGAAGCCGGCCTGGAGGATCAGGTGCGGCCGCTCGTGGAAGTGAGGCTCGCCGACCTCGATCGGCTCGTTTAGCCTGCCGCAAACCGACACGGAGGGAGCCAATGATCGACTCGCTGCAGAAATACCTCGCCGAGCTCTTCGGGACGTTCACGCTCGTCTTCGTGGGGTCGACGGCGATCGTCTCGACCCGAACTCAGGGTGAGAGCGGCTTCGATGTCACGGTCGGCCTCGCGTTCGGGCTCGCCCTGCTCGCGGGGCTCTTCGCGTTCGCCGAGCTGTCGGGCGGCCACTTCAACCCGATCGTGTCGATCGCCATGGTGCTCGACCGCCGGCTGGACGCGAAGGACCTGATCCCGTATTGGGTTGCCCAGTTCGCCGGGGCAGTGCTCGCGTCGCTCTGCGTGCTGATCGCGTTCGACCAAGACGCGGTTGCCGGCACGGCGACGCGTCCCGGGCCCCAGGGTGCGGGGACGGCCTTGTTCCTCGAGCTCCTCGCGAGCGCGATCTTCGTGCTCGTCATCCTCCAGTCGACGAAGAGCGAGCGCCACGGCGGGATGGCGGTGCTCGCGATTCCACTCACGCTCGCGGCCGCCCACTTCGCACTGATTCCGCAGAGCGGCTCGTCGCTGAACACCGCGCGCAGCTTCGGACCGGCGCTGATCGGGAACGAGTGGTCGGACTTCTGGGTGTACGTCGTCGGACCGCCGCTCGGCGCGGTGCTCGGCTGGGTCGTCTACGCCGTCGTCTCCACGCCTCAACCCGAGGTCACGAAGCAGGAGGCGGAGAGCTCCGCGTAGCTCGCTCGAGGATCGCCTCGATCTTCTCCGCCTGGCGGCGCACGTCGTGGCTCTCCGCCGCGGCGCGCGCCGCGGGGTTGGGACAGGGCAGCTCCGCAGCGGCGATCAGGCCGGCGGCGATTGCATCGACGTCGAGCGGATCGACGAGCACGCCCGCCTGCGGCGTGACGAACTCCGGCGGGCCACCCACCTTGGTTGCGACGACCGGCCGGCCCATGGCCATCGCCTCTAGCAACGCCTGGCCTAAGGGCTCCACGAGGCTGGGTTGGCAGACGACCCGCGACGCGGCGATGTGCTCCAGTACGCGGCTGTTCGGCACGGCGCCCACGACCTCGATCGCGCGCCTGCCCTCGAGAGCGGGCCGAAGAGGACCGTCACCGACGACCGTGAGCGTTGTCCTGTCTCCGAGCTGCTCGAACGCGTCGGCGAGCCGCACGACGTTCTTCCGCTCGATCAGCGAGCCGATGAAGAGATACGTCACGGGCCCGTCCGGCGCCGCTGCGACAGAAAAGCGCTCGACGTCGACGCCGCAGTCGACGACTTCGGTCTTGCCGCGCGCTTCGGGGACGGCGCGCTCGAGCTCGTCGCGCAGGTAGCCGGAAACGGCGATGACGGCAGCTGCGCGCCGGCACACCGAGCGCGTCGCGCGCCGGAGAACCGCGTTCCCCGCCGCGTTGGCGACGTCCTGCCCGTGCGCGGTAACGACCAGCGGGGCACTCGATGCGCGCGCAGCGACGAGTCCGGCCGGGACGAGGAAGTGGGCGTAGACGACCTCCGGCCGGAACGCCCGGGCGGCGGCTCTCGCCCGCCTGGCGAGCTCGAGGTATCGGCGCTTCCCGCCGGCACGGCGATCGACGACTGCGCGCTCGATCTCGTGACCTCGCTCCTGCAGAGCTTGCTCGATGCTCTGCACGAAGACACCGAAGTCCGGGTTCTGAGGCCCGGGGTACATCTGCGAGACGAGGAGGATCCGCAAAGCGCGCTAGCCGCGCGTGACCTGCAAGAGGCCGAGGCACATCTCGTCCGTCGTTCCCTCACCCCACAGGACGTAGCGAGGCGTGCGCGGGATCCCGTGCCCACCGTGATGGCGTCGCGCCGGCTCGTACTTGCACGTCACGCGGAGCACGTCGCCGGGCTTCGCCTCGACGGGGTGCGCGAGCGTGTACGCGTTCTGCCAGTGGAAGTCCCAGTTGGGGATGTCGAGCAGGATGCGAGCGTTCGCGGTGCCGGGGTTGAGCTCGAGCCGGATCGACTTCCCGAGCAGGTGCATGTGACCGGCGACGGCATGGATCGTGGCAGACCGGTCGAGCTTGCGAGCGCACGTCGACGTCGTAGACGGCTTCGGGCTTGCGGCGTTCTGCCCGCATACGAACAGCAAGCCGCCGGGCACGAAGGCGGCGGTGGATCCGTACTTGCGGCCGAGGTCGGCCAGAGCGGCGTCACGCTTGCAGAGTCGTCCCTTCTCGCCCTTCACGCAGGCGAGCTCGACCGGCGCGGGCAGCAGCACGGTCTGCATCGAATCGAGATCTGCCGACCCGGGCGCCACGGTGAGCACCGCCCGCGAGCGATCGTTCGCGTGGCCGTTGAGAAGGTTGTAGTGCACCTGCATCACCACGAGGCTCCCCTTCGGGAGAGGCACGCCCGTCCCATCGGGCAACCGGCCGGTGCCCCAGCCGGGCGCCCACGCCGCGATCCACGGCGCGTTGTCGAGCGACTCGAGGTCGCTCATGCCGCCGCTCATGACTCCGATGCCGCCGAAGCACGACCAGCCCACGCCGGGCGACGCCGAGTCGAGCTGCCTCGCAGCTGGCGCGGCCGCCGCGGCGATCCTGAAGAGGATGACGTGATGGACGATGGAGCGCGCTCCGGGCTGGATGCCCGCCGATGTCGCGTACGAGTCCTCGGTGAGCTTCGGATCGAGGAGGAAGCACCGGTAGTCGTCGGTCGCGCCGCCCTTCGCCCGCGGCGTGTACGTCGACGCCATCGTCATGCTGAGGAGCCGTTCGCCGGGGCGGACGTCGGTCTCCACCGCCGGCGGCTTGCCTGGGCCGGGGCCGGAAGCGCGACCGCCCGCCTTTGCCCAGGCCTGGATCGTCGCGCGCTGCCGTGCGGTTAGCTGGCGGGTCTCCTGGCCGATGTAATCCGGAGATGCCTGCCCCGGCGGCCACGGCGGCATGACTCTTGCGCCGACGGCGGCGCCGATCGCCTGCGACCACCTCTGGGCCTGCCTCGCCGACTCGAGGGAGAAGGGAGCGATACCGCCGACCTGGTGGCAGCCGGTGCACTTCTCGCGCAGGATCGGCGCGACGTCCCGCCGGAAGCTCGGCGCCGCGGCGGGCTCGCGGTCGCCGTCGCCGCGCGACGCGGCCACGGCCACGAGCGGTACGAGCAGCGCGGCTACCACGGCGGCGCCGAGGATGACCCGGCTCGTTCGCGTCCGCTTCATGCCGCCGGGCGCTGTGCGTCGTACGTGCCGAAGACGTCGCGCAACTCGCCGCAGATCTCGCCGATCGTGCAATGGGCCCGGAGCGCCTCCCGCATCGGTACGAGGAGGTTACCCGTGCCCTCGGCAACCGATCGCACCTCCTCGAGAGCGCGACTCGCAGGCTCGGCGTCGCGCTCGGCGCGGACGCGCGCAGTCCGCTCGAGCTGCCGGCGCTCGATCTCGGGATCGATGCGCTGGAGCTCGACCTCCCCTCCCCCCTGGTCCTCGTAGCGGTTGACGCCGACGACGACGCGCTCGCCGCGCTCGACGTCGCGGGCGAAGCGGAACGCCGCCTCTTCGATCTCGTGTTGAACGAAGCCTTGCTCGATGGCCGCGACGGCGCCGCCCAGCTCGTCGATGCGACCGATCAGCTCGGAGGCGGTCTGCTCGAGCTCTCGCGTCATCGCTTCGACCGCGTACGAGCCGCCCAGAGGATCGGCCGTCGGCGTCGTGCCCACTTCATGCCGGAGCACCTGCTGCGTCCGGAGCGCGATCCTCGCCGCCCGCTCGGTCGGCAGCGCGAGGGCTTCGTCGAACGAGTTCGTGTGGAGCGACTGGGCGCCGCCGCAGACAGCCGCGAGCGCCTGGATCGCGACACGCACGATGTTCAGCTCCGGTTGCTGCGCGGTGAGCGTCGAGCCTCCCGTCTGCGCATGGAAGCGGAGCGCCTGGGCGCGAGGGTTCGTCACGCCGAAGCGTTCCCGCATCACGCGCGCCCAGAGACGGCGGGCCGCCCGGAACTTCGCCACCTCCTGGAGGAAGTCGTTGTGGGCGTTGAAGAAGAACGAGACGCGCTCGCCGAACTCGTCGGGAGAGAGGCCGGCGTCAACCGCGGCCTCGCAGTACGCGATGCCGTTCGCGACCGTGAAGGCGAGCTCTTGCACGGCCGTCGAGCCCGCCTCGCGGATGTGGTAGCCCGAGACCGAGATCGTGTTGAAGTTCGGCAGCCGCTCGGCGCAGTACGCGAAGAGATCGGTCGCGATCCGCATCGATGGCCGCGGGGGGAAGATGTAGTTCCCGCGCGCGATGTACTCCTTGAGGATGTCGTTCTGGACCGTGCCTCGGAGCTTGTCGCCGGCCACGCCCTGCTCCTCCGCCGCCAGCTCGTAGAGCAGGAGCAGCAGTGCGGCCGGGGCGTTGATCGTCATCGACGTCGAGACCTGGTCGAGCGGGATGTCGTCGAAGACGACGCGCATGTCTTCGATCGAGTCGATGGCCACGCCCGTGCGGCCGACCTCGCCCTGCGCCACCGGGTCGTCCGAGTCGTAGCCGAGCTGCGTCGGCAAGTCGAACGCGACCGACAGGCCAGCCTGCCCGAGATCGAGGAGGTAGCGGAAGCGCGCGTTCGTCTCCTCAGCCGAGCCGAAGCCCGCGTACTGACGGATCGTCCACGGC
>JBKPGF010000038.1:0-36443 GCA_046729255.1 Actinomycetota bacterium
GACCAGGCGAGACCCGTGAAGCGCAAGTCGCACCGGGAGAAGAGGAGAGGCTTTCGACCTTACGGATCCGCCTCTCGCGCTCTCCGAACCCGTCTTACCCCTCAGTCCCAGTGACCTCGGCAAGGCATCGCGTGAGTAAGACCTGCACGAGGTGGCCCTTGTAGTCGGCGGAGCCGTGGGAATCGCTCACCGGTCCAGCCTCCTCTGCAGCGGCACTTCCAGCCTCCTTCAGGGTTCGCCGGTCGAGGTCGGCGAGGCTCGCTCCCGTGAGCAGCTTCTCCGCTCGCCTCGCGCGCGTCGGGCGTACACCCACGGATCCCACGGCTACGCGGATCTCCGTCAGCTCGCGCGAGTCGATCGTCGCCAGGCAGGAGACGGTGGCGGTCGGCCGCTCGTGGAATGCAAACTTTGCGTGCGCGATGCGTGTCACGGGCTGCGGCAGGGGCACGCGCACGGACACCAGGACCTCGCCGGGCGCGAGCGCCGTCTGGTATGGGCCGACGACGAAGTCGCCGATCGGCAGCCGCCGAGGCTGCCCTCCGCCACGCCGGCACTCGACCTCGGCATCGACCGCGAGGAGGAACGTCGCAGGGTCGGAATGCGGGTCGGAGAAACAGAGGTTCCCGCCCAGCGTGCCGACCTCGCGCACGCGGAGATTCGCGACCGTGCGCTCCATCGTCGCCAGCGCCGGCAGCCGCTCGCGGACGAGCTCCGAGCGCTCGAGCTCCCGGTGCGTGACGGCCGCACCGATCACGAGCGTGCCGTTGTCGGCGCGCGTGCCGCCCAGCTCGTCGATCCCCTTGAGGTCGACGAGGTGACCGTACGATGCGAAGCCGAGCTTGAGCAACAGCAGGAGCTCCGTCCCGCCGCAGTAGAAGGCGGCGGCGTCGCCGTACCGCTCGGCGAGCTCCGTCGCCTCCTCGATGGAGCGTGGGCGGTGCAGGTCGAAGGGCGGGAGCGTCACGCCATGGAGAGAGCCGTCTCCGACAGCACCTCGAGCGCCGCTTCCGCACCGTCCCCGAGCTTCACGGGAACACCGAGGTCGGCAAACGTGCGGCCGACGGCGAGCAGCCCGACCACCGGGTAGAGCGACCGTGCAGTCGGCCCCATGTGGCCGATGCGCACGAGGTTGCCCGCGCCCTGTCCGCCGGAGATCATGACGCCGTAGCGCTCCCGGCAATGCGTCCGCACCTGGACGTCGGTCAGCCCGTCGGGCACCGCGATCGCCGTCACGCAGGCCGCGGCCACCTCCTCGTTGCGCGGCCAGAGCTCGAGCCCCGCGGCGCGTACCCCCGCACGACAAGCGCGGGCACAGAGGTCATGGCGCGCGATCGAAGCATCCAGCCCCTCCGCGAGCACGACGTCGACACACGCCTCGATGCCGTGCATGTCGACGACGGAGGGCGTGAAGGGGAACTTCTCGCCGTCGATCCACTGCTCCTTCCAGTCGAGCATCGAAAGGAAGGAGGCCCGTGGCGCGGTCGGGTTGTTGCGCATCCGCTCCCATGCGGCGTCGCTGACGGTCATCAACGTGATGCCCGGCGGGCCGCCCAGGCACTTCTGTGCGGCGGCAACGGCGATGTCGATCTGCCAGTCGTCGGTGCGGAACTCGATGCCGCCGAGCGAGGAGACGCAGTCGACGATGGTGAGGACGCCGCGGCTGTGCGCCATGGGGCCGATCGCGGCAACGTCGTGCAGCGTCCCAGACGGCGTCTCGGAATGGACGACCGTCAGCACCTCGATCTCCGGATGCTCGTCGAGGTACCGCTCGACGTCGACCGGATCGACGGAGTCGTTGAATGGCACCTCGAGCTCGTGCAGCTCCGCTCCGAAGTCCTTGAGCCAGTAGCCCATGCCCTTGCCGAAGACGCCCGACACGAGGTTGAGCACCGGCGTCCCCGGCTGGACGAGGCCTCGCCCCGCGGCCTCGAGCCCGAGCACGGCCTCGCCCTGCATCAGCAGGACGTCGTTCTGCGAAAGGAAGAGCTCACCGACCTTGCGCTCCGTCCGGCGGAAGAGATCGATGAAGGCCGGGTCGTAGTGATAGGTGATCTGCTTGGCCTGGGCGGCGAGCACCTCCGGGTAGGCCATCGTCGGCCCGGCGCTCAAAGTGATGTCGGGATCCCTCATGACGACTCCTTTCAGCGGGTGCCGCGTTCGTACGGGAGCGCGAGCGCGGCCGGCAGGTAGGCGCGGCGTCCGAAGAGGACGAGGACGAGCAACACGAGGATGAAGGGCAGCATGAAGACCACGTCCGTGAACGTAGAGGATGGCAGGCCGAAGTAGAAGTTCGCCACCTGTGCCCAGTCGGCGAGGGACAGCGACGCTCCGAACAGGAGCGCTCCGGCCACTGCCCAGAAGGGACGTCCGCGAGCGAGCATCGCGAGCACGATCGCGATGAAGCCGCGCCCGCCGACGACCGTGTCCTGGAAGAGGCCGGTGCTGACGATGGAGAGGAAGGCCCCGCCCAGTCCCGCCATGGCGCCTGCGAACAGCACGGCGAGCGAGCGTGTCGTGAACACGCTCACGCCGGCGGCGTCGAGCGCGCCCGGTGCGTCGCCGGCGGCGCGGACGTTGAGCCCCAGATGCGTTCGTCGCAGCATCCAGGCGAGCAGCACGGCCAGCCCGAGACCGAGGTAGACGACGAGTGGCTGCGTGAAGACGCTGCCGTCCGACTCACCCTTGCCGCCCACGACCGGCAGCTCCGAAGCGCCGGGGATCGCCACCTTGTCGACAGCACCGAGCGTCGGGCGGCTCTCCGCGAACTCGGACTCGAAGATGAGTGCCGTCGCACCCTGGCAGAGCAGCGTGATGCCGATGCCGATCACGATCTGGTCGAGGCCCCACCGAACGCAGAAGAGGACCATCAGGAGCGACACGCCCGCGCCGGCGCCCATGCCCGCGGCGAAGCCGTACCACTCGCTGTCGCCGTGGTAGGCGGCCACGAAGCCGGCGTAGGCGCCGATCAGCATCATCCCCTCGAGTCCGATGTTCAGCACGCCCGCTCGTTGCGAGACGAGCTCGCCGAGCGCCGCGAACATCAACGGCACCCCGGCGAGGATCGCGCCGGCGATGAGCGCGGTGAACGCGGCCTCGGAGAACGCGTCCGATGCTGCGAGCACGCCTGTCATGCGACCGTCTCCTCGGACCGGCGTCGGCGGAAGGTCGTCCCGGGCAGGTAGCTGCCACCGAGCTCCGCCCGTCGCGCAATCCACTCCGTGAGCGCCATGAAGATCAGCGTCAGGCCGACGAGCAGCAGCGTGAACTTCGAGGTGAGCCCGGCGTTCTGGGCGGCGTAATCGCCGCCGATCGACACGAGCGAGAGGGCTGCCACGTAGGGGATGACGCCGATCGGGTGCAGCCGCGCGAGGAAGACGAGCGGCACGACCCAGAGCCCGAACGCGGGGTTCGAGTCTGCGCGGACATAGCCCTTGACGCCGAGTATCTCGACGGCGGCGGCGAAGCCGACGAACATCCCCGAGAGGAGGAAACCGACGACGATCAGCTGCGGCACGTCGAGGCCCATGTGCCTCGCGGAGCGCGTCGACGCGCCGAGCACCTGCAGGCGAACGCCGAACGACGTCCGGCTGACGAGGAACCAGACGACCACGGCCGCTGCCAGCGCCACGAGCACACCGACGTGGATGCCGGGCCAAAGCCGCTCCGAGGAGTCCGTCCCCGGGACGAAGGGGAGACGCTGGTCGCGTTCGAGGGCGCGCGTCTGCGGCGTTGTCGTCGTCGGGTCCTGGAAGGGGCCCTTGACGAGGACCTGCGCGAGGTTGACGCCGATGAAGCTCATCATCAGCGTCGTGATGATCTCGTTGAGCTCGTAACGAGCCTTCATGACCGCTGGCGGAATCGTCCACACGGCGCCGACCGCGCCCGCGATGAGGAAAAGGAGAACGAGATTGAGCCCGTTCGGCAGGTGGTTCTCGAGCCGCGGCCCGATGCCCGCGATGACGGCGGCGGCGAGCAGGAACTGACCGTCCATGCCGAGGTTCCAGATCCCTGCCTTGAAGACGACGATGAGACCGACCGCGATCAGGAGCAGCGGCGCCATCCGCATCGTCGTGTCCTGCCACGCAGCGAACTCGAAGCCTCCCGACCAAACGTCCTTGTAGTACTGGATCGGGTCGACGCCGATCGCCCAGAGGATGATCGCGCCCGTCCCCAGCGCGAGCACGAGCGGCAGGATCGACCGCAGCAGGAAGTCTCCGACGCGGCCGATGCGCCGCCCGACGGGCGGTGTCGCCTGCCCGGGCCGCGGCCCGCGGAGCTCGGCGGCCGCCGTCTCGCTCACGCAGCCGCCCTGCCGCCCACCATCAGCTCGCCGACGAGCTTTTGCGCGTTCGGGCCGTTGTCGACCACGCCCGCGATGCGGCCCCGCGAGAGGACGGCGATTCGGTCGCAGAGGTCGAGCAGCTCTTCGAGGTCGGTGGAGAGCACGATCGACGTGATACCCGCGTCGGCCTGGTCGCGGATCGTCTGCCGCACGCTCCTCGTCGTTCTCACGTCGAGCCCGTAGGTCGGCTTCGAGTAGATGACGACCTTCGGGTCGAACGACAGCTCGCGCGCGAGCACGACCTTCTGGACGTTGCCGCCGGAGAGCGCCGCGACATGCGTGTCCGGGCCCGGCGTGCGGATGTCGAACCGCGTGATCATCTCGCGCGCCTTGTCCACGATCGCGGCGTGGCGGATTCGCCCCCGCACCCAGAACGGCGGCTTGCCGATCTGCTTGAGCACGACGTTCATCGCCACCGACAGCGAGCCGACGGTGCCCTCGTGCAGCCGGTCGTCGGTGACGTAGCGCAGGCCGAGCTTCTCGCGCCGGGCCACCTTGTACCGCGCGATCGAGTTGCCGAACAGCCGGATGTCCCCGTCCACGACGTGTCGCTGCCCGGCGATCGCCTCCGCCAGCTCGCGCTGGCCGTTCCCGTCGACGCCGGCGATGCCCATGATCTCGCTCCTCCGCACGCTCAGGGAGACGTCGCGGACCCCGATCTCGCCGGGTTGCGGCTGGATCGTCACGCCCTCCAGCACGAGGGCGGGGTCGGTGTCGCTCAGCCGGCGGGCAGGCCTGTGCCACTCCACCTCGTCGGTGAGCTCGGCGACGCCCGCAGCCTGCTGCAGCTGGCCGCCGAACATCAGCGCGACGATTCGCTCCTGGAGCTCCTCGTGGGTGGCCGTGCGCAGCTCCTCGGGCTGGATCGCGCCGACGAGCCGCCCCTGGCTGAGGACGGAGACGCGATCGCCGATGGAGACGGCCTCGTGCAGCTTGTGTGTGATGAAGACGACGGAAAGGCCCTGGGCCTTGAGCCGCTCGAGGATGCGCTCGAGCTCGGCGACGCCCGCGGGCGTGAGCATCGACGTCGGCTCGTCGAGGATGAGCACCTTCGAGCCGCGCCAGAGGGCCTTGATGATCTCGAGCTGCTGCTGCTGGCCGAGCGCGAGCGTGCCCGTCGTCGCCGAGGGGTCGACGTCGAGCCCGATCGATCCACCGAGGTCGGCGAGCCGGGCACGGGCGGCGGACGAGTTGAGACGGACTCCTTCCCCCTCGCCCAGCATGAGGTTCTCGAGCACGGTCAGCTGGGGCACGAGCGACGTGTGCTGGTAGACCATGCCGATCCCGAGCTCGATCGCGTGCTTCGGGGAGTTGATCTCGACGGGCCGGCCCTCGAGGCGGATCTCGCCCGAGTCCTGGCGCAGCATCCCCGAGAGGATGTTCATGAGCGTCGACTTGCCGGCGCCGTTCTCGCCGAGCAGGCAGTGAACCTCGCCCCGCCGGACGCTGAGCGAGATGCGGTCGTTGGCGAGGACGCCCGGAAACGCCTTCGTGATCTCGACGAGCTCCACCGCCGGCTGCTGGCCGGCCGCGATGTCGCCTGCCATGGCGGTCACAGTTGTCATTTCTTATGTCACTTCCGGCGAAAGTCCACAGCGTAAGCTGACTGGACTTTCGCCGGCTGGACTGGACTTTCGCCGGCTATGGGGCTGCCGGTCGTCATCGCGATGTGGTGAGGGGGCGGCCCGTCGAGGCCGCCCCGCCCACTGTTGGTTTCTCAGCTACGCCTTGCAGTACCGCTTGACTGCCGGCTCGGTCGCGGTCGAGACGACCTTGATCGAGCCGTTGGCGATCTTCCTCTGTGCGGCGGCAACCTTGGCCCAGGCCGAAGCCGGGGCTTTGTTCGTCCGCAGCAGCGAGAGGCCGTTCTTCGCGTCCAGCACGTACGTCGTGCCGAACGTCCCTGCGTTCACGGCGCGGATGGCGCGCGTGTAGATCGGTGCGAAGTCCCACAGCTCCGAGGAGAGCAGGACGCCCTTCTTGTCGATCTTCCGCTTGTCGCCGATGACGTCGATGAACCACACCTTCTTCCCGCCGGCGGGGGCCTTCGCCGTCTCGACGGCCTGCAGCATCCCGAACGAGGAGCCGTCGCCCATGCCGAAGATGACATCGGCGCCGGCGGCGATCACGGTGCGCGTCACGCGCCTGCCGCCTGCAGCGTCTGCGTACGACGCCTGGCCGATCCGGGCGTACTTGAACTTCACGTTCTTCGAGACCGAGCGAGCACCCTGGCAGTACCCACCCGACTGCTTGAACCAGTTCTCGTCCGACGCCGACACGACGATGCCGAGCGTGCCGGTCTTCGACGACAGCGCGGCGAGCACGCCCGCGAGGTACGCGCCCTGCTGTGCCTGGGTGATGACGTTCGAGACAAGGCCCTTTTTGACGGCGCTCGGGCTCGCGTCCCAGACGACGACCGGTACGTCGAACTCCTCCGCGACCGTCGGGCCGGCTTCGTTGTAGCCGGAGGCGTGCGCGATGATGAGGTCGGCGCCCCGCTGCGCGAGCCGCCGAAGGTTCGGCTCGACGTTCTCGTAGCCGGAGCCTGTCGCGTCGAGCACCTTCGCGCCCGTGGCCTTCGCCGCCTTCTTCGCGCCGATGAGGCCCTGCTGGTTCCAGCCGTAGTCGGTCGGCTTCTCGGGTGCGGCGAAGCCCACTTCCGTCACCTTCTGCGTGCTTGCTGCGCCGCCCGTCACCACGACGAGCGAGACGGCTGCGGCTACCGCCAGCCCCGTAAGGGCGACCACCTTTGACCTTCTACCCATCGTCCCTCCCTTTTCTTCGAAAACGGTGACTACGTTGCCGTGCCGGTCGCTCCCAGGCTCGTCACCTCCTCCTCGACTGCCCCATCGTCCCTCAAAAACAATCTTCTTCCGCTGCGGTGTAGCACGTCCTCGAGCTGCGCGTCATCGAGACCGCTCACGCGAACGCGCAGGATCTCGACCGCGGCGTGATGGAAGGGCGCGTCCGAGCCGTACAAGACGCGCTCCGTCCCGACCCGTTCCACCGCTTCGGCGATCTTTGTGTGCATCGGCATGCCGGAGGTCTCGAGGTAGACGTTCGGGCGCCGCTCGGCGATGTCGATGGCCGCGTTGATGTAGACGACGTTTCCGTGGCCCATGTGCGCCATGACGAGCGGTATGTCCGGAAATGACACGGCCAGCTCCTCGATCGACCACGGCAGCGTGAAGATCGGATGGCCGGAATGGACGAGCACCGGCAGGCTCGCCTGCGTGCGCAGCAGCTCCATGAGCGGGTGCACCGACGGGTCGTTGGGGAGGTAGCCGTCGATGAGCGGATGGAGCTTCAAGCCGAGGAACTTCGGGTGCTCGAGGAAGCGCTCCACCTCCTCGTAGTTGCCCGGCACGCGGGGGTTGCCCCATGCGAGCGCGTACGCCTCGGGGATCGTCTCCACGACCGTCCGTACGTACTCGTTGTCGGGGTGGAACACGACGCAGCCGTCGTACTCGAACTCTTCGACGATCGACGCCAGGCCGTCGCGGTCGAGCGAGACCCCGAACAGCGGCCCGAAGTCGCCCACGTGCATGTGGGCATCGAAGATCACGTGCTGAACTCTACGTCGTTCTGGCTGGTGCGATACTGGAATCGATGGCGGCCGTCCATTTCGGCGTCAACCTGAACAACCGGGAGCCGTTGATCGCTCCCGACTACGACCTCCAGATGCTGCTCGACCTGTCTGAGGTCGTCGAGTCGTCCGGCTTCGACTCCGTCTGGGTCGGAGACAGCCTCTTCTCGAAGCCGCGCTACGAGCCGATCGCGCTGCTGTCAGCGATCTCACAGCGCACGTCGCGCGTGAAGCTCGGCACGGCGTGCATGGTGTCTTCGACCCGCAACCCGCTCTACCTCGCTCTCGAGTGGGCGACGCTCGACCAGATCTCGGGCGGCCGGACGATCTTCGGGACGGGCATGGGCAACCCGGAAGAGGGCGTCCGCCGCGAGTTCGAGGCTCTCGGCCTCGACTACGTACGGCGTGGCTCGCTCTTCGAAGAGGGCCTCTCCGTGCTACGTGAGCTTTGGACAACCGGCGCGGTGACGTTCAGCGGCCGCTACTTCGACTACGAGGACGTCGGCTTCTACTCGGGCACCGAGATGGCCCCGCTCATGCCCGTGCAGCAGCCACCGCCGATCTGGGTCGTCTCGAACCCGCGCCTGAAGGGCGATGCGCCCGACGACGTCATCCAGCGGCGCTTGACGGCATCGACCCGCCGCATCCTGCGCTACGGCGACGGCTGGATGACCTGCTGCCGGGCGCAGCACCCCGAAGAGCTCGTCGACCAGCTCGACTGGCTGCGCCGGTCAGCCGACGAGTACGAGGCGGATGTCGACCGCCTCGTCGTCTCGTACCAGGTGACGATGAACATCGGCGACTCGGAGGAGGAGGCGCGTACCGCCTTCGACGACTACATCTCGAAGTACTACCCGGAGCTCTCGCAGGCGATGGACCTCTCGAACTGGGGGCCGGTCGGGACACCGGACCAGATCGCCGACTGGATCTCGACGTTCGTAAAAGCCGGTGTCGACCACTTCATCTGCCGCTTCGGCGCGATCGACCAGTTCGACCAGGTGGGTCGCTTCGCGAGCGAGGTGCTGCCACGGTTCATACGAGAAAGGGTGGTGTAGATGGCAACCGCAGTCGAGCCCACGAGCCTGCTCGAGGACGCGGCGCTCATCGTCGACGTTTGCTTCTCCGTCGAGGAAGGCGACGTCGTCACGATCATCTGCGACGACGATCGCGCCCACGAGGCGGCCGCCGTCGCAGAGGTCTGTGTCGAGCGCGGCGCATGGCCGGTGATCATGAACAACGAGCTCCAGGTGCGCCGCGGCCGGGCGGACGTCCGCTTCCCGATGGCGCCGCCGGCCAACCTCCACCGCGCGATGGTCGGCTCGGACGAGGTGATCATCATCGCGCAGCTCGAGTGGGCGAACCGCTTCGCACACGTCAACGCCGTCCGCGAGACGTGCGAGGCGAACGGGAAGATCGCTTCCATCGAGCCGGGCATGGGCGAATGGGGACTGACCCGCGAGGATCTCGAGCGCTCCGCCCAGCGGACGAAGGATGCGGTGGCCGCCCTCGAGGGGAAGAAGCACGTGCGCGTGACGACGCCGATCGGTACAGACTTCACCGTCTCCATCGAAGGCCGCACGCCGCTCTGTCTGACGCCGTACAAGGCGCGCGGCCAGATGATGAGTCCGATCCCGCTCTGGACAGAGGTCGCCTTCGCGGCGATCGAGGACTTCACGCACGGGATTGCCGTCGTCGACGGCGTCATGCTCGGCATCGGCCTGGAGGGCCAGGTGAAGGAGCACATCCGCTGGACGCTCGAGAGCGGAAAGTGCGTGCAGATCGATGGCGGCGAGGAGGCGGAGAAGTTGCGTCAGGCGATCGACGGCGTCGAGAACGCCGACGTGATCGGCGAGTTCGCCTTCGGCACGAGCGAGAAGGCGCCGTTCGGCACGCCGTCGGAGAAGGGACGCATCGGCACCGTGCACCTCGCGCTCGGCGACAACCACAACGCGTACCCGGGCGGGCAGAACGTCTCCGCCCTCCACCTCGACGGCGTCTTCCTCACCGCGACGATGTGGATCGAGGACGACGGCACGGAGATCCTCAAGGACGGCGAGTGGGTGCTCTCGTAGGCAAGACTCAGCTCGCCGATGTCGAGCCGATCGAGCTCCCGGGCGGCAGCTGGTCGCGGATGGTCGCGAAGGGTGAGCGAAGCTCGCTCGGCTACTCCGTCTTCACGCCGGGGACGGTGCTCCAGCCCGTCTGCCACGAGACCGAGGAAGTCGCATACGTCGTGGCGGGCTCGGGGGAGCTAAGGCTCGAGGACGACGCGGTCCCCTTCGCCGAGGGCGATGCGCTGACGATCCCGGCCGGCGTCTGGCACGCGGTTGCCAACACAGGGGACGACGACGTCGTCATGGTCTTCGGCTTCCCGCACCCCGACTACCCCCCGACGGAGCGCCGGTGACGGTCTCGCTGACCGCCCAATCCGTGCGGGAGCAGGTTGCCTGGGCGTGCCGCATCCTCGCGCTCGAGGGTTTCTCCGATCTCACCCTCGGACATGTGAGCGCACGGCCCGCCGGCGGCGAGACGGTCTACATCAAGCGGAAGGGAATCGCGCTCGGGGAGGTGGCGCCGGACGACGTCGTCGAGGTGGACGATCCCTCGGCGGCGCTCCACCTGGAGACGGTCATCCACACGGAGATCTACGCCTCGCGGCCGGACGTCGGCGCCATCGTCCACGCGCATCCTCCCTACGCGACCGCCTTCGGAGCGACGACGGCCGAGCTCGAGCTGCTGACGCACGACGCAGTGTTGTTCGCGGACGGCATCGCCTATTTCGAGGAGACGCCCGAGCTGATCACGGAAGAAGACCAGGCGCGGGCCGTCGCCGGCGCGCTCGGCCATCGGCGGGCCGTCATCCTCCGCAACCACGGCGTCGTCGTCGCCGACGCGGACGTGCGCTGGGCGGTGCTAAGCGCGATCACCCTCGAGCGGGCTGTCAAGCTGCAGTCGATCGCGACGGCGCTCGGCAACCTCCGCCCGATCTCTCGCGACGATGCCGAGCGGATGCGCGCCGACAAGTACCAGGATCGCTTCGTCGACGAGTACTGGGCGGCGTGGATCCGGCGCGTCCGCCGCGCCGGCGCCGACCACGGCATGCCTGCCGAATGAAGCTCGATCTGCAGGTCAACGGCAGGCCGGTCGTCCGCGAGATCGAGCCGCATGAGCTGCTGCTCGACGTCCTGCGCGACCGGCTCGGGCTGACGGGGGCGAAGCGCTCCTGCGAGACGCAGGTGTGCGGCACGTGCACGGTGCTCGTCGACGGCCGTCCGGTGTCCTCCTGCTGCTTTCTCGCAGCCGATGCCGAGGGTCGCGACGTGCTCACGGTCGAGGGTCTCGCCGAGCGCGCGGACTTCCCGTTGCTTGAGGACGCGTTCACGCGTCACGCGGCGCTCCAGTGCGGCTTCTGCACCCCCGGGATGCTCCTCACGGTGGCCGCGCTGCTGGAGACGGGCGAGCTCGAGACCGCGGAGGACGTCAAGCGCAGCCTCAACGGAAACATCTGCCGCTGCACGGGCTACCGCGGCATCGTCGAGGCGGTCTGCGACCTCGCTGGGGTGGCCGCATGACCGAGCTCGCGGGGACTCCGGCTCGCGTGTTCCTCGGACGTCGCTGGCCAAGGAGGCAAGCGAGCGGCGCGCAGGGCGTATCTAGACATACGTCCAAGCGCCGCGAGCGCAGGAACCTGCCGCCAGCGGCGACAGGCGGCGGCGTAGCCGGGCTTCGCCCGGCGGAAGCCTTCGCCGGCGAGGGGCGCGCGCGCGATGTCGTCGCCGCACCGCCGGGCGGTGCCGTGGGACAGAGCGTCCCACGGCGGGATGCGAGCGAGAAGCTCCGCGGGCAGGCGCAGTTCGCGGGCGACATCGTCGTGCCGCGCATGGCGCACGGCAAGGTGCTCCGCTCGCCGGTCGCCCACGCGCGGATCGTCTCCATCGACGCGTCCGAGGCCGAGCGCATGGCCGGCGTCGTCTGCGTCCTCACCGCCGGAGACCTCGAAGACATCGACCCCTACTGGGGCCATGCGATCAAAGATCGCCCGGTCGTCGCCATCGACCGCGTGCGCTTCGCGGGCGAGCCCGTGGCCGCGATCGCGGCGGAGGACGAGGCGACAGCACTCGCGGCGCTCGAGCGCATCCACGTCGAGTACGAGGACCTGCCGGTCCTGGGCACGGTGGAGCAGGCGCTCGCGGAAGACGCGCCGCTGCTGCACGACGGTCCGCTGCGGCCTGGACTCTTCCACGGGCTCGGCGAGCTGACGCCGGCCGAGGGCAACGTCTGTTACCGCTACCGCCTCGACCGCGGCGAGCTCGAGGCGGTCTTCGCCCACGCGCAGCACGTCGTCGAGGGCGAGTACACGTTCCCGGCCGTCTACCAGTACGCGATGGAGACGCATACCGTGGTCGCGCAGGCGGAGGGTGACGAGATCACGCTCTGGGCGTCGTGTCAGCACCCGTTTCTCGTCCGTGCGGAGATCGCCGCGCTGTTCCAGGTACCGATCGCGAGCGTCCGCATCGTCGTCCCTTACCTCGGCGGCGGCTTCGGCTCGAAGTCGTACACGAAGCTCGAGCCGGTGACCGTCGCCCTCGCGCGCAAGGCGGGTCGACCTGTGCGGATCCAGAACCGCGTCGCCGAGTCGATGGTGACGACGCGGCGTCACGGGATGCGCTGTCGCATGCGGACGGCGATGAGCGCCGAGGGCCGGCTGCTCGGGCGCGAGGTGGCGTGCTGGTTCGACACGGGCGCATACGCAGACAACGGCCCGCGCGTCACGGCCACGGCCGGTGACGCTGCCCCGGGCCCGTACCGCTGGGAGGCGTATCGCGTCGACGCCGCCTGCGTCTACACGAACACCGCACCGGCCGGCTCGTACCGCGCCTTCGGTGCGACGCACCTCCAATGGATCGGCGAGCTCCAGGTGGACGAGCTCGCGCGCCGCGCCGGCCTCGACGCGCTTGACGTTCGGCGCCAGAACCTCTGCACGCCCGGCGAGGAGCTGCGCGTCGGTGGCAAGCCGCTCGACGCCGATCTCGTCGGGGATGTCGAGAAGGTCGCCGAGGCGGTGGGCTGGGACGGCGAGCGACGGCCCGGCATCGGGCGCGGCGTGTCGGTGGGGCTGCTCGCGGCCGGCGCCCATCCTGTCTCGAGCGCCGTCGTGCGCATGGAGGCCGACGGGAATGCCGTCGTCCTCGTCGGAACGACCGAGGTCGGCCAGGGCGCCCGCACCGTTTTCGCCCAGATCGCGGCAGAGGAGCTGAGGCTGCCTGCCGAGCGCGTCACCGTTCGCGGAGCCGACACGCGCTTCACGCCCTACGACCGCTCAACGGGCGCCAGCCGCTCGACGACGATCGCCGGGCTCGCGGTCAAGCGCGCGGCCGAGCAGGTTCGGGCACAACTCGTCGAGATCGCAGGGTCCGAGGACGTCGAGTCCGACTCGTACCCTGAGCTCTTCGTCCGCCACTTCGGGCTCGCCGGCGGCGAGCTGATCGGCCGTGGCGAGGTTGCGCCCGAGGGCTCGGGCTCCTACGCGGAGGGACCCGTCTTCTGGGAGGTCTGCGTGGGAGCAGCCGAGGTGGAGGTGGACGAGGAGACCGGGCGCGTGCGCGTCCTCAAGACGGCGACCGTCGCCGACGTGGGCAAGGCCATCAACCCGCAGCTCGTCGAGCGCCAGGACGAGGGCGGCACGCTGCAGGGCCTCGGCAACGCCCTGTACGAGGAGATGGTGTACGAGGACGGGCTGCTGCTGAACGAGACGCTGCTCGACTACAAGGTGCCGGGCTTCGAGGACGTGCCCGGGGAGATGCACTGCATCATCGTCGAGAATGGCGACGGGCCGGGCCCGTACGGCGCCAAGGGCTGTGGTGAAGGTGCGCTCGCCGCCGTCACGGCGGCAGTGGCGACCGCCGTCGCCGACGCAGGCGTGCCCGTGAGAGAGCTGCCGCTGACGCCGGAGCGCGTCTGGCGGGAAATCCAGGAGCTGAAGAAGGAGGGATCATGGCCGAGGTACGACGCGCAGCAGTGATCGGCACGGGGACGATGGGCCCCGGCATGGGGGCGGTGCTCGCCCGCGCAGGCATCGAGACGGCGCTCTACGACATCTCCGAGGAAGCGCTCGAGCGGGCGAAGGGCGGCGTCACGATTGCCGAGGGCGTGCTGGAGCGGCTCGAGGCCGCACAGGAGGACGGCGGCTCGCTTCGCTTCGAGACCGACCTCGCAGCCGCGCTCGAGGGCGCGGACTTCGTCCTCGAGGCGGTGCCGGAGAAGATCGAGCTCAAGCACGAGGTCTTCCAGGAGTTCGAGAAGCATGTCGCCGACGAAGCTGTGCTCGCGTCGAACACCTCCGGCATCCCGATCACGAACATCGCCACCGTCTGTGCCCATCCGGAGCGCGTCGTCGGCATGCACTGGTCGAACCCGCCCCACCTTATCCCGATGATCGAGGTCATTCCCGGCGAGCAGACGGCCCAGGACGTCGTCGACACCACGTGCGACCTCGTGCGCCGAGTCGGCTACCACCCCGTGGTCGAGCGAGAGGTGCCGGGCTTCGTCGAGAACCGCATCCTCTACGCGATCCTCCGCGAGTGCCTCGATCTCGTCGACCGGGGCATCATCGACCCGGAAGGGCTCGACCTCAACGTCCGCTGGGGCATCGGCTACAAGCTCGCCGTCATCGGGCCGATGGAGCTGCTCGACATGGCAGGGCTCGACATCTACAACGCCGTCGGCTCGTACTTGAACCAGGATCTCTCCACGTCGGGCGACGTGTCGTCGACCATCCGCGACAAGATCGCCGAGGGCAAGCTCGGCATGAAGACCGGCAGCGGCCTCTACGACTACACGCCCGAGGACATCGACCGGCTACGGGTGGAGCGCGCCGCGAAGCTCGTCGCCGTGCGCAAGGCCCTCGAGGCGGAGATGGTGGCTCGATGAAGGTCTGGCTGCTCGACAACGGATCGATCGTTATCGAGCACACGCAGTTCATGTGGAACGTGCCCGGCCCGCAGGTGCGAATCCCCTCGTACGCCGTGCTCGTCGAGCACGACGACGGGCTCTTTCTCTTCGACACGGGCTTCGACCTCGAGCACACGAACGCCGTCCTCCCGTTCGAGCTGCCGGAGCAGACGCCCGAGCAGACGATTCCCGGCCAGCTGGAGGTCGCCGGCTTCTCTACCTCCGACGTGACGACGCTCGTCAACTCGCACCTCCACTTCGACCACGTCGGCGGGAACAAGCACTTCTCTGTCCGCAACGTCGTCCACGAGCAGGAGCTCGCCCAGGCGCGTGACCACGAACCGTTCGAGTTCTTCGGGTACTCGGACAAGACGTGGGATCACGATGGGGCGCAGTTCGAGCCCGTGTCGGGAGACGTCGAGCTGGCGAAGGGGCTGTGGCTGTTCGAGACTCCGGGGCACACGATCGGGCACTACTCGCTGCTCGTGAGCGGCTCCGAGACGAAGCCGATGCTGTTCGCGTTCGACGTCGTCTACACGGGTGCGGCAATGGAGCGCGGCATCCAGCCGGGGTTCCACATCGACCCACGGGCGGGCGTGCGCTCGATCCAGCGGGTGAAAGACGTCGCCGCGGAGCACCGCGCTGACGTCTTCTTCTCGCACGACCCCGAGGCATTCGAGACGTACAAGCACGCACCCGACCACTACGAGCTCTAGGAAGCGAGGAGAGAAATGGGCAAGCTGGACGACAGGGTCGCGATCGTTACCGGCGCCGGGCAGGGCATAGGAAAAGCGATCGCGGACAAGCTCGCGGATGAGGGCGCGACCGTCGTCGTCGCGGACATCCAGGGAGCCGAGGCGGCCGCCCCAGACGGCGGCATGGGGCTCGAGGTCGACATCTCGAAGGAGGACGACGTCCAGCGGATGGTCGACGAGACCGTCGGTGCCTACGGGAAGCTCGACATCCTCGTCAACAACGCCGCCATCGTCCCCTTCACGGCGTGGGACGAGATCGACTTCGCCGAATGGCGGCGGATCATGGCGGTCAACCTCGATGGGACGTTCCTCGCGTGCCACTACGGGCACAAGCCGATGCGCGAGGCTGGCTATGGGCGCATCATCAACATCGCCTCGAACGTCGTGCTCGCGGGGACGCCGAACCTCGCGCACTACGTCGCCTCGAAGGGCGGCATCGTCGCGTTCACGCGGGCGCTGGCCCGGGAGATCGGGCGGTACGGCATCACCGTCAACTCCGTCGCGCCGGGGCTGACGGAAACGGAGGGCGTGATGGCCAGTCCGCACAAGGAGGCGTTCGAGTTCGTACAGATGCTCCAGGCCATCCCTCGGCGCGGGGTCGCGGCCGACATCGCACCGGCCGTCGCCTTCCTCGCGTCGGAAGAGGCAGGCTGGATCACCGGGCAGATGCTCGTGTCGGACGCGGGCATGTCGCACAACTGATGCCGGCGTGAAGGCCGTGGTCCTCCGCGGGCCGAATGACGTCCGGCTCGAGGACGCCGCGGATCCCGTGCTCCTGGCGCCGACTGACGCGCTCGTCCGCGTCGAGACGGCCGCGATCTGCGGGGCCGACCTGGGCCCGCTCCACGGTCACGTCCCCGGCTTCGAGTACGGGACGATCATGGGCCACGAGTTCGCGGGCGAAGTCGTCGACGTCGGCGCCGACGTCGCGGCCATCAAGCGCGGTGACCGCGTCGTCAACATGAGCCTCGTCGCGGACGGGACGTGCGCCGCCTGCCGTGCCGGCCGGGTGACTCAGTGCTCCGGACGGGCGCTCTTCGGCTACTCGGGCGTCTACCCACGTCTCGACGGCGCGCAGGCGGAGCTCGTTCGCGTCCCACACGCGGACACGGTGCTCTCGGCGCTGCCCGATTCGGTGTCGAACGAGGCGGCGGTGTTCCTCGCCGACAACCTGCCCACGGCGTACGACGCTGTCGTTCGCGGTGAGACGAAGCCGACCGATCTCGTGTGCGTCGTCGGTCTCGGGGCGGTCGGTCTGATGGCTGTGATGGTGGCGCTCGACATCGGCGCGAGAGTCTTCGCGGTCGACGGCATCGAGGAACGCCGCGTGCTCGCCGCAGGTCTGGGCGCGCGCGTACTCGAGCCGGCGGAAGCGTGGGAGGCGATCGCGGCGGAGACGGACGGCCTCGGGGCAGACGTCGTCGTCGAGGCGGCCGGCTCGCCGGGCGCCCTTGACGCGGCGATGGATCTCGCCCGCGGTCGTGGCATGGTGTCGGTCGTCGGCGCGCACTTCGAGCCCGACTTTCCTCTGGACAACGGGCGGATGTTCGCGAAGGAGCTGACGATGCGGTGGTCGATCGGCGACTCGCTGCACAACCGGCCGCAGCTGATCTCCATGATCTCCGAAGGTCGCCTCGACCCGGCGGCCGTCGTCACCCACCGGCTTCCGCTCGCCGACGCGACCGAGGCCTACCGCCTCTTCGACGCCCGCGAGGCGACGAAGATCGTCATGACCCCGTGACGCGGATCGCGCTGCTGGCGGCAGCGCTCGCGCTCGTGGCCGGCTGCGGTGACAGCGAGGACGCGGCCAGCCCCGGCGAGATCAAGACCGCGCTCGAAGCGCGACTCGCCGACAAGCACCTGTCGTTCGAGTGGGTGTACTGCCTCCGCACGGGGCTCGAGTTCGAGGGCAGCAACATCGTCCGTTGCAACGTGAACTTCGGTGAGCCGCACATCGTCATCTACTGCGCGGTCCTCGAGGACGGAAAGCTGATCACGAACCGTGAGCGACCTTCGATTCGCTGCGGCCGCAACGCGACGAGCTGAGACTCAGGCCGCTTCCAGCGCGACGATGCGGCGAAGCTCGTCGCCCTCGAGCCGGCAACAAGCCCAGCTGTCACCGTGGTCCGTGCTCTCCCAGAGCTGCCCGTCGGCCAGTCCGGCGAAGAGCCGGCCGTCAGCCGCGAGCAGCGCGTACGGCATCGAGTGGAGCGGCTCCGGCAAACCGCCCGTGAGCCGCTCCCAGGGCTCACCGTCGCGTCGTCGGTAGATGAGCGCCTGCGGGTCGCCGCCGCCGTGCGCTGCGAAGGGCCCGGTGCTCGCGGACACGTACCAGGACTCGGGATCCTCGGGATCGACGGCAACGGCCCACGTGTAGTTGCGGTCACGTCCACCGTCCGCCGGCTGCCAGGTCTCGCCTCCGTCAACACTGAAGGCCGCACCGCCGCCACCGGCCTCGTACGCCCTCCCTGGCACGCCCGGATGCCATGCGATCGAGTGCACATCGGGCTGCGCCCCCGGCCGATGGTCCTGCCAGCTCGCGCCGGCGTCGTCGGAGCGCATCAAGCCGCCGAGCTCGATTCCGACCAGCAGGAGGTCGGCATCGTGCGGGCTCGGAGCGATCCAGCGCACGTGCGACGTCCAGGGCCGTGGTGGGAAGCTCCAGTTCGGACGTGACGGCAACTCGAGCAACGCCTCGAGCTCGCGCCAGGTTGCGCCGTCGTCGTCGCTCTGAAAGAGGCGGCTCGGCTCGGTGCCCGCATACACGGCACGGGAAACTGCGCTCACCGCAAGCGAAAAGACGCCGGCTTCCGGCAACCGGCAGTCCACCCAGCTCCGGCCGCCGTCTGGTGTGCGCCGCACCCCGCCGTGACGCAAGCCCGCGTAGACCGTGTCGGGATCGGCAGGATCCACGGCGAGGCACTGGGCTTCCGTTCTGGGCAGACACAGCTCGACGTTCCAGACGTCGCCATTCTCCTCGAGCCGCGCGATCGCGTCCCCGGTCGCCGCGTACAGGCGTGACACCTCGACAAGCCTAGTCATGCGCCGTAGAGTGGCCGCGGTGCTCCGCATCGGCTCGATCGTGCTGCGCGTCGACGATCTCCAGCGCCAGACGGAGTTTTGGCAAGCGGCTCTCGACTACGTCCGACGCGACGACGGCCAGAGCGACGACTTCGTACTGCTCGGGCCGCAGGATGGCGCCGGGCCACACCTCTCGCTCGACCAGGTCCGCTCGAAGCTGCAGATCCCGCCGCGCCTCCACCTCGACCTCTACACGGAGGACCAGGCAGGCGAGGTTGAGCGCCTGAAGGCGCTCGGCGCGACCGAGGTGCACTGGGACAAGCGGCCGCCGGACGCCGACTACGTCATCCTCGCCGACCCCGAGGGCAACCGCTTCTGCGTCGTCGACGTCAGCTAGTCGTCAACGGCGTCGATCACGAGCCGGCCGACGTTCCGGAACGGACGCTGCTGTCCGTGCTCCGCGAGGAATTGGGACTGGCGGCTGCAAAGCCCGGCTGCGGCGAAGGGGTGTGCGGCGCGTGCACGGTGCTCGTCGACGGCGAGCCTGTGCGGTCGTGCGTCTTGCCGGTGCGCGAGGTGGCGGGGCCGGTCAAGACGCTCGAGGGTCTCGCGCCCGCGGGGAGACTCCACCCACTCCAGCAGGCGTTCCTCGAGCTGGCGGCCTTCCAGTGCGGCTACTGCACGCCGGGGATGATCGTGTCGGCCGCGGCGCTCCTGGCGGCCGACCCGCATCCCGACGAGGGAACGATCGTCGCCGCGCTGGACGGCAACGTCTGCCGTTGCTGCGCGTATCCGCGGATCGTCCGCGCCGTCCGTCGGGCGACGGAGCTGGACGATGCGCCGTACGAGCCACCCGCCGAGCCGCCGTTCGACCGGCCCGCCCAGCCGTGGGACCTTGCACGAGAGCCCGACTGGTTCGCGGTGCTGCCCGACGGGCTCGTGGTCGCCGTCGAGGCGGGCTCGGAGCGCTGGACGACGAGCGCAGGTGCGTGGCTCCACGTCGACGCCGACAGGTCAGTGACGGCCTTCACCGGCAAGGTCGACGTCGGGCAGGGAAACGGAACGGCGCTCGCCGTCCTCGTCGCGGCGGAGCTCGGCGTCACGGTCGCTGCCGTGCGCGTCGTCATGGGCGACACCGATCTCTGTCCGTACGACCGCGGCACGTTCGGCAGCCGCACGACACCGGACGCAGCACCGCTGCTCCGCGCGGCGGCGGCTGCGGCGCGCCGGTCCCTGGATGACCGGCCACTCGAGCCGGGTGAGCGGCGAGTCGAGCGGGCACCCCCAGATGCCGGAGCACCGCCGAAGACGACCACGGCGGCGCGCAAGGGCGGAATCGAGATCGTGACGGGCGCCGCCCGCTATCCCAGCGACATGTCCCTCCCCGGTGTGCGCCACGGACGAGCGCTGAAACCGCCGACGACGGGCGGGCGTCTGCGCTCCGCCGACGTCGAAGCCGCTCGGGCGGTCTCCGGCGCGACGGTCGTCGAGGATCGCGACTTCCTCGGCGTGGTCGCCGACGACCGCGAGACCGTCGACGACGCCGTCGAGGCGCTGACGCCCGAGTGGGAGCTGCCGGCCGGACCTGACGAGGCCGAGCTGGCGCCCTACCTGCGCTCGCATCCGGGCGGCCAGGAGGGGTCCGAGGAGGTCGTGGGCGACGTCGACCGCGCGCTCGGCGATTCCGAGACCCGGCTCGAAGCGACCTACACGACTGCGTACATCGCGCACGTACCGCTCGAGACGCGCGCCGCGCTCGCCGAGTGGGAGGGCGACCTGCTGACCGTGTGGACCGGTACGCAACGACCCTTCGGCGTCCGAGCCGAGCTGGCCGATGCGCTCGACATCCCGGAGGAGCGCATCCGCGTCATCGCGCCTACCGCCGGCGCGGCTTTCGGCGGCAAGCACCGCGGCGAGGCAGCGATCGAGGCCGCGCGGCTCGCGCGCGCCGGCGGGCGACCAGTGAAGGTGCGCTGGACCCGGGCGGAGGAGTTCGAGGCGGCGTACGTCCGACCCGCTGCCGTCATCGACGTTCGCAGCGGCGTGAGCGCCGAGGGTACGGTCACCGCCTGGGAGTTCGTGAACGTCGCCTCCGGCGCATCGGGGATCGGCTGTCCGTATGCGATTCCCAACCAGCGGCTCGTCTTCCGGCCGGCCGAGTCGCCCCTGCGTCACGGCGCGTACCGCGGCATCGGGGCGACGGCCAACCACTTCGCCCGCGAGTCACAGCTGGACGAGCTGGCGCATGAGCTCGGCGCCGACGGTGTCGAGCTGCGGCTGCGGCACCTGGAGGACGACCGTCTCGCGGACGTTCTCCGCGCCGCCGCCGAGCGGGCGGGCTGGAACGAACGAGCTGGCCTCGGGATCGCCTGCGGCGTCGAGAAGGGCGCGTACGTCGCCACCTGCGCGGAGGTCGACCCCGAGGGAAGGGTCACGAGGTTCATCACGGCGTTCGACTGCGGCGCCATCATCGATCCCGACAACCTCGCGAACCAGATCGAGGGCGCGACGATCATGGGTCTCGGCGGAGCGCTCTTCGAACGGGTCCGCCTCGCGCAGGGGCGGCTCGTCACGAGATCGCTGGCCGACTACCGCGTGCCGCGCTTCAGCGACGTGCCGCCGGTCGAGGTCGTCCTGCTCGACCGGCCCGACGTACCGTCGGCGGGTGCCGGGGAGACGCCGATCCTCTGCGTCGCGCCGGCTATCGCCAACGCTCTCTTCGCTACGACCGGCGAGCGGCGTCGCTCGCTGCCGTTGCTCAACAGTGCTGCCGCGTGACGATGCGGCCGCGGCCGACGCCGGCAGCGAGATAGCTGAACGTTCTGCGCCACTCGTAGGCGCCGCCTGTCGGGCAGACCGACCAGAAGTCGAAGCTCTCGTAGGCCCGATCGCCGGCCGCGTTGAGCATGATGCGGCCGGTCATCCCCCGATAGCCGTTCGCAACGCGCACGAACGCGCGCTTGAAGCCGGCGACGTTGTCGACGCCGGCGGCGTCACCCGCGGCCGTGACAGCGATCTGTAGCGCGTCGTAGGCGGCCAGCGCGAGCGCATCCGGGTCGCTTCCCAGCCTGGACTTAACACGGGCGCGAAGGCTTGCCGAGCGCGCCACGGCGGCAGCGTCGAGCCCCACTGTCGGGTTCGGATAGCCGCGCCTCGTGGCGAACACCGCCGCGCTCGTGCTTCGGACGAGGCGCGCGCTGTGCGCCACGCCGTCGCTGCCGTACCAGGCGACCGAGCTGAGCGTTTGGTCCTTCGCCGCCGCTCGGAACAGGTCCACGACCTCATCGAAGGCAGCGAGATAGACGGCGACCTTGCGTGCGCCGGCCGAGCGGAGCGCCTCCACCTGCCTGCTGAGGGCGCGGACCTTCCCCGAGAAGTCCTTCTGAGTCGTGTCGTAGCGAACGCCGGGCGCCTCGCGGCCCCGGAAGTGGCCCTTGACGGACTTCGCGAGGCCGGCGTTACCGGGGTCGGTGCGCCAGATCGACGCCAGGCCGTCGACGCCGTCTCGCTCGAGCAGCGCGACGAGCGCCTCCCCTTCGCGGATGTCGTCTGGTACGAGGCGGAAGACGTTGTCGCCCACGATCGCGAGCGAATGTGCCGTGCTGCCCTGGCTGATGGCGACGACGCCGCTCGCGTCGGCGGCCGCACGGATCGCCTTCACCTCTGAGCTTGCTTGCGGGCCGACGAAGACCCGCACGCCGTCGGCTGCGAGACGTCGTACCTCGCGGCGTGCGACCGGCGGCTCACCGCGGACGTCGACCATGCGGAGGCGGACGCGTGTGCTCGATCCCGCGCTCCGCAACTGCGCGTTCGTGTCCGCAACCGCCAGCTGCAAGGTCGCACGGCTCGCGCGACCGAGTGAGGTCCACCCGGCACTGAGGTCGAGCAGCGCGCCGACGACGATCTCGTTGTCCGACTGCACAGGTGCGGCGCCGACGCTCGCGGTTGGTATCAAGGCGGCCGCAAGCACCACAAGGGCGCTCCGGATGAGACGAGCACTCATGTCTTCCCTCCCGAGACCGTCGGGAGTCTAACGCCTCACTCGCAAGCTAACGCGGGCGCTGCTCGCCGACAGCGCCCGCGCATGCTGAACGGGCTACGAAGCGGGTTGCGGCTTGATGATCCCGAAGGTCGCGCCCTGCGGGTCCTTGATGAGAGCGATGCGACCGACCGTCGGGACGTCCATCGCCTCAGCGGCCGTCGAACCGCCGAGCTCGGTCGCCTTGGCAACCGTCGCGTCGACGTCCTCGACTCCGACGTACGGGATCCACCTCGGCGACGCCGACGTGTCCTGGAGCGCGTGCACGCCCGCGATGCCGGTCTCACCGACCTCGAAGATCCTGTAGCCGCCGAAGTCCTCACCCATGTCCTTCGCGGTCCAGCCGAAGACGTCGCCGTAGAACTTCACGGCGCCGTCGACGTCGGTGGTGCCGAGCTCGTCCCAGACGAACACGCCCTCGGCCACCTCGCCCTCGCTCTCCGGCTGGTAGACGCTGACGTACGCACCCTGCGGGTCTCCGACGATCGCGAACCTCCCGACCTCACCCATGTCCATAGGGCCGAACGCGACCTTGCCGCCGGCGGCCTTCGCCTTCTCGACCGTCCCGTCGACGTCCTCGACCTGGACGTGGCCGAGCCAGTGTGTCGGCGGCGCGCCCTCCTGCGCCGTTGCGAACCCGCCGTGGTTCTGGCCGTTCGCGTTGATCATCGAGTACTTCATCTCTCCGGCGTCGAAGATCTCCGTGCCCCAGCCGAAGAGCTGCGTGTAGAAGTCCTTCGCCTGGCCGGGGTCCGAAGAGACCTGCTCGTGCCAGACAAACTTGCCGACAGCCGTTGCCGTCGTCGTCATCCTCTACCTCCCTCTGGTTGGTCCATCCGAGCCTATCAGGTTATACTTGCGCAAAGCAACTACGCACTTCTTGTGAACAAGTGGTAACCAGCCGGAGCTACAAGCAGCGTTGCGGGATCGCGCGCGCTCTCGATCTCGTCGGAGAGCGCTGGGCGCTGCTCGTCGTGCGCGAGCTCGTTCTCGGTCCGCGGCGGTTCACGGATCTCCGCGAGGGGCTGCCGGGAATCGCGACGAACGTCCTCAGCCAGCGGCTGCGACAGCTCGAGCGAGACGGGATCGTGGCTCGCCGCACCCTGCCGCCACCCGCGGCGTCGAACGTCTACGAGCTCACCGAGTACGGGCAGGAGCTCGTTCCGATCATGCTCGCGCTCGGCCGCTGGGGCGCACGCTCGATGGCGCCTCTGTCACCGGAGCACAAGACCCAGGGACGGTGGTTCGCCGTCGCCCTGCAGGCATTCCACGACCCCGAGGCGGCGGCGGCCTTGACCGCGAGGGTCGCCCTCGACTTCAGGGACGCGCAGGTGACCTTGCGGCTGGACGACGGCCGGCTCGACGTCGTCCCCGGACTGGACGACGACGCGGAGCTCGTGATCGCGGCCGATCCCGAGACGCTCGTCGCGTACCTCGCGGGCGCGGACGTCACCCTGGTCGCGGAAGGCGACCGCGACCTGCTCGAACGTCTGCGGGAAATCTTCCCGTTCCGCGCCCCGGTCCCCGCCTAGGAGGGTCTGGCGAAACAGTGACTGAGTCGCCAGAACGCACCGGATCGCCGCGCAGCGGTGTCCTCGGTCGCCCACGTACTTCGTTCAGTACGCGGGCTCCCTGCGTCCTTGCTGCGCGACGCCCGGAGCGCCTTGGCGGCGAGCACCGTTCCGCCAAACCCTCCTAGCGCCGTTTGTCACGGTCGGCGGCCGGGTAATCGGCGCGCGATGGACGTCGGCGACTTCCTCGTAGAGCGCCTGTCCGACTGGGGCGTCACACGTATCTACGGCTACCCCGGGGACGGCATCAACGGGATCATGGGCGCTCTTGCGCGGGCCGAGAACCAGATCGAGTTCGTGCAGGTGCGCCACGAGGAGTCGGCGGCCTTCATGGCTTGCGCGCACGCGAAGTTCACGGGCAAGGTCGGCGTCTGCCTCGCGACTTCAGGCCCCGGAGCTATCCACCTCCTGAACGGCCTCTACGACGCAAAGCTCGACCACCAGCCGGTCGTCGCGATCGTGGGCCAGCAGGCTCGCGCCGCGCTCGGCGGGAGCTACCAGCAGGAGGTCGATCTCGTTTCCCTCTTCAAGGACGTGGCCCACGAGTACGTGCACCAGATCGCCGACCCGGTGCAGGTTCGCCATCTCGTCGATCGCGCGATGCGGATCGCGCACGCCGAGCGGACGGTCACGTGCCTCGTCGTTCCGAACGACGTCCAGACGATGGACGCCATCGAGCAACCCGAGCACGAGCACGGGACGATCCACTCGAGCATCGGGTTCCCTCGACCGCGCGTCGTGCCGCATGAGGCCGACTTGCGAATCGCAGCCGAGCTGCTGAACGGCGGCGAGCGCGTGGCCATGCTCGTCGGCCAGGGAGCGCTCGAAGCCACCGACGAAGTGATCGAGGTGGCCGAGCGCCTCGGAGCCGGCGTCGCGAAGGCGCTCCTGGGGAAGGCTGCGGTCCCTGACGACCTGCCGTTCGTCACCGGGTCGATCGGGCTCCTCGGGACGAAGCCGACGTACGACCTGATGATGGATTGCGACACGCTGCTCGTGGTCGGCTCGAGCTTCCCGTACTCGGAGTTCCTACCGCAGGAGGGGCAGGCCCGCGGCATCCAGATCGACCTCGACGCGCGCATGATCGGCATCCGCTACCCAATGGACGTTCACCTGGTCGGAGACAGCTCCGAGACCCTGCGAGCGCTCATCCCTCTCCTCGAACGCAAGAGGGATCGATCCTGGCGCGAGCAGATCGAGAGGAACGTCGCCGAGTGGCAGGACATCCTCGACGAGCAGGCGCAGATCGAGGCGGATCCGGTCAATCCGCAGCGGCTCTTCTGGGAGCTCTCGTCGCGACTGCCGGATGACTGCATTCTCACGTCCGATGCGGGAACCGCTGCGAACTGGTTCGCCCGGTACCTGCCGATCCGCCGGGGGATGATGGCCTCCCTTTCCGGCACGCTCGCGACCATGGGCTCCGGCGTCCCATACGCGATCGCCGCGAAGTTCGCATATCCCGAACGCGTTGCGATCGCGCTCGTCGGCGACGGTGCGATGCAGATGAACGGGATCAACGAGCTGATCACGATCTCGAAGTACTGGCAACGATGGGCGGATCCCCGGCTCGTGGTGCTCGTCCTCAACAACCGTGACCTGAACATGGTGACGTGGGAGCAGCGCGCGCTCGAGGGCGATCCGAAGTTCGAGGCCTCCCAGGAGCTCCCCGACTTCCCGTACGCCCGCTACGCGGAGTTGCTCGGGCTCAGAGGCATCCGCGTCGATTCGCCCGAGGCGGTCGGTCCGGCCTGGGACGACGTGCTCGAGTCCGATCGGCCGGCGGTGCTGGAGGCGGTCACCGATCCGGAGGTGCCGCCACTCCCTCCGCACATCACGTTCGACGAGGCGCGGAACTTCATGCTCGCGGTCGCCCAGGGCGACAAGGGCTGGCGCGACATGATCGAGCAGTCGCTGAAGGCGAAATTCAAGGAACTGGCACCGGGCAAACGCTAGGCGCTATTCGTACGCGAGCACGTCGCGCACGCGTAGCCGCATCGCCCGGCGGGCGGGGAGCGCGCCGGCGGCCAAGGCGAGGACGAGGGCAAGCCCGAACCACAGCAAGAGCCCCACGGTCGAGAAGGAGTACGCGAGCGGCGCGCCGAGAAAAAGGTCTCCCACGGCGTCGCTGAGCACGCGCCCTACGAGCAGCCCGAGAGGCGCGGCGATGGCGGTGCCGGCGGCGGCGACGACCAGGCCCTCGCCGAGCACGAGCTTCGTGACGTCGCGGTCACGGGCGCCGATTGCCCGCAGGACACCGATCTCGCGCTGCCGTTCGAGGACGTTGATGCTCAGCATCCCCGAGAGCCCGAGCCCCCCGACGACCGCGAGCAGCACGGCCATGACCATGAGGAACGAGGCGATGGTCCCGAAGTTCTCCCGGTCGAGATCTTTCAGCTCGGCGCTCGTCCGTGCCGATGTGACGGCGAACCCTGCGCGCTGGAGCCGATCGGTAAGCGCTGCGGCGACGTCGGCCTGCGCCGCGGACGCCCCAGAGCGTGTGACGACCGCCAGGCGGCGTGCGAGACCTTCTTCGCCTGCCGCACTACCTAGCGTCGAGCCGTCTGCGTAGATGACAGCGCCTGCCGCGATCCGCTGGGCGACGCCGACGACGCGCCACGAGGCCGGTGGGCGACCGTTCACGGAGAGCACGATGGGATCGCCCGGGCCGAGCTCGTCCTCGCTTTCGACCACGTCGGTGTTCACGACGACAACACGACCGTCGCTTGGGCGCAACCCGCGTCCGCGCACGATTCGCGTTTGCAACAGCTCGGACCCCGGTGAGACGCCTACGACGGAGAACGTCTCGCTCTCATCGCCGTCCGGTCGTATCCGGTAGGCGCCTTCCACGGACCAGGCCTCCGCACGCCGAACACCAGGAGTGCCGAGGGCCGTCCGCTCGAGCGCGGCGCGCGCGTACGGCCGCTCGAAGTTCACGCTGACGTCGTAGCCGCCGTACGTCGCTCCCTCGTCGAGCGTCCTGGCCAGCGACTCGCGCGTGCTGAGGACGCCGACGAAGACGGCTCCGCCGAGCGCGAGTGCGGCAACGGTCAGCACGAGCCGGCCCTTTCGGCGCAGCGCGTTCGTCACGGCCAGGCGGGCGGCCACGGGTACTCGCGTCGCACGCTCGGCAAGGAGTCCTGGAATGCCTCGGCTACCCTCGTGCGCGCCGCCGGCGATCGCCTGCCGCACGGTAAGCCGGCTCGCTCGCCAGGCCGGCACGAGCGCGGCGACGAGCGGCAGCGCGATGGCTGCAGCCGCTTGGATGGCAAGGACATACGGCGGGAACGAGAACGGCGCCGCATTGAGGTTGATCAGCCCGGCGGCGTAGTCGATGAGCAAGAGCGCTCCAACCGCCGCCAGCGGAACGGCTATGACGAACGCGGCCAGCCCATAGATGCCGGCACTCGCCAGGTACAGCTCAGCCGCCTCGCGGGGCCGGGCGCCGATCGCCTTCATGACGCCGATCTGCCGCCGCTGCTGGGTTACGGTGGCCGAGACGACGTTGACGACGAGAAAGACGCCCATGACCAGGCACACGACGGCGAGAACGGTGAGCAGCAGCACCATCGCGTTGACCGGATCGGCGGCCCAGAAGCGGCCCGGCTCCGGGACGATCGTCTCGTTGACGACGACGCCTTCCGCTTCGAGGCGTCTCCTGACGCCCGCGGCTGCCCGCTCTGCATCACGTCGCTCGCCCGGGACCCGCAGCAGCAACTCGTTCGGACGGCCGCGATCGCCGAGGCGCCGGAGCGTCTCGGCGGTGACGTAGCCGTAGAGGATCCCCGAGACACGGGTCGCCGGGAAGTTGACGTCATGCACGGTTCCCGACACGCGCACCGTCCCCCGCTCGCCCATCGGCAGTTGGACGTCGACCCTGTCGTTGACGTTTGCGCCGAACTCTCCCAGCGACGCCCTCTCGACGAGCATCGTCCCACGCGATGGAGGCCATTCGCCTCGACCTCGCGTGACGCGCCCGATGCGCTGCCCGTCGAACCGCGGAAGCGCGAACAGGACCAGGTCGCGCGAGGTCCCGTCCTCGAGCAAGCGCGCGCCGACCACTCGGCGCACCTCGGCGTCGACCACTCCCGCAGTACCGCGCGCCACCGCTAGGGCGTCCGGCGGCAGTGACTCGACCCGAAGCGTCGCGCTGGGAAACGCGCCTTCGTCGCGGCTCGCGTCGAGCGTCGCGATCATCAGCGAACGCGCGCCGGCGACCATGCCGACAACGGCGACTCCGATGGCGATCGAGAGGATCACGAGCACCGTGCGGGTGGGGGTGGCCCGCAGGTCGCCGACGATCTTCCGTGCGCGGGCCGAGCCCATCAGGAGGCCGCAAGCCGGGCGTCGATCTCGCGCAGGAACTCCTGCTGCGCCGGCTCGGACTCATGCATGAGCTGCTCGAACGTCTCGCGATCGAGCGCCATGACGTCGGCTCCTTCCGGCCCGGCGCGCACAGTCGCGCGGCGCGTTCCACCGCGCAGCAGCGCGATCTCGCCGAAGTATTCGCCGTGCCGGTGCCGGTTGACCATCACCTCCGCGCCGTCCGGGTGCCGCAGGAACACCTCGACCTCGCCCTTCGTGATGATGTACAGCGCGTCGGCCACGTCCCCCTGGCGAACGATGACGGCGCCAGGCGGGTACGTCTCGGGCCGAAGGTGTGCCGTGGCGACGCCGAGCTGGTCGAGGTCGAATGTCGCGAGCGCCCGGCGCACGTACTCGTTGACGACCGTGCCGTCCGCCACGACGACGGTGCGTGTTGCCCGCGCCGCGAGGTCGTTGTCGTGCGTCACGATCAGCACCGTCTTCCCGTCGGCGACGAGGTGCTCGAAGAGGTCGATCATCGAGGCGGCGGTGCCCGAGTCGAGGTTGCCCGTCGGCTCGTCCGCGACGAGCAGGGGTGCGTCGGTGGCGAGGGCTCGCGCGATTGCGACCCGTTGCTGCTCACCACCCGAAACGGCCGCAGGCAGCTTCCTCGCCTTCTCCGCGAGGCCGACCCGCTCGAGCAGCTCCAGCGCACGCGCGCGACGTTCGCGCGGCGTCCACAGACGGCAGAACTCCATGGGCAGCACGACGTTGTCGACGAGGGAGATGGTCGGCAGCAGCTGGAAGAACTGGAAGACGACGCCCACCGACCGGCCCCGCCACTGAGCGGTCGCCCCCTCTGTCAGCTCATGCACGGCCGTCTGGTCGACCCAGACGCCGCCGCTCGACGGGCGGTCGATCCCCGTGATCATGTTGACGAGGGTGCTCTTGCCGCTGCCCGACTTCCCGATCACGGCGCCGAACTCGCCCGACCCGACCTCGAGGCTCACGTTGCGCAGCGCAGTGAGGCTCCCTGCGGGCGTGTCGTAGCGCTTGACGACGTTGTCGAGATGGATCAGTGGACGCACGTCCACGGACCGAGAATAGACGCGTTCGATCGCGGAGGTTAAGGTCGCGGGGCGTTATGAGCCTGCCGCCGTACCCAACCGGCTGGTACGCGTTCGGACTGGCGTCCGAACTGGCACCCGGCAGAGTGCTCTCTCGTTCGTTCATGGGCGACGACCTCGTCGTCTACCGGACGCGTTCCGGGGTCATGCGAGCGGTCGACCCGTACTGCGCGCACCTCGGCGCACATCTCGGCCATGGCGGACGGGTGGACGGGGAGCTCATCGTCTGCCCGTTCCATTCGTTCGCATACGACACGGCCGGCGTCTGCGTCCGCACGGGCTACGGGACGAAGCCGCCCACGCAGGCGCGGCTGACGCAGCGCCTCGTGCGGGACGTAAACGGCCTCGTGCTCGCGTGGCACGGCGGGCGAGAGCCATCCTGGGAGGTGCCCCGACTCGACGGCGACGGGTGGACGCCGGTCCGGTGCCGACGGTATGTCCTGCGCGACCACCCACAGGAGACGACCGAGAACAGTGTCGATCTCGGCCACTTCGCGATCGTCCACGGCTATCGCAACGTGGGCATGCTGCGGGAAGCGGTCACTGACGGCCCATACCTCAGCACGGCGTTCTTCGCCGAGCAGCCACTGCCGTCGCCGATGCCTTGGCGCTCGATCGCCTTCGAGTTCGAGACCCACATCTACGGGCTCGGCTACTCGCTCGTCGAGGTTCGCGTGACCAGGCCCGCCATCCAGGCGCGCCTCTGGGTACTGCCGACGCCGATCGACGAGCAGCGCTTGACCCTGCAGCTTGCCGCGAGCGTCCGGGGGAAGAACAACCCCCTCGTCGACCGCTTCCTCACGCAACTCGTCCTCTGGGGCTTTGCCCACAGCGCGAGAGCCGACTTCCCGATCTGGGAGAACAAGCAGTACCGCGAGCGCCCGGCGCTCGCGCAGGGCGACGGGCCGATCGGCCTCTACCGGCGCTGGGCCCGCCAGTTCTACGACGACGCCGGAGACGATGAGCAGGCGGCGAGCGCGACGGTCGCATCCGCGCCATGACACGCCGTCGGCGGCTCGTCATCGCGGGACTGGTCCTCGTGCCGCTCGTCGTCGCCGGGGGAGTCGCCGTAGCGATCGCAAGCGGCCTGCTCCTCAACGACAAGGCGACGCCGGTCTCCATCCAGGACGTGCTCGAGCGCTTCCACGAAGGCGAGCGGGGCTCAGGGGAGCTCGCCGGCGTTTATCTCTATAGAACCCGCGGCGAGGAATCCATCGACGCCCTCGGAGGCGCCACGCACCGCTATCCGAAGGCGACGACGGTCACGCTCGTCGTGGTCCCGTGCGGCATGAGGCTGCTCTGGCAGCCGTTCGAGGAGCGCTCCGTGACGTGGCGGCTCTGCGCGACGGATTCTGGGATCGAGCTCGCGAAGTGGGAGGTCGCTCACGAGTTCTTCGGGCAGGGCGACCGAACGGGCTATACCTGCACCGAGGGCGTTCTCGTGCCGGCAGACGACACGAACACGAGCCCGTTCAAGTGCCGCTCCGAACACGGGGAGCAGGAAGGCGAGACGCGCGTCCTCGGCGTCGAGGGCGTCGCTGTCGGCGGCTCACGGCTCGGGGCTGTGCACGTGCGGACGGTGGGTCGGGTGACGGGAGGTGACGACGGCTCTGAGACGACCGAGTGGTGGCTCGACGAGCGCAGCGGGCTGCCGCTCCGGATCGTGCTCTCGAACCGCACGAGCCGCAAGATCCTCATCGGCAGGGTCCACTATTCGGAGGACGCCGATCTGCGCCTCCGCTCCACGAAACCGCTGCGCTGACCAGAAGCGGCCCGGCTAGCCTGCCGTCATGCTCGACTTCGACGAGGCCGTTCGAGATGCGCTCGACTCGCTCCCCAGCGACCTCGGCGACTTCATGTCGAACGTCGAGGTCGTGGTCGAGGACGAGCCCCCGGCGGGCATGCCCCTGCTCGGTCTCTACCAGGGCGTTCCCCTAACCCGGCGCGGCTCGTTCTACGCAGGCGCGCTGCCGGACAAGATCACGATCTTCCGCGGGCCGCTGGAGCGCATGTACGGAGGAGATCCGGAGCGACTGCGCCGCGAGATCCGGCGGGTCGTGCTGCACGAGGTCGCGCACCACTTCGGTATCAGCGACGAGCGGCTCGTCGAGCTCGACCGCTATTGACGGACGGCCTGGCGGAACATCGACTGAGCCGTCCTTGACGCGCTGGATCGCCCTGAGGCTGCGTCTTCGGAACGATCAGCGCGTCCCGACGACGAGCGACGTCCCGCCAGGCCGTCCCAAGCGCGCTAGCATCGACTGTCCAGGATCGTGCGCGTCCGAATGGACATTCCCGAACTGGTGCCGGAGCTCAGCGAGTTCCTGCGGACCCGAGGCTACGACGTGGTCCCCGAGAGGGACGGCGAGCTCACAGTGTCGGGCCACGACCCGCAGGACTTCCGCCAGGCAATGACGCTCCTCGCGGACCTCGACGTCTGGCGTGCGAAACATCCGTGGGCGACCACGCGTCTCGACCCGCAGCTGACCTCGTAGACGGTGCTTGCGAACCGCTCGATGCCGGACAGCACGGTCATCCCCGTGCTCGCATACGACGACGTCGGCGAGGCCGTCAGCTGGCTATGCGAGACGTTCGGTTTCACCGAACGCTGGCGCATCGGAACCCATCGGGCACAGCTCGCCGTCGGCGACGGCTGCATCGCGGTGACGCAAGGTGGATTCGGGTCGACACGGGCGAATGTCATGGTGCGTGTCGAGAACGTCGACGCCCACCATGAGCAGGCGCAGCAGCACGGGGCCGATGTGGTAGCGCCGCCCACCGACCACCCGTACGGGGAGCGACAGTACAACGCAATCGACCTCGGCGGCCATCGCTGGACGTTCTCACAGTCGATCGCTGACGTCGTGCCCGAGGACTGGGGCGGGACGTCGGGCCCGGCGCTCTAGCTACGGACCGCCGCGGACGTAGATCACCTGGCCCGAGACGAAGCTCGCGTCGTCCGAGCACAGAAAGGCGATCACGCCGGCGATGTCGTCTGGTTGACCCACGCGCCGCAGCGGGATCTGCTCGGCCGAGAACTTCTGGAAGTCCTCGAAGTCGACGCCGACGCGCTCTGCGGTCTGCTGCGTCATCTGCGTGACAACGAAGCCCGGTGCGACGCAGTTGACGTTGATACCGAATGGCCCCAGCTCGATGGCGAAGGTCTTCGCCATGCCCTGGATGCCCGCCTTCGCGGCCGCGTAGTTTGTCTGCCCGCGGTTGCCGAGGGCCGACGTCGACGAGATGAGGACCATCTTCCCCGACTTCTGCTCGACCATGTGCTTCTGCGCAGCCTGAGCCGAGAGGAACGTGCCGCGAAGATGGGTGTCGATGACGGTCTGCCAGTCGTCGTCGGTCATCTTGAAGAGCAGGTTGTCGCGGATGACGCCCGCGCACGTGACGAGAATGTCGAGCCCTCCGAGCTCCGAGACGGTCTGCTCAACGGCCCCCTCGACCTCGTCGCGGTTCATGACGTTGCACGCGATCTGCAGCGCCGGTCCCTCGTCGTCGAAGTCAAGATCGGTGACAGCGACCTTCGCGCCCTCCTCCGCGAACCGCGCCGCAGTCGCAGCACCAATGCCGCGAGCCCCGCCCGTCACGAGCGCCACCTTCCCCTCGAACCTCATCCGATGTCTACCTCCGCTTCGCCGGTTGTCACCTTCTCGCCGTTCTGGTTTTCCGCGCAGATGTCGAGCGTCGCCCGCGTGCCGTCGACCTCGCGCACGACTCCCTTGCACGTAAGGACGTCGCCCGGCCGCACCATCGCACCGAAGCGCACCTTCAGGCGACGGACGTTCTCGGCGCCGCCGAGACCGGCCGCGTACTGGCCGAGAAACCCCATGCTCAGCATCCCGTGCGCGATGACGCCGCCCAGACCCATCTCCGCCCCACGCTCGGGATCCCAGTGGATCGGGTTGAAGTCGCCCGATGCCCCCGCGTACCGCACGAGCTGAACCCGGCTCACGGGCTCCTTCACGAGCGGTGTCAGCTCGTCGCCCGCCTTCATCTCACGATCAAGGTCGCGCGGCCCGTGAAGACGAGCTCCCCCCCGTCGTCTCGGCCCTCCGTCTCGGTGACGACGAACGTGGCCGTCCCGATCTTTGTCTCCTTCTCGTTCACGTCCGCGATCTTCGTCACGCAGGTGACACGGTCGCCCGCGCGCAGCGGTCGCTCGTAGACGTATTCCTGGTCGCCGTGGATGAACCGCGCCGGGTCGATCGACTCGAGCGCCGGGTGCCGCAGGCGAAAGTTGAAAAGCGTTGGAAAGGTCGGCGGCGCGACGGTGCCCTCGAGGTACTCGGGGCAGGTATCGCCGATCGCCTCGGCGAGCCGCACGATCGCGCCCTTCTCGATGTCGAATGCCTGCGGCTCGGTGGCGGTGCCGATGAGGGAGCGGTCGAGCGTCACTCGGCATAGGCTATTGCGCCTGACCGAGAAGCGCATCGACATCCGCTGGCGCGACCTCGACGCGCTCGGCCACGTCAACCAGGCCGTCTACCAGACGTACGGCGAGGAGATCGTGGACGCGTGGTTCCGCGACGTGCTCGACCTGCCCAAGGGCACGGTGTGGGACTACGTCGTCGTCCGGCTGGCGACGGACTATCGCAGCGAGCTGCGGATGGCCGACGCGGAGGTCGTCGGGAGCGTTCGAGTTGTGCGGCTGGGGACCTCGAGCGTGACGCTGGCGCTTCAGCTTCGTGCCGGCTCCGACGGCCGGGTTGCGGCCGAGACCGAGGCCGTGTTCGCAGTGTGGGATCCCGAGCAGCGGGCGGCCAGGCCGCTCACAGACGACGAGCGAGCGAAGCTGGAGGCGGCGGCATGACATTCGAGGGCACGTCGGTGCAGAACGCGATTTACATCTCCGGCCAGTGCAAATGGCCGGTGTCAGCCGAAGAGTGGGAGGCACTCGCGGAGGAGAAGCTCGACCCCGGCGCGTTCGGCTACATCGCCGGCGGTGCCGGCGGTGAGGCGACGATGCGCGCGAACCGCGAGGCGTTCGAGCGGCGCCGAATCAAGCCGCGCATGCTCACGGGCAACACGGAGCGCGACCTCTCCGTCGACGTACTCGGCACGCATTCGCCAGCACCCTTCCTCCTCGCGCCGATCGGCGTGCTCTCGATCGCTCACGCCGAAGGCGAAGTGGCCTGCGCTCGCGCCGCCGCGGAGCTCGGTATCCCCTTCTGCCTCTCCACGGCTGCGTCGTCCTCCATCGAGGACATCGCCGAGGCGATGGGCGACGCCCCGCGCTGGTACCAGCTCTACTGGATCAACGATCGGGAGATCGTCGCCAGCCTGCTCTCGCGCGCGAAGTCGGCCGGCTTTTCGGCGGTCGTCGTCACCCTCGACACGCCGATCCTCGGCTGGCGGCCGCGCGACCTGCGCCGCTCGTATCTGCCGTTCATCAAGGGCGAAGGCTGCGCGCAGTTCTTCTCGGATCCTGTCTTCTGCGCGAAGCTCGCCAAGCCGCCGGAGGAGGACCTGCTCGCCGCGGCGGCGACGATGCTCTCGACGTTTCCGCACCTCTCCCTGACGTGGGACGACCTCGCGTGGCTGCGTGACCTGACCGACCTGCCGATGCTCGTCAAGGGCGTGCTGACGGGGGAGGACGCGAAGCTCGCGCTGGACGCCGGCGTCGAGGGCGTCATCGTCTCCAACCACGGCGGGCGGCAGGTGGACGGCGCGGTCGCGGCGCTCGACGCGCTCGTCGAGGTACGCGAAGCCGTCGGCCCGGGGCCGACCGTGCTCATGGACGGCGGCATCCGCCACGGTGCTGATGTGGTCAAGGCGATGGCGCTCGGCGCGAACGCCGTGCTAGTTGGCCGGCCGTACGCCTACGGGCTGGCCGTGGGAGGACAGGAAGGCGTGGAGACGGTGCTCCGCAACCTCTGGGCGGAGACAGACATCACGATGGCGCTCGCCGGCCTGTCGTCAGTGCGCGAGCTCGACGCCTCCGTTATCGCGAACGCCTGACTCAGACGGCCTACACTCGGCCGGTGGAACGGGAGTCCCGCAAGGTCGTCACCGTGCTCTTCTGCGACCTCGTGGGCTCGACGAGCCTCGGCGAGTCGACCGATCCCGAGGCGCTCCGCGCGCGCATGCGGCGCTACTTCGAGGACCTGCGCGTCATTCTCGAGCGCCACGGCGGAACGGTCGAGAAATTCGTTGGGGATGCGGTGATGGCGGTCTTCGGTATCCCTGTCTCCCACGAGGACGACGCGCTTAGGGCCGTCCGCGCCGCCTGCGAGATGCGGGACGCCGTCGGCGCACACGGGCTCGAGGCTCGCATCGGCGTCAACAGCGGGGAGGTCGTCGTAGGCGGTGAAGGCGAGACGCTCGTCACGGGAGACGCCGTCAACGTCGCCGCCCGCCTCGAGCAGGCGGCGCCGGCGGGCGAGGTGCTCATCGGTTCGGGGACGAGACTCCTGGTCCGCGACGCCGTGCGTGTCGAGCCGGTCGAGCCGCTGGCCCTGAAGGGAAAGTCTGAACGCGTGCCGGCATACAGGCTCGTCGACGTCGACCTCTGGGCCGCCGGCTACACGCGCAGGCTCGACTCACCACTCGTCGGCCGGAGCGACGAGCTGGCGCAAATTCGGGCGGGGTTCGACGCGGTGCGCGAGTCCCCGCAGGCGCGTCTCGTGACCGTCCTCGGCGCTGCAGGCCTCGGCAAGTCACGGTTGACGAACGAGCTTGCAGCGGGGCTGGACGGGACGCGGGTGCTTCGCGGACGCTGCCTTTCGTACGGCGAAGGC